>JAAXJX010000028.1 GCA_012269595.1 Planctomycetia bacterium | reverse complement strand
AATCACATTCTCGACGTCCATGCCTGCGTGCGTCAGGCTCGGGAAATCTGGGTTGCCGGTGAGGGGCCGGTGGTGATTCTGGCGAGAACCTTCCGCTTTGGCGGACACGCCACCCACGACGAAGCCGAAGCGAGAGCGATCTTTTCTTCTGAGGACTTCAGCGACTGGGCACTCAAGGAACCGATCGGTTGCTTCGAATCGTGGTTAAGAGATCACCGGGAAGGCACAGGGTCTGACCAGTTGGATCAGTGGGAAGCGGAGGAAACCGCAAAGGTTGAGGCCCTCGCTGAAAATGCTCTCGCCAGCAAGGATCAGTCACCACCCGATCCCGGACTCATGCTTGGGGATGTCTTCGCTGGCGATTGATGGCGATTTGGGAATTCAATCAGCCGGTTAGCAGCCGCTGAAATGAGATCCGACTATTCTCCGGAGCAGGAATCGGGATTCGCCGTTGCGGGTGCAGGGGTGTTTTCGATACTGAACGAGGTTCCACAGCCACAGGCGCCATTGGCATTCGGATTCTCAAAGACAAATCCCCGACCCATCAGGGACTCCTTGAAATCGACGGTGGTGCCATTGAGAAAGAGCCAAGATTTGGGATCGACGAAGACCCGTGCGCCTTCGACTTCAAAGACCCGATCCTTCTCTCCGGCTTTTTCAATCACGTCCATGCCGTAGGACATGCCTGCGCAGCCGCCACCCTGGACGAACAGGCGCAATCCACCCTCTTCGCCGACCTGTTTCTCACTGGTCAGACGAGAGATCTCCTTGCCGGCTGCTTCGGTGACATGAATCATGGTTTACTCCTGTTCGTGATTTCCATGATACCTTCGTGGTGGGACGCTGACCATGCCTGCAGTGGATTTCATGGCGGGTCAGGACCGTTTTTGCAGGGGAAGGAGACTTTCGCATCTTGATTTCGAGAATCTCCGCCGCAATTCGCCGGCTTCTTCTGCAGGGCTTCGTCGCCGTGATTTCCTTCCCTTCACCCCATTCTGCAGGTCGCTGGGGGCGTCGACTCGGTCGTTGGGCCTGGACTGTGCTTTCCCGAGACCGACATCGGGCTATGAGCCAGTTGTCCCGACTGGATCCTGCTCTCAGTTCGGCGACCCGCACGTCTCTGGCTTTGAAAAATTTTCTTCATCTCGGTGAGGTTCTGGCGACCGGTTGCAGTCTTGCAGCCCGAAGCAGTGGGTCTCCGATTCTCAATGACAGCCGACGTGGCATAGAGATTGAAAATCTTTCGGAGTTCATGAAGTACGTACGTGAACTGCGTGAACGTGGGGGAATCATCGGGATCTCTGGGCATCTGGGAGCATGGGAACTGGCCGGTGCAGCGACGGGTGCTGAGGGTTATCCGATACTGGCCAAGCGTTACTCCGATCCTGTGGAGCAGGAAGTGGTAGCGGGGATTCGCACGCGTTTGGGAATCCGGCCGATCTATCAGGATCAATCGTTGATGAGAGTCATTCGACTGCTGCGGGATGGTCAGATGGTGTCGATGCTGGTCGACCTTGACATTCGTGCAATGGATGGGGTCCACGTTTCCCTGTTGGGTGAGGATGCCCATACCACTACTGCTCCGGCAAGGATGGCGCTCAAGACCGGTTCAGTTTTGTTCCCTTACTTTTTGGTCAAGGGTGCCGGAAACACCTATCGTTTTGAGTGGGAAGAGCCGATACAGATCGGTGCCGCAGAGTCTGATCTTCCTGAAGAAGAGCAGATTCTCACACTGACCGGGAGGATGAATGAGTCCATCGAACGGGCGATTCGCCGCCACCCTGAGCAGTGGGTATGGATGCACCGTCGCTGGCGATCGACCCCTGAAGTGATCATGGAGAGAAAAGCCCGGGAACAGTCGGCAGGATCCTTAAACTCCTGAAACTGCACCCTGTTGACCCGTCTTGAGGCGTTCCTCGCCAACAATTATCATGTCCCCTGATTCAACTGCGATTACCACCCGAATACCGATTCGGTTTTGGGCAAAAGGAGACCTCATGTCATTTCGAGTCAATTTTCCTGAACTGAGCCCGACGCCCCGGCACCACTGGAGTCTTCTGGTGCTCTGTCTGTCCCTGTTGATGGGTTGGGGAGGTACTGAACTTTTTGCGAAGCAGGATCCTGATCTGGCGTGGAAGAAGCCTGTGGGTGCCCAGCTCTTTGAAGAGGCGCGGACTGCCTACGATGCCAAGGAGTACGCCGAAGCGGTCAAGAAGTTCAAGGATGCCCGAAAGCAGGCCAAAAACCGGGCGACCCGGATGCACATCGACAATTGGCTGCTGGCGACGGAGGGGGCGAATGAACTGAATGCCCTGATCCAACAGGCGAAGGGGGGCAAGGAATCTGCAGCCTATCGTATTGGAGCAAAAAACTACCCCCGATTTGCCCAGTCACCCATCGGTCCTGAGTACAAAAAGTTTCTGACCGAAATGGAAACGAAACTGTTTGTCGTGCTCGATGATTTTGAACGCGTATCGCGTCGTTATTCTGAGAAGTTTGGCAAAAAATTCATCGATGACGAGAAGCTGGTTCAGCAAGGGAAGCGCGCTCTCGAGTGGAAAGTCAGTGCGCAGGCCAGCGAGTTGAAGATCAAATCTCTGCCAAAAAATCTGGAGTCTTTCAAATCGCTGGTCATGTATCTGGACATGCCCAAAGGGGGGGCCGCCTACCAAATGGTCTTCGTTGTTCCTGGAACCAGTGACGAGGGCCTATCAAAGGTGACGACGGTTCAAAACGCCTATATCGCCCAAATGAAATCACACCGGGGCCTCAAGCGTATCGAGGTTCCGCTGAAAAACTTCAAGGGACAGGGCAATGTCGAGTGGGCACGGGTAAAGGATTTCCGAATCCAGTTTCTGGGCGGAAAGAAGTTTACCGCCTACGTAGATTTCATCGCCCTGCAGAAGTGAGCCCCGATTCACCCAGAGGTGAAGTCCCTGCTCCCTGACGCCACAGGTGGTCGAAATCGTTGTGGGCCGATTCGGTAGCCCTGTTCAGTGAAGACCCGAGGGCGTCCGTGATTCCGGCGTCGTCTCGTCGGCGATCCCCCGGCATGACCGGTTCGCCGACGACGATCACCGCCCGGGATCCCGGCCAGGGAAGAATCATTCGGTCCCAGGTACCCAATCGTCGCGATTTTTCTGCCGCAAATCCGAGGGGAATCATCGGTATCTGTAGTCGTCTCGAAAGAGCGGCGGCACCCTCCTTGGCGATGCAGGGGGGACCCTTGGGACCGTCCACTGAGATCACCGGTGACAGCCCGGTGCGGGCCAGTGTTTCCAATTCCTGAAATCCGCGCAAACCACCCCGGGTACTGGAGCCGTGGCAGACCTCCACTCCAAGCCAGCGAAGGGCGGAGCCGAGGCGTGCACCATCGTGGTGACGACTGGTGAGGGCGCAGAATCCGTTCGATTTCAGAGTGAAACTGAGTGGCAGAACCCATTCGTGCCAGAAAGTGACCACCAGATTACCGTGGGTCCTGAGTGCTTCTCTGGCGTTTTCTCCACCGGACCAGCGCAGTTCCAGAGAACCCATGAAGCTGTCGATGACGCTTGCGACGATCCTGCCGCTCCATCGATAGGGGTGATCGATGCTGTCCGGGGTTTCGTCTTCCGGACGGGACAGGGTGGGAGTGCTTTGGGAGTCACGATTCATGACCACAGCATCCTCTCTGAAATGCCACGAGGTCAACGGGATTTTTTGAGGGATTACAGATCCCTGATCTTACACTTTTGACTGTGGATGGAGCAGGGAATCGAGTCCGGAGAGGACCTTCTCAATCCCGAGGGAAGACATGCACAGGGAGTGTTCGCAGTCACGCAAGGTGCAGGGAGAGCAGGGGACACCCGATCGCAGCGCGACAGCGCGGGGACCGATGGGGCCGTGCACTGACGGGTCCTTGGGGCCATAAAGGCCAACTGTGGGAATCCCGAGCATGGCTGAGAGATGAACAATCCCGGTATCAGCAGCCACAACCGCCTGACACCGGCGAACCAGTTTGGCAAGGTCCGCGGTGTCCCGGGTCTCTGGGGCCATTTCGATCTGTGGTGAAGATTCATGAACCCACTCTTCGACTTCGGCTCTCTCAGCAGGAGTTCCGGAGATCCAGACGGTTTCATTCTTTTGGGCCAGTCGCCCGGCCAGTTCTTTCCAATGACCCAGAGGCCACTCCTTGAAACGACCAAACGCACTGACGAAGGGGTGAATCAGGATGGGAGCTTTGGATCCCCCTTCAGATAACGTTGGCGAGAGAAGTGCGATCTCCCCCTGGGGAGTGGGTCCCCGGTATCCCAATTCACGGACCAGATGCATCGCTCTCTCAATGCGGTGAACTCTTCCCGCAGGTTTTCGGGGGCGCCATCCGGGCCACCAGAAGGGCAACTCGCCACCGTCTGCCGGATGGAGTTGCAGAACGTGTCGATGGCGGGTTTGCATTCGAATCCACGCTGATCGAAGGTTTGATTGCCAATCGATGACGAGGTCGTAGTGGGTCCTCTGAAGTTGGTATTTCAGTTCTTCCATTCTCTCCCTGGCTTGACCCCGGGATTCAGCGGTGCGCCATTCCTTGCGGATCTCACCACGGGGAAACCGGTGGAGGTGATCGATCCTTGGATGGCCCTTGAGGATCGGGTAGGAGAGGGATTCAGTGACGGCGTCGATCCGGGATGTGGGGAAGAGGCGACTGAGGGCCTCAATCGCGGGTAATACCTGAATCACGTCGCCGAGGGCACTGAGCCGAATGACGAGGATTCTCTCCGGTGACAGGGGTTTGCTGGGAAGTGCTCTCACGTGGGTTAGAATGGACCCTGTTATGGAAAAATGAAACCGGAAAAGGGAGGGATCCGTATCCCTTCCCGGGTTGAAAGACTGGAGGCTTTCCTTGAGTGTTCTGCTCGGTCTCGAACTCTCTGGAAACAATCTGATTTTGCAGGCAGTCGATCGCAGGGGTGTCGTCCTCTCGGTGGTTCGGGAGCAGGTTGCCACCTCCTTTGACGAGGATTGGCGATCACACCCGGACGAAAAGGTCCGCTCTGTGAGAGCTCTGCTCCAGCATGCGCTGGAAACAGGGAAGATCCGTCCCGGTTCCGTGGCCGCCATCGGTGTGGCGGGAAGTTCCGGACTGGTTCTCGTCGATGCAGAAATGGAGCCGGTTCCCCCAAGGGCCATCGGCTGGAGTGAGGACCATCCTCCTGCGGATTCCCTGAACGAGAGAATCCCCACAACCCTTGCCGGTTATCCCGGTTTGACTCGCAGTCTGGTTGCAGTTCTCGACGTCCAGGACTGGCTGAGATATCGCTGGACCGGAGCTCTCGCGACGACCACTTCCTTTGCATGGCAGTCGGGTTTGACACCGGGTAAGCACTCGATAGAGCGCTGGGATCCAGCCAAAGTGGATGGGGTCGGCCTGACCTCCGGTCAGTTGCCGCCGGTGATGCCCGGATACCAGAGAGTGGGGATCCTCCAGGAAGAGCTGGTTCGTGAAACCGGTTTGCCGAGGGGAACCTGGTTCATGGCGGGAACGACCCCTGTGGCCGCTCGCCTGTGGTTGGCCTGTGAACCGACCCCCGGACAAAGAATCATCATGCTGGATCAGAGTGGAGCCCGGGGCTGGCGGGTGGTCGCTGGCAGTGACTTCGATGAATCTGTTGCCGGGGCATTGCCGGCTCCCCATGGTGACCATTGGTACCTTCCTGAAACCGATTCTGTCGCCGATCCCAGAAAGGGTGACGCCCCGGACCCGGAAGCGATCTACGATTCAGCGGATGATGCTTCTGCTCTCGATTGGGATGTCGATGCGGACCACGTGCACGTTTCAGCCGACTTTGCCCAACCTTCCCGCGGCCCTGCCCTGCTTGCCGGAGTGGGTCTGGGCTGGTTCAAGGATATGAAACCCTTCTGGAGAAAGCGCTGTCCGATCCAGACCCTCGCCCAGTGGCGACAGTCGGTGGAATCCGCTGACCCGCAGACCACGGAACAGGACGAGACTTCATGAAATCCTCCCTGACCCTCAAGGAAAGACTGCAGGATCGATTCAGGGGAGCGATTCTCGGAGCTGCCGTGGGTAGTGCACTCGGATTTCCCCATTCCGGATCCTCGCGCATATTCATGCGTGCATTGGGGAATGAGGCCGTCGATGGATACGTCCGTCATCGGTCAGGATATTTTCCGGCGGGTCAGCATGGAGCAGCGGTTCAGCTGCTGTCACTGGCCTCCCGATCCATCGCCAAAGAGGGGATGATTCGGGAAAGTTCCATCGTCGAGGAGTGGATTCCCCTGTGGCGTGAAAACCGCATGATCGAGCGTTTGAACGACGTGGATGGTGCAATGTCCCGCTGGCTACGCCAGGGCAGTTCGGCAAGGGGGTGTGCCTGTCCACCCGGTGAAGATGGAGCATCCGCTTTGATCTGCAGCCTTCTTGTGGGTCTCTGGTGTCATGACTCCCCGGAAGAACTGAATGAAAACATCGATCGTCTGACTTCCATCACCCATGAGGATCCCAAAGTGAGGGCGGTAAATGCGGCCATGGCGACTGTCATTGCCCATTGCCTGACTCATCATGAAATCGTGCTGGGCGAAGTTCTCGACAGCGCAGCGACTGCTGCTGACAGAATCGACAGCCTCGTGGCTGATTCGATCCAGATGATTCCCGGCATGCTGACCTTGAATGAGAAGGACGCGTTTCTTCAACTTGCCTCAGTCGGCGACGATGGATCGGAGTCACCGGATCGGATTGGCATCGAGCCCCGTTCTCTTCCCGTATTCATGCTGGCGCTTTATTCCTGGTTTCGTGACCCATCGTCTCCCCGATCGGTTTTGCTCTCCTGTCTTCAATCGGGGGGAGCGGTTCAACTGACCGCTGCACTCGGTGGGGCATTGGCAGGTGCGTGTTGCGGGGAGTCCGGCTTGCCGAGTGATCTGGTATCAGGGTTGCTGGATGAAGATGAATTGAGACTGGATGCGGATCAGCTGTATGACCGACAGCAGCTGGAAAGACGCCGACGCGATCTCTAGGCGGGTTTTTACCAAATTCCTGTGATCTGGCTCGTCTCTCGGGCGTTGGTTATTCTGGGAGTGGCTCCGGTGAAGAGCCGATCGTGAGTATGGGCTTCGTGGTTGGAGGATTTGTGGCAGAGGAAATGAGACTCTTCGGTGAGGTCGCCTTCGAACTTCAGTACATCACGACTGCCCAGCTCTACGAAGGGCTTGCCGTTCAGGCCAGAGATGAGGCTCGCGGAGAACCGCATCGATTTCTGGGTCAGATCCTCGTCGATTTGGGTCATATGAGGGAAAAGCAGGTCCTCGAGGTTTTGACGATTCTTCACGATCGCCCCCGACAGGGTGTCGAGGAGAAGTGACCTGAACAGCGGTATGCAGAACTCGATCCAACCGGTGGTGTCTTTGCCCGAACCCGTCCTTCGTCTTCTTGAAAAAGTGTGGCGTTGGGGAGTGG
>JAAXJX010000033.1 GCA_012269595.1 Planctomycetia bacterium | reverse complement strand
AACAAGGCCAACAAGGCCAGCAAGGCCAACAAGGCCAACAAGGCCAGCAAGGCCAGCAAGATTCCCAGCGTGAAAAGTTGGAATCCTTGCGACAGGCAGGGCTCGATGCACAGCGTGCCGCCGATCAACTCGAGCAACTCGCTGACCAGGCACGGGAAGAGCAACCTTCGAATCAGCAGGACAGTCTCGCGGAAAAGACCCGGGACCTGGAGGAAGAACTGGATCAGCTCGAGAAGAAGCTGAACGATCCCGACTCCTTGTCCGCAGAGGAGGATGAGCGTTTGCGCCAAAAGGTGGGCGAAGCCCGCAAGGCGTTGAGTTCGGCTCGCTCTGCCATGGAAGAGGCTTCACGCAGAATGAATCAGGGGCAGCGTGCCAGTGCTGAACAGCGTGCTGCTGCGGAGGCCCTGCAGCGTGCCAGGGAGTCTCTGCAGGGATCGGAAGATGATGCACTCGAGCGCCTTCGAAGGCAGGAGGAGCGGACTCCGGAACTGGCTTCTGACCAGGACGAGTTGGAGAGACTGACCCGTCGTCGCGCCCAGGAGATGACCGACGACCCCGAGGCTGCGGAATCATTGCAGGGTGCAGCGGACAGCATGGATCAGGCCACAGAGAGTCTTGAGAGATCCGACGCCAGCTCTGCCCGACAACAACAGGAAGAGGCACTGGAACAGCTGGACCAGGAGCGTCAGGAATTGGAGCAGGAGCAGCAGGAGCTGGCCAACCTGAAGATGGAACAGCAACTGATCGATCTGATTGGAACCCTGGGGGACATGGGAACCTCAGTGGAGGAGATCCTTTCGGAAACACGGGATCTGGATCAGTCTCTTGACGGAGCGAGACCCGGAAGATCGCAAAGAGCCAGAATGCGCCGGCTTGCAGGTCGACTGGAAGAAAATGAGGAGTCTGGAAAAGAAGTCCTCGAGGCCCTCGAAAAAGAGAGAGTCAGGGTTTTTTCCTACATCATGAAAGACCTTCTGGCGGATCTTGCTGAAGCGCGCGAAGGGCTCAATCCCGGAAGTGATCCCGGTGCAGAAACGCAGCTGTTGTTGGGCGAGGTTCTCGAAGCGATTCAAAGGCTGCGGGATTCACTTGAGGAAGAGCTGAGAAGACGAAACGAACAGGAACAGCAGCAACAGCAGCAGCAGCAACAACAACAGCAACAGCAGCAGCAACAACCGAGACTGGTTCCTCCTGCTGCCGAGCTTCTGGCTCTCAAGCGGATGCAACAGGAAGTCCTGCAACGTACCCAGAGGTTGGATGCGCGTCGCACGGATGGCAAGGAACTCAACCCTCTGGAGCAGCGTCTGCTGGAGCGACTGGTCCAGAGACAGGGCAGCATCATCGAACTGACAGGGCAGATCGCCAAGGACCTGCAGGAGCAGCTGGCCCCCCCGGAAGTTCAGGAAATTGTTCCTGAAAGTCCTGAAAGTGGTGATTCTTCAGAGGAGACGCCCTCTGGAGAGGGTGGTTGAAGGTACATTTTGGTACTCTTCAGGTTATACTGATGAAGTGGGATCAAAGGTTGATTCAGGCATTTGATCCTCATTGAAACGGAAAATGATGAATATCATGAAACGATCTGCAGGATTATTCACCTCATCACCCTGGCGGGTGTGGGTCGGTGCAATTGTCCTCGGGATGATTTTGACCCCGGGACTGTTTGGGCAAAATCTCTTTGCCCAGGACGCGGGTGATGCTTCGGACCTCAAGGGGCTTCGTCCTGCTGAAGAGCGTCCGGCAGAAAAAGAATCCGAGACGGACAAGAAACCTGAAGCGGAAACCAAAAAAGCAGATGCCGATCAAGCGGACTCCAGCGAAGAAAAAGCGGGTGATACCCGTTCAGAGTTGGACAAGCTGATCGATGAGCAGGTTACCGATCTCGATCCTCTCGATATTCTCGACGCCAATAATCCGACTGCCAAAGTGGGGCAGTTGGTAGACGAGATCTCGAAGAACATGAAAGAGATCGAGCGACTTCTCGATCAGGACGAAACCGGCGAATCGAACCAGTCGATGCAGCAACAGACCCTTTCAAGGATCGATGAACTGATCAACGAGGTCCAAAAGTTGTCGGGTGGCTGAAGTAGCGGCGGTGGCTCCTCGTCGGGGAGCCCTCAAAGCACACCTTCCGGAAGTGAAGATCAGCGTCAGTCCGGACAGCAAAAGTCCATGTCCCAGAAGCAGGACAAGGGTCAGCAGCGACAGGGAACTGAAGAGAAACCCGGCTCCATGAAGGACAAGCCGGAAAACTCTGAGGAAGTGGCCAACAATCGTACTACCGAGGGAGAACTGCCACCCGAGGAGCAGGGCCAACTCAAAGATCGTAAAGGCAGTGGTCGTTGGGGACGCCTCCCGAAGACCGTGATCCAGAAGATGTACGACAACGGGCGCAGAAAATTGCCTGAGAAATATCGTGTTCTTTTGGAGGATTACTTCCGAAAACTCCCGGAGTCCAACTGATCTTGAACGAGGATTCTTGCACAGAACCGAACCCTGATCCTTCAGAGGACCCTCTGGAACGAAACCGTTTGTCGGCAGTTTCCGGGGCGTTTTCTGTCAGGCCAGCTTTTGCGTCATTTCTTCGACGCGAACACAGGTGGGGCCATTCCTCTCAGCCTGTTTCCCCCGGCACTGTTTCTCTGCCCGGTTGTTTTCGATCCACGTTTTTGATGGTCTTCATAATTGCTCTCTTTTCGATGCCCAGCGCAAACGCTGCAGGCCTCCGGGAAATCCCACAGGACCCTCCTGGTGATTCCACTTCCACCACAGGGAAGTGGACGGAAGTTCGCGGTGCACTTCACGACGCGAAGACGGAACGCTGTATTCGCAGAGGAATCAGCTTTTTGGTGGAGAAGCAAAATGGTGTCGGTGCATTTTCCTCCACATATCCGGTAGCAGTCACAGCTCTGTCGGGCCTTGCTCTCCTTGGAGCTGGTGCAGAGTTTGGCTCAGGGCCGGATGGGCGAGCACTGGAAAAAGCGGTCGATTATCTGATCTCCCCGATTCGATCCAATGACCGGGGGTATCTGGAAGACCGGGGTGAATCCAGGTCCAGAATGCACGGCCACTCATACGCCATTCTGTTTCTCAGCCAGGTCATCGGTCAGGTTCCGACACCTCAGAGAGAAGAGCAGATTCGCAAGGTGATCCGGTCCGGAGTGAAACTCATCTTGTCTTGCCAAACCAAACTGGGGGGGTGGGGGTACGATCCTTCTGACCCGCTCGACGAGGCTTCACTGACGGTCTGCTGTCTGCAAGCGTTGAGATCTGCCAAGGAAGCGGGAGTGAATGTACCCAAGGAGACCATCGATCGTGCCCTGGAGTATTTGCGCAAATGCGCCACAGAGGACGGTACCTTTCGTTACTCCCTGACACGATCCAGAAATCGAACTTCTTATGAGATTACCGCAGCTTCAATCTCAACGATGGACGCCGCCGGGGAATACACTCTTGAGGAGAGAAAGCGTGGAATGGATTACATTCGCCGCCTGATCGAGAAAGGGGCGAGGACCCGCAAGGGTGCATTTCATGTAGCAGACAACTTTCCATTCTATGGTAATTTCTATACTGGTCAGATTTTACAGCAATCCAGAGGAGAGCTTTGGGATGTCTGGAGTCGATCGGTATGGCCACAAATTGTGAAACTGCAAAAAGATACCGGCTCTTGGGAGAGTCGTTACGGTGAAGAATACGCGACGGCAATGGCACTTCTGATACTGGAATTGCCGCTGGGCTATTTGCCCTTGTACGACCGCTGAATTGATGGAGGAAATCAAATGCCCGATGGTCCGGAAGGGTCATATACGAACGAAGAAGTTCCTGAACGAAGTTGCCGTGATACCGGTGCAAACAGTGCGTTGGTAAGGTACTGATATGGGGACTTTTGAGTTGGATACCATTTACGGCGCAGCGCTTTTCCTGGCGTTTCTTTTCGCACTGGTTCGCCGTTGTTTCAGAACGACCTCCACTGGCGAATACCATGGGCTCCTCGAGCAGGACACGGAAAACCCGGAGTCGGAGCAGATCTATCGCATTGAGCTGATGCTTTGGGTGTTTCAGTTGCTGACCCAGTGCGTATGGGCGTCTGTTCTTTTCTCACTGCGAAGTGAGGGTGTTGCCTGGTATGGATCCTGGTTGAATCCCGAGGTGTTTGCCGCCTGGTGGGGTGCTTTCTGGGTCCTTGAGATACTTCTTTTGGGATTATTGATTCTCGAGTTGCTGCCCGAGGCCATCTCCATCTGGATTGGCCCCAAGATCACAGTACGGCTGGTCCCAATTCTCTCCATCTTGGAAAAACTGTTCTCACCGTTGACTGTGGCATTCAGAAAATTGCGGCGGAGCACCCTGAAAGCGTTGGGTGGAAATGCGAACCGCAGTGAGAAAGATCTCGCTGAAGCGGACATCATGGCTGCGGTTGAGATGGGAGAAAGACAGGGGCTTCTCGAGCAGGGTGAAAAAACGATGATCGAATCCCTGCTCCATTTCCGTGAAGCAGATGTAGAAGAAGTGATGACGCCCCGAACAGACATGGTTTGCTTCGAGGCGGCTGAAACAGTTGAGGAAGTGATTCCCAAAGCTGTGGCATGTGGGCACTCTCGAATCCCGGTGTACCGGAAAAAAGTCGACGACATCATCGGTGTTCTTTATGTCAAGGATTTGCTCAGGCATGCAGCCGACGACGGAATGCAGTCGTTGCACATCGAAAAACTGGTTCGCAAGAGCCATTTCGTTCCTGAAAACAAGAACCTGCATGAGCTCTTGGCTGAGTTCAGGGCAGATCGTTTCCACATTGCGGTCGTGCTCGATGAATATGGAGGCACTACGGGATTGGTGACCATTGAGGATATCCTCGAAGAAATCGTTGGAGAGATTGAGGACGAGTACGACACCGCTGGCCGGGATCAGATCAGAAAAGCCGGCGAAAATACATACGACATCGATGGCCGTACCAGCATTCAGGACATCAATCGTGCGCTTTCCATCGAACTCCCTGAAAGTGATGACTACGAAACAGTGGCAGGTTTCCTCTTTTCTGAAATAGGACATGTTCCAAAAGAGGGTGAAGAATTCACTACCACAGAGGTGGACTTCAAAGTGATTCGTGCAGACGAGAGAACCATCAAGCGTATCAGGGCAACACTTCAGGAAACGAGTCGGAACGGATCGTAGATGAAGGGGTCATTCCGAACCCGGGGACTGGTTCTGCGAACCACTGATTTCTCGGAGACTTCGCAAGTCGTCAAGGTTTTTGCCCGAGGGCATGGAATCGTCGATTTGATGGCCAAGGGATCCCGGAGGCCAGCGAAGAACTCCTCGTCCTTTCATGCTCCATTTGATCCCGGCAGTTGGTATGACATCAACTTTCGTAAAAAAAACGGTGATCTCCATCTGGCGACCGAAGCGAGATTGGTTGAGGGTTTTCGCCATCTTCGCAATGAGTTGCCGATCTGGCTTGATGCCACCCTGGCTCTCGATCTGTTGAGAACCCTTTTTACTCCCGGTGATCCCCATGATGATTTGCTTCGGGAGACGCTTCAGTACTTTAAATTGCTCTCTTCTGGAGTGGGTCGGCGAAGGTTGCGAAATCGCTATCTCCATTCGATTCTCGTCGCCAGTGGGCTTCAACCGTCCTGGGAGCTGTGCGCCGGCTGTGATTCCCCCCTTTCTGAAGTTCCGGCAAGAGATCTGGTCTTCCAGCTACCTGCCGGTTTTTTCTGTTCTGACTGCGTTGATGTTTCGGGCCGGATATCGGTGGATCATGCCCTCCTGAACTATCTACGGGCGGACTCAACCCAGGAATGGGGAAAAGTCCCCAGTTGGCAGGTGCCGGATGCGGTCGTCCTGAGGGGTTGGGAAGTTCTCAGTTCACTGATATCGCATCACTTGGAGAGGCCGCCTCGTTCGTTAAGATATCTACGAGTCTGAGCCCTTCTTTGAGGGCCGGCTGATGGGAAGCAGGGGGAATGACATTTTGCAACGGTGCCCATTTGATTCTGATGCTGCTGGCTCTTCAATCTGCAGAGATACCTGGAGATGGAGAATTCTCGCGCATCCTTTCCGAGGCACGGGCAGCCACCGAGGCAGGCAATTCTGAAGAAGCGATTTCTCTTTTTCAGGATGCCATCGAACTCTATTTGTTCGAAGACGATGTGCCTCGACGAGGTCCTCTGATTTCCAGAGTTCGTCTCGACCTTGTGAGGGCACTGGTGGCAAGTCGTCAATACGATGAAGCATTGAGAGTCACAGAAGAAATTTCTGAATCAGATCCTGGCCCCCAGACACTCGAGGAGTCACTGCAGATTCGTTACAACATCGGGTTCTCATACCTGACAGGAGCAACGAGAAGACTGTTTGGTCTCGATGTCAACGCAGAGAGTCGAGGGCTGGAGGTTCTCAATAATCTGATCAAGGATTATCCATTCATGAATTTCACCGCGGATGCCATTTTTCACTGTGGAAACTGGTATCTGAAGAATGGCCAACCTGAAGAGGCGGAGCGTTATTTCACCCGTATCGTCAGGGAGTATCCCGAAAGTGACTGGATTGCAGCAGCACAGCTTCTCGCAGGAGATTCCGCAATGGCTCAGTTGAAAGGTGTGGATTACGATTTGGGAATCCTCATCTCGGCAGAGAGATATTACCGCAGGTATTTGCGCCTTTTCCCGGGACAAGGGGAAGCGGCCAGAGCCAGAGAGAGTCTTGAAAAAATAGACGGCTTCAAGGCACGCCGTAGATTACAGATTGCAGATTTTTATATTCGGATCGAAAAATTTGAATCTGCACGGATTTATCTGGAAAAAGTCATGATCGAATCGAGCGGAACTCCTGAAGCGACCGAAGCCCAACAGGTTCTGGAGCAAATCCGGTCCAAATTGGAAATGAGTAATCGATGAACGACAGCATGAGATCTCTGCTTTTGCTGTTGATTCTTGGAGGTTCACTGATCGCCTCCGGTTGCGGATATACCGCAGGTTACCGAATGCCACGGGGGGTTTCGAGAATCTCGGTTCCTGTATTCAAGAACGAGACGATTCCATTTCGCAAAGATCTTGAATATGAACTGACGAGAGCCGTCAAGCGGGAGTTACAATTGATGACTCCAGCAGAAGTGACTTCGATTGAGGACTCAAATGCGATTTTGCGAGGGTCAGTCCTTGAGTTCGGAGAAGGTGTTCTCGTCGAAAGTGGATCGGGTGGAGTCCAGGAATCGGGGATTGTCATGAAGGTGGGGATTCAACTGATCCGTAGCCGTGACGAAAGGGTTCTTCTGGAAAGATCGGTGGAGGCGAGGGCTTCCTATTCACTCGCTGCCGGTGAAACGATTGAAGTAGCCAGGCAAGAAGCGCTGACCGACCTTGCACGCCGTATCATTGCCGAAATCGAACCCTGGTAACAATCAGCCATTTGAGAGGTATCAGATTGTCTGTGAAGGTTCTTGGTATCCTGAATGTGACCCCGGATTCCTTCAGTGATGGCGGTCTGTGGCAGAATCTCGACCGTGCTCTGGAAAAGGCGAGCCGAATGGTCGAAGAGGGTGCGACTGCCATCGATGTCGGAGGAGAGTCCACACGCCCCGGTAGCAGGGAAATCAGTGTTCAGGAAGAACTGGACCGGGTTCTTCCCTGCCTTGAAGCCATCGGCAAGAAGATCGGTGTTCCTTTAAGTATCGATACCCGAAGAGTGGCTGTCGCAAGGGAAGCTGCAACTTTGGGAGCGACCATTATCAATGACACGTCTGCTCTCAGGGACGATCCTGATCTGATGCGATTTGTCATAGAAGAAGAGTTGAATGTGGTTTTGATGCACCGTCAGGGGACTCCTGAAACGATGCAGGATAATCCGCAATACTCAAATGTGATCGCAGAGGTTCGAGATTTTTTTCAGGGTCGCATCGATGACTTTGTTGCTGCTGGTGGCAGAAAAGAACAGTTGATCATCGATCCCGGCATCGGATTTGGCAAAAGGCTGGAGGATAACTATCTTCTTGCTGCAGAACTTGCCAGTTTCAGGAGTTTCGGGATACCGGTCATGCTGGGTGCCTCGCGAAAAGCCTGCACGGGAGCTCTCGATGGAGCACCACCTGATGATCGATTGCCAGGCTCTCTTGCGTTTGTAGCGATGGCCCAAAGAGCTGCTGTCGAGTGGGTGAGGGTACATGATGTCGGCGAGACGGTTCGCTTTCTCAATGTCCTCGAAGCCATCAATCATCAGAGTAAGAACATGAACCCGGATCGGGAGGTTCAGGCTTGAACGAGTTCAATGCAATATGGACAGCGGTTGAAGCCATTGGACCGTGGCGAGTTCTCTTTGAAATCAGCGTGATCTATCTGCTGATTTATGGATTCATCGTTTTCTGTGAGGGAACCCGTGGTGCTGGTGTGCTCAAGGGACTTGCGCTTTCGGTGATTATCGCCGTGGTCGGTACACGTCTCGCTGTTACCTACCTGAACCTTGAGCGTATCGGATTCCTCTTGACGGTGATTACACCTGCGGCTTTCACAGCGATCATCGTGATCTTGCAGCCAGAATTGCGTAGGGGACTTGTAAGGTTGAGTCAGGCTCCAATTTTTGGCGAATTGGTTCGCGATGAACAGGAATTGGTCGTGGTTCTTGTGCGATCTTGCCAGATGCTTTCCAAAGCCAAGATTGGTGCCCTGTTTGCCATTGAGCGTGATCAAACACTGAACCCATGGGTAGACAGGGGAACCATTCTCGACGCAGAAGTCTCCTCTGAGATCATCAATTCCATCTTCTACCCAGGCACCGCTCTTCATGACGGTGCGGTGGTAATCCAGAAGGGGCGAATTGCTGCGGCAGGTTGTCTCTTGCCCCTTTCCGAAAATGAACAACTCGGTTCATGGGCGGGTACCCGTCACAGGGCAGCAGTCGGACTGACCGAAGAATCGGATGCTGTCACCATCGTGGTCAGTGAGGAGACAGGAAGTGTCTCGATTTGTGTGAGGGGTGAGGTCTTCAGGGATCTGGATCGCGAAGAGTTGGCAGAGCGATTGCGGTCTTATTACACGAAAACGGATGAACCTGAAAAAACAGGCCCCCTTCAATCATTGTTGGGATTGGACGGAAAGGGGAGTGACTCTTGAACAAAACACCCTTGAATGTCCGTCTCATGGAGACCTTTTTCGGAAACACACGCAACAAATTGACCAGTATGGTTCTGGCGATCGTCGTTTGGGCATACGCATTTGGAAATACCGGTCATGAGGAAATTCGTGAAGCGATTATCCTTCTGAAGCCGGCCAACGACATTGAGCAGATCATTGTCAGTCAAAAAATTGACGACAGCCGGTTGATCGGCCAGAGGGGCGATAATTTCTCAGGTAATGTGAGAATCAATCTTTCCGGCCCGCGAAACGTACTCGCCAGGTTCTCTGAAGAGAGTCCACAAATCATCGGCACCCTGACAGTCGACAAAAGCCGTTTGGTCCAGTTGCGATTGGAGGAGATCTTTGATCTTCCAACAGGACTGACGATCCAGAGTATCGACCCTGCGAGTATCGATGTTCAGGTAGAGCGCCTGGTCAAGGTTCAGAAGGAAGTCCGACCGATTCTCAAGGGATTGCCCGCACCCGGTTATCAGATCAACAGTGAAAATATCCGGGCGATTCCGCCGACAGTTACCCTGAGTGGACCAGAGTCGGTACTCGAAGGGGATGGAGTCAATGTGCTCTCCCGTGAAATTGATACCAACGGGATTTCCGCTCCAATGATTGTTGACGAGGTGGAGTTGTTGATTACCGGAGATGACCTGGGTTTGGTCGAGTTTGATCCCCCGGGATTGAGAAACTCCGGAAAGGTTGAAATCAATCCTTCGCAAAATCTGGTTGAGGCGACTGCCGAAGTTTCGGTTCGTTATGTGGTTGAGGAGGGAGTTACTCTCGAGATCAACGGTGACCAGATGGCAAATGTGACCGTAAAGGGGATTGAGGAAGATATACTCCAGTGGAAGAAGAATGTCGAAGACGGCCTTTTCTATCTTCTGGTGAGAGCCTCGGACACAGGAGGCAGTAGCCGAAACATTGATATCGATCAGGTCTTTTGGGTCGCCGGCTCGTTGCCAACTCGCATCACCCGAGATTCGGTGAAGTTTGACAAGATCATTCTTTACAGTGCCAAAAAAGCGGACAAGACCGGGGAAGAAGAGAGCCCATGATCTTTGGTACGGATGGCGTGAGAGACATCGGTGGCGAAGGCTTGCTCTCTCCTGATTCAGTAGACCGATTTGGTTCTGCCATCCTTCAGCATTTGCTGAGGGAGGGGATATCCTCTCCCAAAATTCTGATCGGCAGGGACACCCGGGAATCGGGACCTGAAATTGAGCTCCAACTGACGCGGTCATTGAAAAGGGGTCCGGTTGAGACTCTGCATGCAGGTGTGGTTCCTACTCCTGCGCTGTCTGTTCTGTTGGCTGCAGGGCACGCTGATCTGGGATTAATGATTTCTGCTTCTCACAACCCACCCGAGTTCAATGGCATCAAGGTGCTTGACCACAAGGGTGAAAAATTGAGCAAGGAATCTGAAAAGCGTATTTCAGAGGATCATGCGGCGGCTCTTCCTCTTTCAGGTGAGTTTCCCACGGTGGCCGAGGATTCCGGTTGGGGGCAGATTTACCTGAACGCCCTGCTCGATTCCTTTCCAGAGGGAGATTTTCTGGAAGGTCTCGAAGTGGTTCTTGACCTTGCCCGGGGAGCAGCGTGTCAGTGGGCTCCGGAAGCTTTCCGCAGGGCCGGTGCAAAAGTGCACCTTCTGCATGCGGAACCGGATGGCACAAGAATAAATGTGGGTTGCGGTTCTCTGCATCCGAAGGTTCTTGCTGACGAAGTGATTCACAGAGGTGCAGATCTGGGAGTTGCATTTGATGGAGATGCCGATCGGGCACTCTTTTGCGATCATGCGGGTCGATCACTCGATGGTGATGATGTGATCGCTCTGTGGGCATTGGATCTCAAATCCCGTGACGCACTCAAACCCGAAATTGTTGCATTGACCGTCATGTCCAATATGGGTGTCGAAAAATATCTCTCCGGTCACGGAATAGAGGTCCTGCGGACTCCGGTAGGGGACCGGGAAGTGGCCAATGCCCTGCGTGAGAGTGGTGGTGTGCTGGGTGGGGAAACTTCCGGCCACATCATTCATCGGAGTGAAGCCGCCACAGGTGATGGCATTCGCACCGGACTTGCGGTCTGTCGCTGTCTCGCAGATTCCGACCAGACCCTTGCCGAGCATGGCAACAAGTTTCAGAGATTTCCTCTACAGCAAAGAACCTTGAGAATTGAGAATCGCCCTGATTTTGATTCGCTGACCATCCTCCAGGAAGCCCTCAAGGAAGCGGAAGAGCAACTCGCCGGGAATGGAAGATTGGTCGTACGATTCTCCGGTACTGAGCCTTTGCTGCGAATCCTTGTGGAAGCAGTGACAGAGGACTCAGCCCACTACTGGGTGGAGAAAATTCTCGAAGCCGCCTGCCAGGAAGAGTCCCTCGGTTCCATTACCGTCGTGGCTTGAAAAGGCTGACCTGACTCCGAATCTTCAGAAGGGCAGATCACCGGTTCTGTCCGAATCATCTTCCTGGTTCTTCTCATTGTTTTGAGAGGAAGCTGTGCTTCCACCCCGCGCAGAGTGTTGAACCGTTTCTCTTGGCTCAAGGCCCATGTGCCCATCGAGCTGCTGGGCAAAGTATGGACGTGTTTCCAAGAGCATCGAATGTTCGCCAAATCGGGAATCACCGGGGCCCGGAGCTGCCTTGTTGAACAATTCAAGGAAGCCAGTGAGTTTGGCATCCAGATTGTCGATAAAGTGCATGGCAATCGCTTCGGGGGTACTGGGCTTTTTGGGAGATCCGAACTCCAGTTTTCCATGGTGGCTTGCGACAAGGTGTTGAATCTGCAGAACGATCTCTTCGTCCAGATTCCCCAACTCCTTTGCAGCCTCGTGGATCCAGTTGCAGCACATGACGATGTGTCCGAGCAATTGTCCTTCGGTGGTGTATGTAAATCCGTTCTCAATACCGAGCTCTTCTGTTTTCGCAATGTCGTGCAAGAGAACTCCGGCGATCAGGATGTCCCGATCCAGCCAGCGGTAGTGGTCACAGACCATGTCGGCCAATTGCACCAGTGAAATCACGTGCTCCAACAGTCCACCCACGTATGCGTGATGCATGGCTTTTCCTGCTGGCGACAATCTCAGCCGATCGCGCAAGCCTGGTCTGGCGAGGATGGTGACGACCAGTTGACGCACGTCGTCATTTTGAAGTGCTGCGATGCGCTCTTCCAGCTCGCGTTCAAGCTCAGGGATTTCATGTTTTGTTCTGGGAAGAAATTCGGTGGCCTGCAAGCCGGCCTGATCAGCAGTCATCGGTTCGAGGCGATCGACAATGATTTGTGGAGCACCCTGATATTCCTCAACACGCCCCTCGATTCGCAGGAAGGGGCAATTCTGAATGTCGCGGAACTCTTCCTGACTACTCTCCCAACGCATCGCTTTGACGGTGGCACTTTGGTCCCTCAGAGTCATGGGAACAAAGAATTTGCCATTACGAGCCGTCTTCAGGCTGGCGTCTTCGACAAGGTAGATCCCTTCGATGCGATCTCCCCGATTCAGTGTTTCCAGTTTTCGTTGACTCAAGGAAGTCCCCTTTCTGGGGCATGATTGCCTCAATGAGTGAGTCTGTCCTGATCTGAACTCGCTTGCAACCCATGGTGGGACTTGCAGGAAAAGGTTGATAGGTGGACAATCAGTCCTCGGAAGAAATGAAACGCCCCCCAAGGGAGGATTACCCGATGGCCGCCATCCGGAATCTCAAACTGCTGACCCCTCTGTTTATGGTGGTCGTGCTGCTGCTGACCTTGTTTTCAACGCCTGCAGAAGCCCAGGTTCGGGTTCGCATGCTCGACGGGAAAATCGTTGAGGGCAGAATCTATGATTTGGGGAACGAGTATCTCGAATTGAGTCGCAGATTGGGAACAAAGCTCATTCTCAAGAGGGAAGTTCTCGGCTGGAGTTCTGAAATCCTCGAAGAGAAGGACAAGGGTGGAATCCTTCTGGTTCTCGAAAGCGGTAATGAGGTGGGGGGAGAAGTCAGCTTTGATTCTGGAACCCGTGAATGGGTTGTGAAAATCAAGCTCGGCAGTGCCCGCTACAAAGATTCAGAAGTCATGCGCACCATCCAGCCGGATGGAAAAACCAGTGACAATCGCTTTACGGTTCGCAAGGGTTTCAATGACCGATTGACCAAAGCGATTCAGGGAATCCGTGAAGGTGACCTGTTGGCAAAAACCGACGGCATCAACTTTATCCGATCCGCCGGTTTCTTCGCGTCTCAGGTTCTCGACGAAGAATTGAAAAAGAGTTTTCATCCGGAGTTGAGGAAACTGCAGTTGGACCAGAAATTCAGAATGGCACTGCCTGCAGGTGTCTCCGAATCGCATCCGGGATTCCTTGAGGCCCTGACAACCGGTGACCCCAGGGATCAGGTCAGTCTGCTCCGTGAGGTACTGCTGGAGAATGGGACAGATCTTTATCCCCTTTTGGGTTTGTTGCTTCTCGATGACGGCCAGAGTGCTGAGGTTCGTTCTTTTTCCATCGATATCCTGCAGAGAACCCACAGCATCAATGAACTGGTGAAAGCCTGGCAGGTCTCTGTGGGGCAGGCCCAGTTGGCTTTGGCTATCGCATTGGGTGAGAACGGAATCTATATCGGATTCTCGACACTGTTGGAGGCTCTTGCGCTGGAAGAGGTCGCTGCCCGTAAACTGGCGGCTACCAAATTGGCAGAATACACCGGTGAAACATTTGGTTTTGATGCCGAGGGACCGCTTGAGCAACGACAGCAGGCCATCGCCAGATGGAAAGAATGGTGGGAAACCCACAGGTCAAAGATTGAAAGCGTGACCGTTTCTGCCATGGAGGGACGTACTGACACGATTGAAAGAAAGCGCTCTTCCGACCTTTGGAGAAAAGGCCTGATCGCACTGGAAGACGGCCGCATCGACTCGGCCGAGCGCTTTTTCGAGGAAGCGACACTGGCGGACCCCAGTGCCATGGGGCCCTATGTCAGTTTGGGAATTCTGCTTTACCAGCAGCGATCGAATTTTGGTGAGGCTTTGGAATCTTTCTCGAAAGCACTTGGCCGCAAACCGGGGAGCGGAGACCTGGTCAACGAACGCGCCTGCTACTACCACATCGGCAAAATCTATTCTCTGGCTTTTGATCTTGAGAAGGCTCGGGGTGCTCTCAGAAAAGCGGTTCAGCTCGATCCGAATTTCTCCGTGGCCTGGTATGACCTTGGCCAGATTCAATATGATGAGGCGTTGTTGAGCAGTGGAGAGAGGTCTGATCGGAAAGCCCTCCTTGAGGAATCGAGGGAAACCTTTGCCAGAGGCCTGGAGACCCTCAAGCGTTACCGTGAGGGATTGGTCGTGGTTGACCGAACCAATCTGCCCTTTGACAGTCAGTTGCCTTTCTCCACACGGGATCACAACAAGTCTCTCAGGGAAATTCGTCTGCGGATCCTTGCCGATCTCGGTCGTTTCCGAGCCAGAATTGCGGCGATTTCGTGGATGATTGGAGACGATCAGAGGGTGGTCGACGAATTTGAAGCCGCTCGCATGGAAGAATCTCTCAATGAGGATCTTCAGTTTCTGTCGCGCAAGGCGAGGGCCCGTCTCAGGGGGGGTGAGGCCTCTGATGGGGTGGCTCCGGAGTCCCCCGGTGCGGGAACCCCCACTCCGGAGGGGCGCTGAGGAGTCCGGTCGTCTCGAATTCTCGTTTTCAGGTCATTTTTTCAGTCTTTTATCGCTTCTTGAGGGCCTCTCCTTCGGGTCTCGTTGCACCCCCTGATCCCGGGGGATAACCTGCCCCATCGCAGCAGTTACGGTTTTCAGATTATCCCTGTCCCATGCGTTTGAACACGCAGGTGCAGCATTTGAAATCCGCCTGCGCCAGTAACTGGATCCAGCAAAACCCGCTCCCCTCCTGGAGGACATGGACTCGTTTCATAGAGGCCGCCAGCAGAAGTGGGCAGGAAGGAATCACTTTTGAAGATTCACGAATATCAGGCGAAGCAAATCCTCTCGCGGTACGGGATTCCCGTGCCAAAAAGTGAGGTGGCCTTCAGTGTTGAAGAAGCCAAGAAGGGCGCTGAGGCCCTGGGCGAGGGAGTCCGGGTCGTCAAGGCCCAGATTCATGCCGGAGGACGTGGCAAGGGAGGTGGAGTCAAGGTGACGACTTCCACCGAGCAATGCCACGAGGCCATCGAGAGCATCTTCGGGATGCAGCTCGTGACTCATCAGACCGGCCCTGAGGGTAAAGAAGTGACGACCCTCCTCATTGAGGAAGGCTGCGACATCGCTCGCGAGATCTACTGTGGACTGGTCATCGATCGGGCAGCGGAATGCCCGGTGTTGATGGTCAGCTCTGAAGGTGGAATGGACATCGAGGAGGTCGCTGCAGAGAGACCGGAAGCGATCCACAAGGCTCCCATCTCAGGAGATGGATCGCTTGCCGACGAGGATCTGCAACGTCTGGCATCAGCCCTTGAAATGGAAGGCGATACTGCCAGCCAGTTCATGGAGATGTCCCGCAACCTTGCAAAGGTTTTTGTCGAGGAAGATTGCTCCCTCGCAGAAATCAATCCTTTGGTGGTGACGGGGAGTGGTGACGTGATCGCTCTGGATGCAAAGATCAACTTTGACGAGAATGCTGCATTCCGCCATCCTGGTCATGCCGAACTGCGCGATCTCTCTGAAGAGGATCCGCGTGAAGCGAGGGCGGAAGAGTGGGATTTGTCCTACGTCGGTATGGACGGAAACATCGGCTGCATGGTCAATGGTGCCGGTCTTGCGATGGCCACCATGGACATCATCAAGCTTCGCGGCGGGGAACCTGCCAACTTCCTGGATGTTGGTGGTACGGCTACCGCTGAACGCGTGACAGAGGCATTCAAGATCATTCTTGAGGATCCGAATGTCGCCGCCATTCTGGTGAACATCTTCGGAGGAATCATTCGTTGTGACCTGATCGCCGAGGGAATCGTCGAGGCAGCAAAGGTGACCAATCTCTCGGTCCCGCTGGTAGTCCGACTCGAAGGCAACAACGTCGCCGAGGGACATCAGATTCTTCAGTCTTCCGGAATCGATATTATCACCGCTGATGACCTTTCAGACGCCGCCGTCAAGGCTGTGGCTGCCGCAGAAGGGAGCCTGGCATGAGCATCATCATCAACTCTGACACCCGTGTGATCGTTCAGGGATACACCGGCAAGAACGGAACCCTTCACTCGGAGCAAATGATCGAGTACGGAACCAACATTGTTGGCGGAGTGACTCCCGGTAAGGGTGGAAGTACCCATCTGGATCGCCCTGTCTTCAATGACGTCGCCAGCGCGCGCGAGGCCACGGATGCCAACGCCAGCATCATTTACGTGCCGGCAAAGTTCGCTGCTGCCGCCGTCATCGAGGCTGCAGAAGCAGGCATTCCCTTTATCGTCTGTATCACAGAAGGAGTACCCACGCTGGATATGGTCAATGCGAAGGCTGCTGTGAAGGCCGCAGGAGCACGCCTCCTTGGGCCAAACTGTCCCGGAATCATTACACCGGGAGAGTGCAAGATGGGCATCATGCCCGGATTCATTCACAAACCCGGATCCGTGGGAATCGTCAGCCGCAGTGGAACCCTGACTTATGAGGCTGTGCACCAGACTTCCCAACTGGGACTGGGACAAACCACCTGCGTTGGAATCGGTGGAGATCCGATTATCGGGACCACCTTCCTCGACGTTCTGAAACTCTTCAATGCGGATCCTGCGACCGAATCAATCGTCATGGTTGGTGAAATCGGTGGAACCGCTGAAGAAGAAGCCGCCGAGTACATTGCAGCAGAGGTGAAAAAGCCCGTGGTCGGGTTCATCGCCGGTCGCACGGCACCTCCCGGACGCAGAATGGGTCATGCAGGGGCAATTGTCAGTGGGGGCAAGGGAACTGCCGACGAGAAAGTGGCAGCCCTGAAAGCTGCGGGAGTTCACGTGGCAGACTCTCCGGCAGGAATCGGTCAGACATTGTCCGAGGTTCTTTCTGCACAAAATTCCTGATCGTTGATCCAATCAAAATTGATTCTTGAAGAGAGAAGGTAGACATGGCAACGCGCAAAATCGGAGTGATCGGCGGCGGTTTCGTCGGCTCCACTACAGCCCAGCGATTCGCCGAAAAAGAACTCGGTGACGTCGTACTTTTCGACATCGTTGAAGGCATGCCTCAGGGCAAGGCCCTGGATCTGGCGCAAGCAGCTCCCGTTTGTGGATACGAGACCGGTGTTTATGGAACGAATGACTACGCAGATCTCAAGGATGCGGAGTTGGTGGTGATCACCGCCGGGATGCCCAGAAAACCGGGTATGGACCGATCCGATCTGCTGAAGGTCAATGGAGAAATCCAGCAAAAAGTGGTTTCTGGAATCATGGAAGTTGCACCGGATGCGACTCTCGTGGTGGTCTCCAATCCCCTGGACGTCATGTGCTATGTGGCTCACCAGGTTTCCGGTCTTCCAAGTAATAAAGTGGTGGGTATGGCAGGCGTTCTCGACACTGCCCGTTACCGTGCTTTCATTGCCATGGAACTCGGTTGTTCTCCAAAAGATATTCAGGCAATGGTCCTCGGTGGTCATGGCGACAGCATGGTGCCGTTGACTTCGACCGCTTCGGTCAGTGGAATCCCGGTTCAGCAATTGATCGCTCCCGATCGCTTGCAGGAGCTGGTCGACAGAACCCGTCATGGCGGGGCTGAAATCGTCAAGCTTCTGAAAACGGGCAGTGCCTACTACGCACCGAGTGCTGCCGCAGTGGCGATGGCAGAGTCGATCCTTCTCGATCAGAAAAGAGTGCTGCCCAGCTGTGCTCTTCTGAACGGGGAGTACGGTATCGACGATACCTGGGTTGGTGTTCCCGTGGTCCTCGGAGCCAATGGAGTGGAGAAAATCCTCGAAGTTGACTTGAGCGACGCAGACCGCGAAGCCTTGCATGCCTCTGCTTCCGCAGTGAATGAGGGTCAGCAGGAAATCGCTGGAATGCTGAGTCTTGCCTGAGAGTGATTCCCGGTAAGCTTTCAAAAAAGGCCTGCAACTCCCTGAAGGATTTGCAGGCCCTTTTTTTGTCCGGAGTCCGTTTCTATTCGATTCCGGCCTCGTCAACGATTCGGCGCAGAAGGCCCATGTCCTGATTGCAGGCTCTCATCAGTTGGCTGAAAGCAGCCCTTTCGTCCGGGCCCATGATTCTGAAAGCATCGACCAGATTTTTTTCTGAGGGATTCAGTTTCTCTGTTACCCGGGAGTTTTTGTCGACCTCTGTTTCGATCAACGCTTCCAGGGGAGGCGGATAGGGTGCGGATTCATCGAGAATGTAATCGGCGGAGACACCCAAAACCCGGGCAATACGCAGGGCGACGGGGCCTTTGGGCTGGTGAATTCCCGCTTCGATTCTGGAGAGCGCACTGGGAGTGACTGAGGTCATCTCTGCGAGGGACCTTTGGGCCACTCCCCGATCCCGTCTCAGGTTGAGGATTTTTCGTCCGGTTTTCATTCAGGTACCTTCTCAATTCCGGCTTCTCTGACAGCTCCGGCAAGGGGATCAAAGGCCGCACTGGATTGCCGTGAAAGGGCCTGAAAAGCACTGATCCAGACTTGATCCGCTGGTTCTGAACCGGGCCCCGTAGTACAACAAAGTCTGGAATCCACAGAGGATCCCGGCCTGTTTCACGCACCGTGTGCACGTGTGTCTTGTGCCTCGTGTTTTGCCTGGTGAGACCGGAACAGAGGAGACAGATCGTGTCCTCACAGTTTATTGCAGTAACGCAATTCTCTCAAGAAGGAGCCCCATGAGTTCGTCCGAGTCATCGTGGTCACCCGGTGAAATTCCCGATGAACTGATCAGCGCTCTTCACCAGTGCCAGAATCCCCTGATTCTGACTCATATCTATCCGGATGGAGACGCACTCGGTTCCGCCATCGCAATTCATCGTCTGTTGAAAAGTGCAGGGAAGAGCCCGCGAACGGTCCTGACCCATCCGGTTCCTGAGAAACTGGCTTTCATCGATCATGACGGTGAGTCTGAGGTGCTGAGTGAAAACCCGCAGTTGATCCCTGAAAAACTGGTAGAAGCTGCAGACCTGGTAGTGGTCGTTGACACTTCTGCTCCGGACAGACTGGGATTGATGGAACCGGCGGTGACTTCCTCGGAGGTTCCCAGAATCTGTATCGATCATCACCTCGAGGGTGCCTACGAATTTTTCAGCGCCATTTGGTGTGAACCGGGATCTCCGGCCACCGGCAATCTGATCTATGAGGTCTACCAGCGGATGCAGATCGAGCTGGATCGAGATACAGCTGAGTCCCTGTTTGTCGCATTGGCGACCGACACAGGCTGGTTTCGGCATTCCAATGCGGGCTTCAAGGCATACGAGTATGCGGCCCGACTGGTGCAACTGGGTGTGGAAGCAGACCCGGTCTATAACCGGATTTTCCAATCGTTCTCCCACGAAAGGACACTGTCTCTCGGCGATTTGCTCAGCCAGAGTGTCCTGAGCGAGGATGGCAAAATCCTCCATTCCGTCTTCACCGAGGAAATTCGCTCCCGCAGGGGAGTCAGTATGGAGGAATTGGACGGCTTTGTGGATTCCCTGGGGCAGGTCAAGGGCGCCGAGATCGTCTTTCTCGTCGTTGAGATCGGTCCCATGCGTTATAAAGTAAGTCTGCGTTCCCACGGTGATTTCTCAGTCCATGCGATTGCGACTCGCTTCGGGGGCGGGGGGCATGCCAAGGCTGCAGGTTGCCGTCTTGAGGGCACAGAGGATGAAGTGGTCTCGAGCCTGCTCAATGCTTGCCGGGATTTGCTGGGGGAATCGGCGACAGATCCGGCAACGGACCGTGCCTGACAGGAACGGTGTTTCCTTTTCGGAAGAGGTATTGAGGTGTCATTTTTCCAGCGAGAAAAACTGAATCAGCGAAGCCGATTTTTCCCAAAATATGTGTGGGCATTGCTGTTGGTTTTCGGCCTCATCGGTTGTGGGGGCGGAAACACTGCTGTGGAAAAGGCTCCCGAGCCTGAACCCCTTTCCAAAGAAGAGTTGGCTGAGCGTCAGGAAAAGATGCGCCTGGAGCAGCTTCAGGACAGTTATGGAAAACTGCTCAACGCCATTCGCATGTATCCAGACAGAAATGAAGAGTGGATTTCCAACCTGGAAAATCTGGTCTACGCCACTGAAGGTACTTCCCTGCACAGCAAGGCGAAAAGAGCGCTTGAGGATCAACTCAAGGTTCGAGAGACCCAGGCTCAATCCGATCTCGATCGCTTGAAAGAGCGGGTCGAGGCGCTGATCGCGGCGGGAGATCCCCTGGAGGCGGAGAGAATCCTCGAAGGATTTGATCCCGATGGAGTCTATGGAGAGACCGCAGCCCAAAAGGGTTGGGAGTCTCTGGTCGAGAGCGTGGCAACCCGCCAAAGGGCTGAAGTGGATTTTGATCGCATCACCCGCAGGGCCAGGGCTTTCAAGCGCCAGGAAGAGTATGCAAAAGCCATCGGTTTGTTGGCCTCCTACTCTGACGACTACAAGGAAACAGAGCAGTACAAGGAAGTCCAGGAAACGATTGCGGAGTACCTCGTCGTTTACGAGGAGCAGCGCAAGGCCCGTGAAGCTGAGTTGTCAGTCGAATGGGTGGAGTTGGAAATCGATCAGTACCTCTCCGCATTCAGGGCTTCCGCATCCGACCCGGACGCAGAGGTGTGGACAGAAGAGGGTGGGGAGATCGTCGGAACCAACGATTCCGTAGGTCCTGCCCAATTGGAGATCGGTGAAGATACCTGGGAAGAGTACACCGTCGAGCTGGAGATCCAGTTGGTGACCGGAAGCGAAATCAACCTGGGAATCACTGCCGGAACACGTCCGGGCAGAGCTGTCAAAAACTATGATGTTCAAAGCTTTGAAACCGCTGAGGGAGAGTGGCTCAAGGTTCGTATCGAACTGCGAGAGGGCCTGATCAAGATTACGGACCTCGATACGCTCGATCCTCTCGATGAAGATTCGAGACCCTATTTCCCCATGGGCGGTGTTGCTGTTCTCTTGCGCCCCGAAGAATCGGTAAGGATTCGAAGCTGCCGTTACAAGTTGTATCGACCCAAGCCGGGCGAGGAAGACTCCGGAGAGGAAGACAGCTCCGGAGAAGACGACGAAGGGTAACAACAGGGCGGTGACTGCCTTTGATGCCAGTCAACTAGGGAGTTGGGAGCAGGACGTGGCAAGCCTCGCGGGCATGCTCGTCCACGAGGTCAAGAATCCCCTTTCAACCCTGAACATCTCCTCCCAATTGATCCTTGAGGAGATGGGGCCTGCCGATTCTCCCAAGGAACAGCGCACTCTTCGTCGGCTTGAAATGATGCAGGCAGAGATCCAGCGCATCGAAAAAATCATCTCTTCATTCCTGCAACTGACAAAACCACAAAAGATGAGCAGGGACTCCATCGATGTCAGTCGGCTTGTGGAAGAGGTGATCTCCCGAAACAGAGAAGTCATCGAACTGGATGGCGTCAGTGTGCTTTTTCAGCCCGGATCAGTCAGTTCTGTCACCGGTGATGCCGCCATGTTGCACCAGGCGATCCTCAATCTGATCATCAATGGTTGCTCTGCGATGCCGAATGGGGGAGAACTCTTGGTCAGGGTTATGGAAACCCGTTATCGTGGATCACCCGCAGTGGTCATCGAGGTGACCGATACTGGCGTGGGGATCACCGAAGAAGCGATCCCGAGAATCTTCCGACCCTATGTTTCCACCACCGAGGGGGGAACCGGATTGGGATTGCCGACCACGCTGAGATTTGTCAGGCTTCACGGCGGAACGATTCTTGTTGAGAGTGAGCCCGAACAGGGAAGTCGATTTTCCATCATTCTTCCCGCAGAGGAATCAGAGTCATGAGCGACAGTGCTGAAAGTCAACAAAGCGGTGCAGCCAGAATCATCATTGTTGATGACCAGGCTTCTCACGCCGAGATTCTTTCGGATGCACTGGCTGCTGTTGGCCACGACTGTTTTGTCGCCACCACCATTGAAGAGGCGCGGGATCTGCTCAGAAAGAATGGCGCGGACATCGTTATCACCGATCTCGTGCTGGGAGATCGTGATGGCCTCGACCTCATTCGTGAAGCTCAGGCCATCGATCCATTTATAGCCGTGGTTGTCGTTACCGGTCATGGAACGGTAGAGACGGCAGTTGAGGCGATGCAGCTCGGAGCTGTGGATTACCTGCGAAAGCCTGTGGATCTCGCTGGACTGAGAATCCGGGTCAATCGAGCTCTGGAAGGTGCCGCACTCAAGAGGCGGGCGGAAGAACTGGAACGAACCATCGATGACCGGTTCGGCTTCGAAGGCATCATTGGATCCAGTCATGCCATGCATGCCATCGTTCAAAAGATGCAACAGGTGGCCCCTACCGATGCCTCTGTACTGGTTCTGGGCGAGAGTGGAACCGGCAAGGAATTGATCGCCAAGGCGATTCATGCCAACAGCCGAAGAAAAAACAACGTTTTTGTTCCTCTCAACTGTGCAGCATTGGGTGAGGGCGTATTGGAGAGCGAGCTCTTTGGCCATGAGCGGGGAGCGTTTACCGGCGCTTCAACCTTGCGCAAGGGCCGCTTTGAGCATGCGGATGGCGGAACCCTTTTTCTCGATGAAGTGGGGGACATACCCACCTCAGTCCAGGTCAAATTATTGCGGGTTCTGGAAGAGGGAGAAGTGGTGAGAATGGGATCGAATGATCCTGTTGCCACCGACGTTCGATTGATCTGTGCCACCCACCGGGATCTCCGTGAGCGCATCGCAGAAGAAAAGTTCAGGGAAGACCTTTTCTACAGAGTCAACGTGGTGACGATTGAGATTCCTCCTCTGAGAGACAGGGCGGTGGATATTCCACTTCTGGTGAACCATTTCCTCGATGAGTATTCGCGGGTTCACGACAAATCCATCGAGGGGATTTCCAGAGATGCTCTCAGGGTGCTCACCGGTTATTCATGGCCAGGCAATGTTCGGGAGTTGAAGAACGCCATTGAAAACATGGTCGTCACCTGCCCCGGCAAGGTTCTCGAGGTCGAAGATCTTCCCGGCCACATCCGACCGGACGGCGTCGGCGGAAGTGTGGGCGGCTTCCCGGTAGGGACGACGATCCAGGAGTTGGAGAAGGAGCTGATTCGAAACACCCTTCAGGTGGTGGAGGGGAACCGGCGCAAAGCGGCGGAAATCCTCGGAATCGGCGAGAGGACCCTCTACCGCAAGATCGACGAATATGATCTGCGGGAAAAAGACGAAGACCCTGCCAAATAGACAGATCTGGCCTTGAGGTCGACCGGCGGGTGTCATTTTGACAGTCCAGCCGGTTGTGAACGTTGAGATTTGTCCCCCTGAATTCAGGCTTCCTGCCATAATTGCGTTCAATTCCCCTAATTGACCTCAAATTGGAACATTCTTTGCCAAGTATTCCTCTGGAGAGCCGGGAGACCAAAGACCCGGTTCGAGAAGGGAGCCTGAAAATGGGCAAAATCATTGGAATTGACCTCGGAACCACCAATTCAGTGGTCTCCGTCATGGAAGGCGGCGAGCCGACCGTCATTCCCAACAGGGATGGAAACCGCGTGACCCCGTCCGTGGTCGCCTTCACCGAGTCGGGAGATCGGCTGGTGGGTCAGACCGCCAAGCGTCAGGCAGTGACCAACCCCGAGAACACCGTGTTCTCGATCAAGAGATTCATGGGGCGTCGTCACGAGGAACTGAACAAGGAAGCGGACCTGATCCCCTACAAGATCACCGGTGGTGCCAACGACCTGGTGAAAGTCAAACTGCAGGGCAAGGAGTACTCTCCTCCGGAGATCTCCGCGCTGATTCTGCAGGAGCTGAAGAGCACCGCAGAAGAGTACCTGGGTGAGCAGGTGACGGAAGCAGTCGTGACCGTCCCCGCATACTTCAACGACAGTCAGCGTCAGGCCACCAAGGATGCGGGCCGTATTGCGGGTCTCGACATCAAGCGCATCATCAACGAGCCGACCGCCGCTTCGCTGGCGTACGGTCTCGACAAAAAAGGCAGTGAAAAGATTGCCGTCTTCGACCTCGGTGGAGGAACCTTCGACGTTTCCATTCTCGAGGTGGACGAGGGACTCTTCAAAGTACTCTCCACCAATGGAGACACCCAGCTCGGTGGTGACGACTTCGATGAAGTGCTGATCCACAGCATTGCCGATGCGTTCCAGAAAGAGCAGGGAATCGATCTGCGTCAGGATCTGATGGCGCTCCAGCGTCTCAAGGAAGCTGCAGAGAAAGCCAAGTGCGAGCTCTCCAGCAGAGCCGAGACCGAAATCAATCTGCCCTTCGTGACGGCGGATGCCACAGGTCCGAAGCACCTGCAGATGTCGATTACCCGCGCAACCTTTGAGGATCAGGCACGCGGCCTGATCGAGCGTACGCGCAAGCCATGTGAGTTGGCTCTCTCTGACGCCGGCCTCAGTGCCAATGACGTGGATGCCGTGATTCTGGTGGGTGGTTCGACACGAATCCCTGCGATCCAGGAGATCGTCAAAAAGATCTTCGGTCAGGAGCCGAACCGTTCCGTCAATCCGGATGAAGTGGTCGCCATGGGCGCCGCCATTCAGGGTGGAATCCTCTCTGGTGACGAGAAACTGAACGACGTGCTTTTGCTCGATGTGACTCCGCTGAGCCTCGGCATTGAAACTCTGGGTGGGGCGAGCACCAAGCTGATCGAGCGCAACACCTCTATCCCGACCGGGAAAAAACAGGTGTTCTCTACTGCTGCTGACAATCAGCCTGCAGTGGACATTCACATCCTTCAGGGTGAGCGCGAGATGGCCAAGGACAACCGTACTCTCGGCAAGTTCCAGCTGGATGGCATTCCTGCAGCTCCGCGTGGTGTCCCGCAGATTGAAGTTTCCTTCGACATTGACACCAACGGAATTCTGGAAGTGTCAGCAAAGGATCTGGGCACCGGCAAGGAGCACAGCATCAAGATCACGTCTTCCTCTGGATTGAGTGAGGATGAGGTCGAGCGTATGCGCCAGGAGGCAGAAAAGTACGCCGATGAGGACAAGGCTGCTCGCGAGTTGGTCGACCTTCGCAATGAGGCGGACACGGCCTGTTACGCCACGGAGTCCAGCCTCAAGGAGTACGCTGAAAAGCTGGAAGATGGTGAAGAGGAGAAGATTCGTGCGGCCATCGAGGCGTTGAAGGAGGCCAAGGATGCCCCGGACGCCACTGCGGAATCGATTCGCGCAGCGATCGAGGCCCTGAATGCCGCTTCCCACGATCTCGCCCGTCGGATGTACGAGGACTCCTCCAAGGAGCAGGCCCAGCAGGGCGCTGAAGGAGCCGCTGCCGGCGGTCCCGGAGGTGCCGCTGGAGCAGGCGGAGAGGCCGCTGGAGGCGATGAAGTGGTGGATGCGGACTTTACGGTCAAGGACTGAACCACTCTACATTTTCGGAACTTGGAATGGCGGGGCCCCTGGGGCTCCGCCATTTTTTTGGGCCGATTTCAAAGAGTCCCACCCTGATGTGAGCCCATCTGGGGAACTGATCTGCCTTCTCAAACGTCTCTGGTGTTGCAGGAAAAGTAGATTTTCGCCATCCTCAAACGCGGGGAATACAGGGGGATGGGTTCGTCCGTCCTCCCGTTGGGCCTTCGGGGGTGTCCCGAAGGTCATTTCGGGCTAAAGATGCGCCACCAAACGG
>JAAXJX010000039.1:78854-80711 GCA_012269595.1 Planctomycetia bacterium | reverse complement strand
GATCCGCCGGGACCGCTCACCGTCAGTGAAACGGTGTAGCTTCCGGCAGTCGTGTAGGTATGGCTCGGTGAGGGCAGCGAAGAGGTGCTGCCATCGCCGAAGTCCCACAGGTAACTGTCGATGGGACCGGTTGATGTGCTCATGAACTGAACCGGCAGATCCCACGTTCCCGCAGTCGTCGAGGCGGTAAACCCGGCGACGGGAGCAGGATGATCGATGGTGATGCAATCGGTGCAGGTGGAAGTGTCACTGCCGCCAGGACCGGTGACGATCAGGCTGACCGTGTAGGTACCGGCACTGGTGTAAACATGAGTCGGGTTCTCCTCGGTAGAGGAAGATCCGTCACCAAAGCTCCACTGGTAACTGTCGATGGGGCCGGAGGAAAGGCTGGTGAAGGTCACCGGCAGATCGTACTCACCACTGGTCTGGGAAGTGGAGAACGCGGCCACTGGCGCCGGAGAGGTCACGGTGACGCAACCGGGACAGGTGGTGCTGTCCGTTCCCCCCGGACCGATGATGGTCAGGGTGACGTCGTAGGTGCCCGCTTCGGTGTAGGTGTGACTCGGGTTCTGCAGATTCGAGGTGTTTCCATCGCCAAAGTCCCACGCCCAGATGCTGATGGGGCCGGAGGACTGGTCCTCAAAAGTGACGGTCAGCGGGTAGTCCCCCTGACTGTTGCCACTCTGGAAGTCGGCGACCGGTGCCGGATGGGTCACGGTGATGCAATCGGCGCATTCCGCCTGATCCGATCCTCCGGGTCCGGTTGCGAGCAGGGTCACGGTGTAGGTGCCCGCCGTCGTGTAAACGTGAACCGGATTTGCTTCCGTGGAAGTCTGGCCATCGCCGAAGTCCCAAAGGTAATCAGTAATCGGTCCCTGGGATGTATTCGTGAAGGAGACAGTCAGATCATAATCCCCCGCCGTCGTCGAAGGGGTGAAGCCGGCGCTCGGTGCGGGATGAAGAACCGTGATGCAGTCGCTGCAGGTCAGGCTGTCGCTGCCCCCCGGGCCCTCCACCGTCAGGGTAATGCTGTAGGTACCGGCGGAAGTGTAGACGTGCTGAGGACTCTGTTCGGTCGAGGTGCTGCCGTCACCAAAATCCCACATCCAGCTGTCGATGGGACCACTGGATCCATCCGTAAACTGCACGGAGAGGTCGTAGGTTCCGCTGGCCGGATCGAGAGAGAACGCCGCCTCTGGAGCCGGGTACTGGACGTCGATGCAATCACTGCAGATTTGCGTGTCTTCTCCACCGGGACCAGTGACGGTCAGGGTGACCGTAAAGAGTCCTGCTTCAGTGTAGGTATGGGAAGGGCTCTGTTCTGCAGAGAGATTTCCGTCGCCGAAATCCCACAGCCACTGGGTGATGGGACCGGTGGACTGATCGGCGAACTCCACCGTCAATCCCGGTTCTCCGGAAGTGGCGGAAGGAGTGAATGCGGCGATGGGTGCCGGTTCAGAAACAGTGATGCAATCGGTGCACGACAATGAATCGGAGCCGCCAGGACCGGTGACTGTCAAAGTCACGGTGTAGGTTCCTGCAAGGGTGTAAATGTGCTGGGGATTCTGTTGATCACTGCTGTTTCCGTCACCGAAATCCCAGGCCCAGCCGGTGATCGGCCCGCTGGAACTGTCGGTAAACTGAACTGCAAGATCGCGGATGCCGGTCGTCGGATCTGCATCAAAGCCGGCCACCGGAGGGGGTGCGGTCACCGTGACACAGCTGTCACAGATCAGGGTATCGGATCCCCCGGGACCTTCGACCTGAAGGGTGATGCTGTAGAGCCCCTCCTCCGTGTAGAGATGGGTCGGATTCTGATCGGTGGATGTGTTGCCATCCCCGAAATCCCACAGCCAG
>JAAXJX010000039.1:40640-78754 GCA_012269595.1 Planctomycetia bacterium | reverse complement strand
ATGGGTCGGATTCTGATCGGTGGATGTGTTGCCATCCCCGAAATCCCACAGCCAGCTGTCGATGGGTCCGCTACTCAAGTCCGTAAAGTTGACGGTCAGATCGTAGGTACCGCTGTCGGGGTCAAGATCAAAGGCTGCAACCGGAGCAGGGGTCGTAACCGTAATGCAATCCTGGCATATCGTTGTGTCTTCTCCTGAAGGACCTGTCACGGTCAAGGTCACCGTGTAGATGCCTTCAGCGGTGTAGGTATGAATCGGGTTGGCTTCGGTCGATCCGTTGCCATCGCCGAAATCCCACAGCCAGGAATCCACCTCACCGGTCGAAGTGTCGGTGAACTCGACGGTCAGATCGTAATCACCTTCCGTCACACTGGACGAGAAGCTGGCCAGAGTCGGCTCAGGTCCGACACTCTCACCACCTCCACCTCCACCGCACCCGGCAAGAATCAGGAGTATGGAAAGGAATGCCATCGACTTGAAGGCACTGGAGCGGATTTGGCGATATACGTCACCAAGGATCAATAAATGGTTCATGGAGTCCCCACCCATCAGTTGAAAGGTTCCAATCGGAATGACCTATTCACTGGAAATCGTTGGCGTCTCCCGGGCCGGGAAACACCTGGATTTCTTCCTCAAAAATCCCGCAGCCTTCCTCGCCACGGTGGATTGCGTACTCTCAATAAATGCCGAGGAACCACAAATCATCTATCAAAAACTGTTCTTTGGAGTCAGTGGGACCGGGAATGAGTATGTGGGATGAAAGTCGCAGTTGATCGCGCGTCACCTTGAGCAAGGAATGAACCTCGTGTCATACTCGAATCGGGGAAAAGATCCCGACTGCTCGTGAGGAGAACCATGGAAAAAGTACTGGGTATCGGTGGCGTCTTTCTTCGTTCCAGAGACCCCAAGGCTTTGTCAGAGTGGTACCGGGAGTATTTGGGTCTGCCCATCGAGCCGGAGTGGCATGGAGCAGTCCTCCCCGGAATTCCGCAGGGCATGAATCCGGTTCCGGGGATCTGGAGTGCCTTTCCCCAGAACACGGAGTACTTCGGAGACTCCCAAAACCAGGTCATGGTCAACTTCGTTGTCCGAGACGTGCAGGCCATGGTGGACCAGTTACGTGAAATGGGCTGCGACGTCGACGACAAGGTCGAATCCAATGAGTATGGCACCTTCGGCTGGGTCACCGACCCCGAGGGGCACCGGGTGGAATTGTGGCAACCCCCTGCCGCTGAAAACGTGGAAGGATCCCCATCATGAACCTGCAGCCTGATCGTCCTCTTCTCAGATACCTTTTCATCCTGCTCTGTTTCGCCAGCCTTCTTTGCAGTGGCTGTGTAGCGGTTCAACGCCAGCCACAGATCGCAGCGCCGATTTCCTCCATCACGCCTGATCGCTGTGAACAGGAATTGTCTTCGTTTCTGGAGTTGGGCTCGCGGGCCTGTTGGAAACCGGAAGAAACAGCGGCCACCATCGACTTCCTGACTCGCAAGCTCAAAGGCTGGGGGTATCAGGTGATCCGTGAACCTCTGGATCTCCCTCGTTATCCCGGCAACGCCAACCTCATCGTGGAAAAGGTCGGCCATTCTGAACCGGATCAGATCCTCGAGATCGGAGCCCACTTTGACAGCGTCGGAAACCTGGGAGCAGACGACAATGGCAGCGGAGTCATCGGCGTCCTCGAGGCCGCCCGGGTTTTTTCTACTCTGGAAACCGGGCGCACTGTTCGCTTTTGCCTGTATGCCTGTGAAGAAGTCGGACTGTTGGGCAGCCGTCATCATGTCGAACAGATTCTCGCCGAACCAGAAGAGGAGTTCGTCGGCCTGATCAACTTTGAAATGATCGGCTACACCGATACGCAGGATGGCAGTCAGGGTGCTCCGATACGCATCCCCTTTCTGGCAGACCTGCCCCATACCGGAGATTTCATCCTCGTTGCAGGCAACTTTTCATCCGGCTGGCTGGGGAACCGGATCGAAGCCCACATCGATGCCTATGAACCGCAACTGAAGTACTACAGCGCCAACCGGATTTCAGGTTTCTTCGCCGATGCGGCACGCAGTGATCACTCCCCCTACTGGGAAGCAGGTCTTGACGCCATCATGCTGACAGATACCGCGAACTTCCGGAATCCCCACTACCATGAAGACAGCGATACCATCGAAACTCTTGATTTTGAGTTCATGGCAAGAATCATCCGTGCTGTGACCGCCTGTGCCATCGACTGGGCAGGCCACTCGCCAGTCCCTTAAAAGCCCTGAGTGCAGAAGATTCTATCTCTGGGCCAGAATCTCATGGGCGATGTCGACGTGATGACGGGTGTGGAGGTTTGCAAAACGGATCCAGTCAGGAATGTCGAGGATCCCCATGGCATGGTGGGCGATTCCGCGACCTGTGCGGATCGGGTTTTCCGAGTCACTCTGACAGCGCGGCAGTGTTTCGGTCCATCCTGAGAGAACCCGGTCTGCCAGAAGACTCACCGATTCGAGCTCGGGTTTATCCGCCGGCATCACGTAGTCCGGTGCCTTCGCCACCCCCCTCGGAATCACACCCTGATCGAAGACCGGATGGGTGGGTCCCGATTCGCCGATCTCTTCTCCGCCTCCACCCAGCAACACTTCGATGGCGCGCAGATTCAATCGATCCGCCTTGAGAATGTGTTCGCAGTGCTGCGCCACCGACCAGTCGGAAACCGTTTCGGATCGCCCGGAAAAAATCACGGGATCCTGACACCAGCCGCGGATTTCAGACAGCAGAGCCAACAGATCTTCAGCATCCGGGGCGGTATTCATGATGAGAGTCCTGTCATGAGAACGTGTGAGACCCAAAAAAAGGGGAGTGTTCCATACATGGAACACTCCCCTCTCCAATTCAGAAGCGTCGATTAAAAGCCGGGCAGAAGAATCAGATCTTCCGAATCACCGGTAGTTGCCGGTGAGCCGGGCATCTCGGCGATTCCTGCAATCACCTGCACTGGAGATCCAGAGAGAGCATTTTCACCCTGCTGGTAGGAGAATCCGCGCAGGTAACGGACCGGATCACCATTGATGTCAACGGCGACCAGCCACACGCGAACTTCCACGGCTTCACCGGAACCGCCGATGTCTCCCACCCAGGGGCCCACTCCGTAGAAGAGCTGGGTCTGCTGGGATGGATCACCCACGGCCGGATCGACACCAGCGGGAGCCGGAGCAGTGTCATTGTCGGTAAACTCCTTGACCGAGTAGAAGGCTCCTCCAACTGTCTGGTCAGCACTGAAATCGCCAGGCAGTGTCTGGATTTCATTCCACAACAGCGGCTTGTCGTCTGCGAAGACCCCGTCCTGGGCATTCGGTGCCGTCTGTCCCGATCCGCCAGAAGGCGGACTGATTCTCGGCGAGGACACGGCAGCGCCGACCACGAGCAGATCATCACTGGGGGCATTCGGGGGCTGTGCATCCGAGTGCACGACCTGAAACCAGTTAAAGTGATGAGCTCCGTAAGCCGCTGCAGCCGCTGCCAGTGAGCCCGCATCTCCGTTGGTGTCGAAGACGGCGGAAACCGGATCTGTCGCAATTCCCGTCGTGGAGATGGTCACCGTGCCCAGCAGTGTTTCACCGGCTTCGATGGGAATCGAAACATCCGAGGAATCGACCACCGGAACCGCTCCACCCAGGAAACCTCCATTGGGAATGGAGGTGCTGATGTTGGTTCCACCATTGGGGGAACCTGCGGTCGCATTGGCGAAGAAGGTGGTGATGGAGAGCTGCATCGAAATCCCCGACTCACTCAGCGGGTTTGCAAGAACTCCGTGATCGCCTTCGGTGTAAGAGAGCGAGACGGCCGGCGGGAATGCATTGGGGAATCGCAAGTTGCTCACCGGGTAGGTGGCCGTACCTTTCGGGGTCGAGGCCATCCGTGCCATCGGCAAACCTCCACCGAGGTAACTGGGTTCGACCAGACCGGTGTAGAGACGATCATCATCGCTTCCGGAAGTGGGAATTCCGGAGATCGGCAGGCCGATGTAATCGGCGTAAAAACCGGTCCCCAGTGAATCCACCGGCACCACCAGATCGGGAGGGAAATAACCCAGCTTGTTGGCTGCGGCATTTCCGCCGACGGCAAAACTCATGTGCATGTTGGTGTTGGCAGCGGCCCGACGGATATGGGTGATCGGGTCAATGCCATCGGCGATGGCAGAGATGACGTTCAGTGCCTGCTCCGTAGAAGTGCTGCCCTGAACCAGACCTTCACCGTCAAAGAAAGCCACAAGGCGCGGATTGTAGTTGGGAGAGTTCTCCAGCAGCTTTGCGATGTGCCCGCCGGCGACGTTCAGTTCTGCACCCACGATCTTTCCCGGGCCGATGGCACTGAGGAAAGTGGAGCCGATCAGTCCACCCAGGGACTGACCCACATAGAAGATCTCGTTGGAGAAATCGGGAATGCTGTCACCGTCGAAGTCCCAGGTCGGCAGGGTTTCGGTCAGGCCCGCCAGGTCACAGACCGCCTGGGTCCAGACCGAGCGCGAGCTGATGAGACTGGGGAAGTTGAGGAAGTAGGTTCCCGAAGGATCTGGCTCCCCATCCGGTCCCGGATCTCCAGAGGCGTTGTTGATCAGATCGATACCAAAGGTTCGCTCAATCCCGGGCATGCCCAGATCAGAGGGAGTCAGTCCCACCTGAGCGGCATACGGATTGGAGGCGTCAGATCCGTGAAGCGGAGCGTCCATGGAAACCACGGCAAATCCGCTTCCGGAATTGCAGAAGAGCGGGGCCATCGCCAGCATGTCGAAGCGACTGCGGGTAATCCCGTGCTGGAAAATGATCACCGGCCAACCCCCCGGAGGTGCCACCCCTCCCGGAGTACAGATGAGCACCGGGATTTCCGAGCTGCCCTGAACCGAAGGAACGGGATTGTAGCGCGTCGGGTACGCAGCATTGGGTGCCTCGGAGGCACTCTGATAGACGACACTGTTGTCATCCGTGGTCAGGTAACCGGTCACTGCCGCACCCCAGCTGGCGGGATTCTCATTCCCCGGATAGAAGGTCGGCAGGGTGATGGTGGCCTGCTGCAGCGTTGGGTTGAAGGGCAGGTCGCTCGGATCAGAGATTGCTCCCACTGCCGTGAGGTATTCACCGACAGTGCTCATTCCCGGCAGAGGCGGCACCGTTGCCTGAGTCGTGGCGAAAGGAGCCTGGGCCACCGTGAGAGCTACTGCCGTGTCGAGGACGTCGTTGACGCTCTGGCAGGTGAAGGTATTGGTCACCACCACGTCCGCCGGGTTGATGCCCTGACCAATCAGCAGCTGCAGACTGTTGCCGACCATGGCACCGACCGCGTCGGCGAAGCCGTCAATCGAGGCAACACCCGTGGCAGAAGGAATGCCATTGGCCATGCGATCGTATTGGTCGGAGCGAATCACCGGATTACCGCGGAAATCGAGGACGTCATTGGTGACGACGACCATGATTCCCCGGCTGGCTCCGCCGAGACTGGTGTTGTCAGAGGCTGGCCACGGCACCCGCGGACGCACCACCATCTGGTAACCCACACTGCGGGCCATCGTCACGGTGTAATCGGAATCGGCCTGCAGCTCACGGATGATGCTGGCGGGCATGGCGATGGGTGCCCCGATCGCCGGATTCGCCGCCGAAGCACCCGGCGGTGAAATCGCAATTTCAAAGACCCGCACCGACTGTCCTCCCACCACGGAGGACGGATCGAGATTGTGGGTGAAATCCAGCTGCATGGGACTCGTCACCGAGAATCCGTCGAGGAATCCCTGAGCGACAGCAGGGTCACCGGTGTCGCTGGCATCATCCGCACTGGGGAGGATCGGCGTGTTGGTGAAACCTACCGCTCCCGGAGCTCCACCGTCGATCAGAGCGAACTCATTGAGCGCCGCGTAGGTCATGAAGACATCCGAGGGGAACGGTACCGAGAAAGCACCGGTCGAGAACTCGGCTTCGGTTGGCGGTGGCAAGACACGGTCGTTGTTACAGCCAACGAGGGTGAGAACGACGATCGCCATCAACGATTGGATGGAAGATTGAAATTTGTTCACGAACATCTCTCGATTCACATGAGTGTAAAAATGAATCTGCTTCCCGCAGTCATCCGGGAGAAGAAATCACCGAATCAAAATCCCGAATCAGGCACCGGATCAAATGACGGACCGAACGACGGACCGAACAATGAATCGACCGTGGCGGGCCCCCCCGCTTCAGTCACTGATTCATCGCACTGATCCATGGCACTGATCCGCACCGGGTTTCCCATCAGGAAATCGGCGGATAACCCCCTTGGACGCACACCATGGTCTAATTCACCAGAGGCTTCTTGTCAATCGGTGAAGGCCCCATAAAGGTCGATCCACGCATGTAAATACCGGTCCTGAGCCGCCTGCATTTTCAGCGAATCCTCTTCATTCAGATCGTCATACCCCGTCAGGTGCAACAGGCCGTGGATCACATACAAATGGAGCTCTGAGAGGGGCGTTGTACCGTGATCCCCCGCTTGCCGCAGGGCCGCTCCGGAGGAGATAACGATTTCCCCCTCCAGGGGCCGAGAATCATCCTCACTGAAGGGAAAAGTGATCACATCCGTGGGGGTCGGATCATCGAGAAACTCGCCGTGAAGCTGGGCGATCCGTTCATCATCGACGAAACAGATACTGATCTCCCCACTTCGCTCCTCCCTTTCAAGGACGAAGCGAACCAGTCGCTCAACCCGATCGGCATCGACGGGCAGGGCCTCCTGCAAATTTTCGACATGAACCAGAATCTCCGGGGAAGAATCGGCCGGGGTCATCGACGACGGGCCGTGACCGAAGCAGCGGTGGAATTCTCTTCGCCAGAATCCCCCGAACCTGTGGCACCGCTCTCACCCGAGTCCTGCTGCTGGGCAACCGCGTCTCCCGGATATTTGACACGGCCATGATGAATCGCCGAGAGGACTCTCACGAAGGCATCCTCGATGCCGTGGAGGTCACTCATCGTCAAATCACATTCGTCCAATTGCCCGTCACCAGTGCGCGCCTGAATGATATTGCGGACATGCTGCCTGACCCTTGCGGGGGTCGGGTCGGAGAGGGTTCTCGAGGAAGCCTCGACACCGTCTGCCAGCATCAGGATTCCCGCCTCACGGAAGGTGGGCTTCGGTCCAGGATAGCGGAATGCCTCGCGGGTCCGGTCCGCCTCTTCCTCATCGACCTGTTGTGCCTTTTTGTGGAAGAAAAATTCCACGACGGAAGTTCCGTGGTGCATCGGAATCATGTCGACGATCGGTTTGGGAAGGCGCTCTTCCTCGGCGATGCTCTTGCCATCCTTGACGTGAGCGATGACCACCAGTCTGGACATCTCCGGAGACAGCCGGTCGTGGACGTTGTCCCCGCCCTGCATATTCTCGACGAAGTAACCGGGTTTGTTCATCTTGCCGATGTCGTGATAAAGCGCCCCGACCCGGCACAGAAGGCCATCCGCACCGATGGTGTTGGCCGCTTCCTCTGCGAGTTGGCCGACCATCAATGAATGCTGGAATGATCCGGGTGCAAGCAGGGAGAACTCATTGAGGAGAGGTCGATGGGTATCCGCCAATTCGACGAGGCGGATCTCGGTCAGCACATCGAACCAGCGTTCCATGAAGGGTAATGCACTGGTGATCAGCACCCCCGCAGAAATGCCCCCCACCAGGCTCCACATGGCATCCTGCAGCGGAAGGGTCACCACGAAAGCGGTCACATCGAGATCTCGGAATGCCAGCGGCTCAAGAAGCAGATTGCCGATGGCCTGGGTCAGTCCCGCCAAAAATCCGACGGTCAGGATTCGGGTTCGTGTTCGGACCTTCTGCACTCCCTGGACCGCCACAAGAATTCCGAGGAATTGAGCCAGGCCCATCGCCACGGCATCGATTTGCGGCTGTCTCTCGAGAACCATCAACACCGTGAAGACCACTGCCGCCGCGGCGATCAAAATTGCCTGGGCAGGTTTCAACAGGAATCCGAGCACCATTCCCAACAGGGGAACCGGCAACAGCATCACTGAAACGGTCGGGTCTTGCAGAATGATCCAGTTGGCGATCAGGAAACCGGACAGAAGCATGAAGGATCGACCCAGTGGCCAACTGGAATCGGTATTCAGGGTACGGCTCAAGAGCAGTGATCCGACGTGGATCAGCAGAACGACCGCCACCAACTCGATCCAGCGACCGACTCCGGGGTCGCTCAACAGATCTTGGCCCGGGGACATCCAGCCGATCAGGAAGGTGACCAGCAACACCTGAAAGGAGAGCAGAAGGATCTGCATCCAGCGGCGGTGCTGGGCCTCCTCGGAAGAGAGTTGCCCGGTGCGGGTCTGTCTCTTGCCGAAGGAGAGCCGTTGCCAGCTCTTCGTCGAGGATCTTCCTCTGGAGGAACTCATCGGAGCGACCTCACCCAATTCCTTCCAACTCCGGGTCACGCCCGATTGGCGTGCCTCGGCTCGCAGGGTCAGACCCTGCACCTCTATTGTCGGAGGAAACGGCCATTCTGTCCAAGGGAAGCGAAGCCGGAAACGGCCAAAATCGCTGCTTTTCTGACACAAGTCTATTTAAATAAATGACTTAAGAAATCAGGGGGTTCCGCCCTCGTGGCGCTCGTAGGCCTTGACGATGCGGGTCACCAGGGGGTTTCTGACGATATCTGCCGCCTCCAGCTCAACCCATGAAATCCCCTTCACCGAGCCCAGGACCCGCTTGGCGTGGAGGAGGCCCGAAGGCTGCCCCTTGGGCAGGTCGAGCTGGGTCGGATCCCCGGTAACGACGATGCGCGACCGTGCACCCATCCGGGTGAGGAACATCTTCATCTGGGCCGTGGTCGTGTTTTGGGCCTCGTCCAGAATGATGAAGGCGTTGTTGAGGGTGCGACCACGCATGTAGGCGAGGGGCACCACTTCGATGATTTCCCGATCGCTGTAGCGACGGACCTGATCGTAATCGAGCATCTCGTGAAGGGCGTCATAGAGGGGGCGCAGATAAGGATTGACCTTCTGCTGGAAGTCACCGGGAAGAAAGCCGAGTTTCTCCCCCGCTTCCACCGCCGGGCGGCTGAGGATCAGTTTGCGAACCTCGCCCGCCTTGAGGGCTTCGACAGCAGCCTTGACTGCGAGATAGGTTTTTCCCGTTCCCGCAGGGCCCAGTGACATGACGATGTCGTGCTTCTCCAGGGCTTCCAGATATCGGGCTTGTCCGGGTGTGCGGGCAATCTTTTGCAGACTTCCCCGAGGTAAACCCTGAGGTGCATCCCCCTCAGCCGTCGTTGAATCCTCGAACAGATCCCCCTCGACGGAAGCGACCGAATCGCCATCGCGAAACTTTTGCAGTGCGGTATCGAGAATTTCCTCCGGGGATTTTCCTCCCCCTTTTCGGTGCGCCGTCAGCATCGCCTCGACGGCGATGCGCGCCTGCTCCACTCGATCCGCATCGCCATCGAGATCGAGACGTCGTCCGCGAGCAACAGCCTGAACGCCAAAGCCATCACGGATCATGCGCAACTGGATATCCCGAATACCCAGAATCTCCTGGGCTTCGTCGTCATTCTCAAAATCAAAGGATACAGACACGCGGGCCTCCTCGATCAGCCATGAAGCAGGGTTCTCAGCCAGACGATCAAGGGGATCGCCAGAATGAGGCTGTCCATCATATCGAGCATTCCACCCAAACCGGGAATGGTCTCCCCTGAATTTTTTGCACCCGCGGCCCTTTTGAACGCCGATTCCTGCAGATCGGTGAGCTGACCCGCCACCGCAGCCAGAATCCCGAAGAAGATGGCCTGCGAAACGGGGAAGGTCTCATGCTGAAGAACCAGGGAGTACGCCACACCCAAGAGGCAGGCGGCACCGATGGCACCCAGCAATCCCTCGACCGTTTTTCGGGGACTCACCGGATGCAGGGGCGTTTTGCCAAAGGGTCGCCCGATCAGATAGGCGCCGGTATCGGAGCCCTTGATCATGATCAGGGCACAAAGGAACAAATGAGCCCCCAGCGGATCCTCGGAAACCATGACGCAGGCAAGAACCGGAGTGACCAACCACTGTGAAACCAACAGTGCATGGAGTGCGCCACGCCAGCGTGCTTTGGGTATGGAGGAAACCGCTTCCGTGATCACCGGTGCAAGGAAGAGGGGCAAACCCAACATCCACGCCAGCGGAATCCCGTCTTCAAATCCGAGAGCACTTCGGTAAGCCGGAACGGACCACAGCAAAAAGGTGCCACCAAAGAACAGGGCTCCCAGGACTCTGTCACTGACTCTGGGGGTTCCCAACTTGATGCCCTCGAGAAGTGCACCGGTACCAAAGAGAAGAGCGAGAAGGGTCAGCCCCCAGCCCTCTCCCCCTGCCCAGAGATCGAGACTGATGACCAGAATCACTCCCAGTGAAATGGGAAGTCCCCAACGCAGTCGTGCCCCAAGCCCCTTCATTGTGCCTCCGAATCCCACGCCGGCAGGCGACCGAAGCGACGGGTTCTGCGAGAGTACTGATCGAGAGCCTGATCCAGATCTGCCTCGGTAAAGTCAGGCCACAGAACCGGAGAAAAGTGCAGCTCCGCATAACTGGTTTGCCAGGGCAGAAAATTGGACAGGCGAATTTCGCCACCGGACCGGATCAGAAGATCGACATCCGGCATTTCCGGCTCATAGAGACAGTCTTTCAGTTGGGTTCCTGCAGCAGAATTCTGCAGACGGCTTACCGCATCATTCAACTCTGCACGCCCGCCGTAATTGATGGCGAGCCTCAGGACCAGATCCCGGTTTTGCTTTGTCAGGGCGACCGTCTCTTCGAGCAACTGTCCGGTTTCATCAGGAAGCTCGGCGGTTCTTCCAATCACCCGAAAACAGATTCCCAGTCGATCCAGTTCTTCCCGTTCGGAGCGCAGGTAACGTGCCAAAAGATCGAGAAGAAAATCGACCTCTTCACGGGGACGCTCGAGGTAGTTTTCGGTCGACAGGGCGTAGCAGGTCATCTGGGAGATCCCGCGCTCCCTGACCCAGCGAGTCATATCCCGCAACACTTCTGCCCCACGGGCATGGCCTTCCGCCCGCGACCGATTCTGGCGATTGGCCCAACGGCCATTGCCATCCATGATCACCGCCAGGTGCTCTGGCGAATCATGGGGCGAGGAAACACCCGCTTCTTCTGCCGCAGGGTTGCCCCCCGCGTCTGCCGGAGTCTCCTCACGGGTCAAACGAGCTCTCCTTCAGCGGTGAAGGGTTTGAAGAGGCACACTTCATCCCTACGCTTGCCGGTTGAAAGGATGGAAACAGGAATTCCCGTCTCCTTTTCGAGGAGATCCATGAACGGCTTCATACTCTGTTCATTGACGACATCCCAGCCGGGCCAATTCTCGACCACCGGCTCGATACCTTCGAGATCGTCAGTTCCACCGGGATAGGTGTGAAGGATCTCATCTCCCCTGCGATAGGCGGTGACCACCGGAACCGTTTCCCGTCCATTGAGGACATCCGCCTTCGTCAGTGCGTAACTGTCGAGGTCATTCAACTCCGCTGCGAATCTCAGGGCAGGAATATCGAGCCAACCGACTCTTCTGGGACGACCGGTCGTCGTTCCAAACTCCCCACCTGCTTCGCGAAGTTCTTCCGCTTCGGTGCCATGTATCTCGGAAGGGAAAGGACCTTCGCCCACACGGGTGCAATACGCCTTGGTCACCCCGACCACGTGATCCACCTTGCGTGGTGAGAATCCGCTGCCGGTTCCCACTCCGAGGAAAGAGGGACTGGAAGAAGTAACAAAGGGGTAAGTACCGAAATCGATATCCAGCATGCACCCCTGAGCCCCCTCAAAGAGGAGTGTCTGGCCATCGTTGTGCATGGTATTGAGGAGTTGACGGGTATCGACGATCTGTCCGTGGAGACGGTCACGCAGACGGGTGCAGATCTCAACCGCGGTTGCGACCCCTTCCTCGGTGCCTCCCAGTGACTGGCGACGCTCCTCAAGAAGTACCGGCAACTGCTCCTCGACAAACCCGGGACGGATCAGATCTCCCATCCTGACACCGGTGCGTGCGAACTTGTCCTGATAGGCAGGGCCGATTCCTCGCAGGGTCGTCCCGATGGGACTGGTCGCTTTCTCTTCCGTCACCTTCTCGATCGCCCCGTGATGGGGCAGCACCACGTGGGCGCTGTCGGAGATGCGAATCTGCTGAATCGCCTCCTCGGGAAGGGACTCGACTTCCTCAAGCAATTTTTTGGGTTCGATGACCATGCCGTTGCCGAGGATCGCCAGGATCCCCCCATGCAGCACACCCATCGGCAGGTGATGGAGGACATGTTTGACGTCGCCGATGTACACCGTATGACCGGCGTTGGCGCCACCCTGGTATCGGACCACGGCTGCAACGTCTTTTGCGAGAACATCGACAATCTTGCCTTTGCCCTCGTCACCCCAATTCAATCCGACCACGCAGACATGCCGCATGTTGATGACTCCCGTCTATCGTGCCCCGCTGGCATTGTCCCGGGTGATCTCGGTACGTCCACCCATGTAAGGAACGAGAACCTCGGGAATCCGGATCGAACCGTCCTCCCGCTGATGATTCTCGAGAATGGCGATCAGAACTCTGGGAGTCGCAATCGCCGTATTGTTGAGGGTGTGGCAGTAATGGACTTTTCCATCCTTGCCCCGGTACCGCAGATTCATTCTCCGCGACTGGTAATCATAGAAACGGGAAGCGGAGTGGGTTTCGCCCCAGCCCCTCGATGGCATCCACGCCTCGATATCAAATTTTCTGACCTGTCCCATACCGAGATCGCCGGTGCAGACATCGACGACCCGATAGGGAATCTCCATCGCCTGAAGAATCTCTTCCGCATTGTCACGGATGAAATCGTGGTGAGTGATCGACTCTTCCACATCCGATTTGGCGATGATGACCTGCTCCACCTTGTTGAACTGGTGGATGCGGTAAAGCCCCCGTGTATCCCGGCCTGCCGCTCCCGCTTCCCGGCGATAGCACGTGGACCAGCCACAGTACTTCAACGGCAAATCATCCTCTTCGAGGATTTCATCGGAGTGATAGGCGGTCACCGGAACTTCACTGGTTCCGGTGAGGTACAGGTGATCTTTGGGAATCTCGTAGGTCTGTTCCTCACCCCCCGGAAAATACGCGGTTCCGAAGAGGGGTTCGTACTTGACCATCGTCGGCACCATCATCGGCACGAAGCCGCGGTCGACGACATGGTCGAGGGCAAATCGAAGAACTGCTATTTCCAGCAGCGCTCCTGCGCCCTTGAGAATGTAGGTTTGCGAACCAGCCAACTTGGAAGCTCTGGGGAAATCGACGATGTCGAGATCCTGAGCCAGTTCCACGTGATCCTTCGGCTCGAAATCGAACTGGGGAATCTCTCCAACGACACGCAACTCCACGTTGCCGCTGTCATCGGGTCCGAGGGGAACTTCGGGAGCAGCAGGCATCGGGATTCCCGACTGCAACTCTTCCAATTCGGTGACCACATCGCGGAGTTCATCCCCGAGTGTCTTGATTCGATCGGAGACCTCGGCCATGCGCTGGATCGCTTCCTGTTTGGCATCTCCATCCAGGGTGGCGATCTCCTTGCCGGCGTTCTTTTGGTCGTGACGCAATGTTTCCTGCTCCGTGAGCAAAACCTTGCGCTGATCATCGAGGGCGATCAGCCGATCGAGGTCGACCTGAAAACCCTTGTCTTCCGCACCCTTGCGAACCGCTTCGAGCTCCGCACGGATGTACTTGATATCGAGCATGGTACCTCTTTGATTTGCGGCAATGGGAAACCGGAATGGTATCCCCCGATCGATCGACGATAGAGGATAGTCGCCAACCGGGGCCGCTTCAATCGAGGCAGGTCAGGGAGTTTCGGAGTTTCCGAGGGCGAGCTCGACAGCCTTTCGCCCGAGACCGCTCCATTCGGCCAGATCGGTGCTCGCCCGCTCCAGCAGGCTCTCCTCCGGCTCACTCGCTCCCAGCAGGGCGGGAAGCAGCATTTCGAGAGCAGCCCTCGGGGCTCCCCCCCGGGCCAGAGCCCTTGCTTCAGACAGGGTCCTGTCGAGGCGTGCATCGGCCCAGCGATCCGCCAGAGCCTCTATTTCAGCAGGGACTCTGGCCAACAGTCGTCGGTGAACCGTTTCCACCTCAAATCTGCTGACCGGCATCTGGATCCCCTCGCTGACCACCGGCTGAAGGGTTTCAGAGACCTCGACTGCTGTTCTGATCTCACGACCATCCTCCAGAAAGAGAGTGACCGGGCAGGAGAGAGTGACACGGACCGACCTTTGCCGGGGATCTTCCGGCTGCTCTTCCCAGACCAATCTGGATCTCCTCGCAGGACGGTCTGCCAGTCTTTCACCCAGCCTTTGGGCTTCCAGTACATGGAACTGGAGTCTTTCCCGAATCATCGGTGCCTCCGTCGGATGGCACTCGAGCCAGCGTCCGTTGAGCTGAACGATGGAATCGACCAGATCCACCCATCGTTTGGCGTCTGCCAGGTGACCCGGTGATCGCGACCAGAATCGGCCTACCGGTTCCAGATCCAGGGGAGCCGAATCCGGCTCCTCGATGGTGACTTCTGAAATTTTGGGGGGCCCAACAAGAAACAGAGAGTCTCCACTGGGGATCTCCCCCGGTTTCATTCCCGGTTCCAGAATTCTTGGACGAAGCGGTTGAATCAGTTGCTCGCGCAACCCTCCCAGATTGACCGGGGTCTCTTCCTCTTCCATCGCCAGTCGGGCCAACTGCAACAGCGCATGGCTGCGGCGCTCCATATCGAGATTGTGTCGGGCGAGGCCGCGCAGTTTTTCGACGGCCCAATGATGGGCCTCTTCGCTCTCTGAACTTCCTGCTCCCAGGGCATTCAGTCGCTGACAGGCATCGAGAACACGGGCGACTTCCCCCTCCGCCTTTGCTTCAGAGATCATCGAATGCAGCTCACCGGAAGCGGTCTTCACGAGTTCCGCGACCCGTTCCTCAACCGAATCCTCCAGCCAGGGAAGTGACTTTCGCTGACGCAACAGATCACCGGCACTCTGGATCTCATCCCACTGAAAGGCGTTTTCCAGATCACGGAGCCAACGATCCGTCTTCAGTCGACATTGAACCCGGTGTCGCCACTGCGAGCGTAACTTCTGCGCCTGATCAGGCAGAGGCATGCCCGTGACAGTGCAGATCAGCATCAATCGATCGAGGCGCGGAAGAAACTCCTGTAACAGGTCCCCTTGTCCCGGTGAGTCGAGAACACTCAGGCGATCCTGCAGGTGTCGCCACGCCCGATCACGGATGACGGGGAAGATGGGAGTCCCTGCCGGGATACCATCGAGTTCAATCCAATAGGTGGAAGCGGTTCGCAGATCCTCTGGAAGTTCCAGATACCTTCTGAGTGCCTCTTCCCAATCGGATTCATTCCATGACTTCTGCAGTCTCTCCAGTTGACCGAGGGGATCAGTCCCCATGGGGTCACGGACAACCCCCGCTGGATTCAGATTATCTGCCCGCACTTCAGGAGCTGCGACCACCGGCAACGATGGGTCCACTGCCACTCCCCATGGAAAAATGAGGGGGCTGGTCAGAATGCAGAATTGAATCGGCAACGAGAGACTCAACAAAAGTCCTCCGGAAAAGCACCAAACCGTCAGGGGAATCGGGCGATGGATTCCCCCTGGGGCCGGCCACTCCGGACCCCGAGAAGAATACCATCTCCGGGCCATGTCGGCCGATGGGGACAGGAGGCCCTGTAAGGCTGATCAGCGGTTGTAACGGCCCCTGCCGGCGAGAGAGAGGGAGGCCTCCAGCAATCGGTCAGGCCCCAGGTCGGTCCAGCGAGGATCCAGTGCCTCGATGGCCAGGGTCATCATTTCCAGACCCCGTCCGGCAACGGGTCCCGGAGCTTTTGCCCCACCGATCACTTTGGGAGCGATGAGCACTTCACAGCGATCCACTTTGCCCGCGTCAAAGAAGTGGCCGATGGTCACGGCCCCCCCTTCCACCAGCAAGCTCTGGATGCCACGGTCGCCCAACTTTCGCAGCAGGTCATCGATGTCGATCTGTGATGCGGAACCGGATTTTCGATGCGCGGGGACTTCAAGAACTTCGACTTTCTCCGGAAGGAAATCGGGAACAGTTTTGCCCTCTTGAACCACGAGCAGAACATCTCCACTGTCATGCAGCAGTTGGCGATCGGCAGAGATTCTTGCACCAGGGTCGATGACCACTCGCAGCGGATCCTTCATTCCTTCGGTTCGTGAGGTCAACTGGGGGTCGTCCGCTTCGACGGTGCCAATCCCCACCAGAATGGCACCATGATGTCCCCGCCGCTCGCGAGTCCATCGGCGCGTCTCCTCGGAGGTGATCCATTTCGAATCACCGGTGGCGGAAGCGATGCGTCCATCAAGGGTCATGGCCCACTTGGCAGTGACCAGGGGTCGTCCCCTTTGGGTATGGCACAGATAGGGGGCCAGAAGTCGTGCCCCCTCGGCTTCGAGAACGCCCCCGATGACTTCCACACCTGCAGCCTCCAGTTGCTGCAAACCCCTGCCACGGGTGACCGGGTGAGGATCCGGATGACTGTAGATCACTCGTCCAACTCCGGCGTCGATGATGGCCTGGGAGCAGGGAGGAGTTTTTCCTTCATGACCGCAAGGTTCCAGAGTGACAATCATCGTTGATCCACGGGTTTCAATTCCTGCGGATCGTGCTGCAGCCAGACAGGCGGCTTCTGCATGGGGACCGCCATACTCAGCGTGCCAACCCTCTGCGACCTGCAACTCGTCATTGATGAGAATTGCGCCTACCGGGGGATTGGGGGCCACGCGACCGATCCCCCTGCGTGCCAACTCGAAGGCGGCAGACATCAGCGGTTCGTGAATCTCGGCATCCCCCGGGATCATCGACTCTAGGACCTCAGCTCGGGGGGAAGGATCGGTGACTCGGAAGGACCTTCGACCCGCTTGCCATACAGCGTTGCGGCTGAAGTCCGATCCACTTCGACGACCACGAATGAACCCGGCTTCTCGTCGTCATTCGCAGGCCAAATAACGGTACGGTGATCGCGGGCCCGCCCTGCCCAGCGAGTGTCATCCGATTTGGATGTCCCCTCTGCAATCACCTCGACTTTTCGCCCGAGGAATCGCTCGTTACGGGATTTTCCACTCTTGCCCAGAGCCTCCAGGAGCGCATGATTGCGCTCCTTCTTGATCTCCAGATCGATGTCATCCTGAAGATGATCGGCACTGACCGTTCCCGGTCTGGGTGAATACTGGAATACATAGCCATGGTCGAACCCGACCTCCTCCACGAGAGTCAGACTGTCTTCAAACTCTGCATCCGTCTCACCCGGGAATCCGACGATGAAATCAGTCGCCAGGGTGATATCCGGCATCTTTTCGCGAAGGCGCTCAATACTCTGAAGATAGAAACTGCGGTCGTAGGTCCGTTTCATTCGGGCGAGCATCGAATCACTGCCCGATTGCACCGGCAGGTGCAGGTAATTCATCACCTTTGAGCAATCTGCCATCGCCTGGATCAATTTCGGTCGCATGAAACGGGGATGGGAAGTGATGAAGTGGCACCGATGGATACCGTCAATCTCCTCAACCCCCCTCAACAGGGTATCGAGACCGATACCCGCCCCCAGGCGCTTGCCGTAGGAGTTGACGGTCTGTCCGAGAAAAGTGATCTCCTTGACGCCGTCATCGGCCAATCGGCGAACCTCATCCAGAATCACCTCCGGGGGTCTGGACACTTCCTTGCCTCGGGTCGTTGGAACGATGCAATAGGTGCACACCATGTCACAACCGCGCATGACTGAGACATAGGCATGCCACGGTTGAGGCCCCAGATTCCGCTGACGGACAAACTCGAGAGGTGAATCCATGTCGGTAGCCAGCAGGCTCGTCGACTCACCTCTGGCTTCGTCGATGAGATCGGGCAGACGGTCGAATTCCCGTGTACCGATGATCAGATCGATCCACGGTGCCCTATCGGAGAGTTCCTCTTGCTTGTGCTGGGCGACGCAACCGGTCAGCCCGAGAATCAGGTCCGGCTCTTCCATCTTGCGACGCTTGAAGCTAGTCATTCGCATGACCGCCCGCTCTTCCGCACGTTCCCGAACGGAGCAGGTGTTGTAGAGGATGACTCCCGCTTCTGCCGGATCGTGAACCAACTGGTAACCACGTTGCATCATGCCCTCGAGCATCAGCTCTGCGTCCAGTTTGTTCATCTGACAGCCGAAGACCTCGAAGTAAACCCTCCGGGACTTCGGGACCACTTCGTCAGTGGCAACAGTTTGCATCGAGTAAGTCGGCTTCAAGGCTCCTCTATTCTTCCCCGATGGTAGGAATTGGGACGCCTTCGGTCAACTGGACCCGAAGAAGATGAAGATTGGAGACAGCGAGGCAGGGAAGCAGCCCGAATTGGGTCAATTCTTCACTGCCAGGGCGAGAGATAGCCGAAGAGAATCCTCGACAACAGAAATGCGGACAGCAGGCCACAGCCGATGGCAAAGCCGTTCATTCCGGAGATGGCAAAAAGGGCCGAGGCAACGATCAGGGCGGAGGCCACTCCCCCCTCGACCAGTCTCCGACTGGCTCCCTCAATTCTGCGTGAGAGACGATCCAGTCCGGTGATCTCCGATTCGACACGGATTCTCCCCCGTGTGGCCCGCCTGAGGGCTTCCGTCAGCAGTGCCGGAGCCTCGCCGAGTGCCTCCAGATTTTCAACCGTCTGATCGGTCAGACGACGGACCCACTCATCCGGAGCACTCTTTTCACGCACCAACTCCCGCAACATCGGCTCCAGTTCGGAAGCCATGTCAAAATCCGGGTCGTACTTCTCGACGATACCCTCAAGCAAAACCAAAGCCCGGGTCATCCGCACAAAGCCTGGAGCGATTTCAATCCGATGCTCCGTGGCGATTTGCAGAATACTCTTGAGCAATGCCGGCAGATCAACCTGAGCCAATGGAAGTCCCAGATAGGGATCCAAATGCTGGGCGATGGACTGGGTCAGTGCGAAGGAGTTGGCTTCCCCGTGGCAGTGGCCCACATGGATCACCTGACGCGCCAACTCTTCGTAGTCCCGTTCGACCAGGGCCTTGAGCATTCGGGAAAGTCTCCAGCGCAGATCACTGGTCAAGATGCCGGTCATGCCAAAATCGATCCAGCCGATCCTCCCATCATCGAGCCAAATAACATTGGATGGATGGGGGTCAGCATGGAAATGACCATGACGGAACATCATCGTGAACAGGGAACGGGAGCAGACTCGCACCAGATCCTGACGGCGAGGATCACTCGTCTCCATCTTTCCTGCAGGGATTCCATCAAACCAATCCATCACCAGTACTTCACCGGTACACAGATCGGCGATCGTTTCCGGAATTGCGACCGAAGGGTCCTCCTCAAAGAAGTCCCGAATCCTGTCGATGGAGTTTTTCTCCATGAAGAAATTCAACTCCCCCTCGAGGGCGTGATGCAGTTCACGGACGACCGCCACGGGATCAAAGCCCCCGGATTCCGGTTGGCGGGAAAGGGCTTCGGCAAACTGGTCGAGAAGTCCGAGATCGCGTTCAATCAGTTTCTCGATCCCGGGTTTGCGCACTTTGACAGCGACACTTCGCCCATCGAGAGTGACCGCTTTGTACACCTGTGCAATCGAGGCGCTGGCGACGGGTATCTCCTCAAACTGGCGGAACAGTTGCCGGATCTCTCCACCGAGACTCTTTTCGATCACCGGTTTGACTTCATCGAAGGAAACCGGATCGACGTCGTCCCTCAGCCGCTCCATCTCCGATACCAGATCCTCAGGGAAGATATCGGGGCGACTGGCTATCAATTGACCCAGTTTGATGTAGATCGGTCCCAGTTCCTGAAAAGCAAGACGCAATCGGCCGGCAAAGGGGATGTGGGGATTTTCAAAACCGAAAAGTCGGGTACCGAGACCCGCCCCCAGTCTGGTCGACAGATCCTTGAGTCCATGGCGTGCCAGCACCCAGGAGATATCCCTGAGCCGGGGCAGGTTTCTCAGGGTCTGCAGCGGTTTGACCACAATCCCACCTTACTCAAAACTTCGCTGGCTGATTTGCTCTTCAAGGTGTTCGATACGCCGGCGCAGTTGATCCACTTCCTCGCGGCTCGCCGGGGCCATGGTTGACCACTTCTCGAAGAGGGCCTGGATCATGGGTGATTCATGCAAGCGCTGACCCGATTCGGAAGCGGGTTCGTCATTCAGGGATTCCCCGGCATTGGATGCCTTTTTCTTCCAGGCCTCGAGAACCTTTTCTCCCTGCTCACGGGAAAGGGTGCCCTCTTCGACGAGATCATCGACGGTTGCCATCATTTGGGCACGGGCCTTGTTGAGGGAAACGAGGATTTCATTCCCCATTTCAATCCACTTGTTGACATCGTTCATGACTTCACTCCCGGCAACCTGGAAAGCTGTTATCTCAGCGACAGGCGGAGAGGCATCGTAGCGGAAGGGAGGCTCAGGATCGACGAGCAGATCAATGGAGAAGGGGTAAAAAAATAGGGAGCCCGTTGAGAATCAACGGACTCCGCGGGAAAGGGGGGGAGTGCAAGTTTTGGAGCCTGGTCACCCCACGGGGTTCCGCGGCTCACAAGGACTATGGCAACCCCCGTGCCAATCAACGCGAAGTCAAAAAAAATGTCATATCCTGAACAAAATAAAGGACTTATAGAAAACACCCCAAGTCATGTCCGACAGCAGTGGCAGGGCAGATTTTGCCGACCGGGAAGGGATTGCCGGAAAGGGTTTCTCAGGCGCCGAAAGTGGGTCCTCTGCCAGTATCGAGAATCTCTCCAAGAATCTGCAGGGAAACCTTCAACTCTTCCTCGGGGGCACCAAAACCGATGCGAACATGGTTCGGTTCCCCAAAGAACCGCCCCGGTGTCACGTTGAGATCACGTTCCATGCACAGTTCCCGGAAATGATCGCCATCCCTGGCCACCGAGGATGGAATCCTCGGGAAGCAGGTCAGCCCCCCACTCGGTTCGACCAACGGCAAATCGTGATTCTTCAACCACTCTGAAAACTGGGCCCATCCCCTTCTGGAAATCCTTCGGCCTCTCGCAGCCAAAACATCCAGATGATCCATCGCGGCTCTCGCCACCTGATCGGTGAGACATGAAGTGTGCAGCGTCGTCGAATCAAAGATCCTTCGAGCCTGATCCGCAAGTTGAGGGATGCCACACCCCCAGCCAAATCGGACTTGAGGTAACCCGTGAACCTTGTTCAATCCCCAAACGCTGACGATTTTGGGATGACGCAAACAAATCGGTCCCGGATCAGGATCGAGGAATGGCCGGTACATCTCATCGATGATCACATGGCAGCCGGTCTTCTCGACGACTTCAACGAGGCCCGCAATCTCTTCTTCACTGAGAGAGACTCCGGATGGATTGTGAAGGTGAGTCAGCAGAACAAGGTCTGCTTTTTCTGCCTCGATCTTTTTCTGCAGCTCTGCGATATCGAGACGGTAATTCTCTTCAAACCTTCTCTGGATCGGAACCTTGCGGACCCCCAACAGGGAAAGAGCATCGAGGAGGGGCAGATACCCCGGACTCTCATGAACCACCGTCCCCCCCTGCGGAACCATCGATGCAGCAAAACAGAAGTGTGCATGGGAGGCGCTGGCCCCAAGGACGATTCCACCGGGATCGAGCCCCCAATCGGAATGCAATCTCTCAAAGACCTCTTCAGGTCCATAGGGACTGTATTCTGTCAGGGCGAGGGATCCGGGATCGAGTCCGATGTCTGACCACTCCACAGGTGGAACCGCACTGGCGGTCAGCCGGTGTTGCCCCATCAATCCTTCATATTTTGCCCATCGGATGTAGGGAACTTTTGAGAGGGCCATGACTGCTGCTCTTCCAATTCTTCCAGACGACGCATCCTGTCGAGAGCCCGCCTTCTGCGGATTCCCTGTACCACTGCAGCGACGATCACCAGCACAGCGATGCTTTTCCACGAGGTCAGTATATCGAGCAACAAACCGGGCCACAAAACCTGAGAACCAAAAGTTGCCTGCCAGCGATCGAACGCAACCTCCGGTGAGACTCCCGATTCCAGTTCAAATGCCCGGGCCCACGTTGTCGAAGGATTGCAGCGCTTCAGAATACGGGCATGAAAATCCTCACCCCAGATTTGCCGGGTCCATTCGGTGAAGAGCGCTGCAACGGCATAGAGTGTTGTTGCCCGATCGTGGGATCGGGGCAGGTATTGATCCATTTCATGGATCGGAACCAATCCACCCCGACGGGCGAAGAGAGCGATCTCACGGCGCTTGCCGGGATCAGGAATCTGCCTGGCCAGACTCTGGGCCAACCCTTCGTGAACCCACCGGGGCAATGAAGCCCCGCTTTCTCCCAAAACAAGGTGTACCACTTCATGACGCAATGTCGTGAATCCGCGACCCGGATCGCGAATCATCGATTCGAGGTCGATCACCGCAATCCCCCGTGAAGGTAGAGCAAGAGCGGGAACCCAGGCCGGCACCTCATTCAGATTGAGATGCTCCAATGCCGCCAAAAAAGCGGTACGGCCATACTCGACAAAAACGATGGGAGTCTTCTTCGGTTCGACCTGAAGCCATTGCCGGACTTCCTGAATGTCACGGACCACACGGTCGAAGAGTGATTTGGGAACCCTGGAGATCTGTCCCCCATGAATCCTGACTTTGCAGTTCTCCAGATCGATCTGTTCATAGCCGGGCCTGAGAGCTGGATCAGCCTCATGGACCGATCCGTTAACCAGGCCACAAATAGTCAAGAACAGCGGCAGTAACCATAGCGGCTTCCCGGTCATGAACTCCTGCCGTCGTTTCCGAATCAAAAGAAAAGGGGTGCAAGGCCCAACGGCCCTGCACCCCGATCATGGCTGAAGAAGGTACGAGAGACTAGACACTCTCAGAGAGTGCAGCCACCAGACAACCCTTGGAAACGCTGTACAGCGGATCCTCGGCAAGGCGAATCTCCTTGACGGCAATCGGGAACTGGATCTTCTCAAACTCCTGCTGGAACACCTCGGTGAAGCCACCAATCATGCTGGTACCACCGGCACAAACGATGCTGATCGGCTCCGGGAAGCTCGGCATCGAAGAGGAGGACTCGAAGCGCTCCTTGATGTTCTTGAGGGTGTAGGAAATCAGGTTGCGGTAGTAAATCTCGACCGCTTCCTCTTCACGTCCCTGCGGATTGGTCAGGTCGATGCCCTTCTCCTTGAGACCGCAGGCTCTCGAGGCACTGCAACCAAGAACACTGGCAACATTGCGATCAATCCAGTCGCCTCCACGGGAAGTGGAGAAACTGAGAGCCGGAATCGACTTGTAGGAAACACAGACGTTGAACATTCCCCCACCACAGGAGATTCCAATGCCGGTGAAATCATCTTCGGCCAACTCGGAGAAGACCACAGCGTGTCCCTCGACCAAAGGCTTGGGCTCATAGCCAAGTCCCTTGAGAAGTCCCCCGAAAACGCCCTGGTGGTAAACCACATTCATGTCGGCATCGATGGGCTCTGCAGGAACAGAGTAGTAGCAGATCTCACCGGGCTGCTTCGGTTTCTCAAGAAGGGTCTCGAGAAGCATCTTCTCGATCGGAAGGGCATCTGCCTCGTCGGGGCTGATCATGCCCTCTTTCATCGGACGACGGGTGTTGCGGTTGAAGATATTGGCCAGTTCAAAGGCAGGATCTCCAACAACCACCATGCGACCATTGACCACCACGTACTGCACTCCCAGACGGGTGAGCATATTGCGAGTGTAGTCATCGCAATCGATATCGATGAACGCATTGCGCTGAATCTTCAGATTGACGTTTCCGGAGTTGTCCTGGAATGAAGAAACCAGATTGGCGGTTCCCACGTCCAGACCACGTCCCAGAGTTACCGGAGTGGAACTCGTGGTCACCACCGGTGCACTGGTGTCAGTTCCTGCGGTTGTAGCCACAGTCTCCTCTGCAGAAAATGCTTTCGCATCCTCCACGTTAAACTGAACATCCGCTTCCTCATTGTTGGCACTGGCAACGACGTTCTTCTTATCGAAGTCCTTGCGTGCGTAATCAGCAAAGTCTCCCATGCCCTACTCCGTTTCTTTCTGGAGGTTTTTCAGTTTCGCAAGATTTGCGGCAACTCCCCCTGCTTTTGCATTTTTGATCTCGACCTGATCGAGATTGTTTTCAACTTTCTCATCACCCTCCCTGGAGAAGAGAGCCATCAAGGCATCTTCTGAAGGAGGCTCAACATGCTTGCTTGAAGTGGCAGCAGCTCCCTGCACCACTTTGTTGGCGAGAGCGTCAATGCTCGCCTTGAGATCCTCCATTTGTGAACCGGAGGCAACTTCTGCGGGCTCTGTCTTTGCTTCAGCGACAGCCTCGCGAACCACATCACGAATCTGATCGACGTCCAGGCTTGGACTTGCAGGAACTTCCACCGTCTCAACAACGGGGGTTTCTTCAACCTCCGTCGAAATCTCATCCTTCTGACGCTCAGCCTCTTCCAGTTTTTCTTCGAGGCTGACTGCCTGAGCACGCAGGTTTTCGATACGCTCTTCGTATGCTTCCTGCTGTTCTTTTTGACGGCTGTTACGCTCCTGTACCAGTTTCTTGAACTGGGTTTTCGCCTCTTCACGCAGACGTTCACGATCGTCCGCCTTGAGTTCGGCCAAACGATCAGCAACGACCGTCTCCACCGCCTCATCGATCAGGCTCATGATGGAAGCTTTGTCGAGGACCTTGACCGTACGCATGCCGCGTTTGGCCAATTCATCAACTGCCATGGTGCTCAAGCGCTTATCCACGGCCTTCGGCACATCAAATGCTGAACTCATCGAGTTCCCGTTCTTCTGGGGTCCGGATCCCGAAGGATCAGCGGGCCTTCCTCGACTGCCCCACAGGGACAGGGCCTGTCCGGATGGGAGGCCACCGAAGACTAGCATCGGGATCGAAATGCCGGCAAATCACGGATCGGCGAGAAGAAGCCAGATCCTTCCCAGAGAGGGATATCGGTCAAATAAAGGCGAATCAGCGAAAATTGAAAGCAGGCTGTTACCGGATTCCGGTAACAGCCTGAATGATCAACGGTCAGACGAAATACTTCGCTTCAGTTCCCCTCGTCGAGGATCTTCTGGGCGAAGTAGCGGATCCTGGAATCGATTTCCCTGCGGTCATTGTTACCGATTCGGTTTCCAAAATTATCTTTCATGCGAATCAGGGTTTCACGCGCACTTCTGAAATCAGCCAATTGCACGTAGATCTTGTGCAACTCCCAGTATTGTTCAGGAGATTGGTACTGGATGGGAGTATTGGCCAAATGGGTTTCCATGTCACGCCGGGCCAATTTCAACCATTTCTCCGCTTCCAGCTTTGATTCAGCGCGATTGCGCAGCAATTCCTCCGAAGGGCGCAACCCCTCCTCTTCCAGGGGAGTGCACTGTTCATCCGCCATGGCGTAAAGAACCGTATAGCCATTTGCGATTCTGTTTCTCAATGCGAATCGCTGCAGTCGCGGCCCTGTGGAACTGCGCGCCAGTCGGACAGATTCATCCAGCAGAGCCACCGCCTCTTTGTAACTCTCTAATCCCTTGCGAAGACTGTCTGCGTCTTCAAGGTCGACGGTATCGACCACCTCTTGAACCAGAGCTGTCGCTTTGTCTTCATTGCGTGTAATCGTTTTGGCGGCCTCGATCGCGTCAAAATCCTCAGTATCTCTGACCGAGGTATTTGAAGGCGTGCAACCCGCCAAAAGAGGCAGGCACAAAATCATCCATAGGATGACGTGGCTGGACGAGGTGATCCGCCACTGTGCGATCGCCGATACAGAAAGGGACATGGGCATTTCGCTCTCGATTTCTATCTATGTGCAACTTTCGGGATCGGATGATTATAAGTCAAACGCTCTAAACTGTATAGGCCCCTGAATCAGTTCGAGTCCCCTGATCTGCAACAGGATCAGGACGTGGGTTTGAGCCCATCGTCTTCAGGATTACGCAAAGTGGCCAAACCATTTTCTCGGGGTGTCACCCAATGCTCACGTTCACGATCGATAAGGACCTTGCCCGGTGGCAATCCCTTTGGCTTGCGTACAAATTTGGATTCGGTCCAGTGAACGGCCACCCCACCAGGACCTCTCCACCCGGAGCGATAAGCCGCAACATACGCGGCATCGTCGATGCTTTCCGGAGAGGCCACTTCTCCTCTTGGAACCCGAAGTAAAACGTGTGGCCCCGGTTTTCCTGCGATGTGGAAGAAAAGATCGTTACCACGGGCTGTTCGGATACTGAGGTCGTCATTCTCTCTGGCACTTCTGCCAACCAGAATCTCCAGCCCTTCCCTGGATCGATAGCGCATGAAAGGCCGCTTCTCTTCTTTTCCTCGCCCTCGCTGACGCTGTTCCTTCGGAGCCTGCTTCTTCTTTCCATGACGTGAGCACCACCGGAGAGCCCTGTGCACCCAGTCTTCAATTTGTTCAGCATTCAGTTTCTCCTGCGATTTCAAATTTTCACTCTCGTGCTGGAGAGATTCCAATTCGTCGCACAGGATTTGGGTATCGCCGGTTCGCTCGGTCAACAATTCGATGGATCGCTTGCCTTTGCGAGCCTTGTGGAAATATCGCTCCACATTTTGAATCGGGGTTTTTTCTGCAATCAACTCGATCTCCACTTTGGGAGATCCTTCCCTGTACCAATCATCGACCTCAATCGATGACATTCCCCTCTTGAGTTGATGAAGAACCGACTTCAGCAATTCTCCCCGGTTCTGCCACCACTCCCAATCGAGGGATCGCTGTAGATCTCGCTGCAGATTCTCCAGGCGGCGGGTCAGCACTTTTCGCTGCCGATTCAACTCCTGTTGTCCCTCGCGAATCCTGCCTTCGAGAATCAGGCGCTCTTCACGATCATGAAGCTGGGGACCCAACCAATGGTGAAACGGTGATTCACCCGTTCTTTCCTCCACAGGGATATGCTGAAACGGGTCGAAGGGAAGTGTCGGAGAGACTCCCCCTGCAATCCGGCCATCTTCATTACGGGGAGCTTGAGGATATTGATAGGGTTCGCCATTCCCGAGCCCCCCCCGGCCCGTGACAAAGCGAACTCTCGCCGGTTTCCCCTCGAGCACCAGGAGCCGCCCCTGCCGGCCAAACAACTCCAGCAACAGGTCCCGCCGATGACGCTTTTGGGGACCAAAAGCCAGTCTCAGGCGCATCATTCGATCACCACCCGGCTGATCCACCTGATCGACAAGGGCACCGGAGAGCAGGGTTCGCAAGCGGGCGACCTTTTCCCCCGGTCGATCGGGAGCGGGGAGAGAACCCTTCAGCAATACCATGCGTGACGTTCCAGGATGGACAGAGATCAACAGGTGCATCCGGGATGATCCGGACCCGATCACAATTCTCAGGTTGCCATGGGGAGCATCGTAAACCTTGCCGATGCGTTGCCCCTCCAGAATGGAGGAGAGTTCAGAGACCAGGAGGGTGACCTCCTCCCGGCGAAGTCCAGAAGAGCGATCGCTGGAAACCATGGTGTTCGCAAATGGAACGGAAACCGGTGAGGCGATGCACCCCACCGGTTTCTGAACCTTTACTCTGCGGCGTTCCAGGAATCGTCGATGAGGCCGTATTCCAGAATTTCACCCTCATTGAAGAAGAGTCCCAACTCACGCTCGGCGGCTTCAGGACTGTCGGAGCCGTGAACAAGATTGAAACCGTTGGAAATTCCGAAATCTCCACGGATCGTTCCCGCCTCGGCATCACAACCGAAGGTTGCACCCATCAACTTGCGGCAGACACTGATCGCCTTGTTGCCCTCAAGGGCCATCGCCACGACCGGTGCGGAGGTCATGAAACTGACGAGTCCGTCATAGAAGGGTTTTCCCTTGTGGTCGCCGTAGTGGGTTGCGGCCAATTCGTCGCTGATTTGCATCAGTTTCATTCCCACGACCTTCAGGCCTTTTCTTTCAAATCTTTCGAGAATCGGGCCGATGAGGCGTCTCTGGACGGCATCGGGCTTGAGTAGAATGAGCGTGCGCTCCATGGAAAACCTCCAAATAGGGGGATTTTGCCCCCGGATGTTATGCTTCTTCACGGCAGGATCCGTTCCCGCCACGGGACCGGTCCCTGATCCGGGAATCGATCCCGGAATGGTTTGCCCGTCGACGAATGGTTTCGTCCCGGTTGTGTAGATTCTCGCAAGACACAGTCCGATTTCCAGTGGATCGGACCGGTTGAAAGAGGTCATTGGCATGGAGTTCGCCAGGGAGTTCGAAAAGACGTCAGGCCCCCTCCCACAGGTCCTGAAGGATCAATTCGGTGAATCCGGCAATCTCGCCGGAGAACTCGGCCTTTGGTTTTCCAAACCGACCTCAGACCGGTTGCCCTGGTTCCTCGACAGTCTCGTCGAAATCTCCCATGCCGAGCGGGTCTTTTTACTCCACAGGGATGATCTGGGAGAGTGGGAATGCCCCATCGCCCGCGATCTGGATCGTGAAAATGTCCGTCAACCGCTGACAAAGGTGCTGCTTCCCCTCGCTGAAAGAGCGTTGGAATCGGCGGAGACATGGTCCTGCGAAGATGTCTCAGCACTTCCTGACCGAGACCGCTGGGACAGGGAAAAACTGCCCCGGACCCAGTCGGTCATGATCTTGCCCATCAGCTCACACTCTGTGATCTATCTGGATCATCGTTTCCAAAATCTCGCCGAAGGAACCGTTCACGATCTGATTTTCAGTATCGTGCTGGCCGCCATCCGTCAGGCCGTTTCCATGGCCACAAAAAAGGGGCCATCTTCACCCTCGCCCACGCTGACAAAAAAAGTGACCCCCAAGGTGCGGGAACAGAAAAACCTTCCAAAGGCGGTTCAGATCATCGGTGAGCATGCAGAGCTCCTTGCTGCACGTAAACTGATCGACAAGGTCGCACCGAGTATGGCTCCGATTCTCGTGACCGGTGAAAGCGGTACAGGAAAAGAGTTGGCTGCGCGATCAGTCCATGACCGAAGCCCACGGGCTGAAGGTCCCTTCGTCAGTGAAAACTGTGGGGCCATTACAGAGACCCTTCTCGAAACCGAACTGTTCGGCTGTGTCAAAGGTGCCTACACGGGAGCTACAGAAGATCGCCCCGGCCTCTTTGAATTGGCCCACGGTGGCACGATATTTCTGGATGAAATCGGCGACACCTCTCCGGGATTGCAAAAGAAACTGCTCCGGGTCATTCAGGAAGGTGTCATCCGCCGCGTCGGTGGACAGGAATTGATCCATATCGATGTCCGGATCGTCTCCGCAACCAACAGGGATCTGGCCTCTGAAGTTCAACAGGGCCGCTTTCGTGAGGACCTCTTCTACAGGCTCAATGTGATCAATGTCCATTTGCCTCCTCTCCGTGAGCGAGGAAGTGACATCACCCTGATTGCCCAGCATTTCCTCGATGGGCTCAATGAAGAGCGGGGAACCGGTTTTGAATTCGATGCCGAAATCGAAAAGCATCTCCTCTCTCACGACTGGCCTGGAAATATTCGCCAGCTTCAGAATGAGATTCGCAGGATCCATGCACTCGCTGGCGATCAGCTCAATGTGCATGATTTCTCCGATCAAACTCCTCAAAGCGTGAGTTCCGTTTCCAGCCAGGCTTCCTCCGGCCTTGATTCGGTCATCGCAGCCGGCTCGATGAAATCTCTGGTGGAACAGCTGGAGAAACAGTGGATCGCTGAAGCTCTGGAGAAATTCGGTGACCGAAGGGGTGAAGTGTGTAAATCCCTGGGGATCCCCAAGACCACCCTTTACGCAAAAATGAAGCGTTACGGTCTCGGCTCCTGAACAACGGAGAGAACCTTCTCCCAGGCAACTCCCCCACAGAGTGTTAAAAAGTTGGACACTCTGATCAAAAGCGGAACTCATCAATAACGGACCCGAAGGTCAAAGCCGTTATATCCCTCTCCTGACTCATATGAAGACCCTCTTGAGCAGGTACGCAACTTGCCACTACTACTCCTGTCTGGGATCCGCGATCCCGCCCACGCGAACGACCGATCAGGAGGCGCACCTTGAAGAAGCCGTTCCAGAAGCGAATCAAAGACTTGCTCGGCAACCTCAAAGAGAACGAGGAAGTCGGACTCTCCACCCTTCTCGAAACTCTCCCCGAAATCGAAAAGAACTCGAAGAAGTTCGCCATGGTTCAGGGACTGCTCCGTGAGATCAACGTCGAAATCGTCGACGATGTCTCCGAGGAGGAGTCTGACGACCTCGATTCTGTGGAGTTCGATGAGAAAGAGGCTGTTGCTGCTGAGCAGGAGCTCAAAGAGCAGATGGAGAAGGAAAACAAGGAGCGTGAAGCGGCCGCCGCTGCCAGTGGCGAAAGCGCTGAGCGCATGGCTGTCAAAGCTCTGGATGACCCTATCCGCATGTACTTCTCACAAATGGCCTCGATTCCCCTGCTGACCCGTGAGGAAGAGATCCACTTCGCCAAGGAAATCGAGAAGAGCCAGAAAAAGCTTTGCCGCAACATCTTCATGACCGCCCTCGGCCAGGATGAAACGCTGCAGCTTTTGGGACAGATCAACAACGGTACTCGCCTCGTCGAAAAAAGCCTTGATCTGACTCTTTCCCGTAAAGGAGATCGTCAAACCTTCTTCGATCGCCTTGAGAAGGAACTGCCGCGCATGCAGCAACTGTTCCGCTCCAATCAACTCGACGCCCTCGACCTCGAAGACCTGCCTCTCTCCGACAAGAAAGAGCGTCCGAAACTGGAGAAGCGTCTTCACAATCGGATTCTCAAGCTTGCAAGAATGCTCGAATCCTACGAACTCAAAATGAAGTACGTCGGTCGCTTTCAGAGTGAGATCGAGATTCTGGGCAAGAAGTTGGAAAAAGCGATCGTTGGCCTGCGTATCCGCAACAAGCGCGCCATCGGCAAGGAGTTCGATGACATCAACGAGGCGATTTTTGAGCCCTACCCGGCTTTCCTGGAGCGTGCCCGTGAGATCAGCCTCGACTTCAAGCGTTACGAAGCTGCCAAGGGTGGTCTCTCCAGTGGAAACCTGCGCCTGGTCGTCAGTGTCGCCAAGAAGTACCGTGGCCGCGGCCTCAGCTTCCTCGACCTGATCCAGGAGGGTAACACTGGCCTGATGCGTGCTTGTGAAAAGTACGACTACACCAAAGGCTACAAGTTCTCGACCTATGCCACCTGGTGGATCCGTCAGGCCATCAGCCGTGCAATCGCCGAAAAGTCGCGCATGGTTCGCCTTCCGGTCTACATGTCCGAAACCATGAGCAAGCTGGGTGGCGTCAGTCGTGAGCACCTTCAGCGCACCGGCCGTCGCCCCGATCTCCATGAGATCGCCGAAGAGTTGGAAGTTCCGGCCGAAGAGTTGGAAGCGATGATTCGCCTGAGCCGGGTTCCTGTTTCCCTCTCGACCCCCATCGGACCCAACGACGAATCCACTTTTGGTGAGTTCATTGAGGACTACCGTTTCGAGAAGCCTTCCGAGGCCATCTCCGAGGAGGCCCTCAAAAGAAGAATGACTCGCGTTCTTGAGACTCTCAGCCTTCGCGAGCGTGAGGTGATCAAGCTGCGATTCGGGATCGGCAAGGATGAGACCTACACTCTGGAAGAGTTGGGCAAGAAGTTCAAAGTCACCCGCGAAAGGATTCGCCAGATCGAGATCCGGGCACTGAAAAAGTTGCGTCACCCGGTTCGCTCAAGAAATCTGGAAGGTTTCCTCGACGGTTGATCCCCGATTCACGAGACAGGAATCGATGGCAAGCCCTGACGCGCGCCAACCCGCCGTACCGGCGGGAGTCAGGGCTTGCCTTTTTTCATTTGCCAGGCTGCCGTGACGAAATCTTCTCCATTGACACTGACGGTTCCCTCAAAGCCCAATACATCACCCTCGACTTCTGGAATATCGACGATTCCAGTCGAACGCACGTTCAGGTGAAGCAAACCCGGTTCGACCAACTCTGCTGAAACGTTCATCGAAGCAATCGAGACCAGTGCGGGAACTTCGATGGTTTGCCCCGGAGTCAATTCAGAGATCATGATGACCAAAGACAACTGCTCCATCGCACTGAACGCGTGGGTCGATGGAAAAGTGAACTCTTCCCGTCCCCGAAACTGCTGCTCCCGGGGACCTGCCGATACCGCTTTCTCAGCGATGGCATGCATCCCGGGCCGCAATGCGAGAACCCGGTCAATCAACAGTCTGTCACGCTGGATCGGCAACAGTTCTTCGAGGTCGGTCGCATCCAACTGAAGGGCACCCGGAGAAGCCTGTCGATGCAGGCTCCAGCGATCATTCTCGGAATCGTTCACCGTTCATCCTGTCAAAAGTGGACCTCAAAAAATGGACCCAAAAACGAACGCCAGTGGTGCAAGCCCTGAAAATCGGAAACATGAACCGAATCTGGCATCTTATCGGCGTTATAATGGGTAGATGTCACATTCTCGCTGTAGATCATGAAGCCGAAGAGATTAACACGAGCCTGCAACCGCTTCAGGCTGAATTCCCAGGAGCAGTTTTACGATGCTGAATAATGATATCCCAGACAAGAATCTTGATGAGAGCCACCTGAAATGCAGCTTTGGTGCCCTCGAGCTCGAACTCGAGGTTCCTGCAGGGGTCTGGAACCCCACCCCCAACGGGATCCTCTTGGGTGAAACTCTTGAGCAAATGGATTTCTCAAATGAGAAAGTACTCGAGCTGGGAACCGGTTGTGGCATTCATGCCGTGATTCTCGGACTACGCGGCGCCAGTGAACTGGTATTGACCGAAGTCGATGGATCCATTCTCGGACATGCAGAAAGAAATCTGCAAAAGTATGGCATCACCTGCCCTGTCGAGTTCCTGATCGCCGACTGGATTCAGGTCAATCAGAATGGCTTCGACACCGTCGTAGCCAATCCTCCCTTTGCCCTTTCGAACAAAACCTATCGTCGCTATTTCATCGACACTCTGATTCTGGAATCCCATAAACTTCTGAAACCGGGTGGTCGCCTGATTTTCATCCACTCAACGATGGGGGATGTCCCACGCACGATTCGTCTTATGGAGGAGTGTGGTCTGAGTGTCAGAATCCTCGCAGACAAGGATTTCCCTTTCCGCGATTACTACTTCGAAGATGAAGTCTACCTGAAAGAGATGGCTGCGGTTCCCGGGTCCTACACGGTCAGGGACGGCGTACGCTATGAAAGACTCGTGGCCTTCGAAGCGCGAATGCCAAGCTGATCAGGGTCGGATCAACAAGCCTTCTTCGATGACTTGAGCGGCCTGCTCGATTTCCGGGGAGAGCACACGATCACCATCGTGACCGGGTAACACTTCCCTCAAGGCCTTGAAACGATCTTCCAATCTCTTGCCGGACTTGAGGGGTCGACGCAGATCCAGAGCGTCCATTGCGACCAACAGTTCTATGCCAACGACTCTCGAAGTCTGGTGGGCGCATTCGAGGGCTTTCTCACTGGCGTGGGTACTCATGCTGACGTGGTCTTCGGTCCCCGCAGATGTGACCATTGAATCCACTGAGGCGGGGTGAGAGAGAACCTTCATCCTCGAGACCAGAGCGGAGGCGGTCACATGGGCCATCATCCAACCGGACTGAAGGCCCTCTTCTCTGGAGAGGAATGCCGGTAATCCCCTGCTGGTATCCGGGTTGACCAATTTTTCGCAGCGTCGCTCTGAAATCGACGCCAGATCGCAGAGAACGATAGCGAGCAGATCCGCTGCATGGGCTACCGGGGCTCCATGAAAGTTTCCGCCTGAGAGGATGTCACCCTCATGGCTGAAGACGAGTGGATTGTCGGTCGAAGAATTCGCTTCCCGTTCGATGGTCTGGCCAATCCACTCGAGGGCATCCCGAACTGAACCGTGAACCTGGGGAGCACAACGGAATGAGTAGGGATCCTGAACCCGATCGCAGTTTTCATGGGACTTGAGAATCTTGCTCCCCCTGAGCAGTCGGCGAACATTTTCGGCAACGGTCGCTTGTCCGGGATGGGGTCGCACTTCATGAATTCTGGCATCGAAAGGCTGCAGGGAGCCGAGGAAGCCTTCCAGACTCATCGACAAAGTCAGATCTGCGGCGTCCACCAGAAACTCGGCCAGATGACAGGCCCGAGCCAGCATCGCCACGGAAACCTGCACCCCATTGATCAGGGACAAACCTTCCTTCGCCTCCAGGCGAACCGGTTTCAGGTCCGCACTCGCGAGTGCTCTCTTCCCGGAAACCCATTTGCCGGAAACCAGCGCTTCTCCCTCACCGATGAGTACCAGTGCCAGATGGGAGAGAGGGGCAAGGTCACCGCAAGCCCCCACCGAACCCTGTCGCGGAATCCTCGGCAACACATCGTGATTGTAGAGATCGAGGAGCAACTGAATGACCTCGATACGAATCCCGCTGTTTCCGGAAACGAGGGCATTGGCCCGAAGGGCAATCGCAAGCCTGACCTCTTCCGGGGCACAGGGATCGCCGACACCTGCCGCATGGCTGCGGATCAGGTTGACCTGCAACTCCCGCAACTCCTTCTCTGAGATGCGAATGTTGCAGAAGCGGCCAAAGCCGGTATTGATTCCATAACGGGGGTCCTCGCCTTGGGCGGCCCGATCGACCAGTTTTGCAGAATGCCGAACTTCCCTGGCTGCACTGGAAGCGATGGTCAGGGTGACGGAACCTCGGGCGATTTTGCGCAGGTCTTCCAGCGTCAGAGAGTGCCCGTCGAGACGGATCTTGCCCTTGCGCTCCCCCACCGTCTGAACCCGGGATGCGGTCTTTTTGCGTTGATTGCCCGACTTTGCCATGGACTTGTGCCTCCCGGTCACCGGAATTCCGTCATTGAAGTGTTGGAAACTAAGCCGGGAGCCGCCACTTGGCAAGCAAGACCCGGTACAGTGGAAATTCGTGGATCCATGTATAGGATGTCCCCAATCCTCCAAGATCGGAGCCCGAATGACCGCTGAGCGCGAAGAACTCCCCGTAGACATTCTCTTTGTCGGTGCTGGCCCTGCCTCGCTGACCGGTGCCCTCCACCTCAAGCGTCAATTGCTCGCCATGGGCAATGACGATGTGGAAATCGCCGTCATTGAAAAAGGGCAATCGATCGGTGCCCACATCCTCTCCGGAGCGGTCGTCGACCCTCGCCCATTGGCAGAGTTGCTTGGAGAAGATTGGCGCGACAAGGGAGTTCCTGTGGAAGCCTGGGTGGATCAGGAAGAGGTGCGACACCTCTCAGCTGGAGGTGCCATGCGCATCCCGGTACCGCCGATGCTCAAGAATCACGGATTCCCGGTCATCAGCCTTTCCGAAATGGTTCAGTACCTCAAAGACCAGTGCGAAGAAGCAGAAATCATGGTCTTTGAAGGATTCCCCGGAGATTCTTTCATTCGCGATGAAGAAGGCCACGTCGCCGGAGTGCGAACGATGGACAAGGGCCTCGATGAAAATGGTGAACCGGGTTCCACCTATGAACCGGGTGCCGACATTCATGCCCGCTGCGTGGTTCTGGGTGAAGGGGTCCGCGGATCCCTGACCAAACAGCTGATTGAAGAAGAAAAACTCGAGGGGCGTAATCCACAGATTTATGGAACCGGCTGCAAGGAGCTGTGGCAACTTCCCGAAGGAAGACTGCCCGCCGGCAAGGTGATTCATACGTCGGGCTGGCCTCTTGAATCTGGAGAGTATGGCGGATCGTGGATCTATGGTCTCTCTGGAAACAGGGCTTCCGTCGGATTTGTTACGGCACTCGATGCCGGACAGCCATGGACTGACCCCTGGGAGAATTTCCAGCACTGGAAAACCCATCCCTACATCGCAAAAATTCTTGAAGGAGGAGAGATCCTCAAGGCCGGTGCAAAGTGTCTTCCCGAGGGAGGGTATTGGTCGAGACCCCGTCCCTACGGTGATGGTTTCCTGATCATCGGTGACTCTGGATCAAACCTGAATGTCAGCCGCCTCAAGGGTGTACACACCGCCATGAAAACAGGACTCCTCGCAGCTGAAGCCCTGCTGGACGCCATCCGCAAGGACGATTTCAGTGCGGCAACCCTGCAGGGCTACGAGAAACGTTTTGACGATTCATGGCTCAAGAGCGAGTTGTATCGTGTGCGTAACTACCGTGCAGAGTTTCAGGGTCGCGGCTTCTGGGGCGGGGCGATTCGCGCAGGTATCAAGTATGTCCTCGGTGGAGTCGGTGCCGAATTCGCGCCCCTCAAGGCGGACCATGATGAAATGGTGACCCTCAAGGAAGCCCGAAATGAACCCAATGCTCCTGACTACGATGGAAAACACCTGATCGACAAGGAGACTCAGGTCTTCCATGCAGGCTCTATCCACTCTGAACATCAGCCCAGCCATTTGAAAGTTGCAGAACCGGATCTTTGTGTCACCAAGTGCAAAGAAGAGTATGGCAATCCATGCCAGCACTTCTGTCCGGCGAATGTCTACGAAATGGTCGACGATGGGTCAGGAAGTGAGCGCTTGCAGATCAATCACTCCAACTGCGTTCACTGTAAAACCTGTGACATACTTGATCCTTACCAGGTGATCCAGTGGACGGTCCCATCCGACGCAGGTGGGCCCAAGTATCAGGGTCTGTAACCTCAAATGATCTTCACCGGTTCTTGACCGGAGAATCCCACGACCTATCATCGGGGTTGCGATGAAATTCATTGCACCTTCAATGACGAAAAGGGGTAGCGTGTCCGAGATGGATGATGGCTTTATCGATCAGGGAGAAGACCGTATTCGGGATCTGATCCATGACTGGAACCTTGTCGACAGTGGTGAAAAAAGAACCACCCCTGTGGAATTCGATGACGAGACTCTCCGAGATGGACTTCAATCTCCCTCAGTCGTCGACCCGCCCATCGAGGAAAAATTTGAGATCCTCCGACTGATGGACAAGCTGGGCATTCATACCGCCAATGTCGGACTCCCCGGAGCTGGCCCGCGGGCAGTCGAGGATGTCACCCGACTGTGCCAACTGATCGTCGATGAGAATCTCTCCATTACGCCCAATTGCGCCGCCCGCACCCATGAGAACGATATTCGTGCGGTCGCCGAGATCAGCCAGAAGGTCGGGATTCCCATCGAATGTTGCACCTTCATTGGCTCGAGCCCGATTCGCCAATACACCGAGGATTGGACTCTCGAGCGGATGCTGGAACACACCCGCTTCGCCTCCGATTTCTGTCGTCGTGAAAACATCCCACAGATGTACGTGACCGAGGACACTACCCGTGCCACTCCCGACACCCTTCGAGCTCTCTACAGCACCGCGATTGAGCATGGTGCCGCGCGGGCTTGCGTCTGTGACACCGTCGGCCATGCCACTCCACCAGGGGTGAAAGCGCTGATCGGTTTCATCAGGGAAGTCGTCAAGGAAACAGGTGTCGAGGGGATCAAGATCGATTGGCATGGCCACAGGGACAGGGATCTCGATGTGGCCAATTCCATTGCGGCCTATGAAGCAGGCGCAGACCGCATCCATGCGGCAGCTCTGGGTATCGGAGAGCGCAGTGGAAACACCTCCATGGACCTGCTTCTGGTCAATCTCAAACTGCTGGGTGCCATCGACAATGACCTGACCCATCTGCCGGATTACGTCAATGCGGTCAGCGAAGGCTGTCACGTGCCCATTCCTCGCAACTACCCTGTGTTTGGCAGTGATGCCTTTGAAACGGCCACCGGCGTCCACGCTGCGGCAGTCATCAAGGCTTTCCGCAAGAATGACACCTGGCTGGCCAATCGTGTTTACTCAGGAGTTCCTGCGGATGAGTTTGGGCTCGCACAGAAGATCAGCATCGGCCCCATGAGCGGAAAGTCGAATGTGATCTTTTGGCTTGAACAAAGGCATATCGAACCCACTGAGGAACTCGTGACACGCATCTTCGATTCTGCCAAGAAAGCGGACCGACTTCTCTCCGACGAAGAACTTCTGGAGATGACCCGCTAGGATTCTTGCGGCTGCGGCGAGTACACAGGCTTCAGGGCCCCGATCAACTCGGGGTCCCCGCCCTTGTTCCAGACCACCTTCTGACTGGCTTCCGCAGCATCACTGGCTTTCGCCTCATCACTGGCTTTCGCCTCATCACTGGCTTTCGCCTCTTGGAGGAACTTGTATCG
>JAAXJX010000039.1:34220-40540 GCA_012269595.1 Planctomycetia bacterium | reverse complement strand
CATCACTGGCTTTCGCCTCATCACTGGCTTTCGCCTCTTGGAGGAACTTGTATCGCAAGGATGCAATGGCAGCCCAGCCCGTTGGGGTGGGAGTCACCGAGGTGATTTTCCCGATCGGCTTCTCACCGCCGTCAGCGGGCCACAGGTCATCACCGGCTGCAGGCCCTGTTGATTCCGTCTCCGCCATAAAGTCGAGGCGACGAATCTCCCTGTTCACGTGACCATAAGTCCTGATTCTGGCCAGCACCTCTTGGCCTGCGTAACAACCCTTGTCATAGGCAACGGCATCTCCAAGACCGACCTCGGGGGGCAAGGTTCGCTCCCCCATCTCTGCTCCCGACTTGGGCATCCCCAGAAGAATACGCCCTTGTTCCCGAAGTTCTTCGGTCGCAACCTCACCCATCTCTGCCAACGAAGAAGCCAGTGCCTCACCGTGATCCGCAGTCACCAGCAGATCGTATCCATGGGGATGAAACCGCGGTCTGAACACCAATAATGCCGTGTCAGTGGGCGTGGTCGCCAGGAATGAGCCTGTTCCCGCGTAACCCAATTCATGCATTCGCTGAGGGGCTCCGTCACCATGCAGGTGAAACCAAATGTGGGAATCGGTTTCGATCTCCACATCTTCCAGAATCACCATCGATTCAAGTCGTGATTTGAGAGCCAGCGATTGCTGTTCACCGGTCACCAACAGAAATCCATCATCCCACTGCAACAGGTCAAAGACCGCCTGGATACGGCCCTTTCCATCGAGGAGGGTTCCCCGACTTCCCTGCTCCGGGGATATCCTTGCAAGATCACAGGAAACCATCCTCTGCAGATAGTCCCTGCTGTCATTCCCGTGGACATAAAGAATCACCAGAGAGCGATCCGCTCCCTGGTGATACACAGTGCTTTCGCTGTTCAAGTCGCTTTCGCTGTTCAAGTCGCTCACACGGCTCCTAGAGTTGACGCAAGGCTTCGATGACCCGGTCTCCCCACTCAGAGGTGGAGATTCCGCTGGAAGCGCTGACAGAAGTAACGTCTTCCGAGCTGAGCACCTTTTCGATGGCCTGTTCGATCTTGGCCGCAGAAGAGGTTTGCCCCAACTCATCCAGCATCATGTAAACCGCAGCAATCGCAGCGATGGGACAAGAGACATTCTGTCCCTTGTACTTTGGTGCCGATCCGTGAATCGGCTCAAAGAGTGATACTTTTCCAGGGTTGATGTTACCGCTGGCGGCGACACCCATTCCACCCTGAAGAACCGCTCCAAGATCGGTGATGATGTCCCCAAAAAGGTTGGTGGTGACCACCGTGTCAAAACTTTCCGGATTCTTCACCATCCACATGCAGGCAGCATCGACGTAAGCGTGCTCACGCTCAATATCCGGATACTCTTCGCCGACTTCGGCAAAAGTGCGGGTCCAGATATCCTGGGCACGGATGGCGTTGGCTTTATCAACCAGAAGCAGCTTCTTTTGACGATCCCTCTTGCGCGCAGTTTCGAAAGCGTAACGGATCACTCTCTCAACACCCTGCCTGGTGTAGACCATCTGCTGCATCGCCACTTCGTTGTCGGTTCCCTTCTTGAGAATTCCACCGATACCGGCATAGGCATCCTCGGTGTTCTCACGAACCACAACAAAGTCGATATCGCGGGCGGTCTTGCCCTTGAGCGGACAAAACTTCTCGGCCATCAGGCGAATTGGACGCAGGTTCACATACAGGTCGAGACCGAATCTCAATCCCGCGATCACCGCTCTTTCTACCAGACCGACTTCTACACGGGGATCTCCGATCGCCCCCAGGTAGACGGCGTCCATGCCGCGGACTTCTTCCAACACGTCATCGGGCAACAACTCACCGGTGGCGAGGTAGTGCTCACTGCCGTGAGGGAAATGTTTGCAATCAACAGTGAATCCTGCCAGTTCCGCCGTCACGTCCAGAACCCGGAGTGCCTCTTGGGTCACTTCAGGGCCGATTCCGTCACCGGCGAAAACTGCAATCTTGTAATTATCAGTCACGAATACTCCTCGTCAGTTCGATCAGGCTTCGACGAGGACAGCGATACCCTGCCCTCCTCCGATACATGCACTTGCAACACCAAGGCCACCTCCACGACGACGAAGTTCGTGAATGGCGGTCAGGATCAAGCGGGTTCCGGTCATGCCAAGGGGATGCCCCAAAGCCACCGCACCACCGTTGACATTGCAACGGTCACGATCGAGTCCCAGATCCTTCTCCACAGCAAGGTACTGGGCGGAGAAGGCCTCATTGATTTCAAAGATCTCGATGTCGCTGATGGAAAGTCCCTGTGCATCGAGAAGGCCACGGATCGCCGGAGCGGGGCCGATTCCCATGATCGACGGATCGACTCCCACCACATGCCAGCCACGGATCGTTCCGAGAACTTCTCGGCCTTCTGCTGCGGGAGCACCCTCAGCAGCGAGAACCAGTGCAGCAGCACCGTCGACGATGCCACTGGCGTTTCCTGCGGTCACTGTTCCATCTTTTCCGAAAGCGGGACGCAGTTTGGCCAACTTCTCGTGGGTAGTATCCGGCTTGATGTGATCATCACGGAAGACTTCGATCTCTTCACGACGACGCTTGACCGTCACCGGGAACATCTCGTCATCGAAGAGGCCCTTCTCCTGGGCTGCACGAGCACGGGAGATGGAAGTGATCGCAAACTCATCCTGCTCTTCACGACTGATGCTGTGCTGGGTCGCCAATTTCTCGGCGGTCTGGGCCATGAACAATCCGCAGAACGGATCCATCAGTGAAGCCATCAGCAAATCCTCCAGCTTGCCCTGTCCAAGAGGGAATCCCTCTCGGGCACCACGAATGACGTGAGGACACTGGGACATGTTCTCCATGCCACCTGCGACCACCACCTTCGCTTCGTCCAGCAGGATGTGCTGCGCACCTGTCACGACAGCCTGAAGGCCAGATCCGCACAGGCGGTTGACGGTCAAGGCTGGAGTCTCAATGGGGAGATCTGCGCGAAGAGCAACGTGGCGGGCACCATAGAGTGCATCGGCACTGGTCTGCATGACATTTCCCATGACCACATGATCTACCGCTGCAGGATCCACTTCACTGCGTCGAAGTGCTTCCTTGGTAGCCATGGCCCCCAGTTCAATCGCACTGAGGTCCTTGAAAAGGCCAAAACCGGGAGTTCCGACATACTCGGCCATCGCTGTTCTTGCACCGCCGAGGACCTGGATTTTCTGGTTCATATTCTGTTCCTTTGCTGATCACCCGACGGTTGTTCCGACAGGATCAGTTTGTGATTCAAATCGATTCAGCGTCCCTTGAATTCAGGGCTGCGTTTTTCGAGGAATGCGCTCATTCCCTCTTTCATATCTTCCGTTGCACTGGTCAAACCAAACAGGTCCGCCTCGATGGCCAAGCCCTCTTCCAGGTTGCATTCGCCACCGCGAATAACAGCCTCGATGGCAAAACCGAGTGCCTTCGGCCCTCGCTGGGCGATGGTCTCTGCCACAGCCATGACTCCTGCAGACAACTCATCAGGCTCAAACACACCGTTGACAAGCCCCATAGCGTGGGCTTTATCTGCACTGACAAACTCTCCGGAGAGAATCATCTCCAGTGCACGGCCACGCCCTACCACTCTCTGAAGTCTCTGGGTCCCCCCGTATCCGGGAATGATGCCAAGGGTGACTTCAGGCAATCCCAATTTGGCTTTGGCGGAGGCGTAACGAAGGTGGCATGCCAGAGCCAACTCGCACCCACCACCCAGTGCGAATCCATTGATCATGGCGATGACCGGTTTGCCGCAACCTTCGATGGCTGCGAGAGCAGATTGCCCCTGCAACGCCCGGTTTCGGGCCTCCAGAGAATCCTGCTGTGCCAGTTCCTGAATATCTGCACCAGCAACAAATGCCTTCTCACCTGCTCCGGTCAAAATGACGACCTTGATCGATTCATCAGCAGCGATCTCATCGAACACGTCGTGGATCATGCCGATCGTCGCATCATCGAGGGCGTTAAGCTGCTTTTGACGGTCGATGGTGACCGTTGCGATCCCCGATTCTCCCCGGGTCAAATTCACTGGGCTCATGACTCTTCCTGATTCCTTCAGCTTTGGCTACTTGGGGGCGTACTTTTCGAAGGTGTAATCCCGGTCCCTTTTGTTCCGAACCGTGATCCTCTTGATCTTGCTGCCTTCTGACAAACGCATCGCACTCTTCTGTCCACTGATGATTTCTCCAAAAACAGTATAGGTACCATTCAGGTAGGAAAGATTATCAAGAGCGATCAAAAACTGTGAACTCGCTGAATTGGGCCGCGTGTGATGACGGGCCATCACCAGCGAGTAAATTTTTGCGGGTCTTTTGGCACTGGGTTCGTCCCTGATCGTGTAATCCAGGACTCCAGCACTGGTACCGTCTGGACTACCGCCCTGAATAAACCCTTTACTGCTTCCCGTCTCTACTCTGCGGTGAAAGGTTTTGCCGTCGTAGAAGCCGTTCTCTACCAAATGAATGAAATGGGCCACCGTATTGGGGGCTTCATCCTCGTAAAGCCTGATCAGGAAACTGCCATTATCCGTTTCCATGAAAACGGTGGGCAGCGGCTTCAGAGCCACGGGTGCCGGCTTCTTCTCTTCCTGAACAGGAGCGGGCTTTTGAAGAGTCGGCTCTGCAGGCTTCGGATTTTTTGCCGATACCCCCGAAGGATTCAGGGAAACACCCGGCTTTTCGCCAGTCTGCCCCTGATCGACTTCCGGATCGACTTTCTTTTTGGCAGGCGCAACAGTGCCTTCCTCAATCGCTTTGGCCGTGCGTTCCGGAAGCAATGATTCAGGCCAGGCAAGGGCCAGGGTTATCTGGGAATCCTGCTGAGCACGCTTGCGTCCTTCGATGCGCTTGATCGGATCCCCTTCTTCCAGGACTACTCTGCCGATTTTCATACCGCCGTTGAACTGCCGGGCAGAACCATCGAGAACGATTCCGAAGCGCTTGCCATAACCGATCGTTCCATCTGAAAGTTTCGTCGGAAGAGCAACAAAATCTCCCCGTGTAAGACCTTCCAACGGCTTGCTGCGATCGACAGGCTTGTCGGAGGGAACCCCCGTTGCACTGCCGCGATCAACGAGTCCGAAGAAGATTCCCTGACCTGGAATTACATCCAGCGCCACCCTGTCCCATTTTGCCTCTCGGACATCGTTGATGATCCACTCTCGCAGAGGGGAGTAGGACTGGGGATCGATTTCGATCCACGTGCGCCCACTGGAGAAGAGACAAAGAAACCAGCGATCTCCAGTCTTGACCATCGGCAGTTGATTGAAGTTGGCCTCTTCACTGCGGTAGAACCTCCAGCGAGAGCGGGCCTTCTCAGGGTCGTCGATAAATGACCCGTTCACTTTCAACTCCTCGAGGCGATTGAAGAGAATGTCACCACGCCAGATCACACGGACGATGGGCCACATCTCCTCAAAACCGAGATAATCCTTGAGCGAGTAACTGCGCTGGATTTTCCCTCCCGCAGGGATCATTTCATTTTGGAAGTCGATCTTCGTCACATCCCCGGGATAAACGACCGGGACATTCATGCGGCCGAACTGGTATCTGACGACCATACCCAATGGCCACAGTTTGGGATCGAGAACCTGAAGCTCACCATCCGTCCTGTTGGTCACACGAATCGTGAACTGAATATCGTCTCCCGGTGAATAGGTTCTGTCTGAAAAGCTGACTTCCCATCCCAGGTCGTCATTTCGATCCGCCATCGGATCCCCAGGAATCGGCTTTTTGGCGGCATCTGACCCTGTCTCATCCACCTCCGGTTTTACAGGAGGGGTATCCTTCGGCTGATCGACCGGCGGCTTCGGCTTCTCCGCACCGCGGATCTCGACAAATTGGATGACGTGCCAGCCATAACGGGTCTTGCAGGTGGCAAATCCACCCACTTCAGGAATGTCGAAGGCTGCTCGGGAAAACTCCGGCTCCATCTGGCCCGGAGAAACCCAGTCCAGGTCCCCCCCGAGAATCTTGGTTCCCACATCGAGAGAATAACGGCGAGCCATGGCCTTGAAGTCGGTACCGGCTTTGGCGGCAGCCAACAACTTGTTGGCAACATTCTCATTGGCGACAAGGATGTGACGCAGTTTTCTCTGCTCCTGAGCCTCCAGCGCTGGAGAACCGGAACCGAAGAACACCAATGAAGTCAGGGCCAAAAGAACCCAGCTTCTGAAACTCCAGCCAGCATTTCTTGACCGGGTCACTTCCATGCAATTACGAATCATTTCTCTCCTGCCTGCCCCTGTCCTTGAAAGGAGGGTGCGGAATTACGAAAAATCGAGGGTCATCCCC
>JAAXJX010000039.1:0-34120 GCA_012269595.1 Planctomycetia bacterium | reverse complement strand
CCTGTGTCGCCAACAGCCTGAATCACCCCGTGTCAGCGGGGAATTCTGCGACGAGCCCGGGAATCGGGATTGTGGATCGTTTCACTAAATCCGATTCCCCGGTGGACTTCCGGGATTCTGTGCAAGATAACACGGAAGGCAGAAACTGAGAAGCGTATCCGAAGGACCGGAAAGGCCGATAGATTGATTTCCAAGGCACGTAGAGCCGAATTCGCACTCTTTCTGGTAGTCGTGGTCTGGGGAGCAACTTTTGTCTCGGTTCAGAAGGCCATCGGGGAAATCCCGGTCCACTCCTTTCATGTGCTGCGCTTTGGCGTCGCCAGTCTCATCCTCCTGCCTTTGTTGCTCCTTCGAAGAATGCGCCGGAACCAGCCGTCAAAGAGTGATCCACGCATTCTGTGGAAAGCCGGATTGCTGACAGGTCTTTCTCTCTGGCTGGGATACACCTGCCAGACGACCGGTCTCCTCTACACCACCCCTGCCCATTCCGGTTTTCTGACAGGACTTTCGGTCGTGGTCGTCCCCCCTCTGGCACTTCTGTTCCTCAGGGAAAAAATGAATCGGGGAGTGATCACCGGAGTCCTTCTCGCTGCTTCGGGCCTGGGGCTGATGACTTTTGGAGGTGAAGCGCAACTGGCGGATCCCCCAGCCAACCTCGACATCGTTCGCGGTGACATGATCTCCTTTGGCTGCACCATCGCTTTCGCATTTCAGATCATCTTCAAGGCACGCTATGCCTCGAAACTCTCTGCTCTGGCATTGACGACTGTGGAGATCGGTACCGTCTTCGTTCTGTCTGTGATCGCGGCACTGACGCTTGAAGAGATCCCTGATTACTCGGAATTGTCGATGACGGTATGGGGTGCTGTCGCCCTGACCGGAGTTTTGGCCACTGCTGCAGCGTTTCTGATTCAGACCTGGGCCCAGAAATCAACGACCGCTGTCAGTACGGCGGTAGTCTTCGCCATGGAGCCGGTCATGGCAGCTCTCTTCTCCTGGTGGCTGATCGGAGAACTCCTCAGCTGGACCGCCGCTTCCGGTGGCGTGCTGATGATCGCAGGCATGTTGGTCGCCGAACTGGGACTGCCCGGCCAAAAAAAATCTGATACCACGGCCTAGGGCTTCTCCGGAATTCTGATTTGCTCGACCATCTCGACCACCTCGGCCGGGGGATCTGCAGTCAGACTGCGGACGATTCCGGCCACCATGAAGTTGAAGCACATTCCGACAGAGCCAATCCCCTTCGGTGAGATGCCCCACCACCAGTTCTCTGCACTGTCCAGTTCCGGATGAAGGAAACGGAAGTAGACGATGTAGCCCGCAGTGAAAACCAATCCGACCACCATGCCGGCGATCGCTCCTTCGCGATTCATCCTTTTGGTGAAAATCCCCATGAAAATTGCCGGAAAGAAACTGGCTGCTGCAAGGCCAAAGGCAAATGCGACCACTTCACCGACAAAACCGGGCGGGTTGATTCCCAAATAACCGGCGAAACAGACCGCAACACCTGCCGCGATACGCGCAGCCATCAATTCCTGTCGATCGGAGAGGTCGGGCTTGAGCCACTTGCGTAACAGATCATGGGAGAATGAGGTCGAAACGACCAGCAACAGCCCCGCAGCAGTGGAAAGTGCAGCAGCAAGACCTCCTGCAGCCACCAATCCGATCACCCAATTGGGCAAGCCGGCGATCTCCGGATTGGCAAGCACCATGATATCCCGATCGATGGTCAACTCGTTGCGGATCGGCTGGCCCTCACCATCGACAGCAGCGGCCCCCACGTATTGAACCAATCCATCACCATTGTGATCCTCATGTCGAATCAGCCCGGTACCTTCCCAGGTTTTGAACCACTCCGGCATGCTCTCATGGGATTGGAACTGACCCTCCGTGTAGACCGTGTCGATCAAATTGGTTCGGGCAAAGACTGCAACAGCGGGAGCTGTTGTGTAAAGGATCGCAATGAAGAGCAAAGCCCAGCCTGCAGAGGTCCTTGCATCTCTGACCCGGGGAACTGTGTAGAAGCGAATGATGACATGGGGAAGGCCGGCTGTTCCCGCCATCAGTGCAAAGGTGATGGCAATAAGGTTGAGCGTATTGCCGCCCCCACGGGTATAGGAGGAGAACCCCAATTCTTCATGCAAACCATTCAACCGTTGCAACAGGGAGGTCCCCTGCCCCGGGGAATCCATGCCGAATCCGATCTGTGGAATCGCCCAGTCTGCCACATGAATGGAAATGAAGATCGCAGGAACCATGAAGGCAAAAATCAACACACAATACTGGGCGACCTGCGTGTAGGTGATCCCCTTCATGCCACCCAATACCGCATACATGAAGACGATGGCCATACCAATCATGACACCGCTGGTGATGTCGACTTCAAGAAAACGACTGAAGACCAGACCCACGCCCCGCATTTGCCCAGCAACATAGGTGAAGGAAACGAAGATGGCACAAACGACTGCCACCACTCGGGCTGTTTGCGAGTAGTACCTCTCACCGATGAAATCAGGAACCGTGAATTTTCCGAACTTTCTCAAGTAGGGAGCCAACAAGAGTGCGAGGAGGACATACCCACCGGTCCAACCCATCAAATAGACGGACCCATCGAACCCTGAGAAGGAGATCAATCCCGCCATCGAGATAAAGGAAGCCGCACTCATCCAGTCTGCTGCGGTAGCCATTCCGTTGGCGAGTGGCGGCACATGTCCTCCGGCAACATAAAACTCGCCAGTACTGTTCGCCCGTGATTTCAGGGCGATCACGATGTAGAGGAGAAACGAAGCACCGACCAGGATTGCAGTCCACTGCTGGATCTCCATCACTCGTCTCCATTCGTGAAGTACTCGTCATCGAGCTTGTTCATGCGCCACGCATAGACCCAAATCAGAATCACAAATGTGAAGATGGAACCCTGTTGAGCAAACCAGAAACCCAGAGGAGTACCTGGCAGGGGTGCCAATATGCCATGGAGGGAATCGGCAAATGCCAATCCAAGACCAAATGAGACAAAGGCCCATATGAAGAGCAGTATGGCGATCAACTGCAGATTTTTCCGCCAATAGAGGCGGTGATCCTCCGACACATTTTGTTGATCGTCCGGTTGATCACTCTTTGATTCAGCAGCCATGTCTTCCCCCCCGATCCCTGCAAACCATCATGGAAGATGGAAATTAGGGGTCAAGAGACTAAACTCTTGGACGAACCCTTTGAAGATTCGCCAGCGGAGGAAAGGTCCACCGATGCAGATTACCCTCCTTGCCCTGATTTCCGCACTCGCTCTCTGGTGGGGATATCGCTTCTATGGCAAATGGATCTCCACCCGTGTATTTGGCCTCGGTGAGTTTGAGGATCATGCTCTTCCCAGTAATCAACAGTCAAATGGCATCGATTTCGTTCCCACAAAGCGATCGATTCTCTTTGGTCATCATTATGTCACCATCGCCGGAGCGGGTCCGATCGTAGGACCTGCTGTGGCAGTGACCTGGGGTTGGCTCCCCGCACTGCTGTGGGTCGTTTTTGGATCAATTTTCATCGGTGCCGTTCATGATCTTGGGTCCCTGGTACTTTCTGCTCGCAATCAGGGTCGCAGTATCGGTGACCTCTGCGCCGAAATCCTGTCTCCTCGTGTCAGGACCATTTTTCTGATCTTCATCATGCTTGCCCTGTGGGTGGTACTGGCTGTATTTGCCTTCGTGATAGCCAGCCTTTTTGTGGCTCATCCCGAAAGCATTCTCGCGGTATGGATCGAAATTCCACTGGCCCTGCTCGTCGGTTGGAAATTGCTTCGGGGTGGATCGATGTTGATCTGGGGCGGATTGGCGTTGATCGTCATGTACCTCTGCATCGGAATCGGCTCTCTCGAATCGGTTCGACCTCTCCTGGCATTCGAATGGGGCGACTCTCCACTGGGAGAGACTCTCAAGGAAAATTCCCGCCTCTTTTGGCTCTTCGTTCTCTTCATCTATGCCTGGATCGCCAGCAGCATGCCGGTGCAGAAACTTTTGCAACCCCGGGATGCCATCAATTCCCATCAGTTGTTCGCCGCCATCGGTGCTCTGCTCGTCGGCATGGTTGTCGCCACAGTATCCGGCAGCTCTGATCTGGAAATTGTCGCTCCTGCCATCAATCAGTCCCTCCCCGCAGAGGCTCCCCCCCTCTTTCCCTTCCTCTTTATCACTATCGCGTGCGGTGCCATCAGTGGTTTTCACTGCATGGTGGCGAGTGGAACCACTTCCAAGCAGCTAGAATCTGAAAGCCACGCACGCAGCATCGGCTATGGGGCGATGATTCTAGAGGGAGGCCTCGCAGTCATCGTGATCCTCTGTTGTGTTTCTGCTGCAGGTTTTGCTGACCAGGCCGCATGGACTGCAAAGTACTCCTCAAATTGGGTCGGCTCCGATTCTCTGATCGTTCGACTCGACGGGTTCATATATGGGGGTGCCCGTTTCATTCAGGAAGTGGTCCCCTTTCCGGCCATCGAGTTTCTCGCCTCAGTGGTAACCGTTGTCATCATTTCGTTTGCAGCGACAACCATGGACAGTGCCACCCGGATTCAACGCTATGTACTGGAGGAGCTTGGACGCAGCAGTGGTCTCAGGATTCTCGAGAATCGTCATGTCGCCGCAGCAACGGCAGTCATCTCCGCAGGTGCCTTGGCGCTTCTGGCCGGAGAAGGAGGAACGGGTGGACTCGTACTTTGGCCGATCTTCGGTGTGACCAACCAATTGCTTGCTTCATTGACCCTGGTTGTCTTGACCACTTGGCAATCCCGACGCGGGCGACCGGTACTGCCGACCCTGATTCCTCTGATCGCATTGACCTTTATCGTTGGCTGGGCTGCAACAGTGAAAATGACGCAACTGCTGGGTGGGAATTCGATTCCATGGCATCAGGTCGGAGTCCTTGGATTGGGAATCATCTTGCAGGTCTGGATGCTCACCGAGGGATTACTCGCCCTCAAGGGAAAGGAATCCCTCCACGGCAGCGTCAACGAACTCGGTGTGGTTCAGCGGGTGGGCAAAGACTGACTGCGGTCAGAATGAGCAGAAGCCCCGGTGCTTCTTGTAGTAATCCTGGTGATAATCCTCGGCGATCCAGAAGCGTGGAGCGGTATCGATCACCTGTGTAACGATCGGCCTTCCTCCATAGGCTTTTTTCTCCTCAAGACTCCTGATTTGCGCACGCACTTCTTCTGATTCAGATTCCGAGTGGCTGAAGACCACTGATCGATACTGGGTTCCCCGATTGGGCCCCTGCTGATTCGGAGTGGTCGGGTCATGAAGTGCGAAAAACAGGGCAACCAGCTTGGCATAACTGACTTCGGCCGGATCGTATTTGACCTCGACCGTTTCAGCATGACCGGTGTCCCCCGAGCAAACCTGTTCGTAAGTCGGGTTGTCCTGATGTCCTCCCATGTAACCGGAGACGGCGTCGACGACACCATCGAGGGCCGCAAAGCGATCCTCTACTCCCCAGAATCAGCCCCCGCCGAAGTAGGCACTTGCCAATCCCTGCTCGGGGTTTTCGGGTGAATCAGGCATGAGAGGGATCTCCTTGTCCACAGTGAGAAACTCAAGGGAAGCAGAGTTCAGGCAGTGACGAACTCCGGTAGGCGGTGGCCCATCCGGGAAGACGTGACCCAGATGGGCATCACAACGTGCGCAGCAAATCTCAACCCGGATCATTCCATGGGATTCATCAGATTTCTCCGCGACATGTTCCCTGTCAAAAGTGTCGAAGAAAGATGGCCAACCGGTTCCCGAATCAAATTTGTGATCAGAGCGGAACAATGGCAGAGAGCACACGACACAGCAGTAGATACCGGCTTCTTTTTCACCGAGAAAGCCACCACAGAATGGAGCTTCCGTACCGGATTTCTGGGTCACGTGGTGCTGCTCTGGAGTCAGGGCCCCGACTCGGGCCTGAAGTACTTCAGCCGGCAACGGATCCAGGGGGAAACCACTGGCTGAAACTCTTCGGGTGTCGCTCATTTCGGCTCCTTCAAATGAAATTATCCTTTTCCATGGTACCCTTTGAAAATCAGTTGCCCAAGGACAGCGAACTGCAGTGGGCAGGGGAAGCACAGAAATTCAGGTTGGAAACGATGGAACTCACTTCTTCCGAATTCAGCGATCGCTTCATTGCCGCTCTGGGGCCCTTTGCCCCCGGATTTGCCAGAGAAGCTCTTGCCCTTCACGCATGGCGAGTACGCGAACGCAATGAAGTGATGAACCTGACCCGTATCACCGAGCCTGAAGAAATGGCGATTCGGCATGCCGCTGATTCATTGGCAGCATTGCCACTTTTGGCGGAGGGAGGCGAAACTCTCTTCCAGCACGTTCTCGATCTCGGAACGGGAGCGGGATATCCGGGCCTTTCCATCGCCCTCGCTTGCCCCCACCTGAAAGTCACCCTTCTCGATTCCCGAAAAAAGAAGATCGAGTTTCTGCAGGAACTCGTCGATGAGCTGGGCCTCTCAGACCGGGTCCAGTGTGTCTGGAGCCGCTTTGAAGATTGGATCCGTGCTCATCGCAAAGAGGTGGATCTGGTGACGGCTCGGGCGGTCGGTCCCGTCGAGAGGCTCCTGGAATGGTGCACTCACAACTACTATGGGCCGTTACTCTTGTGGAAAGGCCCCGCTGCCAACGAAGAGCTGGCTGCGGTCGAAGGAATGATGTGGAAGCGCAAACTGTTTGTTGCGCTGGACGAGCCGTATCAGATTCCGGGAGACGAGGCGATTCGCCGATTGATCCTCATCGACAACCAGAAGAGTTGAGACAATCAGTCGAGTTTGCGGAATTCGGCTTCAGTGCCAGGCGACTCTTGAGGATTCGGCCCCCCCGGCTGCGCGAACGAGCCAAGAAGCATCATCACTCCCGAGAAAACCAGCATACCGGCCAGTGCATATTGGATGATGTCCGGGAATTCGAAGATCACCATTCCTGAAATGATCAAAAGCACCCCGAAAATCCTTCTTGGAAATCTGAAGATCATCGGTCTCCCTCTATTTCGTCTCTTGTGTGGATTCCAAGGATGTCAGGAAAGTACTTCGATTTCCAGTGCGAGCCCCATTCCTCCACTGATACAGAGAGAGGCCAGGCCTTTTCCACCGCCCTGTCTGTGCAATCCGTGCACCAGAGTCGTCAGAATTCTCGCTCCCGTGGCGCCGATGGGATGGCCCAGAGCGATGGCTCCTCCCATGGGATTCAGTTTTTCCCGGTCGATGTCGAGTTCACGCAAACAAGCGAGAACCTGAGCCGCAAAGGCCTCATTGATCTCGACGGCAGCGTAGTCGGAAATTGCTCCGCCAGTCTTTTCCAGCAGGGTATGAATCGCCGGAACAGGCCCCATTCCCATTCGGTGGGGTTCGACTCCACCACGAGCAGACGCACCAAGAACTGCGAGGATGGGCCAGCCCTCTGCCTTTGCCAGATCTTCATTGGCGATGACCAATGCACAGGCTCCATCGGTAATACCCGATGAGTTTCCGGCGTGGACCGTTCCTTCTTTTTTGAAGACCGGCTTCAGCTTGGCCATCGATTCAAGATTGGCGCCATCGCGGGGGTGTTCATCTTTTGCGACCACCGTGGGACCTTTGCGTCCCGGAATTTCGACAGCAGCGATTTCATTCTCAAAATATCCCGCTTCGCGGGCACGTTCGCATCGGTGCTGGGTCTCGACGGCATAGGCGTCCTGCTCTTCACGAGATATGGAGTACTCTTCGGCGAGATTCTCCGCCGTTGCACCCATCAGTTGATCTGCCATGGGACAGTGGAAGCCATCCCGATACATTCCATCGACCAACTCACCCTGACCCAGCTTGTAGCCTTTGCGTGCGCCCAGCATGTAAAAGGGCAACTGGGACATGCTCTCTGTTCCACCAGCGACCACTACCTCAAACTCACCGCGTTCGATGGCATCCCGCGCCTCGATCACGGCCAGCAAACCGGAACCACAAGCCATGTTGACCGTGACAGCGGTACTCGTGACAGGAATCCCGGAGCGAACCGCGATCTGCCGAGCCACATTGGGGCCACCACCCGCCTGACGTCCACAGCCAAAACGCAGCTCCCCGACACGATCGGCAGGCACTCCTGCACGTTCCAGTGCCGGTTTGACCGCAGCCACACCCAGATCGGCGGGGCTCAGTTCAGAAAGTCCGCCCAGAAACTTGCCGATCGGAGTCCTCACTGCAGAACAGATCACTGCGCGACTCATGAGCGCACCCCCGTCATGGAACGGGCGACGAGGATCTTTTGCAGATCTTCACCACCACCGAAGGGAACCAGTGCCTGTACATCGCGATAGGCTCTCTCAACGGGGTATTCACGACTGTATCCATTACCGCCGAGGATCTGCACCGCATCCCGAGTGGCCTTGTAGGAGGCCTGCTTGGCAGCGAGGTTCGCCATCGACACTTCCCGCCCCGCAGATTTGCCGGCATCGATCAATCCTGCAGCACGCCAAAGCAACAGACGTGCTCCCTCGACAGCGGTCGCAGCTTCCGCATGCATCGCCCGGATCGCACCAAATCGATCGATGGAACGACCAAAGGCTTTTCGCTGGGAGGAATATTCAAGTGCATGGGCGATAGCTCCCCGAGCCACACCCAGACTGACGGCAGCGGCACCGAGTCGAGCAGTATCAATCACCTTGGTGATGGCAGACCAGCCCGCACTGCTTCCCTTGAGGTGCTGATCCGCTGACATCATGACGCCGTTCAGGTTCATGTTGCAGAATCCGGCTCCACGCAAGCCCAACAGGTCTTCCATCGGCTCTCGCTCGCAGCCATCGACTCCGGGGTCGATCACAAACGCACCCAGATCTTCCAGATTGTCTTCACCGCGACGGGCGATAACGGTCGTCAAACCCGCCATCATGCCACCCATGATCCAGGTCTTGCGCCCATGAATCACAAACCCATCTCCCTCGGCACCTGCAGAGGCATCGATGGCGGAGGCATCCGATTCCGCCTCTCGCTCAGCGAGAGCAAAGGTCGCGAGAGTTTTTCCACTCGCCATGTCAGGAAGCCAACGTTCCCTTCCCGCATCATCAGCCAGTCGAAGAATGGCTGCGGTACCTTCAAAGAGGTGAGTCGCCAGGATTGCTCCGGTGGAACCACAGTTTCGGGAAATCTCTTCGACGACCAGACATGCGCTCAACAGGTCGAGGCCTGCACCGCCATGTTCTTCAGGAATCGTCAATCCGAGCATTTCCAATTCCGCGATTTCTCCGATCGACTCCTTCGGAAGCCCCTGGGTTTCATCCAGATGCTCCGCTCCGGGCGCGATCTTTTCGTCGGAAAAATCGGAGATCATTTCGCGAATCTCCTGATGGTGTTCTTCGAACCGAATCACGGTTGTTCCTCTCCTGTTACTTGAGCATCGAGGACAGGGCTGAACCCACGTCCATTTGACCACTCATCACCTCATCGACGAGACGGTCGATACCGGGCTCTCCACCCGCCAGTTCGAGACCTTTTTTGATCCATTCCTGACGAGCCCTGCGCAACAATCTTCTGCGCAGGCGCGATCTTTCACGATCGGTATCCGGCTGTTGCCGCTGATCTTCTGCGGCTTTGCGAATTTCTGTCACCACTGCTTCCAGGCCTTCACCGGACTGGCTGCTGACAGCAACGGGAGCCGGGGAGTGCTGATCGCGGGCGGCTTCATCTGCCCAACGCATCAGATCATCGGATCCCGGACGATCGCATTTGTGAACGATCACCCTGTGAACCACTTCCAGAACCCCCCCTTTGAGCAGCTGGATGGCATCGCCTCCCTCAGGGGACAAAAGCAACCAGGACTGGTCTGCTTCTGTGGCGATCTCCACTTCCAGTTGGCCCACTCCCACGGTTTCAATCAGAATGATGTCGAAGCCGGCCCGGGCCAGTATCTCTGCTGCGAGATCGGTGCACCCTGCCACTCCTCCGGTAGATCCACGACTGGCAAGGCTCCGGAAAAGACAGGCTTCACCCATATCCTTGACCATGCGGGCTCGATCCCCCAACAAGGCTCCTCCAGTGAGAGGGCTGGTCGGATCGACAGCGAGAATCGCAACCTTTGAACCCGCTTCAACCAGTCTCGGAACTACCTGGGAGATAAATGTGGATTTCCCCACTCCCGGAGCGCCGGTCAATCCAAGACGAAAAGCCCCGGATTTGGGTGGAAGAATCGACAGCAAAACATCCGCTGCGCTCTCATCTGTCTCGACTGCGGTGATGGCTTGCGCCAGGTCACGTCGCTGTCCCTGAAGGATTCCCTGAGCCAGTTTTTCCAATGACGGATTCGGCATTAACTGCGTTCCGGCCTGACGTGACGGGCAATCACCAATCGCTGAATCTGACTGGTTCCCTCATAGATCTCACAAATCTTCGCATCCCGGAAAAGTCTCTCGATCGGAGACTGGCGACCGATACCGGCACCACCATGGATTTCCAATGCCATGCGTGCGGCATCATTGGCAATTTCGGAGGCACTCAACTTGGCCATCGAGGCCTGACGGCTGTGAGGAGCCCCCGCATCCTTGAGCATGGCAGCTCTCAAGGTAAGCAGGCGAGACGCTTCGATACGTGTGGCCATGTCTGCAATCTTGTGGGAGACCAACTGATTGTCTGCCAGACGGCGGCCAAACATTTCATGACCTTCTGCGAATTCCACAGCGGCATCGAGACAGGCCTGGGCAATACCCACAGCCTGCGTGGCGATTCCCACGCGTCCACCATCGAGAGTGTGCATGGCGATCTTGAAGCCTTGCCCCTCTTCACCCAGAAGATTGGCAGCAGGAACACGCATCTCATCGAAGACGAGCTGAACCGTGTCAGATCCCCTGATTCCCAGCTTGAGTTCCTTTTTGCCAACCGAGAAACCGGGCATCGATGGATCGACGACAAACGCATTGATCCCCTTCGATCGCAGTGCCGGATCCATGGTGGCAAAAGTAATGATGGTCCCGGCACGGGAACCATTGGTAATCCAGGCTTTGGTCCCGTTCAGGATCCACTCATCCCCTTCTTTGCGACAGGTCGTCTCGATGGAAAGGGCATCCGAACCGTGATCCGGCTCAGTGATGGCATAAGCGCCGAGTGATTTTCCCGAAGCCAAACCGGGGAAGAATCGCTCCTTCTGTTCTTCGGTTCCAAAGTGGAGCAATGGACTCGAGAGCAATGAGTTGTGTACCGAAAGAGTCACCCCTGTACTGGCACAACCGCGGTTGATCTCTTCCAGAGCCAAAGTCAGAGCCAGATTGTCGAGGCCCATTCCCCCATATTGCTCAGGAGCAAGAATTCCGAGGAAGCCTTTTTCTGCGAGAGCGTTCACCTGGCTCTCGGGAAAGGATTCCTCCCGATCGTGAAGATCGGCAGCAGGGATCAGAACTTCATCGGCAAACTGCTTGGCTTCCGCGTACATCTGACGGTGAGTCTCAGGAACAGAGACTCCGAGAATCGCTCCCAGTCTTCCCGAAGATTCAATTTCGGTTCCGGTACTTTCCAGCATCCGAACTCCTTACAACTGCTTCTATTTTTCGGAGTAGTCGTAGAAACCACGCCCGGTTTTTCTGCCCAGATCTCCTGCGGCCACCATTCGGCGAAGGAGCGGGCAAGGACGGTATTTGGGGTCTCCCAACTCTTCATGCAAAACCTCAAGAATGTTGAGACATACATCGAGGCCAACAAAATCTGCAAGGGTCAATGGGCCCATGGGGTGCCCCATACCGAGCTTCATGACTTCGTCGATGGATTCCCGGGTCGCGACGCCCTCCATGAGTGCGTACATCGCTTCGTTGAGCATCGGGCAGAGAATCCGATTGGCGACAAATCCGGGGTAGTCCTCTGCCTGCCACGGCTCCTTGCCGAGACGACGGGACAACTCCATGGTCGCCTCAAGAACCGCATCTTCGGTTTTATGCCCGCGAATCACTTCCACCAGTTTCATCATAGGCACCGGATTCATGAAGTGCATGCCGACGAACCGCTCGGGGCGCTGGGTGTAACTCGCGAGTCGTGTAATCGAAATGGAAGAGGTGTTACTGGCGATAACTCCGCCTTCTTCCACATGCTCATCCAATCCGGAGAGCACCTCTTCCTTGAGCTTTTCCTCTTCAGGAATCGCTTCTACAGCCCACTGGGATCCTGCCGCAGAAGCGATGGAAGTCTCAAAGGAGACCCTCCCCAGAATCGTTTGGGCATCCTCAGCGCTGATCTTCTCTTTCTTGACCAGTCTGCCAAGACTGTGATCGATGGCTCCCCTGGCACGCTCGAGGGAGGCCTCAAAGGGATCGATGATGGTGACCGGATATCCGGAGGAAGCAAAAACCTGGGCGATTCCATTGCCCATGGTTCCAGCACCGACGACGGTCACTTTCTGGATGTTTTCGACGATGGAGACAGCGTCACTGCTCATCTCTGGATCTCACTTCCCCGGGGATCAGTGCCCCTGCGCAAATGCTGAAAATGGGCGACGAACGCGCCCTTCGGTCTCTCCGGATCACTCAATCACAAGAGTCCGGCTGACCCTGTTTTTCCCATATTGGATCGTAGGAGGACCAGTCCCCACGGGCAAGCGGACCGGAGGGCCATTCAGGAGGGAATTGACCGAAATATGCCCTCAAAGGTGCTGATCCGCAGCCACAAAAAAACCCCGTGGAGCGGAATCCGCTCCACGGGGTCTGTCAGCTCACCTGTATGAGAATCAGGGACAGGGGTCAAACTGGTCGCAGGTAAGACCATCTTCAGTGGGATCGACTCCACACCCACCAAAAGGTGCCGGTGGCAGCGCGCCATTGCTGAAGAGCGCAGACAGGGTGAACACCGGGTCTGCAACATTGAACTGTCCATCATCATTGGCGTCGCAAGCGTCGACACAATCGATGGGTGCACTGTTGAAGAGACCATTCAGGGCCTCGACCGCATCTGCGATGTTGAAGCTTCCATCCGCATTGCAATCTGCTCTGGAAATGACACCACCCAGCTGTGGCTCCAGAGTGACCGACCCGTGAACCTCGACGGGAAGGATCGTTGCGGCATTGACCACGACAATGTTTTCCACGGGTGTCGGACCCACAGTCTCAGACCACGTCAGCGGGGTCTGGACCGGATCGACCTGCCCTGCCAGATTCCCGGCTACAGTGTCGTAGGAAACGACGGCCACCGATGATTCCGAAGTGAACTGAATCACATCCAGTCCCGTGAAGGAGTAAACCACTCCAAGAGTGACTCCCCCGGCAAAGATCCCTTCCGTGAAGAAATCTGGGCCCGTATTTCCATTGAGTTGCTGCAAGAGTGCAGAGGGCTGAACAGAAACGGGTTGGATCAATGCTGGATCATTGGCGATGGAAAGTGAGAAACCCTGAGTCGCATTGGGGAACCCCGGGTTGCTGGCCTCTTCAGCCACCGACAGATCCACACTCACTGAACCGACACCGGTCACTCCGTCAAAGCTTGTACTCACCTGGGGTGCAATGATCGAGAAACCGGACGGCTCTTGAACATCGATCACACAAACAGCAGTGGCCTCATTCTGGCTGCAAATTCCGACAACCGAGTAAACCCGGTTACCCGCACTGCCCCCATTATCTGTGTAGGAGGATTCGCTACCGGAAAGTACTGCCTGAAGTGCCCCGTTACGGGTGATCTGAATCTCCTGATAAAGCTCACCATTGTTCCAACTCAGATCAACGGCCAGTCCCGCAGTTTGGGAACAGGTCAAATTAGTGATGGCATCACAACTGCAATCCGGATCCGCAGAACAATCGGTATCGAGACAGTCGATCAGACCATCCAGATCATCGTCGATTCCATTTTGGCAATCCTCCGGTTGAGGGATCTGCAAAGTCACCTGAAGGTTTCCGGCGACTGATTGACCGATATTCGCCGCACCAAAGCGGATCAGGACTTGCTGACCTGCAATCACACTCGCTGTAGCAGAAGCGGCAAGCGGGTTACAGCCTTCACCGGAACAGTTGATCATGCTCAGGGCACCACAGTTACCGCTGTAAATCACGATACCTGAATCAAAGGTACCCATATCGCACGCAGAAACCGTCAGTACTCCGGTGGCAGTGGCGACATACTGGTACCAGGTGTCATGGGACATTGCACCGAGGAAAGAACTGCATGTGGGTACCAGTTCCGAACTGTCACTGGCACCAATGGTGTCGATACTGTTCAGTCCCTCGAATACAGGCAATGCATCGATACACTCGTCACCCGGGAACGGAACACAAGCCGGATCACCGGAACAATCCGGATCTTCACAGTCTGTCAAACCATCCAGATCGTCATCGGTACCATTCTGACAGTTTTCCTGGCTACCGCTGTTCAAGGTCAAATCCAGATCGCCCGTTCCGCTGGCAGTCTCATTCCAACCGCCCACACGGATTCGATACTCAACACCGGAACTCACCGGAATATCCGTGACCCGTGAAGACAAACCTGCGCAACCGGAGGCATCGCCATTACAGGCAATTTGAGAGAGAGATCCGCACGCTCCCTGGTACACGGCGATGTCGGAATCAAAGTTGACCAAACCACAAAGGTCTGCTGTCAAAAGGCCATCCGACGCAGGGGTAAAGCTGTACCAGATATCCGAATGGAAACCTCCCAGGAAAGTGCCGGAACACTGGGAAGGATCAGAGGTATCCGTGGAAGTGGTCGCCAGAGTTGTATCCACTGCATTGAGGCCCACCGAAGCGACGATGGGGTCATTGCACTCATCACCCGCGACTCCGCTGCAGCCAGGGGCCCCGAGGCAATCAGAATCCAGGCAATCAACGGCACCATCTCCGTCGTCATCGACTCCATTGGAGCAATCTTCCACGGGAGTTCCTGAACAGGCCGGATCTGCACTGCAATCTGTATCCGCACAATCGACGGCTCCATCACCGTCATCATCTGCACCGTTATTGCAGACTTCGATGGGGGTTCCACCTCCGGGATTGAAGACCAACTCCAACTCGCCAACACCGCCGCTGGTTCCGAATGCACCCAGACGAATCAGGTACTCGGTCCCTCCGGTGACTGGCAGGTCCGCAAGGATCGAGGTGAAAGTACTGCACCCCGAAGCATCCCCGTTGCACCCGCGCTGAACCAATGAACCGCAGGCACCGGTGTAAACCACGAGATCGGTATCAAAGCCGCCGATGTTACAAGTGCTGACAGTAATGGTTCCATCCTGAACCGGTGTGAATGAGTACCAGATGTCTCTGGAGACTTGCCCAAGGTAGGTTCCTGAACATTGAGAATCGTCGGCAACGATACCACTGTCTGTCGCTCCACGATTGTCATGGGCATGCAACCCGGGAGTGATGACTTCCGCAGTTGCACAATCGTCATTCGCAGGTGCTGGAGGCAGCGCACAAATGCCACTGGCATTCATTTCCACAACCGTAAGTGCGTTGGTTACCTCGGTCACATCCGCAGCAGTAAACGTGCTGGAAGATGGAGCTCCAGTGCGCGGATCAAGTGGCGTGGAGCCAACCAGATCGTTGGCAGCCTGGATGAAAGCGTTGTAGGCCTCATTGAACCCTGACGCCGGCGTCAGATAGACACTCAGGGCGCGATACCAGATGGCACCGGTTTTGATGGGACCCAATGATTGAATCGTGACTCCATTGAAGGTCTTGCCATCCGTCAACATGGCAAATGCATGGTTGGAAACACCGGAACCGAAATGAACTCCACCCGCATCAAAACCTGGATCACAACAGGTGGACTCATAGAGCGCACTCAGTGCTCTGTCCGGATCTCCAGCACAGGTCGGGGACCACATGTCCCGAATCGCTCCCAGTGAGCTGTCTTCCCCCATCAGCCATCGAACCGATCCATCTCCACAACCACTTCTCGCTGTATTGGGAGTATCCGTGCCGGAGATTCCACCTCCGGGCCATGCCGGTCCCCCCGGGGGGCCCGGTTCTGATGCGTTTCCGTTGTAGAGATCGATCAATTCACCAAAGACATCTGCGAAGGACTCGTTCAGTTGCCCCGACTGATTCTGATAGATGAGGTCTGCAGTGTAATCGACGAGGCCGTGACCAAATTCGTGGCCGACAATGTCGTCTGTCGCCAGTCCTGCACAGTAAGCGGTACCACTTCCATTCCAGATGGCATTGGGACAGATTCCCGCACTCCAACGCCCTGTTGCTACCAGGGGAGCTCCCGCTCCATCGATGCTGTCACGACCATATCCCTGAAGCAGGAACTGATGAAAGTCACCGACAAAATCATAGAGATTATCGAGCTCAGGATCTCCTGTGGGACTCGCTCCCTCATTCCTTACCAGGTTTCCGGGAAGTGAGCCTCCCGACCCATCGTAGATCTTGCGGTCGATGGCGGAGTGAACAGCAGGCCATCGGTCGAAAACGGTTCGGTCTCTCGCATCGACCAGTACGTATTCGGCAAAAAAGCCATCACCCGCAGCACTCATTTTATAGGCGAGCCGAACCAGTCCCGGGCTGGGATCGCCGTACCACCCGGGATCGACCAGAACCAGTCTGGCTTCTCCAAAGACAGGATTGACGAGACCCAACTCGTTCTGAACCACCAATTGGGCTTCCTCAACAGAGATCAGGGGCTGAGTGGGAACACCGGGACGAATCGGATAAAAATCTCCGTTCACCGCAAGAAACTCACCTTTTTCATTTTGGTGCACGATGAGTCTTCCTGTGAATACCTCGATATCCCTGTGAACCTGTTGATACCGGTGATGAATCTGACCCAGGTGATCCTTGAAGGTTTCGATGCGAACCAACTCATTGATGGCATCCTTGACTCCGAAGGCTTCTCCATAGGTCTTGAATACCGCTAGAGGGTCATTGGGATCGGCTTCAATCGGTAGGATCCCCTGATTTTTTCCGCTGATCATGCTCGCAAGGCCGGTCTTGGTTGAAATTCGAATCTCGGTATCACCCGTCTTCGAATCTCCAGACTCCATGACTTGCGCAAAAACAGAAGGAGTGAAGCTCGCCAGCAACACCCAGAACAGCAGGGTTCTCGGAAAACCCATGGGACCCCCCTCTCAGAGGACGGATAAAACAGATCCAGGGCCATGGAACTGCAAACAACTGGTAACAACCCGCACACTGCGCATTGCATTACCTCAGACACCGGTCGGGAAATGCGGTGCAGTTTCTGCGGATCGATCATGAAAGACTGACCTGCCAGGACCAGGAAACCCTGGTACTGCCATCGCCTGAAATGCGACCGATCCGGAGTCAAAGCCAAAACTCCGCTTCCCGAAATTTGGTGGGATTCCCTAACCCGAATACCGGGGAGCCCAAGAGAATCCATCAGTGGAATCAGGGAATCAGCGGAGACCGGACAGGAATTTCTGAAAATATTTTTGGCGGAAAAGTCGTGCTACCCTGCGTACAGAAAGCTGAAAGGGGCTGAGGGAGCCATGATCGAGGTCAAAAACCTGCGCAAGGTGTTTCGAATCCATCAGAAGCCCCCGGGGCTGCTCGCTTCGATTCGCTCCTTGTTCCACCGCCAATACGTCGACAAGGTCGCCGTCGCGGGTGCGGATTTCAGTGTCGGCGAGGGCGAAATCGTTGGCATGATCGGTGCCAATGGCGCCGGAAAAACAACGCTCGTCAAAATGCTCTCGGGAATCGTCCACCCCACCTCCGGGGAGGCCCGGGTTCTCGGCTACAACCCATGGGAAAAACATAACGATCTGCGCAGACAGATCTCCTTGATCATGGGTCAGAAAGCCCAGCTTTGGTGGGATCTCCCGGGGGCGGATTGTTTTGAACTGCTTCGGGAAATCTACCAGATCCCCCGACCGGAGTATGAATCCAACCTCAAGCGATTGACCGAAATGCTTCAGGTGGAAGACGAGCTCAACACCCAAATCCGTCGACTCTCATTGGGAGAGCGCATGAAGATGGAGTTGATCGCCGCACTGCTTCACTCACCCCGGGTCGTCTACCTCGACGAACCCACCATTGGACTCGATATCACAACCCAGAAAGCGGTGAGAGACTTCCTGCTCTCCTACCGTCAAGATCATGCTCCAGCGATGATTCTCACCAGCCATTACATGGAAGACATCGAAAGACTCTGCGAACGCATCATTATTATTCGGGAGGGTGAACTGGTCTACGACGGGAACCTTCAACGGGTGATCCACGAATACGCTCCCTATAAACAACTGACAGTACATTTGAATCGGGCTGAAACGGCAGCTGTGGACAAGGATTATCTCGATCGAATCGGTGAAGTCATGGAAGAGCAAGCAGGAACCATCGTTCTTCGGATACCTCGGAACCAGGTCACCTCTGCAGCAGCAGAAATACTGCGAAAATTTTCGGTTCAGGATCTTTCGATCGCAGATCCCGAAATCAGCGAAATCATTGAGCTCATCATGGGTGGAAAAGAAAAACCCCAAACATGAACCCGGCCCTTTTCCTGCACCTCATGTCGATTGAATCCCGGCGCCTCCTGAGTTACCGGGTTGATTTCTGGATCACCATGATCTTGACCCTGATTGTTCAGCTGGTGGTGATCTGGGCACTGTGGACCGCCATCTTTGCTGAATCGGGCAAAGACATCGTCGCCGGCTGGGATCTGCAGGGCATCCTTGCTTACGGTGTCTTTGTCTTTCTGACAGGCCGGGTGGTACGCGGTGGAGATCTGCAGATGGCGGTGGCTACCGAAATTTATGACGGCAGCCTCAGTCGCTATCTGGTTTACCCCTGTAACTACTGCTTCACCAAGTATGCCCAACAGTTGGGAAACATCTTCCCTGACATTTTTCAAAGTGTGCTGATGGCTCTGCTCATCATTCCTTTCATGGAGAGTTCCAGCACTGTCGACCTGAATTTAACCGGCATTCTGATGTGTCTCCCTTCCATCTTCTGTGCTCACCTCCTCTTTTTCATGATGGGGCTGATACCACAAATGGTGGCATTCTGGGCAGACAATGTGTGGTCATTGTCGGTCATGATGAGAATGGTCACGATGCTGATCGGAGGAGCCACTTTTCCTCTGTCCCTCTTTCCTGATTCGATGCAGTCGATTCTTTACATGTTGCCATTCCGCTACCTCTTTGAATTTCCGACGCTGGTGCTGCTCGGGAAGGTGGGATTTGAGGAGTGGATCACGGGAATCGTTTCCTGTCTGATCTGGTGCGGTTTCTTTCTGCTCCTGCTGATACCGGTCTGGCGCAGAGGAACCCTGAGGTACACGGGGGTGGGAATTTGATACGCTACCTGCGGCTGTACCGGCAGTTCCTGTCCTTTTCCTTCAGTAAATCGCTCGAGTACCGCCTCGACTTCTGGTTCCGAATCATCATGGACTGCATCTTCTATGTTGTGGAAATCGCTTTTTTCATGGTGATTTACCAGCACACTGAAATTCTCGGTGAATGGAATTTTGACCAGACCCTGGTCTTTGTTTGTGGTTTCCTTCTCGTCGACGCCATCCACATGACTGTTTTCAGCAACAATTTGTGGTGGCTGCCTATCTACGTGAACAAGGGCGATCTCGATTACTATCTGGTTAGGCCCGTTTCGTCACTCTTCTTCCTCAGTCTTCGAGACTTTGCCGCCAATTCATTTCTGAATCTGGTCATTGCCAGCGGTTTGCTGGGTTGGTCCCTTATGCGTTATCCAGAACCGATTCCAACGACAAATTTGCTTTGGTATCTGTTCCTGCTGCTCAATGGAGCCCTTCTCCATTACACATTGCAAATGTTCTTCCTGATTCCTGTGATCTGGCTTCATTCCAATAGGGGGCTGACAAACGCATTTTTCTCCACCACCAAACTGGGAGAAAGACCTGACAAGATTTATCCGAAGTGGACCCGCAGGATACTGCTCTTCGTTTTCCCATTGCTGTTGATGGCGGCCATCCCGGCCAGGGTTCTGTTTGAGGGCCCCAGCCTTGAACTGGTTGCCCTGACACTCGGTATCAGCGCGGTCTTTTTTCTGCTGATGGTCAGTTTCTGGAACTTTGCACTGCGTCACTATTCCAGTGCGTCCTCCTGAATAAAAGAAGGCTCCCGCAACAGAGTCGCGGGAGCCTAGCGGGTCACTGCCACCCGTTGGGTGGCCCTGATGTCTTTTGATTAAATGAATTCGGTTGAACCCGGTTTCGGAATGACGACCTCAGGTGCGGCACCAAACTCATAACTCGGTGGGCAAAGATCCAACTGGCTTCCACTCACCTGGTCCCATGTCAGGGATTTGCCGGTGTACGCCGACATCCGCCCCATGATGGAAACCAGAGTGCTGTTGCACATGTATTCGCCATCATTGATAAGCGGTCTCTCCCCCTTGAATGATTTGAACAGCTCAGCCCACTCTGCATCGTACATATCCAGGTCTTCTCCAGACCCCTTGTAGCGCCAGTTCACTTCTCCGGAGATTTTGTTCGCCTGAATGGCCGCCGTTCCCCGGGTGCCATAAACGAAGTCGCTGACATTTCCGTCAGCACCACTCCACTGACGGCAGGAATGGAACAGCTTCTCACCCGTCTCCCACTCGAAAACACAGTTGAAGTGGTCATAGATATCACCCCACTTCTCTTCGGTTCTGCGAGAGCGGCCACCACTGGCAGTACATTTCTTTGGGGGTACGTCTTTCATGGCCCACATGATTTTGTCGATGCTGTGAATGCTCTGCTCGGTAATGTGGTCACCACTGAGCCAGTTGTAGTAGTACCAGTTGCGGATCTGGTATTCCATGTCGGTCCAGTCGTCCTTGCGACCATTGTACCAGAGCTCTCCCGTGTTATAGGTGCACTGAAGATTGATGATGTCACCAATCGATCCATCGTGAATTCTGTCGATGGTCTCCTGCTTTGATTTCTGATAGCGATAGCAAAGGCCACTGACCACTGTCAGGTTTTTCTCTTTGGCTTTTTCACATGCAGCCCGAACTTTGGCAACTCCGATGGCGTCAGTTGCGATCGGCTTCTCTGCAAAGACGTGCACTCCTTCTTCCACAGCCTTCTCGATCTGTTGGGGCCTGAAATGGGGAGTGGAAGCCAGAATGACCACATCACAGTTTTGGATGACTTTTTCGTAATTGTCAAAACCGGAAAACATCATCTCTTCGGATACCTGGATCCGATCTCCGTGATCGCCATCGAGCAGGTTTTGACGGGAATTTTCGACGCGATCCATGAACAGATCACCCATGGCAACAATGCGAGCACGAGGTTCCACATTGAGGGCGTTGGTGGCAGCACCGGTACCACGACCACCACAACCGACCAATCCAACACGAATCACATCATCCACGGAGTTGTGAACCCCCGTCGCATGGGCCTGCACAGAGTTTGCAGCCAGTCCACCGGACGCAAGTGCGGCCAAAAGCCCACCGGTCGTTCCCATGAATGTACGACGATCCAGTTCCTGTGCGGAATTTTCGTCAGAATGGAGATCGGCATCCTTTTTGTGATTCGCCACGTGGACATCCTCTCGGTCAAAATGCGGATTGGAACTCCGGAGCCCCCGGAGAAGGCTTAATTGTACTAATCCTGAAACCGCTTCACCAGTACCGGTCGTATCAGGGCAGCACAGATTCCGGAAACACACCCCAACTCTCCACTTCTCCGGAAACCGAGAGTTTTTCCAGACCAAGGGGATAATCCTTCATTTCTGACTTGTTGGCTGACGGCCAGACCCCGGGTACCGAGCATGCCGTCGCCCAGGCATCGGCGATCGTCGCCGACGTGGCCACGACGGTCACAAGGGAAGAATCCTTCAGCCCCAAACCCGTTTGCGGATCGAGAATATGACTGTACCTGTGGCCGTCAATTTCCACGTACTTCTCGGAATCGCCGCTGGTAGCGACAGCTCCCGCGGTTTCGAATCTCCTCGGACCAGAGGGCAGGACGATTCGCCAACCCGCTGAGTCGGAATGAGGGACACTGAAGGCCAGATCCCCACCGCCATCGACGAGGGTATGGGGATGCCCCCTGTCGACCATGAGTTTCAGTGCCTGATCCACCGCATATCCCTTGGCAATCCCCCCGAGATCGAGACCCACTCCACCCTTGGTGAGCCGCGCTTCTCGGCCATTCAATTCGATGAAGTTCATTCCGGTTTGGAGAAATGCCCGTTCAAGGTCAGACTCGGACGGCAGACGGTTTGCAAGAAAGCAACGCCGCCAAAGACGAGTCAAGGATCCCAGTGAAATATCGAAGCACCCTTCCGATTGTTCATGAATCGTGAGGCTGTGCCGAAGCAAGGTGGCAAGATCTGCACTCACCGGAACCGGCTCGTGATGCGGAGCGGAACGACACCATTCCCGAATTTCACTCTCCCTGTTCCAGTCAGAAGCGACCGCCTCAATTTCATCGATTCGGGCGAAAGCCTCTTCGACTGCATTTCCGGGATCCACAGCAGATTGGCCTACCACCACGATCCGAAAGAGAGTTCCCATGGCAGCATGGCGAAACTCGGTGCGCAGGGGTTCTTCTTTGCCATTCCCCATTTCTGGAGGGGTCACAGGATTCTGGAGAGCACATCCCGTGAGAAGACCGAAAACCAGCATTCCCGGCAGCCATTTTGCGGGATCAGGCATCCTGAATCTTGGGTATCGGCACTGATTGAGAAGCCGATCAGGCTCTGAAGCAGCGCTTGAACTCTGGATGTCGGTTTCCGGGTAAGCCATCATGTTTCTACTTTTAGCCGCAAGAGAGGGTGGGATCACCCCCCACCCCCTTGGATCACGGCGATTCAGACTTGTTGGGGACCGACAGGGACTCCAGGACCGGATTCCCAGATCGAATCTGTGTCAAGAAAGGGCAATCTTGCTGATCACTCTACTTATGGCCCTCCACCTCACTCCTCTGGGATGGACTACCGCCCCCGACGATTCGACACCGGCAAAACCGATTCAATCCTATGAGGAGTTTCTACCGGGTACGGATCTGAAGATTGAATGGATCGCGATTCCTGTTGGAGAAACCGGTTATCCGGCAACCGTACAAATCGGCTCCCCGGAAAACGAGAGCGATCGCAAATCGGATGAAGGTCCAGCCTGGCAATTTCAACCAGAGCCATTCTGGATGATGAAGTTTGAAGTCACCTGGGATCTTTATCAGCAATTTCTCAAGGAGTACCGAAACTCCCAGGACCTCCGTCTCGATCCCACCGATACTTCCGAAGAGGCGTGGGCCGATGCTGTCAGCATTCCGACCCCTCTCTGGGAGCAGGATGCAAGACCGATCATGGAAGGACTGGGAACCAGCGGTGGTTACCCTGTCGCCGACATTACCCAGTTTGCCGCAATGCAGTTTTCGAAGTGGCTCTCCAAAAAAACGGGACACTTTCTGCGGTTACCCACCGAGGCAGAGTGGGAATACGCGGCTCGCTGTGGTCAGGAGACTGCCTACTCCTTTGGAGATGATCCTTCAGAGCTGACCGATTACGCATGGATCTTCGATAACAGCGAATACGAAGATGAAGATCTCGGGTATCCCGGACTGGGAGCCGGCTATCGGAAAGTGGGTACCCTGAAAGCGAATCGCTGGGGCATCCATGATCTCTACGGCAACGTCGCTGAGTGGACCATCGATCGATATTCCGCAGAAACCTACTCCGGTCGTTCCGGAAAGGTACTCACCCACACTGAAGCGGTTGTTTGGCCAGAAAAGGTCTGGCCTGCTGTGGTTCGCGGTGGCTCATGGCAGGATGATGCTGATCGCTGCAGATCTGCAGCACGAACCGCTTCCACCTCGAAATGGCAGAAGCGTGATCCCCAGATCCCGAAGAGTGTCTGGTGGTGTACGGATGCCTTCCATGTCGGTTTCCGTCTGGTTCGCCCCGCTGCAGCACCAAAAGATACTCAGTACTGGTGGGATCCAAAGGTCTCCATGATCCAGAGAAAACTGAAGAATGGTTTCAAGGAATTGCGTGTTCCCGTGAAACCGACTCCACCGGTGGATAAGGAATGATCTCCTTGCGCTTTTTGCTGATTCTGACCTGTTCATTTTTGCCCACAATTCTGAGTGGGCAGGAATCCACCGATGATCGCTGGAAGCGCAGCGGATCACCCGAAACCTATGTGCATCACATCGAGCTGCGGGATGCCCGTGGGCAGGTGATCTCCGGAACCGGGGAGACCAACCAGATCCCGAACATGGAAGCGACGTGTGCACCTTGCCACGACGTTCAACGTGCTTCGGGTGGATTGCATGGGGGAAAGGGGCCGGATGGTCCTGCTGGAGAACCCTGGTTTCTGGTCGATTCCCGCAGTGGGACTCGCTGGCCTTTTCACTCGAGGCTTTGGCCCGGCCTGGCAACTGTGGAAGAACTCGACCTCGATCAGGAATCCCTGCGAAAGAAGCAAGGCCCCTTCGACGCCGGTGGGCACCACTCCATCAGTGGACAAGCTTCCGATTGCCTGATCTGTCACTTGCAGGGCTCTTATGATTTCCAGCAGCGAAGTCAATTCATCAAGGATGGAAAATCAGATCTCGCGCCCTTTGTTGCAGCAGGACTCTTTGATTCTGCGGGTTTGAGATCGGAATCCCGATTCGATAACCAAAACAGGGTTGTCCTCGATCTGCATGCCGATGCAGGTCCACAAGCCTGCCTTCATTGCCATAAGGTGACCCCGGCAGAAGAAAGCGCAGAGAACCCCCGTTGGACTCATGCAGGGGATGTTCATCTGGCCGCTGGCATGAGCTGTGTCGACTGTCACCGGGCAGGCCTCGACCACCACGTCGTCCGGGGCAAGGACGGGGAAATCCACCCCAGTGGAGTTTCGGTCGAGGCTCTCTCCTGTCGTGGTTGTCATCTCCCACAAGGAGATCCGGTGATGCTCTCTGCTCCTCGACCAGAGCACCGGGGACTGCCCCCTTTTCACCTGGAGGCGATGACCTGCACGGCGTGTCATTCCGGAGCTACACAGGGTGAAGAAGGCCTGTCAGTCTGGACTTCACGCGCCCACGATCTGGGTATCGCCAAACAGGGCCGCAAGGCTGGAGACCCTCCCGGCATCTTCTCGGGAATCCTCTTGAAGGATGACCAGAATCGCTGGGCCCCCCACTATCAGGCATGGCCAGAGGGTTGGATTCAGACTTCCGGGGAGAATCAGGAAGCTGAAGTAATCCCCCCTGGAGATCTGAGAACCCCACTGCGAAGAACACTGCGGGTTCGCGGGGACCTTCTGGAAAAGATTGCAAGTACCGACGAGGACCCCGCCAGGGCAGAGCGGAGCCTCTCCGCTTTTCTGGGCCAGATGAAATCCCCCTCAGCCCTGGTCACCTCGGGCCATGCCTGGGAAAGGTCACCGGGGGATCAACTGAAGCCAATCTCCAGTGATTTGGCAGGGCCGGTTCAATGGAAGCTGGGGCATCCGGTTAGACCTGCGGCGATGTCACTTGGAAGCAACGGGTGTACTGATTGTCATGCGCCCGAAACCCCGTGGCCTGTTCTTGTCAGCCAACCCGCCCCAATGATTCCCATGTCTGCAGCCGGGACCATCTCCCAGACTCAACACATCGATCCAGAGTCACTGGACACCTTTGACTCGTCACTTTGGAACTTCTGGGAGTGGGTCTTTCCGACCCGGGATCTGGCCAAGGTCTACTTCACTGCAACAGGTGCACTGGTATTGCTTGCCTCTTTGCGGTGGTTCCTGAAGGCCATGGAAGGAAACCGACCATGAATCGCTGGCAACGGTTTCTGATCCCGCTTTTGATCCTGACGATGCTGAGTTCGATCCCCGGCATTCCATTGGGAGTTGACCTTCGTGGATACCCACTGGTTCTTCACCTTGCTGTGGGATCCCTGTTTGCAGCGGTTTTGGTACTTTTCCTGTTTCAACCACCGACGAAGCTCGGCAGATTATCCAGCCTGTCATGGCTGTTGATCAGCAGTGGACTGGTCGCACTGGTGGTACCAATGCTCGGCTGGGTCTCCGCAGAAACAGGTCACCTGTGGCTGGAAACCCATGGTTGGCTCTCCATCGGTGGCCTGGGACTCCTCGGCCTCTCAGCCTCCCTGGAGAAAAAGGCCACCGCTGACAGGGATTGATCCACATCCTCGCTACATGTTGCGACGGTAGCGTCCACCCACCTCATAGAGTGCTGCACTGATTTGTCCCAGACTTGCTACCCGGACCGTCGACATCAACTCGCGGAAGATGTTTCCTCCGGACAGTGCGACCTCCTGGAGCTTCTCAAGAGCAGCCCCACTCTGATCGGAATGCTTCTGGTGAAAGTCTGCGAGATCAACGATGCGCTGATCCTTCTCATCAGTGGTTGAACGACGCAGCTCGATTTCCATGTCCGGTTCCTCAGAACCTTCAGGGCGCAGGAAGGTATTGATGCCAATGATGGGCAACTCGCCGGTGTGCTTGCGGTGTTCATACAGAAGTGATTCTTCCTGAATCTTTGACCTCTGATACTGACGCTCCAGAGCACCGAGAACACCACCCCGATCATGCAGACGACGGAACTCTTCCAGAACTGCCTGCTCTACCAGCTCTGTCAGCTCCTCGATCACGAAGGAACCCTGAAGGGGGTTGTCATTTTTGGCCAGTCCCAGTTCCTCTGCGACGATCAACTGAATCGCCATCGCCCTGCGTACCGACTCTGTCGTCGGAGTCGTGATCGCTTCGTCATAGGAGTTGGTGTGCAGTGAATTGCACTGGTCGTAGTAAGCCATCAACGCCTGCAATGTCGTCCGGATATCATTAAAGTCGATTTCCATCGCATGCAGTGAACGACCGGAGGTCTGAATGTGATACTTCAGTTTCTGACTGCGCTCATTGGCACCATACAGGTCACGCATGATCACAGCCCAGAGGCGACGGGCCACCCTGCCCAGTACCGAGTACTCTGCGTCAAGTCCGTTGGAGAAGAAGAAGGACAGATTTCGTGCAAAATCATCCACATCCATTCCCCGTGACCGGTAGTACTCGATGTATGTCAAACCGTTGGCGAGAGTAAATGCCAACTGGGTAATGGGATTGGCTCCTGCTTCAGCGATGTGGTAACCACTGATCGAAACCGAGTAGTAGTTGCGTACTTTTTCATCGATGAAGAATTGCTGGATATCTCCCATCATTCTCAATGCGAAATCGATGCTGAAGATACAGGTGTTTTGTGCCTGATCCTCCTTGAGGATATCCGCCTGAACTGTTCCTCGGACATTCTGAAGAACGAATTGCTCGATCTCCTCCATAGCCTGCTGGTCAGGCTCTGATCCCTTGTCTTGACGGTACTTCTCTACTTGCTGATCGATGGCCGTATTGAAGAACATCGCCAGAATCATCGGAGCAGGTCCGTTAATGGTCATCGAGACAGAAGTACTCGGCGCACAGAGATCAAATCCGTCGTAGAGCTTCTTCATGTCATCAAGGGTGCAAATACTGACTCCACTTTCGCCGACTTTTCCATAAATATCCGGACGGCGATCCGGATCTTCTCCGTAAAGCGTTACCGAATCAAAAGCGGTTGAAAGACGATGGACGTCCTCCCCCTTGCAGAGATAGTGGAATCGGGCATTGGTTTTTTCGGGTGGCCCTTCGCCGGCAAACATCCTTTTTGGATGCTCGTCTCTCCTGCGGAAGGGGAAAACTCCGGCCGTATAGGGGAAATGCCCAGGGAGGTTTTCCAGCATCAACCAACGGGTGATATCTCCACGTCCTTCGATTTTGGGCAAAGAAACTCGCGGTAACTGTGTTCCTGCCAAAGTTTCAACATGCAGGGGCTCCCGAATCTCCCGGTCACGGATTTTGAAAACCAACTCCGATCCGGAATAGGCTTCTTTCATCTCTGACCACTGGTCAAGAAGGCGTCGAATCTCTGTCGGTAATTCCTCTTCAAGAGACCGGGCCATTTCCCGCAGGGGTTGCGACTGGTCTTCTTCCACCAACTGGGCACTTCGGTCGAGAGATTCGACGTCAGCGACCTTCTCAGAATGCCGCTGAACGTTTTTGTGGTATTCCTGCACAGTCTGGATGATATCAAGAAGGTATCCGCTGCGGTCAGCAGGGATCACTGCCGGGCGGTCATCTCCTGAGACACTGAGCCTTGAAGAGGGAACTTCCCAACTGCTCTCCGATTTCCCCAGGTGCTCGAGGAGGTAGCGGTAGAAAGTCTCCACCCCTGCATCATTGAAATGACTGGCAACAGTGCCAAAGATCGGCAAATCGTCATCAGCCACTTCGTGATCAAAGATCTTGCGGCTTCTGCGATACTGCTTGCGGATATCACGAATGGCGTCCCGTGCTCCTGCCCGGTCAGACTTGTTGAGAACGATGGCGTCGGCGTAATCGATCATGTCGATCTTCTCGAGCTGACTGGCCGCACCATATTCGGGAGTCATCACATAGACAGAGAGGTCTGCAAGATCTGTCACCCTGCTGTCCCCCTGGCCGATTCCGGAAGTTTCCAACAACACAAGGTCAAACTCATCCTGGCTGACTTCGCGAATCGCCCCCCGGATTGCCTCGGGCACCTCGACACCGCTTGAACGGGTTGCCAACGACCTCACGTAGGCTCTCGGATGATCACAACTGTTGATGCGAATGCGGTCTCCCAGCAGAGCACCACCAGTTCGGCGCTTGGTGGGATCGACACTGACGATGGCAAACCGGCGATCAGGGAAGTCCTGCAGAAAACGCCGCAACAGCTCATCGGTCAGTGAGGACTTTCCAGCCCCCCCTGTTCCAGTGAGGCCAATCACAGGGATCTTTCTCTCACCGGAAACGTCAGATTCACCCAATTCGATTCGGGTAATTCTCTGTGGAAGTCTCTCGCCCCTCACGGGATTGCCGTTCAGGTTTCCACAACGGGCAACCATATCTTCGGCCATTCCCTCGAGCCCCAGATCACGTCCTTCTTCGGGGGAATAGATCCGTTCAATACCATAGGCATGCAAAGCATCGATCTCGGCGGGAACGATGACACCGCCGCCACCACCAAAAAGTTTGATCCAGGGAGCGCCTTTTTCTTGCAGAAGGTCATACATGAATCGGAAAAATTCATTGTGGCCACCCTGATAGGAAGAGACGGCGATGCCATCTGCGTCCTCCTGAATGGCAGTGGTCACAATTTCCTCTGCGCTTCGGTTGTGACCCAAATGGATCACCTCCGCGCCTTGATCCTGAAGAACACGGCGAATGATATTGATGGATGCATCGTGACCGTCGAAAAGACTGGCTGCCGTGACGAATCGGGCGGGACGCATGGCTCCTCCTGGTCCTTCTCTGGGCGAAACTTCAGAAATCCCGCGGATTCCTGAATTTCTATCATCAAAGGTGGAGCCCGGAAGTTCAAGTCGAGCCGAGGGGGAATTCGCAGAAGAGTGGCCGCTCAGACCGGAAAAACGGGCTAATTCAGGACTCGTTGCGCTCTTCGTGGCGTGAACCGTTGTAGCCGAGAATCTTGACCTTGTTCTCGATTTGCGTTTTCAGATGCACCGGCCTGCCCCAGAGTTTCTCCAGATTCTCGAGGGTTCGCCTCGCATAATCCATTTTCAGCGGAGTTCCGGTCCAATGATGCTCCAGCAACAACTCACCCCGATTGCCGTAGTTCCCGTCGGTCACTTCGATCTGGGGACGGCCGGAATTAGCCAACTGATCCAGGAGCCGATTTTTAACATCTCGGAAATCACGACTCTCCATCACGTACTGGGATTGGGATCGATCGAATTTGTATGTGTAGAGGTTTTGACGAACTGCGAAGTCCTCAGTCATGAATTCATCGATGAATGTGATGTCATTATGAGTCGACCTCACCGAGTAGATCTTTTCCAGCCCCTTGTTGTGACCCAGATCCCAGTCATTGCGACCATGCACATCTTCACAGGACTCCCACTCACTGCCGTACTGCCCTGTATTCCAGCGTCTCTCGATATCACGGAACAACTCAATCCCCAGTTTATAGGGATTCAGTTTTCCTGACCCTCCACCCATGGTTCCAGCATGGTGATCGGCATAATCGATCAACTCACTCGCATCGAGGATGCCACCGGTCATGATTCGGCTATGCCAGAATGATGCCCAGCCCTCATTCATGATCTTGGTCATTCCCTGAGGGGCGAAGTAATAGGCTTCATCCCTGACGATGGAAAGCACGTCCCGCTGCCATGATTGCAGACGTCCGTGGTGCAAAAGAAAGAGCAACACATCCTTTTGAGGATCCTGGGGAAAACGTTCCGTCTGCTCAATCTTGTTGAGAATCTCCTGCTTTTCCTGCTCGATGACATCCGGAGGATTGATGAAATCCTCCATGTAAGAACGGGTTGGGATTCTGGTGCCCTGGGCTTCCTGTCGTTCTTTCGCTCTTTGCTCCTCCGTAACATTTTCTTTCTGGGAAAAGTACGGAGAGTGGATATCGATGAGATTTTCCACGGATAGACAGACGTCGATGAATTGCTCAACCACATCTTTGCCGTGCTCGTCGATATAGCGATTGATTCTGACAGCATGATTCGAAATGGTGTCGACCATTTTGCGATCAGTCTTGCCAAACCAGGCATTGTTTTTGAAGAAGTCGCTGTGCCCATAGACGTGTGACATCACCAGTTTCTGATCCACCAGTGGATTGCACCGCATGAGGTAGGCATAGCAGGGATCATTATTGATCACCAGCTCATAGATCTTCGCCATCCCGTAGGAGTATTGCTTTTGCAACTCCTCGAACTGCATTCCCCATCTCCAATGGGGATAGCGAACCGGGAAACCTCCGTAGGCAGCGATCATGTTCATTTCGTCGTAGTCGACCATCTCAAAGAGGACCTCAAAGAAATCCAGCCCTGAATCAACGGCGACCTGTCGAATGGTATCTTTCCATTCGACCAACTCGGGAGTCAGATCACGATCATGAAACATGTCAGTGTCCCTTCCCGAGGAAAGTCTTGATGGACGGCAAAATCTCATCTCGTGAGTTAATCTCTGACAAGAGGACTTTTTCGTGCTCTTGGTAAGCCTGGCGCAGATCCTTGATGAACTGCCCACTTCCATAGGCACTCTTCACCTGGCCGTAGCAGAAAACATTGACTGCTGGCAACAACTCGTTGTTGAGAAGGTCGAGGCAATGCGTTGTGTCATCACCACCCCAGTTGTCGCCATCGGAAAAATGAAACAGATAGATATTCCACTCTTCCGGAGAGAACTCTTTTTGAATCAGATCCCTTGCAAGGTTGTATGCACTGGAGATCTTCGTTCCACCCGACTCGCGGATGTGAAAGAAGGTATGCGCATCGACCACCTTGGCTTTTGCATCGTGAATGATGTATCGAGTCTCCAGGTTTTCGTACTGACTCCGCAGCCATGTATCGAGCCAGAAGGATTCAATTCTGACGATCTCTTTCTGCTCATTCCCCATCGAACCGGACACATCCATCATGTAGAGGATGACCGCATTTGATTGAGGAACTTTTGAGGTATTCCAGGATCGATACCGACGATCCTCCCTGTGAGGGGTTACAACCGGATTCTCTTTACTGTAGGAACCGGAGGAAATTTGCCTGCGCAAAGCCTGCTTGAAAGTTCTGCGGAAGTGCCTCAGGGACTCAGGGCCATTACGGGTGATTCCGGTGTATTTGTCTTTTTCCACCAGAATGCTGCTCGAGCCTCTCGGCTCGATGTTCGGAAGTTCCAGCTCTTCTCCGAGAATCTCTGCCAACTCCTCGAGGTTGACGTCCACTTCAAGGACGTGTTCCCCCGGCTGATCTCCCGCTTCCGGGCCCGGCTCCGCCTGCTCAGCACCGAGGGGGTCCCCCTCGTCACCTTCTCCTTGCCCCACACCGCCCTGGTCAGTCTGACCAAACCGGAAATTGGGCAAATCGATTTGCGGCAGGGGCACGCTGACCGATTTCTTGCCCTGTCGGGCGATCAGCTCTCCCTGAGAAACGTACTGTTTCAGATTCTCCCTGATTTTACCGCGGACAATCTTCCGAAAACGATTGGCATCAGGATCGATCTTGCGCATGTGCATGACCTCTCATGATCAGGTTGCGTTTTTGGAATCACCCCGGGCAAAGATACTGGAAACGTAATTCAGCACATCTGTTGCGCTGTCTTCGTTGTATCCGTACTGCTCAATCAAACGGGTCTTGACCACATCAATTTTGGCCTGAGACTCTTTGTCCACCACGTCGGAGACCAGTGAGGTCAACTTGATGGTGTCCTTCTTGTCTTCAAAGAGTTTCATCTCCAGGGCCCGCTGAAGTCGAGCATTGGTGGAGTAATCGAACTGTTTGTTCTCAACAGCCAAAGCACCAATGTAGTTCATGATTTCCCTGCGGAAATCGTCCTTTCGACTCTCGGGGATGTCGATTTTTTCTTCGATGGATCGGAGCAATCTTTCGTCCGGATCCTCTGATTGACCCGTGTAGGGATTCTTGACCTTTTCACGCTGGGTGTAGGCCTTGACGTTATCGATGTAGTTGGAGCAGAGCTTCTGAATCGCTTCTTCATCTGCACTGATCGCACGCTGAACTTCATTCTTGACGATGTCTTCGTACTCGCTTTTAACCACAGAGAGCAACTCCCTGTAACGCTGGCGGACTTCTTCAGAAGAAATGAGGCTGTGGTGCTTCAAACCCTCATCGATCTCATTGAGAACCATGAATGGATTCACGTAGTTGTAATCTGAAACGAGAGCATTTGAGATCTTGTCCTGAATGTAACGGGGCGAAATACCTTCAAGTCCCTCGCGTTGTGCTTCGTCACGAAGTTCCTTGACGTTTTCTTCCGTGAATCCGGACATGGTCTTGCCGTCGTAAAGTTTCATCTTCTGGGCAAGAGTGATCTGGGCATTTTTCGGCTCCTCAAGACGTGTGAGCACAGACCACATGGCGCACACCTCGAGGGTGTGGGGAGCCACATGCTGCTGGATCGCCTTGGTGGAGTAATCCTTGCGGTAAATACTGACCTCGTCCTGCAACGTGGTGTTGTAGGGGATGTCGATCTTGACGGTTCGGTCCCTGAATGCCTCCATCAGCTCATTGCTTTGCAGCTTGCGGTATTCAGGCTCATTGGTATGACCAATGATGACCTCGTCGATGGCAGTCTGGGCAAAACGCTTCGGTTTGATCGACTGCTCCTGGCTCGCCCCCAGAAGATCGTAGAGGAATGCCACGTCCAGCTTGAGCACCTCGATGAACTCGATCACTCCCCTGTTGGCAACATTGAATTCACCATCGAAGTTGAACGCGCGTGGGTCGGATTCAGAGCCATACTCAGCAATCTTGCGGTAGTTGATGTCACCGGTAAGTTCGGTTGAATCCTGATTCTTTTCATCCTTGGGCTGGAAGGTGCCGATACCGACACGATCTTCCTCAGACATGACCAGTCGACGGACCCGGACATGCTGAATCATGCGCTCCCAGTCTCCATCGTACTTTTGCATGTAGTGGTTGTAGTACCAACGGCTGAATGGACACAGACTGCCCTTCATGACGATGGGGTACCGCACGTCACTCTCTTGACTGATTTTCCCAATGACATCCGCACGGGCCTCTTCAGGGATCAGATAGAACGGATCCTCATTCATCGGTGAATCGACCCAGTTGCCGTTTTCGTCTTCCCACTGGAATGTGTAAAGCGCGCCTTCCGGCTTACGGCTGTATTGCTCAAGGCCTCGCTTGATCAGACTGACGATCGTACTTTTGGCAGAGCCCACTGGACCATGAAGAAGCAAAACTCGCTTCTCTGTTCCCAGATTGTGAGCAGCAGACTTGAAGAAACTCACCAACTGGTTAATCGGCTGATCCAGACCGAAGACGGCATTGTCTCCGTCATTGTCCGGGTCATCGAAAAACTTCCAGTGAAGGCCGTCCTTCGAATTGAGTTGCGTCGAAGGTTCACTTCCATACGAGACGATCATGTCGTGGACTCGCTGAAACGAAGTCCTGAGAACGTCCGGGTTCCGAGCAGCGATCGACATGTAGTCGTCGAAAGTGCCGGTCCAGTGAAGTTCACGGAATCTTTCAGACTCCATGTTTTGGCGAATCAGATCGTGAAAAATGAAATGGTTGTTCATCGGTCCCTCCACCTCCAAACATCGGCCGTTTGGTGGCGCATCTTTAGCCCGAAATGACCTTCGGGACACCCCCGAAGGCACAACGGGAGCACGGACGAACCCATCCCCCTTTATTCCCCGCGTTTTAGGGTGCAGAAAATCAACTTTTCCTGAAACACCAGA
>JAAXJX010000007.1:78177-85804 GCA_012269595.1 Planctomycetia bacterium | reverse complement strand
TGAAAGCGCCAAAGATCCTCGAAACTCCCCCACCCCAGGCGACCTTCAAGGGGAAGAGTGTGCGGGTGGATCGGTATGCCTGTTCTTGAGCAGTGCCTGTTTTGGCTTAAATCGCGGGCACCCGTCTTTACCCAACTTTGATCTATTGGCTGCAGGTTTCTTTACGAGACTCGGTGATGATCACGGTGTGAATTGACACCTACCCTTTGAGGGGAGACCGGGGCCTGAAGGCTCTGGTGCTTCCCTTGTCCTTGCAGAATCTGGTGCGATTTGGAGTGAATTCTTCCGCAGCCGGGAGACACTGTGGCCATGAAAATCAGAGTTCACCCCTACCTTGCAGAATTCCTGGGAACCCTGGGTCTCGTGGTCAGCGCGACCAGCGCCGGGACTTTGGCCAGTCTTGGTTATTCCATCACTCCACTGGGGGATGGACTGTTCTCGGGGGTGGCGGTGTTGGGGATGATTCTTCTCTTTGGCTCCGTTTCCGGGGCGCACATCAATCCGGCGGTTTCGGTGGCGATGGTGCGGGCGGGGAAGCTGCCGAAGGCGCAGTTGCCCGGGTATCTGATCGCCCAGTTTGCCGGGGCGGTGGTGGCGAGTGGAATCATGCGTCTCGTTTTTTCTGACGCTCCTTCCATCGGTGCCCATCAGCCGGGAAGCCTGGGGCTGATCGGCAGTCTGGGGATGGAAGTGTTGCTGACCGCCATCCTTGTCGGCGTGATCTTCTGGATCATCGATCAGGATTGGGCGAAGGGTCCGATTCCCGCAGTGGTCATCGGTTTGACGGTCACCGTTGAGGTGGCGCTTGCCGGCTCCCTGAGCGGGGCTTCGATGAACCCGGCTCGCAGTTTTGGGCCGGCGCTGGTTTCCGGTGAGATGGCCCCGCTGTGGATCTACTTTGTGGGGCCATTTGCCGGTGGTTGGGTGGCGGTCACGCTGTGCCGGCTTCTGCGTCCGGGCCCCTGTTGCCAGACCTGCTGAGGGGTTGAGGTCGGTTCCCCATGACCGATGATCAGGAGCGGTGTATTTGCCGTTTTGATCGGAGGTGTGCGATGCGGATGATGGTGGGAATCCTTTTAGCAGGGCTGTTGTTGTTGGCCAGTTGTGCCGGCAGTCCACAGCAAAGGGAGGTGGAAGCGACCACTCCCAATATCCTGTTTATCTTTACCGACGATCACGCCTCCCACGCCATCGGCGCCTACGGCAGCCGCTTCCCCGGGGACAACACTCCAAATCTCGATCAGCTGGCCGCAGAGGGGATGCGCTTCTCCCGCTGTGCGGTGACCAACTCCATCTGCGCTCCGAGCCGGGCGGTGATCCTGACCGGCAAGCACAGCCATCTGAATGGCGTGCTGACCAACGCTGAGCGCTTCGACGGCGCACAGATGACCTTCCCGAAACTGCTGCAGCAGAAGGGTTACCAGACCGCCCTCTTCGGCAAGTGGCATCTGAAATCGGAGCCGACCGGCTTCGATCACTATGAACGGCTGATCGGCCAGGGCCCCTACTACAATCCGAAGATGCGCTTTCCCGCCGATTCGGAGAAGGGCTTCGACGAGCGTCGGCACGAGGGTTACACCACCGACATCATCACTGATCTGGCCATCGATTGGCTCAAGGATCGGAAGTCGGGAGAGGGCCCCTTCATGATGATGGTGCAGCACAAGGCTCCCCACCGTCATTGGCAACCGGCACCGAGACACCTGGATCTGTTTGCGGACGTGCAGATCGCCGAGCCGGACAATCTGTTTGATGACTACTCCACACGGACGACGGCGGCGCGGATTCAGGATATGGAGATCGCCACCACCCTGACCCCCCACGACCTGAAACTGGCGAAGCAGCGTGGATTTACGGAAAAACAGGAAGCGGCGTGGATGGCCTCATATGGCCCCAGGAATACCGAATTCACGAAGAAGATGGAGGAGATGAGCTCCGAAGAGATCGTCCGCTGGAAGTACCAGCGTTACCTCAAGGATTACCTGCGCTGCATACGGGCGGTGGATGAAAACATCGGTCGACTGATGAAGACTCTCGAGGATCTCGACCTCAGCAAAGAGACCATCGTCATCTACTCATCGGATCAGGGGTTCTTCCTTGGAGAACATGGCTGGTTCGACAAGCGCTTCATGTATGAGGAGTGCTACCGCACGCCATTGATCGTGCGTTGGCCCGGGGTCACGGAAGCGGGCAAGGTCAACGATCAGCTGGTCAGCAATCTGGACTACGCCCAGACCTTTCTCGATCTGGCCGGGGTTGAGATGGACCGCCCCGAAGTGAAGGCGATGCAGGGCATCAGCATGAAACCGCTGCTGGAAGGGAAAGAGGTCCCCTTCCGCAAAAGCCACTATTACCAGTATTACGAATATCACGGCGACAGGACCACCGCGCATATGGTGCGTCGTCACCGGGGTGTGGCGACGGAGCGCTACAAGCTGATCCACTTCTACAATCTCGACGAGTGGGAGCTGTTCGACCTGAAGACGGACCCGCAGGAGATGAAGAATCGGGCGGACGATCCCGAATTGGCGGAGGTGCGCAAGGAACTGGAAGCGGAGCTGGAACGGCTGGCTTCCGAATACGGCGTCCCCGACGATCGCGGCAGCGTCCCCAGGGATCCCCATGCCCGGATACAGGCTCTGAAGAAGCCCCAGAAGCCGAAATCCGATTAGTTAGCCCATGAAACTTCCGTAAATCTGTATCTTCTGTAAAAAATACAGGCGACTACAAAACATACGTAATCCCTAAAAATATTCAAATAGCCTTTAATCGGCTCTCGATGGGTCTGGCTTTGCCAGGGCATTACTAGCGGTCTTGGATGGCAAAAATTTGGCAAATGAGAGGCTTTTGGGCTCTGCGCACAATACGTATTGAATGTAAATAGATGTAACCGGCGTGATTTACGGGCAGCTGCTGGTGCAGTCGAGGGGGTCTTCAGTCGGATCCTCACCACAATCCTGGAAGGGGGCCAGCGGGTTGGGTCCCCCATTGAAGAGGTAGTAGAGGCCAAAGACCGGGTCGCTCAGATTGAAGCTGCCGTCGTCATTGGTATCTGCGGCATCGAGGCATGTGATCGGCATTCCGGATTGGGACAGGAACAGGTTTCCGAGGCTGCTGATCACATCGGACATGTTGAAGGACTGGTCGCCGTTGACATCTCCACGTCGAAACATTTCGACGATGGGAGGGGTGACACGCAAGACGAGGCTGGTCAGGGCAATATTGTCGATCAGCAAGGAGTCTTGCTGTTCGAGGTCGACGGAGAGGATTCCGCCCCCGAAGGCGTCCTCGAGTGTGTAGCTCCCCGATTCAGGCAGACTGGTGGAATCCCACTGGAGGAAGATCGGATTGGTCTGGTAGAAGTTCAGGCCGATGACGCAGATCTGATCTTCGCTGGACGGGGATCTCAGGCAGGTCTGCCAATTCTGGCCATCGATGTTGATCCACGCATGGAATGCACCGCTGTTGGTGGGCGCTGTGGAGTACACGTCTTCGCCGTCGACGAATCCGTCGGAGGCACCCTCTTGTTGACCGAAGGTCAGATTCTGGATGCCGCCCCCTACCGAACCCAGGGATGAACTGATTTCAAAGCCCAGGGTGAATTCCTGTGCAATGAGACTGGTGGGCAGCAGAAGCAGGCCCAGCGTCGCCAGTAGGATTCTGATAGAGGACATCATGTTCCACGTACAAACGGGCCCGGAGGGTCCGTAAAAACTGATTGAATAAACGGTTCAGGAGCGATTCGTCAGGATCAATAAACCCGGCTCAACCACCGGAAATGACGCATTCGCAGCGAACAAACAGTCGAATAATACAGAACTCATCTTAAGGCGAGTTTGGACCGGGAAGAAGGTCCTTACCCAACAGTCACAAGTGACAGTTGGGACAAGAAAAGCGGTTCAGAGAGGGTTTGGGATCTACTGTAAAGGCCCCGGTTGAAGCAGTTCATCCAGGCGAATGCCGTAATCCCGGAGGATGGTGCCGGTGGCATTGCGGTAGCCGGTGATCGCCTTGCGGACGCGGATTCTGGACTGCAGCTCCTGGACCTGGGCAGAGAGCAGGCTGTTTTGCACCTGCAGCACCTGATAGGCCGTGGAGACCCCCGCTTCCAGTCTTCGTCTTTCGCCGTCCAGTTCCTCACGGCGAAGGCGCGTGGCGGCCTCGGTGGTCTCGACCGCCTGGCGGGCACTTTCCAATTCGCGGATCGCCCGGGTGACTTCGAGAATGATGCCGTTGGAGATCTGCTCCTTGCTGAGTCGCGCCAGACGCAGATCTTCCCGGGCCTGCATCTCCCTGTTTTGGGCTGCTCGCTGTCCCAGCGGAATCTGCAGGTTGAGCCCGGCACTCCAGGCGTAATCGTCGCCGATGTCTGACCAGGACTCGCTGAAACTGAGACCGTTTCCGGGCTGGCTGAAGCTGCCGGAAAGGTCGAGGGTGGGGAGAAGATCGTTCTCGCGGACCTTGAGCAAATCCTCGCTACTGGCGATCTGGAGGTCGCTCTGGGCCAATTCGAGCCTGCGGGCGAGGGCCTCCTGAACGACACTTTCCAACTCTGGATCGAACTGGGTCGGGTTGATGGCGGTCGTCGGGATGATCTCAAAATCCTTGAGCATCGAAGCGACGTCGGTGCCCCCACGGAACTCGGGAGCATTGATGCTGTCGAGGAGGATGTCCTGCAAATCCCGCAGGGCATTCAGCGCCGAGATGATGCTGGCCTTCTGGGTGGCGACGTTGGCCTCGGCGCTGATGACATCGAGGCGAGTACCGACCTGCACATCCAGACGACGGCGGTTGAGCTCGAGCAACTCCTCTGCCTCTTCGAGAGCACTGCGTTGCACTTCCACATTGCGGCGGGCGTAGACCAGATCCCAGTAGCTGCTCTCCACTGCGGCGACGGTGGTTTCCATGGCACGCACAGTTGCCAACTTGGAGGCCTCGGCGTTACGCAGGGCAACACGCAAATTGGTCTCGGTGATTTCCTGCCCCCGGCCTCTCAGAAGCGGTTGGCTGAGGGTCAACTCGGCACCACTGCGGTAGTTCAAGGGCGAGAAAAAGGGGCTGACCGCGGAGGTTTCAGAGCGGTTTCCACTGAGCCGGAACTGCCAGCTGGTGCCGTAGCGCATCAGGCCCGAAAGTCCCATGAAATAGCTGTCATTGGACCTTTTCGACGATTCTCCGACGGCGGCTCCGTCGATGATGCTGGTCGATGTGGTCTCCGATTCGCTGAGGGTAAAGCCGGTGCTGAAGAGCGGATCAGAGGCGGCTTCAGCAATGATGGGATCGAGGTAGGCCTTGCCCTGGGAGACACGCTGAACCTGCAGGCCGAGGTTGTGTTCGAGGGCAAGTTGGATCGCTTCGACGAGACTCAGTTTGCGCAACTCACCGCTGTCAAAGATGCGCTCATCCCTGGCGGTGTTTTCTTCTGCAAGAGCATCGTTGTGAACCGATGGTACGCAGATGAAGCACGCCAACAGGAGGATGAAAACTCGGGCATCGAGTGAGAGATCAAAGCGTGTTGTTGTATGGGGAACCATCGTCTGCCTCCTGAGTCTGTCCTCCTTGTGGAGGAATCGACATCATAGGCAATCCGGTTCTCTTTCGGCAAGGAAAGTGGTTCGAAGAGTCCTCTTTGTTGGCCGTTATCGTGCTAAATCAGCCATTTGAGTGGGATTTGAGAGGGTTCAGGTTTGATCAGGTTCGTGTCAGCAGGTGCCCCTGGGGGTTGACTGGCCGGGGTCGGAGGCGACCGATGCTGGCGGGCACGGCATGCAACATCAGGAGTAGCGCTGTGAGGCTGAGAGAGATGATCATCAACAGGATCAGCGCCTTGCCAAACTCCGCTTCGTAGAAACGTTGCAAGAACCAACCGTTGCTGAACGGGCTCAATCGCAATCCGATCCAGTCACCCATCTGCAACACCCCCACCGTTCCTCCACCGACCATCATGGCAGCGATGGCTTCCCCATTTCTGAGACCTGCGGCGAGAGTCATGGCCGCCAGTCCAGCGACTGCCAACAGGGCGGGCAGACCGAGTGCGGAGACTTCCGCCATGGTCGGCAGCAATTCGGTAAAAAAGGCTCCAGGGCCCCTCTGGGCTGCGAATTCGAGGGTTTGGGGGTTGGGCAGAATCGTGCTCAAGGGGCCAATTTTGATGACGCAAGTTACGCTGGCGGCGATCAAAAAAGTGATGCGAAGGACGCTTCCCAAAGGGAGTGAAAGTCGGCGAACGGGACAGGTTCCCTCGAGCAACAGAGGCTCTCCATCTTTCCACGGAGAGAGTCCGCGAATCGGAGTGGCGGTGGCCAGACATGTGATGGTTCGTGCGAGAGCATCGGGGAGCAGTGCGGGAAACAGAAAGCACTTGAGCACCCCGCGTGAGAGCAGGTCACCACGCAGTTGACCGATGGCCCAGGTCATGAGGGCAATCGACAGAATCAGGCACGACAGAAGTAGCATCGCTGAAGCTCCGAGGGCTGTGGGAAACGGAAGAGGAACCCAAGAAGGATTCCATCTGCGTCCCCACATAGGCCAACGGATTCAGGATTTTCGAACGATCAGGTCGGTAATACGTTCGTAGTCCTCTGTCGAATAGAACTCGATGGTGATCTTTCCGCGGCCCTTTTTGCCCCCTTGAATAACAGACACGTTGGTCCCGAAGAATTCACCCAACCGCTTTTCTTCCTCTTTGATGTGGGTTCCGCCCCCATTATCAGGTTTGGATTTGCCTTTGGGTGAGATAGATGGGGTGGATGGCTGGGTTTCCTCACCACGGATCGCTCCGTCGAGTTCTCTGACTGTCCACTTTTTGGACAACAATTTCTGGTGCCAGCCTTTGCGCTCTTCGCGGTTTTGAACTCCGAGGAGCAGCTTGGCGTGGCCCGAAGAAATTTTGCGATCCATGAGGCTCTGTTGGATATCCCGCTCCAGTTCGAGGAAGCGCAAGGTATTGGCGACGCTGGAGCGCTTCTTCTGGACATTCTCGGCGAGCTGCTCCTGGGTCCAATCGAAGGACTCCTGAAGGGCCTGATAGGCGCGGGCCAGTTCGATGGGATTGAGGTCTTCCCGTTGGAGGTTCTCGGTCAAAGCCAATGACAGCATGCGGTCATTGTCGATTTCCCGGATGATGACGGGGATTTCCTCCAACTGGGCCATTCTGGAAGCACGAAGGCGGCGTTCTCCGGCGATCAGTTCAAATCCGCCCTCCGGGCGAACTCTGACAACCAGAGGTTGCAGGACACCGTCAGCGGCGACAGAGCGGGAGAGCTCTTCGATGGCCTGTGGCTCAAACACTGAGCGCGGTTGGTCAGGGTTGGCGTGGATCTCCTCCGGGGAGACGAACCGGATCTGAAGACCATGGGTGGGGGCCTCAGGCTCGGTTTGAGTCGTCGAAGAAGGCGCATCAGGTGGGGACGTTTGTTCCGACCTGCGAATCAGGGCATCAAGCCCGCGTCCGAGTTTGCGATTCATGTTTGAGGATCTCCTTTGCCAAATTCATGTAGGACCACGCTCCCGGTGAGCGGGTGTCATAGAGGGAAATCGGTTTCCCGTGACTGGTAGCTTCCGCCAGGGTGGAATCCCGCAAAATGGGGGTCTCGAGGGTCTCCTGGGGGAAGAACTGTTTGACTTC
>JAAXJX010000007.1:23657-78077 GCA_012269595.1 Planctomycetia bacterium | reverse complement strand
GTTCTACTCCCGTACCCCTGGCCTGGCGTTCATCGATCGGAACTTGCAGATGAAGGGAGCTGGGGAGGCAGCGGAGGCCATCGATGGGGGTGGACCGGCATGCTCGTTCCCATGACAGGCGTCCTTCAAGGATGTCGGGAAGGTGGGATCGCTCCGGGCCTTCCAGGCCCATTCCGCTGGTGGCATTGCTTTGGGGATCCAGATCCACCAACAAGACCTTGGCACCTGCGAGGGCAAGGTAGGCGGACAGGTTGATGGCGGTGGTGGTTTTGCCGACCCCGCCTTTTTGGCTGGTGACGGCGATGATTCTGGACATTCCCTGTGATTCCCCTTCATCAGATCAGTCCCTGAGAGTATCCGGGGGGAGGTGGGGATCAAGATCCCGCTTGATGGGATTCACAGAATTTGTTCCACGTAGAACAATTCCCGGATAGACGGTTTGCCAAGGGTTTGAATTGTTCCACGGGGAACAATCAGGCACTTCTCAGGAATGGTTTCTGTAGGAGTGAAATAGGGTTAAACTGGCCCCAGACAAGGAGTAGGGGACTTGCGAATCGCCATTATCTCTGACATCCATGCCAATCTGGAAGCGCTGGAGGCCGTCTATGAGTTTATCGACGGCCAATCCGTTGATCGCATCCTGTGCCTCGGGGACGTCGTAGGTTATGGACCAGACCCCTCACGCTGTCTGGAGTTGATCCAGGAGCGCTGCGAAGTGGTCGTTGCAGGAAACCACGAGCACGCGGTTCTTGGACTCCTGGATCTGGATTACTTCAATCCTGTCGCTCGTCATGCGACCCATTGGACCCGGGATGCCCTGACGGATGCGGAAATGAAGGTCCTCCGCAGCTGGCCTTTGACCCATGTTGAGGAAAAGCTGACCCTCGTGCATGGCAGCCTCGATCAGCCTGATCTCTTTGATTACATTCAGACCAGTTGGGAAGCCCATCTTTCCTTCCAACAGCTGAAGACCCCCGTGGCATTCATTGGCCACTCCCACGTCCCCATCACCTTCATACTCACAGACGTCGTCGATTACTCCCAGGAAGATCGCATGCAATTGGATCCGGGTGCCCAGGCGATCGTCAACGTGGGAAGCGTGGGGCAGCCCAGGGATGGCAACCCCGATTCATCGGTGGTGATCTTTGAACCGGAGACGGGAAACGTGGAGCGCCATCGGGTGCCGTATGATATCCAGACGGTTCAGGCGAAGATTCTCGAGTCTGGATTACCGGACTTCCTGGCGCACCGCCTCGCGGATGGAAGATAGTCTAAGTCGTTATAAGATAAACACTTATGATGTCTTGTGTGTGGGTGTCACAGATGGTTTCTTCCTACACTTTTTCTCCAATTCAGAAAAAGCCCGGCCCTCGCACCGTCTTGGTGCGAGGGCCGGGCTTTGCATTCAATCTCTGAGAATGAGAACGGGTCAGGAGTTGGAGTTCTCCCCGCGATCTTCCTCTTCAGAGCTCTTGTCGATGGTGTTCTGAATGTCCTGGCTGGTGTCCTTGATGCCTTTTTTGAACTCGGTGATGCCGCGACCCATGTTGCGCATCATGTTCGGCAAGCGTCCGCCGAAAAGAAGCAGCGCGACGATGAGAATGACGCCCAGTTCAAAAGGACCCGGACTCCAGGCGAGTTGGATGAAAGGGGCGAGTGTTTCAAGCATCGATGCCTCCAAGAAAACAGTGGAACGACTCCGAACTGTTGAATGAAATTTCAACGGATTGGAGACGATGGATCAAGGTTGAAACCAAAGTTTCTGGCCTTTAATCCACCTTTATTCTACCCCCTCCTGTCGTGGGGGAGCAAGGCTCAGATGGCGTTAAATCGCCGATTTAAGCCGTTATTCGGCCTCTGCGCCACAAATAGCCAGAGCGATCAACTGCGACATTTGAGCGCGCAGTGCGGCCAGCAATTCCCGTTCAGAAGCTTCAAAGGAAACGTAGATCTTTCCCGATTCCGGATCTTCCGGAACGCGAACGCTGAACTCTCGTGAAGAGACACGCGAGCCATCGCTGACTTGGTAGACCCACCAGCGAACGACGTAACGACCTTGCAACATTCCTGGAGTTCGCGGATCCCGAAAACTGATGCGTTCGATGCGTCCGGTGAGAACGTGGGTGGCATCCACTGCGCGACCGATGTCAGACCATGGAACTTCATCGGTGTCGGTGTGAAAAACCTGGTCTTCCACTTTGCGATCGGAGATGGGGGTGACGGTGGGGCAGTTACCGCTCATTTGCAATTCGAGTGCTTGTGCAAGTCGGATTCCCTCTTCGGATTCGTAGTGCCAACGCAGCGCTGAAACCCTTTGGCCTTTTTCCTGAAAGGGAACGATCAGCAGTTTTGCTTCACCGAGATCGACTTCCGGAGGGAGCCTTTCTTCTGTGGATGAGCACCCCACGCTGATCAGGAGGGGGAGGAGCAAAACGGCGCAAAAGGGCTGTTTTAAGGCCGAATACGGACGTTTGGCAAAGGATTGAAAAAGCTTCTCGAGCATGGTCAGACTCCGTATCGGTTCCCGAAATGGGAACCCCATGATAGGCCGCAGGGCTCACAAGAAAAAGGGCGATTCCCCAAGGCTTCAGGGTGTGGGTCGACGATCCAGTCGACCCATGCGACCGAGGCTCGATTCAATTTCTCGAAGCGACCAGCCGCCGGCACTGGGCAGTGATTCGACTCTGTAACCGCGAGTGCTTTGTGTCAGTTTGACCGCTCTGGATGGTGGAAGACTCGAAACACCATCGCGAAACACCTGCACTTGTTGACGGGGGCTGCCAGTCAATTCGACGGTGCGATTGCGTGCAAGGATGCGCGCTCTTTCTGAAAGGATGCGATACGGTCCACCACGAAGATCCACCGATCCCCAGGCGAGTGCTTCATGGGCACGGATCGCCGGGTCGTCGGAATCTTCTCTCAACACCAACAGCAATTCATCGGAGCGAAGGTCGACCTTTCCGGGAGCTTCGCGACGGTCTCCCTCGAGGTGGATGACGGCACTCAAAACCGAGGAAAGGAGGGCTTCCAGTCTTTCCGAAGATGCCTCTCCTGGCCTCGTAGTCCTCACCAGGACCACTTCCCGGGCAACGACCTCATCCTTGGGAGAGGTGCCCCTGTGGAAGGTCTGAAGCCCCTGACCGTCCTCGGAAGTGAGACTCAATCGTTGCTGGGCCACGTCCCAGAGAAAGACTTCTCCACGAAACTCGAGGGAGTTTTCTGCCTGGGTCAGAGTGATTCCTCCGGAGCCACGAACCGATTTCAGAAGAACGGGATCACTCTCGAAATCGATGTTCGCCTCGATGGTTTTTGCATCGAGTGTCCATGACATCGGTTGATCAGAAAGCTCTCCATACTTGCCAGGATCACTGGCGAGATAGATGCGTGCGCGTGCTTCATCGGCAAGGGTGACTTTTGAAATTGAACGCTCGATGGTGATGGTTTGTGCTTCGATGAAACCGGGTGATTTTTCTGCGGAAGCAACCTCAACCCGCTGCTTTTCGGGACCCTGAAAACGGAAGGTGTTTTCGACTGCGTTCCACAAAAACTCCTGTCCCTGTGCGCGCAGATTTTCATGCTCGATCCGCACGGGTACGGGGATGGTTCCCAGAGCTCTTGCCAGTTGAATGTCACCCCAGCGGGGAGCAGCAGAAGAGTCTTCGGGGGTCTCCACTTCTTTAAACTGGACCACCAATTCAGAGCAGTACAGGCCCAGGTTGGGAGACTCTGATTCACCTCCAGGACCCCTCAGGAGTCCATCTACGGACCCTTTGCCCCTGGCTTGCCCGTCCAGGGAGGAGAGCTCGAGAGCCTCGGCGGTGAGCCGGATCCGGTCACCCATGACGATCTCCTGGCGACCATCTCCGGAGAGTTGAAGGAGACCGTTCTGCCCTGTCCAGCGCAACTGATGACTGCGTACGGTGAGTTGCTCTTCACCTTCGATTTGCATCGAGAGAGCCTCATCGTTTCCGGACGCTTCCAGCACTTCGAGACGCTGTCGTGCATCCCATGACAGTGAAAGCTCATCCGCACGCACTTCACCGCGTGCATCATCACCGAGCCATTGACTGGCTTTTTGAGTGGGACCTTGTGGCCACTCGATGAGGTTGGCCTGGACATCACCCATGAATGAAAGACGTGGAGAGTTGTCGACGAAGGCAACCCTGTTGGCAGAGATGCGATTCTCTCCTTCAGAGAAAGTGGCGCGGTTGTCTTTACTGGAGATGATTTCCAGTTGGCGATCGCGGGCATTCCAGATCAGTGCTTCCCCGCGGATGGCCGCACCCTGTGGGCGCTGCTCATTGACGATCACCGGTTGCCCCGGTTTGCCGACCGCCCGAAGCGTTTCCAGACTGCCGTCGCCAAAGTCAAAAGTGGCCAATTCGGCCTCTATTGCCCATTTCTGGCCACCTTCAGGGCCCAGGTTGTCGGAGGTTCCCGTCGCCGGTCCCTGCAAGGATCCGCGGATTCCACCGTCGAGAATGCACCGTGAAGCACCCGTCATCACCTGTGCACGTTGGGCGTTGAAGCGTCCCGCCGGGTGGACGATGACGACGTCATCAGTGAGCTCGACATGGTCCGCTCCTTCTTTCCACATCAATCGGCGACCTTCGATGCGTGTGTCTTCATCCACAAAAACGGTGATCGGGTTTTCCCGTGCCTGCGACTGGATGCTTAACAGTCGACGACTGACAGGATCCAGTTCCATGTCGAGATAGTCGGCAGCGATGTGTTGAAGGGGAACATCCACATCCGGGTTGAGAGGGCTGGTCGCCGGGACTTCAAAAATCTGCACGCCACCATCAAAGAGTGCACCGCGCCCTTCCTTGCCGAGGACCATCGGTCCGCGACAGAGGATGCGCACCTGTCCATTGGAGTTCTCTTCGGAACGCTCGATGAAGGGGCCGCTGCCCTCGGCGGTCAGACCCATCAGGATCGGTGGAGAGATCGTCAATTGCTCCAGTCCGGAGCTCGATCCGACGTTGCCCGTGAAGCCGTTGTTTCCACGTAACTCCAGTTCTGGCCATATCATACGAACAGCGGACTGGCCCTTGAGGAGGACGTCTTCGCCGTCTGCCCAGAGGATCTCGATATCCCGGGTTTCGAGTTTGGGAGAGCCTCCTGCACCCTCTGCAAAGAGGGCACCCTCGACCCGTGCGTTCTCCGATTCCTGATCGGTGATGACCTTGTCCGCCTCGAGAAGGATGCGATCACTCGCTTCCTGGGATTTGCCGTCGTAGACCGGGAACTCGATGACGGCATCGATGAGGGTGGTTTGGTTGACGAGGTTGTCAGGCGAGATCACCACTCCGGAAGATGCATCCATGTGACCTTTGAGAAGAAAGCGGAGTCGTCCGCGGATCATGTCATAGGAGCGATAGGACATCCGGTTCTGATCGACCGGTTCAAGATCGATCTCTTCAACATCGGAGAGGTCACTGTTTTCCTGTGGACCGCCGAACTGGCCGGTGAGCCCGAGGAAGGCGACCAGGCCGACAGAAAAGATGCCGAGAAAGAAGGAGAGCCGCTTCATGCGGGGGTCTCCGTCAATGCGAGAATCCAGTCGCAAACCTGCCGTACAGCCCCAAAACCGCCATTTTGAGGGGTGACCACGTCTGCCGCAGCGAGCACTTCGGGCACCGCATCGGCGGGGGCGACAGCGGTCCCGGCGACCTCAAAGGCGGGCAGATCGATGAGGTCGTCGCCGACAAACACCGTCTCCTCTGCACCGACTCCGAGTTTTTCCATCACCGCTTTCAGGCATTCTCCCTTGTCACGGATACCGGTGTGCCACTCAGTGATGCGCAGTTCCTTCGCACGCAGGTCGGTGCTCTCGCTGGGTCTGCCGGAGATCCAGACGACGGCGATACCCTGATCGAGGAGGCGACGCATGCCGGCTCCGTCGGGGATGAAGAAACTTTTCGATTCGCTGCCGTCGGAGTGGATCGTCACCCGGTTGTCGGTGAGGACTCCGTCCACATCGAGGGCGAGCAGTCGGGGCCGCAGGGGGGCCAGATGGTCGGGAATGGTGTGCTTCATGACAACAGTCTGGCCTGCGATCCCTGACGGGCAAGTCAGAATTCCGGCCTTCCTGCTCCCATCGGGCCGGCTTCTGCTATCCTGCGGGGGGCAGAATCTGTCGTCAGGGGTGCGATCCCCGGGGAGACTCGGCCTGATCAGATGGAGGTTCGATTGGAAACGGCAAGCATGACGACGGAAGAAAGCGGCTCCAATCCCGGTCACACCGGTGAAAACGCGGCAGGAAATCCGTCGACGGATGCGGACAGCCCGGCCCTGGCGCCGTGGGAAGATGGCTTCTGTACCGAACTCGAGGAGTACTCCGGTCCCCTCGAATTGCTGCTCTATCTGATTCACAAAAATGAAATCGACATCCTCGACATCCCGATTGCGGTAGTTCTCGGGCAGTTTCTGGGTCACGTTTCCGAAGCACAGAAGCGGGGGCAACTCGACCTTCTCAGTGCCGGTGAGTACCTGGTGATGTCTGCACGTCTCATCGAGATCAAGTCGCGCATGCTCTCGCCGCAATTGCTGGACGAAGAGGATGATCTTCTCGAGGAGGAGCTCGAGGATCCGCGCAAGCATCTGGTGGAACAGTTGCTGGAGTACCGCGATTTCAAGGAGCGGGCACTGCTGCTGCAGGAAGCGCATCGTCGCCGATCACTGGGTTACGAGCGGGTTCAGGATGGAATGCCACCACCTCCTCCGGGAACCCTCGATCTTTCGGAGGCCTCCTCTTTGGATCTGTCCGCCGCATTTCAGCGGGTTCTCGACATGCTTCGCGAGCGTTCCGCCTTCGCCGTGATTCAGGGGGAAGAGGTGCCGATCGAGCAGTCGATGGGCGAGATCCTCGGCGCTCTCAAATCCCGCCCTGACAGGGCTCTCTCCTTTGAGGAGCTGTTCCCGCTGGAGCGTGGAATGGCGGGGGCGATCAGTACTTTCCTGGCACTTCTGGAGCTCGCACGTATGCACCAGTTGAAGATGGTCCAGGTGAACAGCTCTGATCCGCTGATGGTTCACCTGCGTACCGAGGAGTAGGCCGATGCGCATCCTCTTTCTCGGGTCCGGTCCCTTCGGGATTCCGGCCCTGCGCCAACTGCAGCCGATCTGCGAGGATCTGGTGGTGGGCACCGTTCCCGATGCTCCCCGTGGCCGCCAGCGCAAACCGGCTCCCTGTCCCCTCAAGGAAGTGGCCCTTGAGTTGGGATTGCCCATCTTTGAGAGCGAGCGACTGAAGGGGGCTGCGGGACGCGAGTTTCTCGAAACCACCGGCGCAAAGTTGGTGATCACTGCAGATATCCGTTTGATTCTCGGGCGCTCTTTTCTCGAATCGGTGCCGCTGGGATGTTTCAACCTTCACGGATCCATCCTGCCCCGTTGGCGTGGAGCAGCACCGATCGTGCGTGCTCTTCTCGCCGGGGATGAAGAGATCGGCGTCTCCCTCTATCGCATGGTGCCCGCCCTCGATGCGGGCCCGGTGGTGTCGATGCATCGCTGGACACCTTCCGACCGCATCACCGCCGAAGAGGCGGAGGAGTACCTCAGTGAACGTGCGGCCGAACTGTTGGTGGATTCCCTCGAAGCCCTGAAATCGGGAGAGCCTCCCCTCGTTGAGCAGGATGATTCGGCAGCGACGCTGGCTCCCAAGATCGACAAATCGGAAGGCTGGATCGACTGGGGGCAGAGTGCGGCCCGAATCGATCGTCAGATTCGCGCCCTGCAGCCGTGGCCGCGGACCCGCAGCCACTGGCAGGAGGCAGATTCGACGGCAGAAGAAGGGGAGATCCTGATCATCCACAGCGGGATCCCTGAGGATTCAGCCCCGGATTCATCTGCCACAGATCTTCCGGGAACAGTGACGGATGTCTCTTCGGAGGGTATCTTGGTGGCATGCGGTGAAGGTTCCCTCCGCATAGGACGCCTGCAGCGTTCCGGCAAGAAACCGATGCCGGCGGCAGACTTCCTGCGCGGGCTGCCGATGAAGCCAGGGGACCGATTTGTCACACACGCTCCACCAGAGAAGGGCGATGAGCCACGATGACCGGACATGGCAGCGACACGGGCCAGAGGCCTGCGAGAAATTCGGATCGCCCCGGTCGCCCCGAGGGTCGGGGACGGCCTGATGGCCCCCGTCACGATGGCCCCCGTCACGATGGCCGCCGTCACGACCGATCGGGTCCATCCGGCAAAACCGATGCCCCCGATCACGAAAATGAGGAAGCGGAAGTCGAGGAGATTCTCGAGCCGCCTTACACCGCTCCGCTGTTGCAGGGGAGTGGGGTCAAGGGGGGCGAAGTCTTCAGTGCCCGGGCAGCAGCGATCCATCTGCTGACCCTCTGGGAGCAGTCCTCTTCAGCACCGATGGAATCCCTTCTCAGTGAGTATCTCGAGTACACCGGTCTCGCCGATTCAGACCGCCGTTTCCTGGTCGAGCTGTGCTACGGCAGTGTTCGCATGCGCGGCACCGTTCGGCATCTTTCGAATCATTTCATGGACCGGGATTTCACCGAAGCGGAACGCACCCTGCGCTCCGCCATCGCCATCGGAATCTACCAGCGCGTGTACCTGAAGACTGCCGCCCACGCCGCGGTTTCCGCCACCGTCGATGCGTGGCGGGAGGTGGCCCGTTTCCTGCCGGAAGTGGTCGGAGACCCGCCAGAGCGTCGCAATCCGAAGGCGGAGAGTGGCTACATCAATGCGGTTCTCAGGAGTGCCTGCGACGGTCTCGAGCATGTGACGGAAGAACTCGATGACCCCACCGATGCGGTCCGGGCGGCGAGCGGTTGGGTTCGCGTCCGCGACCTGCGATTGCCCGGCGGCAACAAGGGCAAGATTCTTCGCCGGGGCCTCCAGTACAGCCACCCGCCGGAATTGCTGCGGCGCTGGCTGGAGCGTTATCCGGAGGAGCGGGTCCTCGAGATGTTGCAGCGCAACAATGAGGCGCCACCCCTCTTTATCGCTCTCAAATCCTCCCGTGAACCGGAGCATCAACTGCGCATGATGGCGACCATCGATCAGGAAGCACGCATCGCCCGGGGTGCTCCCAGAACTCTGGAGGTTCTCGGAGGTGGACGCATCGAGCGGATCCCCGGATTCACCCAGGGCGATTTCTGGGTTCAGGATCTGACCGCCCGTCGCCTCGCCCTGCGCATGCCGAAGGGCAAGGACGCACACCTGCTCGATCTTTGCAGTGCACCCGGAGGCAAACTGGCGACCCTTCTTGACCGCGGGGGAATCCGCAAGGCCCTCGCTTGCGACGTGTCTCAGGAGAAGTTGCAGTTGATCCGCGAAAATCTGGATCGCCTCAATTTGCTCAATCTGCATCAAACCGAGTTCCTCGAGGTATCCCGGGATCCTTCCAACCTGCGCTTCGATGACACCTTCGACCAGATTCTCGTCGACGCACCCTGTTCCAACAGCGGCGTGCTTAACCGCAGGCAGGATGCTCGCTGGCGCTTCCGCCCCGACGAGATTTCCGAACTGGAGCAGTTGCAGTCCGGTCTTTTGAAATCCGCGATTCGTCACCTTCGACGGGGAGGTCACCTGCTTTACTCGACCTGTTCCGTCGAGCCGCAGGAGAATCAGGATGTGATTCGCCGGGTGCTCGAACAGAACACCGAGATCCGTCTCGTGGAAGAGATCGAGGTTCTGCCCGGTGATCTGGGCGGCGACGGCGGGTACGCCGCCCTGCTGCAGAGAGTCGATCGCTGATCCCTTCAGCAATCGGGTGGTTGACCTCCGGGAGGTTCTTCCTTGTGATGGGTTCATGCAAATGAAGACCCTTCTCCACATCCGCGCGTTCTCCCCGATGACGGCTATTATGCTGTTTTGGGCTTGTTTGGCTCTATTCCCGCTGGCCGCTGTACAGGGGCAGGTTGGGCCGGACGAGGAGTTGGATGCGGCCATCGATCGCGAGTTGGATCGCATCGATCGTGAAGAGAATCAGGTGCGCTATCGCGGTCAGTATCAGGCGCTCATTCCCCTCGGAGATCGGGGGGCGGAAAGATTGCTCGAGCGTCTTCTGGATGAGTCACGTCTCTTTGACCGCCGTCAGTCGTGCGCCAATGCCCTGATGGATGTCGCCACTGCAAAGTTGATCACTCCGGTGGAGGAGGCTTTGCAAAAAGATGTCCTGATGGAGGTGTGGGTCGAACGGGAACTGGTGTTGCTGCTGGCGAAGCTGGGTCAGCGTCAGCGGGTGGATCGCTGGATGTTTGATCTGCAAAAGCAGGCGGACCAGGTTCCCAATACGGCGACACTGCCGGCGATTCTCGATGCTCTCACCCGCCTCGGAGATTTGCAGTTCCGCAGCGGACTGATCAGGGAAGCGAGCGAAACCCACCAGAAGCGTATCGACCTGCTCGGGGACATCGCCCGCAGGGTGCGCCCGGAATTACGGCCGGGTCTCGTCGATGAGCAGTGGGCGATCCACTACAACCTGGCGTGCTGTTTTTCACTGCTGGGGGAGGCTGAGAAGGGTTTACAGGCTCTGGAGACGAGTTTGGCCTCGACCACGATCCGCCTCGAAATGGCCCTGGTGGATGGGGATCTCAAGCTTCTCAGGGAACAGGATGAATGGCCCGCATGGGTGGAGCGGATGAAGGCCGGGGAGTCCGGACCGGAAGAAGCACCGACAGAAGGTGAAGGTGGAAGATGATAAGCGGAAAGGGATGCCTCTGGCTGTTGCCGTTGTTGTTGGTTTGCTCTTCCCTTGCAGCCCAGAACTCTCCCGCCGAGAAAGGGGAAAAGCAGCCGCCCAACATTCTCTTTTTCATCACCGATGATCTCGGGTGGCAGGACACGGCGGTCTCTCTCCACAAGGAGAGTGCTCCCTTCCAGCAACACTATCGTACCCCTCACTTGCTCCGTCTTGCGCGCGAGGGGTTGGTCTTCACCAACGCCTACGCTTCATCGCCGGTGTGTACACCGACCCGCACCAGCATCATGACGGGGCGATCTCCGCAGGCGAATGGCATCACCTATTGGATTCTTCGCAAGGATCAGGACACGGGAGGCCCCCGGGAAGGAACCGTGCCTCCGCAGTGGAACGTCAACGGCCTCCAGTCGGGAGATGTGACCCTTCCCGCATTGTTGCAAAAGGGTGGCTATCGGACGATTCATGCCGGAAAAGCCCATTTGGGGGCACACGGAAGCAGTGGTGCAGATCCAAAAAATCTCGGTTTTGACGTGAACATCGCCGGCCATGCTGCCGGGGCTCCATCCGACTTCCGAGGGCGCAGGAACTTCGCCCGTGATCCGGAAAAACCGGGAGATCGCATCTGGGATGTTCCCGGTCTCGAAAAATATCACGGCAAGGATACGTACCTGACGGAAGCACTGGCGCTGGAGGCTGCGACTGCAATCCATCAGGCACACCAGGATGGACAACGCTTCTTCCTGCACTTCTCACCCTACGCAGTTCATACACCGATCATCGCCAACGACCGTCACCTGGATCACTACCCTGATTTGTCCAAGGTGGAGGCCGCCTATGCGACGATGATTGAATCGGTCGATGAAGCGCTGGGGGTCCTGCTCAAGACCCTCGAGGATTTAAAGATCCTCGAGGAAACCGTGATCATCTTCACCAGTGACAATGGCGGGCTCTCCGCTCACACCCGCGAAAAACCGCACCACCGTCACAACCATCCTTTGAGTAGCGGCAAGGGCTCTGCACTGGAGGGCGGCACGAGAATTCCGTTGATGGTGCGATGGCCTGGAGTGGTCGAAGCGGGGCGTCGTACCGATCTGCCCGTGATCAGTCATGACCATTTTCCGACCTTGCTAGAGGTGGCCGGAGTCGAGGGACCGCAGGATCACATGACCCGGGTGGAGGGTTGGAATCTGTTGCCGATTTTGCGCGACGACGGTCGCGGGACGGAAATCGGAGGACTGCTGGAGGGTTGGGGCGAGCGGGTTCTCTGCTGGCACATGCCCCACTTCTGGGGCCCCAGAGGCCCGGGAATTCAGCCATTCAGCTCCATCCGCCGGGGTCCCTGGAAGATGATCTACTATTACCATCCTGAGCCAAAGCGGGTGCTCTATCACCTCGGCAGGGATTTGGGAGAGAGTCGTGACCTTGCCGATCAGCAGGAGAAAATTCTCGCGGACCTCTCCGAAGAACTGGCGAGACATCTGCGTGAAACAGGGGCCTCACTTCCCAGCATCAACGGACAGACCATCCCCCTGCCGGATGAACTCAAGCAGTGACCCTGAAACCAAGAAGTCATCCTGAAACCTGAGTTGCGGCTCGGGCTTGTTGAGAAATGTGAGTAACTGTTGAAGCGCTGCTCTAGTTGGCGGGCTTGATCAGACCGGCATCGAGGAGGGTACGGTAAGCACCCTTCTTGCTGATGGTCTTGAGTGCACGTGCACTGAGGCGAACCCGGATAAAGCGGTTCAGCTCGGGAACCCAGATGCGTTTGCTTTGAAGATTGACCTTGAAGCGACGCTTGGTCAGGCCGGTGATCTTGATTCCGACGTGGCCGGAGCGCTTGGATTTACCGCGGGTCTTTTTGCGATTTCCAGAGGCAGTACGGGCTCCGGTGATCTGGCAACGGCGTGACATCGTTTCGGTCCTGTCCTAAGTCGGAGAACGGATCTCCGCGAGCAATCATTTTTCATTTCAATCGAGGACTGTGACAAACAGACCTGACCCCGGACAAGGATACGGAGAAATCGATTCACCGATACACATCATCGACAGGGAGGCCCGGAAGAGTCCTCTACCAAAGACGGAGCGTACCGATCTGCCCTGAAAGGGTCAACCAAACCCGCCCCTGTAACAGGGCCTGCGTGGAGGGCTGAAAACAGGTGAAAACCCTCAGATACGGGCGATAGCGGGCCAAAAGAGCCAATTTGGGGTCATCCCGTGAAAGTTGCCAAAGTTGCCAAGAATCGTGGCTGTGCACTGGACCCGGAGGTATCCGGGCACATCATGACCCGGTGAATGATTCGACCGAATGGAGCGAAGCTGATGGGAATTCTGCAAAAGCAGTGGGGTGTTTGGCTTTTGGCACTGGTGCTCTTGGCCAGCGGCTGCGTGGGCAGCTCGGAGTGGATCCGTGAACAGGGTGAGAGAGGTGCTTCCGTGGTGGACGGTGTGATAGTGGAACCCTGGGGTGAAATCGATGGCGAAGAAGTTGTGCGATACACCCTCGACAACGGTTCGATGAAGGTGCGCATCATCAATTACGGAGCAACCGTCACCGAGTGTCTGGTTCCATCCGCAGCGGGGGGTGAACTGGTCGATGTGGTCCTCGGGTTTGATGATCTCGATGGCTATCGCGAGAAGAGTCCCTACTTCGGTTGCATCGTTGGCCGTTGTGCAAACCGCATCGCCGCCGGCAAATTCGAATTGAATGACAGCAGTTACACCTTGGCCACCAACAATGGACCTCATCACTTGCATGGCGGAAACCGGGGATTTGACAAGAGAATTTGGGAATCGAAACCGATTCAGAGTAACAGGGGGCCCGGTGTTGAATTGCGCCTGGTCAGTGAGCCCGGGGATCAGGGATACCCGGGAGAAGTACGGGCCGCGGTTCGCTACATCCTGACCGGGGCCAATCAGCTGCGTGTCGAAATGGCTGCTGAATCGAGCATGGAGACTCCGGTCAACCTCGCGCATCACTCCTACTGGAACCTTGCTGGTCACGAATCGGGAAGCACTCTCGATCAGGAGTTGCTTCTCCGTTGTTCACGTTACACCCCCGCGCAGGACCTGATTCCGACGGGTGAAGTCGCCCCCGTTGCCGGTACTCCGCTCGATTTCACGACCTCGAGGGCCATCGGCTCACAAATGGATCAATTGCCCAAACCGGGCGAGCCCTTTTACGCCGGAGGTTACGACCACAACTTTGTGGTCGATGGAGAAGAGGGCGCACTTCGCGAGGTGGCGGTGGCACGATCGGGGAAGACCGGGATCGTCATGACCGTCTTCGCAGATCAGCCCGGTTTACAGTTCTACAGCGGTAACTTCCTCGACATCGCCGGTGGAAAAGGGGGAGCGTCCTACCCCCAATACAGTGGTTTCTGCCTGGAAAGCCAGATCTGGCCCGATGCCATCAATCGTCGGGATGTCGCAGGCTGGCCCAATGTTGTGCTCAAGCCCGGGGAGCTTTACACCCACACCATGAGCCACAATTTTTCCATTGAGGAGTGAGGTCGCCATGATCGTTATTTTTCTGACACTGATTTCGATCTTCAATGTTGGTTTCGGGCTCTGGGTGATGCTCGATCCGGTGCAGGTCATGGAGATGATGCTGACCTGGCAGACTCCTGAAAACCCGCTTCTCCCCGACCGTGAGGCGATCCAGCCGGCGACGATCGGCGAGTTTCGCGCACTTCTCGGAGGACTCATCCTGTCTCTGGGTCTGGTGACTCTGAGATGTCTCTGGAGCCCTTCCTATGCAATATGGCTCCAACCTCTCGCATGGTGCTTCCTGGGCCTGGCTCTGGCGCGCTTTTCCAGCCTAATGCTCGATGGGATATCCACTTACACCATCGTGGCAGCATCGATCGAGGTGGTGACCGCATGGGCACTGGGAGTTCACGCCCAAAGGCTGCTTTCCGGCGGGGTTGAAATGGAAGAAGAGCTCGAGGAAGAAGAAGTCGAGGATTATTAACAAATCCGGTTTTCACTGAGCTTTATCTAATCAGCTTTGATACCGGGGAGGCGTTCTGCCACTTCGCTTTCACGTTTCCATGATCATTCAGATTTATCGAGCGACTTCGACTTAATATGGTGTTGGACTTTTCAAGGTTTACACCTGAAGATCTGGGAACAAGGGTTCTGAGCCTCCATAAATCTGTTCAAGCATGGTCTGGTCGGGGTGAGACATCCCAGAGTCAGAACCGTGAAAGGTTTGAGATGATTTCGAAGAAGTTTGTATTGTTTCCGCTCTTCCTGAGAACGGGCGGCGCACTTCTGGTGATTGCCAGTGTCGTTGCCGCAACCCACCTGATCGAGAGATCGGTGGCATTGACCCAGGATCCACCCGCAGAAGAAGAGTTGCTCGACGATGAGTTGCTCGGTGATGAGTTGCTTGATGACGACCTTCTCGGTGATGACCTCCTGGAGTCAGATGAGAAGGTTGCGGAAACCGGAGAAGAAGATGCCTTTTCGTCGATTGAGGCTCACGAAAAAGTCTTCGCCAAGAGCAACTTCCCCTCCGCAGACGAGTGCGCGTTGTGCCACCCGAAGCAATACAAGGAGTGGTCCGTTTCCCAGCACGCCTACTCCCAGTTGAGCCCGCTGATGATGTCGATGCAGAACGCCATGAACGTGGGAACGAGTACCACCAATGGTGATTTCTGCCTGCGTTGTCATGCTCCTGTGGGGTCTGACATTGGCGAGCCCTTCAGTGCCTCCAATCTCGATCGCCATCCTGCTTCGAGAGAAGGGATTACCTGTGTGACCTGCCACCGCATGAGTGCGGGATATCGCAAGGTTTCGGGAAGAATCGGCATCGACCAGGGTGACGTCTTCGACTCCGTCAAGGGAGCCTTGGGCAATGCGGAACTCGCCCGGGTGCTGGCCGACAAAAAGCAGTTCAAGGTCAATACCGATCGTGATGGAGTGGGACGCGCGATCCACACGGAGATTGAACCCTTCTTCGAGTTGACGACTCCCGCATTCTGCGGATCCTGCCACGAGGTGTTTGCCCCCAACGGACTTCGGGTTCATGAGCTGATGACCGAATACCGCAATTCGCCCGCAGCGGAAGAGGGAATCACCTGCAACGACTGTCACATGGGCAAGGAGCAGGGCGTCCCCGCTGGATACGAGTGGGGTCCCGCCGCGATTGTCGGCGGCAAGGAAACCGCGCCGCGCAAGTTGACCAATCACTTCTTTGCCGGGCCCGATTATTCCCTGATTCACGAGGGGATCTTCCCGGTCAACAAGAAAGCGAATGAGTTCAAGAGCCTCCAGGAGTGGTTGCTCTTTGATGTTGAAGCCGGTTGGGGAACCGATGAGTTTGAGGACAACTGTCCCGAGGATTTCCCCTTCCCGGAATCCTGGGTTTCCATCGATGACCGATACGAAGCACGGGAAATTATCGCTGAGCAACAAGAGTTGCTGGGTTGGGCGAAGGAGCAGCGAATCGAAGTTCTCAAGCGAGGCTTCGGGCTCTCCGACATCCGTGTGACCAACCATGATGAAGGTGGTCTCGATTTTGAAATTGACGTTCGCAACCTGACGAGGGGGCACAACCTGCCGACCGGCTTTGATGCGGAGCGGGTTTTCGTGGTCCAGATCGATGTGAAAAACGCGGCCGGTGAAATCGTATTCCAGTCGGGAGACCGGGATCCGAATGGTGATTTGCGGGATACTTTTTCCCTGTATGTCCGCAATGGAGAAGTGCCTCTGGATGAGCAGCTCTTTAACCTGCAATCGAAGTTCATGTCGCGAAACATTCGCGGGGGTGACCAGGAGCAAGTGCTGACCATCAACAGTTCCGTGTCGGCTTTGCCCTTCATTCGTCCGGCTTCTCGTCCCAACAATATCTACGGACACCCCAAGGGGATGCGCAAGCATCGCCGGGGCATTGAGCCGCTGGGGCACAGGACTGCGGAATACCATGTCAGCCCGGATCTGCTGAAGGGCGAAGGGCCCTTCACCATCGATGCCCGATTCGTTTCCCAGTCGGTGCCGGTGAACCTGATTCATCAGACGATGCACGTGGGCTTCGACTACAACATGTCGCCTCGGGCTTTGGCGGAGAAGTTGGTTGAGGGCGCAGTGGTGGTCGCTGAAAAGTCGGCGGTCACCAGTGCGGCAGAGGAGGCGGGACAATGATCAGAGTTCTCGCATTTACCCTGCTCCTGTTCAGCCTTGTTTGTCTTCCTGTTGGAGCGCAGGAGGAGGAGAGTCCCAGCAGACTGCCGGACTACCCGATTCCCCTGGTTGACGAATCGTTGATCAAGCCTCACCCGCCCTTGATCCAGATTGGACCGGGGCTGGTTCAGACCGGGCGCCTTGAAAGGGGCTTCGATGTTCCAGGCGGTGCGGTCTGGCGACCGTCTTTCTGGGTCTACGGAAATCTTCGTTCCGGAATCAACCTCGTCGATCCCGGAGGCAGCGGAGACCGGATCGTCGAATGGGCCCAGCGCATGGACCTGTTTGGAAACCTGCAACTGAACGGCACCGAGAGATTTCTCATCGGCCTTTCTCCCCTGCATCAGCGGGGAAGTTTCAGTCGGTATGTTTTCGAGCCGGAAGCTGAAGAGGGTTGGGTCGACGAAACCAATACCCGGGTCACCACATTTTTCTTCGAGGGTGAGTTGTCTGAGCTGATACCGGCTCTCGATCCGGATGGCACTCGCAAGCTGGATTACGGATTCAGTGTGGGCCGCTGGCGCGTGGATCTTCAGGACGGACTGCTCGTCAACGACATGATGGATGCGGTCGGAATCACCCGCTTTGTGGCGGTTCCCGGAACAGCGACGACCCGGATGACGCTGATCGCTGGTTGGGATGAAGTCAGCCGGGACAACAACCTGCTCTCCGAGGAGTCCCGCTACCTTTCTTTCTCTGCGGAAGCAGATACCTACAAGAGCACCATCGACCTCGATGTGGTTCATGTGGATGCCCCTGTTGCAGAAGGTGGCTCCGCCTGGTTCCTCGGCTGGGGATCATCCCAGCGACTGAAATTTGGTGGGGAGAGTTACAACACCACTTTCCGAATCTGCAGTTCCATCGCCGAAGAGGACGACAACGCAGCCGTCAGTGACGGAACCCTGTTCTTTGCTGAAGCATCGAAAACCCCCATCGGAACACCGGATATGGCATACGCCACCCTCTTCGTTGGTATTGACCAGTTTGCCTCCGCTGCCCGCGGTGAGACCAATGGTGGGCCTCTCGGCAAGGCGGGATTGCTCTTTGCAGCTGCCGGTTTGGGAAGATATCGACCTGCATTGGGCAACCGTGCGGATGATTCCTATGGTGGATCTGTAGGTTACCAGTGGAGCTACGATCAGGGTGCTTCGAACCTGGTGTTTGAAACGGGCTTCAGGTCTGCCCTGGAAGGGGATGGCCCAGCCACTGGAGCAGTAGGTGGCCGCTATCAGAAAAAACTGAATGGCCGAACGATGTTCCAGATGGATACCTACGTGAAAAAAGAGGAGAGCCTCGATGTGGGGCATGGCCTCCGTGCGGAAATTCTCATTCGGTTCTAGGTCCTGAAGATGGAATTCGTTTACGTCACCGGACTGATCCTGATGGGATTGGCGCTGCTGGATGCAGTGGCAGGGATTTTCGTGTCTTTACGGCAGTCTTTCGCCCGGTCGAAGTTTCAACAGCGTCAGGCTGAGCAACTGAGAAGCATGGTGGACCAGGGGCAGCACGGGCCTTCAAAAGAGTCTGTGGGGAACTGGAAGGGTTTCCGCCGATTCAATGTTGTGAACAAGGTGCTGGAAGCGGAAGACATCTGCTCCTTTTACCTGGGCCCTGTTGATGGTGAACCGATTCGACCCTTCGAACCGGGACAGCACATCGGTTTTCGATTTACGGTACCCGGCGATTCCAAGCCGACGATCCGCAGTTACTCCCTGAGTTCAGGTGTTCTGGAAGACAACCTTTACCGCGTCACCATCAAGAAAGTGCCAGCACCACCCGAGACCGATTTCCCACCTGGAAAAGGCTCCAGTTACTTTCATGAGGAACTGGAGATTGGATCGGTCATCGAGGTCAGTGCACCCAATGGGAAGTTTTATCTCGACCGGGAAGATGATCGACCTGCTGTGCTCATCGCCGGCGGGATCGGAATCACGCCCCTTCTCAGCATGCTGGAAACGATCTGCAAGGAAGGCATTGAAAGAACCTGTTATCTGTTTCATGCCGTACGGAGTCACCGGGATCATGCTTTTGCTGAGCGATTGAATGAATTGATGCAAGTGAGAGGTCATCTGCATCTCCACACTTACTTCAGCCATCCGGAAGACGGTCATGAATTGCCTGAGGGTTCGAAGACGGGATTTTTGTCTGTGGATGCCATTCAGGAAACGGTCGGTCATCTGGAGGCTCAGTTCTACATCTGTGGGCCGCCACCGATGATGCAGGCATTGGTGCCATCCATGGAGGCGGCCGGAATCCCGAGTCGGGATATCAAAATGGAAGCGTTTGGCCCAGCCTCCATCAAAAAGAAAAAACCTTCTGAAGATTCAGGGGCTGCCACAGAGAGTGATTCTTCGACCGTGATTCGTTTTTCAAAAACGGAAGTGAAATGGGACGGAGAGTCTTCGATTCTTGAAATGGCAGAGGAGAATGGTGTGGAGATTGACAGCAGTTGTCGATCCGGCAGTTGCGGAACTTGCCAGGTGAGAGTGCTCTCCGGAAAAGTAAAATATGAAGATGAGCCGGGCTTTGACCCGGACGAAGGAAGTTGTTTGACCTGCGTCGGAATCCCCGACGGAGAAGTCGAGCTGGACGTTTGACAGATTCCCTTTGCAGGCTGGCTATGGTTGTTGCTTCGAAAAGAGGACTGGAATGATTCAGAATTTGATTCCCTTGTTATTGGTCGCAATGGTGGCTGTGGGTTTGGGCCAGGAGGCTGAAACAGCAAAGTTGCCCACCGGCCCGGGCTTTGATCCCAAAGCCATCGTCGGTGCTTCGGAGTGCACTGAATGTCATACCCATTCAGGAGCGGTCTGGGAGCAAACTGTCCACCATGGAACGATCACGGACATGCCCCGTACCGAGAAAGGCCGGGAGATCGCCAAGAAGATGGGGATCCGGAGGATCAAGAGTGAAAGCCTGTGCCTCGACTGCCATGCCACGAGTCATTGGGAGGATGAAAAACTGAAGCCCTCTTCGGGGGTATCTTGCGAATCCTGTCATGGCGCTGGAATGGGTTGGGTCAAACTCCATGGCGAGTTCAGCGGCAAGGAAGAGGGACAGGAAACGGCAGACGAAATTGCTCGTCGTTGGAAAGCCTCTGAAGCTGCAGGAATGTTGCGCCCGACGATGATCGCAGACATCGCACGCAATTGTGTCAGTTGCCATGTCGTTCCCCACGAAAACCTTGTCAATGTCGGTGGCCACCCGGCTGGATCAGACTTTGAGTTGGTCGCCTGGAGTCAAGGAAGCATCCGACACAATAATTTCTACACCAAAGGCAAGGAAAACAAGGTGGCCTCGATTGAGCGTCAGCGCTTGCTCTATGCAGTGGGCATCCTTGCTGAATTGGAATTGTTGCTGAAGGCCGTGGGTACCGCAGAGGGTATGGGCGATTACGCCAAAGCAAATGCGCGCAGAGTCAGTACGCTGCGCAAGAAACTGGCAACAGCTGCGAAGGCAACTCAACAGTCAGATCTCGTGAAAGCCCTTGAAGCGGTAGGATCACTGAAGTTGAGTTTGAAAAACCAGCCAGCAATGCTTGAAGCGGCCGCCGCCATCACGATTTCACTCGATAACCTGGCAGCGACTTCCAATGGTGAAGACCTTGCAGGTCTCGATTCCATGCTTCCCAAAGAAGAAGACTACAAATAGGAGTTGATGCATGTGCCCTGTCACCGGATCTGCCATACATGATTCGGAAGAGGACTCTCGCAGCCATTGCTTCAGCCCAGAAGCAATCCCGCGAGTTGTCCTCGATTGGGTTCAGTACAATTCAATTCTTTCGATTGCATGGGAGGAATGCGAATCGAGGGGCAAGTCCATCGAGTCGATATTGCAAATAGATGCCCGGGTCGTTGAGTATGAAAAAGCAGACATCATCATCCGCAAGGGTGATTACGGTGGATCCGTTCTGATTCCCCTTGAAGGGGAAATCCGTGTCAATCTTGAAGAGTCGGGCGAAAAGAATTTTGCCCGCAAGAGGGTCACACGAAAGCGAAGCTGGCTGTCAGCACTTGGGCAAATCTTCCGCCGGAAAACTCCTGTTGAACGGATCAATACAGATTCTTCAACCGACAGGGTATATACGGCGAAGGCCCATGTTCCCCGGTTGGAGATCGACCTTGAAGAATACATGTCGAAAAACCTGACCAGGAGGATAGGTCTCGGCGAAATTTGCGGAGAGATTGCCGCCCTGCGCCGAAGTCCAAGGACTGCCTCTATCTTTGCAGAATCCGATTGCAAGTTGTTGGAGATTCGTTGGCAGGGAGTCCGCGAGATACTCAAGAACTCGAAAGAGTTCAGTCATTACCTTGAAGATCTGATCGGCGACAGACGCCACCAGATTTTTAGTGGAATGAAAACCCTCACCGACTTGCCTGAAGCGATACAACGCACCCTTTCTGCAAAAAGCATCTTTGAGCGTTGGGGGTCGGACCATTGGAACCGAAACTTCCGTAAAATCATGCAGTCGCAATCCTCGATGATCGACAGGGAATCGATCATTCTTCAACAGGGTCATCATATGGATGGCCTGTATGTTCTTCTCAGTGGCTTTGCCAGAGTGACCAACAAAGAAGGCAGTGAAGAGAAGACGGTGGGGTATCTCCGCCCGGGTGATGTCTACGGGCTTAAAGAGCTCATGAAACTGTCCAGAACAGGCGTGAGCTCACCGGCTTTGAGAAGTATTCGTGCGGTAGGCGCCATCGATCTCGTGGTAATTCCCAGCAATGATTTTGTCGAATACGTGTTGCCAGAATTGAAGAATCTGGACGTCGATCAATTGGGTTCAGAGAAGGGCCTGATTTCCACGGAGCTGCTCAACTTCTTTCTCGATCGCAGGATCGTCAACGGCAACCAGACGATGGTGATCGATCTGAACCGCTGCACTGACTGTGATGATTGTGTCAAAGCCTGTGCCGTGACTCATGATGGGAATCCCCGTTTCATTCGTGAAGGATACCGTCATGCAAAGTTGATGGTGGCAACAGCCTGCATGCACTGTATCGACCCGGTGTGTCTGGTCGGCTGTCCTACCGGGGCAATACACAGGGAACATTCGACCGGAAATGTGGTGATTACTCAAAGCGAGTGCATCGGTTGTGCTTCCTGCGTTGAATCCTGCCCCTATGACAACATACGAACCGTTGAGGTTCAGGATGCCAACGGTGAAGCTGTGATCGATCTGGAGACTGGGAAACCGGTTCTCAAGGCAACCAAATGTGACCTTTGCCTCGATCAGCCCTCTGGACCAGCGTGTGTCAATGCCTGTCCACACGATGCCTTGCATCGAATCAATTTTTCAGACGCTTCAGGAGTTTCCAGCATCGTTGAGAGGATTACGGGATGAAAATCCGCCCTCCTCATTCGGGTGTTCTGTTATTGATCCTGATCGGCATCGTTGTCAGTTTTTATTTTCTGGAGCAAGCAGACGCAATGCTTGCCAATCCTGCTGTTACCAGCGGCTGGATTTTATTGGGAAGCTTTGTGATCCTCTGTCTTTATGGGGCACGCAAAAAAGTTCCCTTTTTGCCCATTGGTAAAACGGCGACATGGTTACAGCTGCATCTGGGCTTTGGGGTGATCAGCACCTGGTTATTTCTGGAGCATGTGGGTTACAGATTTCCGACAGGATTGTTTGAGACCCACCTTTATGTGCTTTATTCATTGTTGTTGATTTCCGGATTCCTCGGCTGGTTGGTCATGAGGGCATTGCCTGAAACACTTCGAGCGGATGGCAGGGAAGTGAACCCCTTGCGCATACCTGACGAGCTGGCAGGAATGGTGAAGAAAAGTGACGACTGCATCGCCGGGCTCGAACCTGGAGAGTTGAATCCTGAGATACTCAAAGGGTACTTCGAGGTGGTTCGACCTTATTTGTGTTCAGGCTGCGGGATACTGCCATCACGAATTCACCCTGAATTCGGTGTGCCGCAAAGTTTGATACAGAGATTGCAGGATTACGAATCTCCGACAGTACTTTTTTCTTCAGAGCCATTTCTTCCTGTACAAAGGATTGTTCGGGAAAAAGCTGTTCTGGACCTTCATCGAGTACGCCAAAGGTGGATGCGTGGCTGGCTTTTTGTCCACGTGCCGGTGACCGGAGTGATGGTCCTGATGATCATTTTGCATGTCATTCTTGTGACAGCGTTCAAAGCCGGGGGGGCGTCATGAATACGAAGCCTCGTGGTGCCTTTGATTCACGAACAACGCGATATTTGCGTCCTGATCGTCCCTACATTTGTGGCAACAGTTCCCAGCCATGCTCAAGCGGTCCGACAGGATCCGGAGTCTGTCCTCATGGAGAGGCGGGCTGTTTTCCGCGCATGAGCGAGGGCTACCTTCGAAAGAGGGTCCAGCGCAGTCTTTTTCTCCTTTTTCTGGGCGGGTTGCTGATCACACTCGCTACTGGCGGAGATGAGAAGGGCCCCTTTGATCAGGAGTTTATCTCACCGGGCCCCCTGTCCCATTTTCATTCCCAGTTTGAGTGCAGTGATTGCCACTCCACTGATTTGAATTCATGGCAAGGACTTTTGTCCAGTGTCTGGGATGGCAGTGGAGACAACTTTGCCAGCGATGGTTGTCTCAAGTGCCATGATCAGGGCCCTCATGCGCTGAGTGCCCATGGAATTTCACCAGAAGCGTTGCGCGAGAGAAGTGGTCTGGAGGGTGTTGCTCCCTTCCATGATCAAACACAGTGTGCAGTTTGTCATGCTGAACACGGACATGGCAGTCATGAAGTTCACCTCTCTGATTCCCGCTGTCAGACTTGCCACCAGCAACAATTCGAAAGTTTTGTATCGGGTCATCCTCCTTTTTCTGAAGACTACGGAAACAAACCGAGAACACTTTCTTTCAGTCACTCTGATCATGCATTGCGTCACTTCAAAACCATGCCCGAGTTTGCTCCCGAATCCTGTTCGGGGTGCCACCAGTTGAATGAGACAACCGGGGCCATGACGGTTCTTCCCTATGAAGAGTCCTGTGGCCAGTGTCATACCGAAGACATCGTCAAGAGCGAAGCCGTGAAGTTTTTCGCACTGCCAATGATTTTTGGCCTGGAAGAGATGAAGGAAGAGGGGATGGGTGTCGGAGATTGGCCGTACATCGATATTCTCGATCTCACACCCTGGACTCGGCGATGGTATCAAAGCAGTGGAATGGATTCTGAATTTTCCGAATTGATGAAATTGTCAGAGCTAGAAGGGGATGAACCTGGAAATCCGGCCAAAGTGCGGGAGGTTCAGGAGTTTGCCATGTCGATCAAGCGATCATTCATGAAAGACATGATCAGTGATTTGCGGTCATGGATAGGAAGACTGTTGCCGGGGGAGTACAGCGAATGGACCAGTGACGAACTGGCCCAGCTCTCAGGCCAATTCCCGATCGCCTTGCTGGTCAAAATGCAGGAACGCTGGTTCCCCGATCTGGACACAGAGCTGAATCGTTTCGACAGTGGCATGCCGGTTGACCCTCAATCTCAAGCAAGTGAAGAGGAGGTGACAGAAGAAAAGCCTGCTGTTGCCGACTCCGTTGTCGATGAGGATGATCTCCTCGCTGGCAGCGAAGAGGATCTCTTGCTGGATGAGGAAGAAGACCTGCTCATGGATGAGGGTGATCTGTTGGCTGAAGACGAAGATCTTCTTGCCGAATCCGAAGAAGATCTCTTGCTGGAAGAAGACGATCTGCTCTCAGGTGATTTGGATCAGAAGCAGGACGCAGATAAAGAGGAAACAATTGTTCAGGAGCACTCCCTCGAAGAAACCAGTGTTGGCCGTCATTGGGCCAATCTTGGTGGTTGGTACGAGGAGGCAGGGGTCGTTTGGTACAAGCCTGTCCAGCACGCTGACCCATTCCTGAAAGCATGGATCGAAGCGGAAATCCGCCACGGCGCAAACGAAGAAATCTCCGCAGAAATTCTGTCACTACTGTTGGCAGACAACGCTCCCGGGAAATGCAGCAAGTGTCATTCCGGGGTTTCTGCTGAGAAGGGCGCTTTGAACTGGAATCCCGCTGCCAGGGAAGAAAAGGTTCGATTTTCGAAATTCAGTCATGCAGATCATGTGTTCAGTGACGCAGATCTTCAGTGCACGAGCTGTCATGAGCCGCGGGAGTCTCAATCCTCCAGTGGTCATGACTGGTTTCCTGTAAAAATGGAATCATGCACAGATTGCCACGGTCAGGAGGTGGCAGATGACTGCACCCTTTGTCATCAGTACCACGTTTCACCTGGAATCAGAAAGCTCAAGTCAGCGAGTATCAATATTTTCCGCATGACAGAAGAAGACTGATTCAGGAAGTGGACAACACTCTTTTCTGTTGGGCTCTGGCTCTGCGGATTCTTGAATTGAGTAATGGCCGACGCTGACGGATGAACTCTGTCAGGCAGATATCCAGTGATTCAAAGTGGCCTTTTTCAAATTCATCCAACAGATCCCCCAGCAGCAATGCATCTTCAAGATCCGAATCCACCCCTGAGTACAGATCGGGCAAGGTGGGGTGAGCGGCTTTACCGATCAAGACAACATTGTCCTTGTGAAAGAGGTGGGGAAGCCTCCTGTCAGAGCATTTTGCCGATTGCACGGCTGTGATGGCCGATTCTTCAAAGATGGGGTGCAACTCTGTTGGCCAACCGCGACTCCATTTGAAGACTTGTTGTCGAAGTTCTTCGGAAGAAGTGCCGGTGTGGAATGTTCCTCTGGCGTCGATTTGCAGTCGCCAGGAGACGGTCCCGGATTCGACAGGGTAGATGATCAGCTCACCGGAAGTCTGCGGAACCCTGTATGAGATGACCCTGCCCCGCAGAACTGAATCAGAAGCACTGATTCTGGAGGTTCCACTGATTTGATGGGTTTGGACCAGGGAGAGCGCCGGGCCTGGCACTTGTTCTTTTCTGACGACAGACTGGACTCCGTCCGCACCGACAAAAAGGTCAGCCAGGGCTTCAGTGCCATTTTCAAACTGTGCGGATTTGATGTGGTATCCCACACGCGGTTCAAAATGGCTGAAACGCGAATCAAACCGGTACCGTTCTTCTCCCACAGATTTTTGGATCACTTGGTGAAGGCGCAGTGAATCGGCAGAAAACAGATGGTTTCCTGATTCTGCTTCTATTTGATCTGGAGCAGCATGAGCCCTTCCCCCCCTCAGAGGGGTGACCCAATTGCCAAGGTTCAGGCCCAATGAAGAAAGAGATTCAAAAGAGACCGAATTGAAAAGGTATCCGCTGCTACAGGATTCGAGTCCTGTTTCAGGAAGACAGATTTCCACCTCATGTTTGGAGTGGATCAAGCGTAGTGCGAGCGCCATACCGGACAGGCAGGAGCCCAAAATGGTGATTTTCATACTCTTCAAACGCCTCTGAATAAGAGATAGGCCGCACTCTGCACGAAATACACGGAAATAGTCGAGCTTGATACAAATGGCAGTTAAGTCACCAAAGTATCACTCACGCTTCCGACCGCAACGGCCGTTTTCATTTGAAGGGGGTGTTTTTCAGCGGGCTCTGATCGAATCCCAGACAGCTTCGATTCTCGTCAGTGCCTCATTCAGAATCTCCTGTGAGGTCGCAACGGAGAGGCGCAAGTGTCCCTGAGCACCCGGGCCAAACCATCTCGCAGCACCCGGCACGACACTGACTCGTGCTTCTTTCAAAATCTTTTCCGCCAGAGTTTCCATCTCTGTATTCGGAATTTGGATTTTGGGAAATAGCAGGAAGGTGCCCTCCGGAACGGGGCAATGGATCCCTTCCAGTGCTGAGAGGCGCTGAGCGGTAGCGGGAATCACCTGCCGTAAATGATCGACAAAGGCTCTGCGCCAAGCGCCCCCGTGGACCAGGGCCGCCTCTGCAGCCACCTGGGAAAGGGCAGTGGCGCCACCACTGGTATCGAGGATCCCTGATTCTTCAGTAATTTTTCTGAAGAGATGATCATTGCAAGAGTGCAGGTATCCAACTCGCATCCCTGACAAACCGTCACTTTTTGAGAAGCCTGAAATTGTCACCGTTCTCGCAGCGGTTTCTGCAGAAAGAGAAGCCAGCGAGGTCATGGGTACATCCGCAAGGATGATTTCGGACCAGACTTCATCACTGACCAGCACCAGATCGTGTTTTTCTGCGAGCTGGGCCATGGCGTGGAGTTCTTCATTTCTCAGAACTCTGCCTGTGGGGTTGTGGGGGTTACAAACCAGCAGGGCTTTTGTCTTGGCAGTGATCATCGACTCGAGTTGCTGAATGTCGAATGCCCCCCCGATGGGTGAAACCGGACAGCGAAGAACCTTTGCTCCGGCCAGCTCCGCACAGTGTGGAAGCAGAAAATCAACGGGGTCAAAGGTCAGGGCTTCGTCGCCAGGTTTCAAAATGGCGCGACAGGCAACCTTGAGCGCGGAAGCTGCTCCATCGATGACGAGAACCTTGTCCGCGCTGGCGGGTACCCCCTTGCGACACAAGTCTTCTGCGATTGCTTCCCGAAAACTTTCGAATCCCTGAGGAGGGCAGTAACCCAGATATCCCTGTTGGATGTGACGTCCAACCGCATCAGCAACCTCAGGGCAAATCGGATAATCCATTTCACCCGCGGTCAGAGGAATCACATCTTCTTCAACTGTGGCCCAGCGCAGGTTGAAGGCGGTTCTTCTGAGCGCTTTTTCATCGATCCGGTCATGACTGAACAATTCAGGGGCAGGTGTAATATTCATCGGCGGGGCTTCTTTCTGATCTCTATTCAGGCGCAAACGGGGACTCGGCCAATGAACTGTGACTCAAGACCCAGGAACTGTCTTTGCAGGCTTCGACCCTCTTTGAGTCTTCGCTGAAGAACCGGAATCCGTTTGTCGGCAAAATCTGTCAGGCGTCGATCGAGACTGTCGACGGAAGTGGAGTTCCAGTCATTCAGGGTATCCCCAAGAGTCAGGCCATCCTCGAGTGCGGACCCAACTCCCTGACTGGTGAAGGTCAAAAGGGGATGAGCGGCGTCTCCCACCAGCAGTACATTTCCCTTGTGAAAACGGGAGGGGAGATCCATGTCGGTGGTTCTCCAAAGATGACAGTGGCGCAGATCCTCGGATCCGACGACCTTTCTGACCAATGTTGGCCACCTCCGCAGTTCTGACTTCAGCCAATCGGACCTTGCTTCGGAATCCAGCAATGTTTGGGGCCAGCGACGGAGGTCCCATTGGAAGTACCAGATCACCTTCTGGTCTGCAGTTGGAACCATCCCCATGGCGGCTCCCTCACGATAATTCATGAACTTTTTGAAGGTGCCTTGCAACTCTGTTGGGATTGTTTCGAACGGAGTCATGCCGACGATCTCAACAGATTTGACGGAATTCAAAGTCGATTCGGGGAAACAATCGCGGCGAATTTTCGACCGGACACCATCCGCACCAATGAAGAGATCCGCTTCGATGATTTTTCCATTCCTCAGGGCAGCAGCACGGGTAGATCCGTTTTTATCCATGATGAAGTGGTCAAACTCAGCCCCGAAGTGAATCGTTCCAGGTTGGAGCTGACTTCGCATCTGGCTTACGAGGCGTTGCCTCTCAATTCCCTGGCAACCCTGCAGGGGCTGTCGGGAATGAAAGTTGTGGTTCAGGTCGTGGACGTGGTACTGCCCGATTACGTGGGTATGGCCTGATATCGAAACGCCCAATTCCCGAAGATTCTGGCAAGTGTTGGCATCGAGGATCATTCCGAATCCGCCAGAAGCATTGGACGATCTTCGCTCCAGTATTGAAACGCGGTGTCCGCTTTTCTGAAGACTCAGGGCGCAGGCCATCCCGGCGATACTGCCCCCGATGATAACAATCTTCATGATTCACCTCTCTCAGAGGGGCAAGGGAAGAAATTCCAATTCCCCTGTCCCGATATATCTGGAATCCGGATCTGGGGATGAAGGGGACCGAAAAACTCCAAATTGCCGAGAAGGGCGTGAATTTGGGGTTTAACAGGAGTTTTTGAGTTGGGGATATACCAGAGGTCCTGGGGCGTTTTTCCGTTGTGCGGGAATTGCCCAAAGATGCGAAATGACAGAGGAGTGGTGATGAATGATTCCACAGATCAGAAAACGGAATGGCCTTTTCCGATTCTGGAAGTTCTGAATGAAATCGAACTTTCAGGCGATCAGTACATAGATCTTTATTCCGGTGCATATATTCTTTGCGCATCGATTTGCCTGACCATAGGTGGTTTGATTCTCAGTACTTCAGCTTCGAGAAAAAGTGGACACAGAAAACTGATCGCAAGCCACTGGGGATTTCTTGCGCTTTTCTATCTGGGCGCACTTGTGAGTTTGCAGAGTCGCAGTGTCGCTGGGTTTATAGATCCCTATTGGACCCCCAGGGTTGCCTCATTCTTTTCCCAGATCGGATTCTATTTGTCATCTGCCTTTTTGCTGATGGGTCTTTGGGAAATGTTTCACTCCATCAGATTTTCCAAGAAGGTAATCCAAGGCGTGGTTTTTACAGGAATGGCCATCGTATTTTCGTTTCAGGTCAGATGGGCATATATGGATACTGGGGACTTAGGCGATCAGCGCTTTTTAGAAAAAGTTCTTTTGCCGATGCTTTTGATGGGGAGCTCATATGTTGCAGCAGGTCTGCTGTTTTGCCCTTGTCTGAATAAAGCGCTTTCGAGGTTCAGGGAATTCAAATCCAGTTACTTTCTGAATATGCCTTTGCTCGCATTCGGCTTGATTAATTTCGGATGGTTCACGCTGTATTTTGTTGGATACAGTCTGTTTGAAGTGTACGTAGTGAGAAATATTGGATTGGTTCTGTTTGGTGTACAGACTCTGGTCCTGCTGTGTATCGGATTGGGCCTCTTGAGAGTGGCCATGTTGATAGAGCAAACACAGTTGAACAAGGTCAGCCGCCTGGTCAGGCAAAATCAGGTTCACGGCGAATTGGGCCAGCTGTCCGCAGGCATCGTTCACGATATCAACAACTGCGTTTCTGTGATCAACATGTCCGCCGAACTGGCAAAATCCCAAGTGCACAAAGGCTCTTCTGCTGAAGCTGTCGAAAAGAAACTCGACGTGATTATTGATCGAGCAAAAACCATTTCTCAAACTTCCGGAGAGATGCTCGATTCGATTCGTGCGCAAACAATCTCCGTAAACAAAAGATATCCGATTGCGCCGGATGAATCCCTGTCGCTTCTTAGGCCAGCGTTGCAGATGATCGTTCCCGACAATATTCGTCTGGATTTCGACCTCAAGATTCCGGTAAACAAGAAAATCTGTTGTGCCGTTAATGATTTCGAAATGATCATCCTGAATCTGGTAAAGAACTCGGTGGATGCCATTTCGGATAAAGGTGGACTGGCCAATAAAGGTTGGATCAGGGTTCAATCGGAGTGGGTCTCTGTCCATAGCTCTGTGGCAGCCGGAAACACTGATGATCAGATCGAGTACATTCGAATTTCCATCGCTGACAATGGATGCGGGATGTCTGAGGATGTTCTGCAGCAATCCACGGAAGTAGAGTTCAGTACAAAAGGTGATGATGGTTCGGGGTTTGGCTTGGCAAATGTGCAGAACTTTGTTCACGATTTGAAAGGCCGTCTCTCTATACAATCGGAAGAGGGCCAGGGGACGACCGTAGAATTACTGATTCCCGTGGATCTTCCATATGTTGTCGTGGCCACTGAAAGCAGTAATGCAGTGGTCCAAACCGTGAACTCTGCAAGCTGGAACACGGTCAACATTTCCGACAGAGATTTTTCCGGCGTGAGTATGTCTGCTCAGGGTGGAGTGGTTTTGGTGAGCGACGAATCTGAAGTTTCCCCACGTGATCTGCTGGGACAGTTGAACGGGGATTCAGAAATCAACCGCTGGAGCGTTCTCGAAGTAGTCAATGATTCTGAGGTGGATCGTTCACGACGATGGCGAGATCGGGGAATCCCCTATGCCGGGATTCATGTGAGACACTCTGCTTTGGAGTTGCATGCCGCCATCCGAAATCTGTTGAACATGGAATGGGAAGGCGAGGCGAGGTCGCCTGAAGTCCAGTCTTGAAGCCGGTCTGTCGGTACTGAATCAAAAGGCGATTGTTGTTGAGATGGTCGGATCTTCGCCACCCAGAAGGATGAAGGACAGATTGATTTTGCCTCCATACCAGGTCACCAGAGGGTGCAGGTTATCCCCGTCCCAAATCAGCGATCCATCCACAGTTTCGCTCAAAGCGTATTGCAGGCTTCCGGGGATTTTCCAGCTTCCGTCATCCGGTGTATAGGAGATGGAAACAGATCCGCTGGTACGCGAGTTCAGGAGTGATGCGGCGGAGAGAAAAAATGCATTCCCATCCACTTCGCCCGAAGGCCACGCTGAACTGGTGCCTACAATAAAAGCGGGTAGCCCATCTTTGGCTTCTCTGAGTCGATAGTTGATCAGTGGGAAGTATTCATTGGAGTCTGCTCCGTGCTCGAGACCAATCTGCAGATTTTGGGAAACTCTGTGGGTCAGGCTGAACTCGAGTTTTTCCCTGTTTGTCTCCTCGGCGAGGATATTCCTCATCGTGAAGTTCCAATTCCCGGATTGCACGTTGCCCGCACCCCAGACTGAGGCGCCTTCTCCAGGTCAGCCCACTCACATGGGAACGGAGGGTGCTCTGGAGATGACTTCTCCAGAGATACTGCACCCTGACAGAACCGGCATCCACAGTACCAATAAGGTAAAGATCAAAGGCAATCGGTGCATCTCAACGGTCTCTCCGGAAGGTGATTTATTTGCCCGCTATTCAGTATACGATTTTGAGCAGATGAAGAGGCTCGCTTCTTTGGAAGAGTTTGTTTTTTAATCTTTCGGAGCTCAGGCAGCGATTTGATTGCTGAATGGCTTTTCTTCAATATTCCAGCGTGTCTTTGGCGATGTTGTTCGGGAGTTTGATAATGGATAATCACTTTTCGTTAAAGGGTAAAACCTTTTTGGTCACGGGTTCGACGACCGGTTTGGGTCGTGCAATGGCAAACGCATTGGGGGCTGCTGGAGCACGCGTGGCGATGAACTATCAGAACAACACGGAAAGAGCGGAATCCGCCTTCGATGACTTTAAATCGAACGGCTTTGAAGGAGGGTTGTTCAAGGCAAGCGCCATCGACCCTGACGACATCAGTCGTCTTCGTAAAGAAATTGAATCGGACCTTGGACCGGTGGACGGTTTCATTGTCAACGCGACTCCGGCTCAACCACTGAAACCGATTGAGGAATACGACTGGGATTTCTACCAGTCGATGATCGATTTCTTCATCAAGAGCCCCTACCTTTTGACTCGCGAGTTTCTTCCCCATATGCGTCAACAGAAGTGGGGGCGCATTATCAACATCGCCAGTGAAGTATTTACCCGCGGTGTAGCGCCCTTCAGTGCATACGTGGCAGCCAAGGGCGGGCAGATCGGCTGGACCCGAAGCATGGCCAATGAGCTGGCTCCGGATGGCATCACCGTCAATGCGATCTCCCCGGGTTGGATCCCTGTGGAGAGGCATGCAGATGATCCGGAAGAGGACAAACAGGCCTATCTTGATATCATTCCCATGCAAAGGTGGGGTGTCCCCAAGGACATGGCAGGGGCGACAGTTTTTCTTGCCAGTGACTCATCCAGTTTCGTGACAGGGCAAAATATTCACGTCAATGGTGGAACGATTCTTCCCTAGTGACCCGGAGGTGATTTCGATGCGTTACCTGATGTTGTTGTTGTTTCTGGCTGGCTGTGGTGGTCCAGGACAATCCACGACTTCGGCGGAGCCGAAGGTGGCCTTTGTCACCAATGGGGTGGCAGATTTCTGGATTCTTGCGGGCAAGGGTGTCGAGGATGCCAGTGCGGACCTGAAGATCGAAGCCAGTTTTCATATGCCGCCGGATGGACTATCCGATCAAAAACGAATCATTGAGGACCTGTTGGTCAAGGGAGTGCAGGGCATCGCCGTCAGTCCCATTGATCCGGCCAATCAGACTCCTTTTCTGAATGAGGTCGCCTCCCGCACCAAATTGATCACCCACGATTCGGATGCTCCTGACTCCCAGCGTCTCTGTTTTGTCGGAGTCGACAATTACGAGGCGGGCTGGATGTGCGGAGAGGTGGTCAAGGAAGCGATCCCTTCCGGTGGCCGTATCGCTGTTTTTGTTGGCCGGCTTGAACAGGAAAATGCCCGTCTGAGAAGACAGGGAATGATCGATTATCTGCTGGGGAGAGAAGCGGACCCAACCCGTTACGACGAGCCTGGAGAGAAGATCTCTGGTAACGGTTATGAGATCGTGGCGACCCTGACCGATCAATTCGACATGGCCAAAGGAAAAGCCAATGTGGAAGACACTCTGTCCGCATACGGTGATCTGGATTGCATGGTCGGTCTCTTCGCCTACAACACGCCGCTGATCCTCGAGGCCCTAGGGCAGTCCGGGAAACTGGGCAAGATCAAGGTCGTCGGATTCGATGAGGACGAGAGAACTCTCGATGGGATACGTGCCGGAACGGTCCACGCCACAGTTGTTCAAGACCCTTACGAGTATGGAGCTCTTTCCATCGCTGTTCTCAAATCCCTGCTGTCAGGGGATGACACTGTGATCCCACCGGGAGGGTTTCTGAAAGTTCCCGCCAAGGTGATCGGCAAAGATCAGGTCGATGAATTCCAGAAAGACATGCTCAAGAAATTGGGCAAGTGACGGCAGCGCCCGCGATTCTCGAAGCCCGATGTGTCAGCAAGGCTTTCGGTGGCGTGCAGGCTTTGAAGGAAGTCTCTCTTTCCCTGGGTGCGAGTGAGATCGTCGCCGTCATCGGTGAAAACGGGGCCGGCAAGAGCACTCTTCTGAAGATCCTCTGCGGTGTTTATGAAGCGGATAGTGGGGAAGTCTTCTGTGATGGGAGCCCCCGCAGATTTCTCGGTATTCACGATGCCATGCAACAGGGAATCGCCCGGATACCCCAGGAACTCGAACTGTGTGAATCGATGACGGTGGCGGAAAACCTGCTGCTGGGGCGTGAGCCGATTCGAGGCTGGGGCGTGATCGATGAAGAGTCCGCACGGCAGATGGCCCGGCGTGCCCTCGATCGGCTGGGATTGGATTTTCCCCTCGACCAACCGGTTTCAGATCTGGGACATGGGCAACGGCAACTGCTTTCCATCGTTCGTTCTCTCGATGCCGAAGCTCAGGTTCTTCTTCTCGATGAACCGACCGCGACCCTCTCCCCTGCGGAAACCGATGTTTTGCTGCAAACCCTTCGGGATCTTCGCAAAAGTGGCAGATCTCTCATTCTGATTACCCATCGGCTGGCGGAAGTGGAGGCGGTGGCGGATCGTGTCATCGTTCTTCGGGATGGTAGTCACGTGGGATCTCTGGCGGGAAAAGAGATCACGAGGTCGGCGATGGTTCAGGGGATGGTGGGTCGTGATCTGGAGCCCGTGATTCATCCTGAGCCGGTGTCAGGCGGGGCCGCTCTGACTCTCGAAAATGTGACGACTGCCGAGCACCCCGATCCAATCAGTCTGCAGGTGAATCAGGGCGAGTGCGTGGCTCTGGCCGGACTGGTGGGTTCAGGTCGCAGTGAGCTGCTCGAAGCGGTCTTTGGATTACGTCCTCGACAGGGTCTGGTCCACGTGGGAGACCGGCTGTTGTCACCCCAAAGTCCGGTTCAATCAGTCGAAGCGGGTCTGTGCCTGATTCCTGAAGAGCGAGCAGAGCAGGGGTTATCGCTGGATCAGAGCGTCGCAGAAAATGCGGCTCTTCCAGGCCTGTATCGTCATGCGGGTTTCGCGGGGGTCCTGAAAGATGGAATCACCCAGGAGGTCGCAACCCGGGTGGTGGATCATCTGAATGTTCAGCCACCTTTGTTGGATGCACCGATCCGCGAGCTTTCCGGCGGTAATCAGCAAAAAGTGGTCATCGGCAAATGGCTCGACCTTGACCCTTCAGTGCTGATTCTCGACGAGCCGACCCGGGGTGTAGATGTGGGCGCAAGGGAAGAGATTCACCAGCGTCTGCGAAAGTGTACCGCTGATGGAAAAGCGATCCTGTTTGCCTCCAGCGAAATGGAAGAGATCTTTGCCATTTCCGATCGCATCGTGGTCATGGCAGAAGGCCGGGTGATGGGATCCTGTCTGACAAAAGAGGCGACTGAGGAGTGGGTCATGGAGCTGGCAACGAAAGCGGGTCTCCGGTGAAAAAAATTATTGGCATCTTTGTCGTCCTGTTGTTGGTCATGTTACTGACCGCCTGGATCAGCCCGGCTTTTTTCAGTGCCTACAATATCGAGAATCTGCTGCGCAGGAGTGCCCTCTTCGGAATCATGGGGATAGGCGCTGCCTTTGTCATCATGACCGGGGGCATCGACCTGTCCATCGGCTCACTGGTTTGTCTGGTGGGCTGTCTGACACCGTGGCTGGTGACTCAGGGATTTCCCGTGCCACTGGTGCTGCTGGCGATGCTGTGTCTTGCGATCGGGGCGGGTGGCCTGCATGGCTGGCTGGTCTCCAGGGTCCGGTTGCAGCCTTTTCTGGTGACGCTGTGTGGCCTGTTTATCTATCGGGGCATCACCCGTGGATTGCTGGCAGATCGTACCGTCGGCTTTGGTACCGAGGGAACCGCGTGGAAGTTTCTCGGTAACGGCAGAATTCCCATCACGGAGCAATTCGGATTGCCGATTCCTCTGGTCATTCTGATTCTGGTCGCCCTGGGATCCGGCTTTCTGCTGAGAAAGACGGTGTGGGGCCGCCACTTGTTGGCCATCGGCAGCAACGAAACCGCAGCCCGTCACTGTGGTATCGATGTCGATCGGGTCAAAACCGGAGCCTATCTGCTCTGTGGATTTCTGGCCGGTGTGGCGGGGTTGCTTTTTGTGCTCGATACGGGCACGGCCCAGCCATCCAACTTCGGCAACTTTTATGAGCTCTATGCCATCGCTGCGGCCGTGTTGGGGGGGTGTTCCCTGCGAGGGGGTGAGGGGACGATTCTCGGTGTCCTGATCGGTGCGACGCTGGTTCAGGTGATCCGCAACTCCATCGTGCTGATTGACCCCATCCCCGACTCCATCGAGTTTGCGGTCATCGGCGGAATCATTCTTCTGGCGGTCATCGCCGATGAGACGATTCGTCGAAGAAGCACCTGAATCCTTCATACAAAAACAGCCCGGTGCATGGCACCGGGCTGCTGTTGATCTTCAAGGTGAAGTTCTCGATCACTGACAGGCGTTGGCCTGAATGCAATCGAGGGTGTCGTGGCTCGGGTCTGAAGCGCAGTTGGGGTACGGTGCAGAAGGTGCCGGACCATTGGCGAACAGGTAACCGAGGACGTTGATCGGGTCGGAAACATCCAGCTGACCATCGTCATTCCAGTCGGAAGCATCCTCACAGGCGATCGGTGCGCCGGTAAAGATTCCGTCGAGAAGATCAATGGCGTCGCCGACATTCAGTGTGCCGTCGAGGTTGGTGTCTCCACGAAGGAAGTAGGCCAGGCTGCCTGGGGTCATTCCCTGGCGAACGAAGCAGGCCTCAGACTTCAACTCCATACCCAGATAGTACGGGGTCAGGAGGTAAAGAGTGGTCTTCGGACGGAAGCCGGTGTACTCGAAGGAAGTCTGCGAGCCGGGGACCATAAAGGTTTCCACGCCCATGATGCCGCCATTGTCGACTTCAAGGATGTAGTTGGAAACAGCGGTGGTCGGAGTCCAGGAGATCTGGATCTTTCCATCCTGCTCGTAGCAGATCATGTCAGTGATCGGATCCGGAGTGGCTCCGGTTCCACCAAGAGGGCCCGGTGATGGCATGGCCGGTGCACCTGTTCCGGTCTCAAGGAAACCTTTGACGGGCGGGTGGCCGATTTCGGCACGGCCTGCAGCACCAACGGCGGGCAGAACGATCATGTCATCGATGGCTTCTCCGGCGTTGACACCGCCTTCAGCGACAGCCTGGGAAGTTCCCAGGTGTCCGTTCGGAAGGAACAGTTCCGGGTGATCGAAGGGAGCCATCTCCCAGCGAACACGCTCATCAGTGAGGGCCTCCATGAAGGCGACCATCGCTTCCTGACGCGGAAGCTTGCCGTCCAGTTTTCCGATCGGATTGATGTACTTGTGAACATCACCGGGGTTCATGTGCGTGAAGTCACCTCCACGGGTGTAGAACTGGACCACCTGCAACAGGGTGGCCTGGCTACCGTTATGCATGAAGGGGCCGGTCAGCTCGATATTGCGGAGTGTCGGAGTCTTGTAGGCACCAATGTTTTTGTCCATGCCCGAAAGATCTTCGTCCGGATGAACGGGGCCGGGGAGGGAACTGGTCATTCCCGACAGGTACTGGGCTGCCCAGGTCTGATCGCCAAGTCCTGCACGACCGATGTCCTGACCACTCGGGCGAACACCGATGTTGTAGAAACCCTTGTCTCCGTATCCGTCCTCAGCATTGGTTTCGACCTTCACAACAGGACCGATTCCAACTGCGGTGTCGGTGTTCAACTCACCCCAGGTCGCAGCAGACAGCAGGGGACCTGAGTGGCACTTGGAGCACTTGGTTCCTCCACTGTAGAAGGCGTCCATGCCGTTCTCTTCTTCAGGAGTCAGGGCATCCTCGTTACCGGCAAGGTACTCGTCAAATCGGGTCTGATCCGACACGAGAGTGGACTCGTAGCACATCACTGCCAATCCCCAAATCAGGGAGAAGTTCTGTTCCATCAGCGTGAACTGATCGGGTCCATCCGGGTTTCCGTTGCCAATGTGGGCGCCGTTATTGTCGAAGAGGGCGTCGGAGTTCCAGTACTCGGGGCGGAATGCGGCCTGAATCATTTCCACATAGGAGATGTTCAAACCCTTGCCTTCGTCGGCGGGCACTGCGTAGGGTCCAAGAACGCTGTCCGTCATGGAAACCTGCTGACGGCTGAGGGGCATGACATTGCACATCTTCTTGCCAAGGTCATTCCAGTCGCGACCCGCTCCAGACATCTCAACGGTGCTCAGTGGAGGACCGATGGACTGTGAAGCGAGAGCTGCACGATCCATGGAGATTCCACAGGGAATGATGTTTCCGTCGAGATCGACCTTGCGGATTGTGGCGTTGGGATTCCCGTTACCACTGGGGTCGACTCCGTTGAAGTCGGAACGGGCGCGGCCATCCCAGAAGGCATCCACATAGAAGATCGCGTTCACAGCATGGGGTGCATTTCTGCCTGTCGTCTGACGCGTATTGATTCCGAGCACGTTGTGTACCGGGTCAGGAATCGGAGAGCAGTCATCTTCCTCTTCGGATCCAGTGAGTCCAAGGTCTACACCATTGAAGACCTGCTTGGGAATTCCCTGTGAACCGACGACCTCGGTGGAGTCCCAGATCACGGAAGAAAGTGCGTCATCGGGGTCTGCGAGTTTGCGCAGTGGGAAATCCGAGTGAACGAAGGTGTGGTTTGGACCAAATCTCTGGAACGATCCAGCGACACCCGGGTTAGCCTGGTTTTTGTTGCGGGTATCCGCACCTGCAGAATAGTGGCAGGTGGCACAGGCGGTCAGTCCGTCAGAACCGGCCTGCATGTCCCAGAAGAAAGCCTTGCCCAGCTCGATGGCACGATCCATGTCCTGGACAAACTCCAGAAGGTTGGATGGCAGCGGCGTGGTGGACACATTCAGCGGACCGAAGTCTTGGGCTTCGGCCGTGGTACTGAAAGAGACCATCAGGCAAACAGCAAATGAATAGAAGAGGCGCATTACGAACCTGCTTTCAAATGTCAACATCATCTCAACGCTAGTGAGAATACGAACACACTTGTTCTGGTTACTTAATGACTGAGTTTGTAATGAGAAAAGGCCCTTTCCCGAGAGCACTCCCCAAGATAATCAGTCAATATCCTTAATATTCGACACATTAGTTTGGAGGGATTTCCTCCTTCTGCACCGATTAAAAGGTTTACAGTGGCTTCTCGCAACCCGATTTGTTAGCAGTACTTGTTAATACATAAGGCAGGTGAGTCAGTAAAGACCGAAGCCTCCCCCATCGCCATGAAAGCGATCGGGGAGGCTTTGGCAGTGTCTTCTGATTTCCACAGATTCGTTCAATGCGCCCTTCAGGGGCAAATACTCGAACTTTCGCAATTGAGTGAGTCGAAAACCGGGTCCGTGCCGCAGGCTGGATAGGGGGCAGCCGGAGCGAGCCCAGAACCAAAAATGTACGACAAGGTGGCAATCGGGTCACTGATGTCATGCTGGCCATCGTCGTTCCAGTCCGCCGCATCTTTACAGGCGACAGGAGCCCCCAGGAAGACCGCTTCCAGCGAGAAGATGGCATCTGCCAGATCCAGTTGGCCGTCATTGCTGATATCACCCCTCAGGAATTGGGTGACCGATCCCGGTTGTGCCCCTCGACGGATGTAACACGCCGAAGACTTCATTTCAGAGCCCAGTGTGAAGGGGGTCAGCAGGTATCCGGTGACGCCGGGCCTGAAGTTGGAATCGGTGAAGGAGGTTTGCCCTGCCGGAAGAACATGGGTCTCGGCTCCCAGAATCCCGCCATGGTCGATCTCCAGCGTGATGCTCGTCACAGCCGGGGACAGGACTTCCCAGGTCAGAAGAACTTCGCTTCCGCTTTCAAAACAGGTTGGGACAAGAACTTCCTCAACAACGGAAGACAGGGTTCCGGTCGTGTTGGTATTGGAAGAGTTTTCCTCAAGGAAGCCCTTCACAGGCGGAAGACCCTGAGCTGCACGTCCGGATGCACCGACTGCGGGCAATGTCAAAAGGTAGTCGTCGGAGTCATTCAGGTTCAGGGGACCCAGTTGTGCTTCGCCATTTTCATCCAGTGCAGCACCATTCGGAATCAGCAATTCCGGGTGGTCGAAGGGAGCCATCTCCCAGCGAACACGCTCATCAGTGAGAGCCTTCATGAAGGCGACCACTGCTTCCTGACGCGGCTCTTTGCCACGCAGTTTGCCGATGGGGTTCACGTACTTGTGAACGAACTGTGGCTCAATATGAGTGAAATCACCACCACGGGTGTAAAACTCTACCACCTGTTTAAGGGTGGCCTGACTGCCGTTGTGCATGAAGGGACCATTGAGTTCGACGTTACGCAGCGTCGGGGTCTTGAAGGCACCGATGTTGCGATCCGGGTCTCCGTTATCGATATCTTCGATCTGGTTGTCGGGCAGAAGGTAGTCATTCCCCGCAGCGAGAGCTCCGGCCCAGGTGTTTTCTCCGAGAGCGGCTCGACCGATATCTTCGGCAACCGGACGAACTCCAATGTTGAAGAAGCCCTTGTCAGCATTGCCTTTACCGTCATTCATCGGTTGATTGACAACGGGACCCTCTCCCACCTTGTCATCGATATTCAACTGATCCCAGGTGGCCGCAGAAAGCAGGGGGCCGCTATGGCAGTGACCGCACTTCAGGCCGCCACTGTAGAAAGCATCCATGCCGTTCTCGGCTTCCGGTGAGAGGGCGTCCTCATCACCGGCGAGCCATGCGTCAAAGGGGGTCTGATCAGAAACGAGGGTGGCTTCGTAGAGCATCACCGCCAATCCCCAGATCATGGAAAAGTTGATTTCCATCATGGTGAACTGGTCGGGACCATCGGGAGCGCCGGTCAACGGCTGGCCTGCAGCGTCGAGCAACGGATTGCCCTGCACATCAAAGAGCACTTCTGAATTCCAGTATTCGGGACGGAATGCGCCCTGAATCATTTCCACATAGGAGATGTTGAGACCTTTTCCAGCCATGCCGGTATTGGCAAGGTTTCCAAGGACACTGTCGTCGGTAGCGACGGTTTGCAGAGCCAATGGCTGAATGTTGCAGATTTTTTTACCGAGGTCGGCATAGGCTCTTCCGGCACCAGACATTTCGACACCACTCAACGGGGGGCCTACAGCCTGGGAAGCCAGAGAAGCTTTTTCCATGGTGATTCCACAGGGAACCACATTGCCATCCGCATCCAGTTTCAAGATGGCAGCGTCCGGGTCAGTGAGTCCACCCGGATTGACTCCGTTGAAATCGGAGCGTGCGCGACCATCCCAGAAATTGTCGACGTAATGAATGGCGTTGACTGCACTGGGAGCGTTGCGTCCCGTGACCTGCCTCAAGTTGACGCCATTCAGGTTGAAAGTGGGGTCTTCGATAGGGAGTCCGTCAGCATCCAGATTGGAGCAGTCGTCTGCAGCGCCGGATTCCCCGAGAGCATTGAACGAAATCGCATTGAAATCCTGAATATGAATGCCTGCAGATCCACCGACCTCCGTGGAATCACGCAGCACTGCTGACTCTGCGTCATCCGGGTCAGATAACTTGCGGAAGGGGAAGTCGTCTGCATTGAACACATGGTTGGGGCCCAAGTTGGAAAAGGTGCCCAGTGCACCGGGATGGGCCTGGCCTACGGCTCGGGTATCGCCTCCCGCAGAAAAGTGGCAGCTGGCACATGCTGTCAGGCCATCCGAACCCACCTGCATATCCCAGAAGAGGGCTTTGCCCAGTTCGATGGCTTTGGATTCGTCGAGAATGAACTCACTCAGATTGCCAGGAAGCGGCGTCTGCAGTGAGCCCAGAGGACCAAAGTCCTGAGCTGCCATTGGGGTAGCTAGCACCAGGGACAGAAAAAATACAATGAAAATGCGTTTCATAGGATTCTCCTCAAAATCGCTATAGGGCCGTCAACTCAAGTGGGAGTGCTATAAGGACGACTCCCGAGTTTTTATTACGAGGGTGGTGATTCACGTTGGTGGGAACCACTGTCCACAACGAAAACAGTGTCAGTTTCATGGCAACTGTCAATATTCGCAGGCACATCTAATAACTGTCAGAAGTGGTTGCACGAACTTTTTGAGTGAAAGTTGCAAATAGAATCAAATTCGTAAATCAAACGGGATGGTTAGACAGGTGAGTCGGAGTTGATCAGTTTTCCAAACAATTGTCGCTTGGATTCACATGTAGAAAAACAACGACCCCTCTTCAACTGTCCGAATAAAAAAGGCTGGCCAATCGGCCAGCCTTCTGAGTTTTCTTTCGGTGATTTCCAGCTCGAAACAAGCGGGAAAAACTAGCCTGCGAACTCTTCGCCTTTTTTCCAGTTTGCCGGGCAAAGACCGCCAGAAACAAAGGCCTGGGTCATGCGCAGCATCTCCTCAGGGCTGCGGCTGACGGCGAGGTCATTGACGGAGTGCATGCGAATCGTTCCCTCGGGATCGATCAGTACCATGGCCCTGTAGGCAACCCCAAGATCTTCCCTGAGGATGTCGAACGCCTTGCAGAAGGCGTGGGAGGTATCCGCGATGATCGGGTGAGTGATGGGACTGGAGAAGGTCTCGCCATCCTCAAACCACTTTTTGTGAACGAGGAATGAGTCTGCGCTGGCACCGATGACTTCAACACCTTCTGCCTTGAAGTCGTCGAGAAGATTTTCGAGACCCTGGATTTCAGTGGGGCACAGTCCCGAGAAGTTGAAGGGGTAGGAGTAGATCATGTGCCACTTGCCTGCGAAATCCGCGTGGCTCAGGGCTTTGTTGTCGCCATTCCAGTATGCATTGGCATTCCACTCAGGGGTTTTGCTTCCGACCATCGTCATCGCATCATCTCCAGATTGTTTCTGGGTGCAAAGTTGCACCACCTTTGTTTGAAACTTTGAAAACACACACAGCCAGTATCATGAATCGCTGATCCTCCATTTGGAACCCCAATGGGAAAAAGCGGCAGAAGTACTGGCCAGTGACCGGTTTGGTCTGATCCCTATCGTGAATCCCTGTATGAGGATCCGGTGCTGGCGACCAATGCCCTCCTCAGACTGGCGGGAATCAGGCCAAGGAGAGTCAACAGTGAGCGATAGAAGAAACCGGGAATGCAGTAGACATTGCCCCGCTCGCAATCCTCGAGGGCTTCGCGGGCGACCCGGTCCGAGTTGAGCCACATGAATCCGGGGATGCCGGACATGCGCTCACGGGTGCCGTTGACATCGTGAAACTCGGTCAGGGTAAAACCCGGGCACAGTGCGGTGACATTGACTCCGCTGCCCTTGCATTCGAGGGACAGGCATTCAGTAAAGAGATTCATGGCAGTTTTCACTGCGCCGTAAAGGGTGTGCCCTGCGGTTCCCGGAATAAATCCGGCAAAGGATGAAACCTGAATGATGCGGCCCTTGCCCCGCTCTTTCATGCCCGGCAATAGACGGTGGGTCAGTTCGCAAACGGAGAGCAGCAACACCTGCAGAAAGTCCTCATGCTCTTTCCAGGTCCGGGAAAGAAATGCCCCTGACAATCCATAACCGGCGTTGTTGATGAGAACCTCGACTTCAACCCCATCCGATTCGAGTCGATCGACCAGAGGTTCAATTTCCTCGGAGCGGGCAAGATCCACGGTTTCCACCCGACACTGAATCTGGTGTTCCCGTTGCAACTCTTCTGCGATCGATTCGAGTCGGTCCCTGCGGCGTGCAACGAGAACCAAGTCGTAGCCGCGGGTAGCGAGCTCGCGGGCGAAGCTGAGGCCGATTCCGGAACTGGCACCGGTGATCAGGGCGACGGGTGTAGACATGGAAACCCCAATTCTGAAACGGGGGTTGGGAATCGAACTCCGGAGGCGGGCGATTCCGGCGGAGAGTTCTGGTCTCCCCCCGATCTGTCTGGCAATTTGCTCTCTGGGTGACGTTGCAGGAGAAATCTCCAACGATTCAGAGGACTGTCAAGGAAACGGTTTAACCGATGCTGAGCGGAATCTACAGGCACCTGTTCCGGTCAAACCTGCATCCTCTGGATCCGCCCCATGTCTGGCGAATCGCCCGTGGCTCCGGGTCGGCGCGCTGGTTTGAGGGAGTTCTGAAGTCCCTGAAGATACGGACCGCTATCGATCTTCGTCGCCCCGAGTCCTCCGATGGTGCCCGCGGAGAGATCGACTTCTCGGGTTTGGGAGTGACTTATCACAATCTTCACTTGAGATCGTCCCGATTGCCAAGGCCGGAAGCGGTCGCCCGTTATCTGGAACTGCTTCGTACCTGCGAACGGCCCCTGTTGCTCTATTGCAAAAGGGGGAAGGACAAGACCGGGTTTGGCTCTGCCCTGTATCGCCATGTCTGTCTGGGGGAGAGCCTGGAAGAGTCGTGGCAGGAGCTGCGGCGGATTCCCTATGGTCATCGAAAGAGGGGGCATGAAGGCCCCCATGATTTCAAGGCTTTACTGGAACAGCACCGCACTACCAATCTCGATCAACGGGATCTGGATCAACTGAGTCTGGATCAATGGGTGAAAGAGGTTTACCCGGCGATCTTTGAAGATCTCACCGGAGAGCCTGCCGTGATCGACAAGCCCTGAGTGCATCCCTTCTCTGTTCTCCAAAAAAAACCAGGGCCACCGGACGTTGCATCCGGAGGCCCTGCGAGGAGGTGTGTGCATTTTGAACAAGGGTTGGGGGGGATCGCCAGCCCGCCTTCGGCGCCCCCCCTCCCCATGACCTTAGATCCGGTCGGGACAGGGGGTCGGACAGGTATTTTCAAAAAAAATCTGAAAAGGCGAATTCCGGGTTTATTGGCCGATTTGAGCCGTTCTGGCATAGAGGGAATCAGCGTCTCAATCGCAGGAGGCACCAAATCTGAGTTCCAGAGTTTGGCCGTTTCGCTGATCCCGGGATTCCCCGGGTTGCCAGCTGACCACGTACAAACGGTCGAAGATGTGTCCGGGAATCCACGGCTGGCCTGACAGCATCTCCGTGCCGGAAATCTCGCCACCCGCTTCCTCGACGAAGAGGGGGACGGTGTTTTGGTGACCGCAGATGACGATGGTTTCACCCGCTTCCACTTCACTGACGATTCTTCGCCAGCGGGGGGCGTCTTCTGCAGAAATCGTCTCGATTCCGGTGCCACTGATTTCAGAGAGGGGTTCGAGGGTTTGCCGGGTGCGGATGTATTCGGTGCAATACATCCGTTGGATCGAAACTCCCTTCAAAAGTGCGGCAAGATCGACGGCACGCTGGCGTCCAGAGGGAGTGAGATCCGGATCAGCCCCCGCGCCCTTTTCCGCATGCCGAAGAACGAGCAGGGTGCAGGGTCTGGATTTCATGGGGGACCTTCCTTCTCAGAGGGTTTATTCCTCGGGTGTCTTCCTCAGGCAAAATAACCACAAATACGTCTCTATCGATTCAATTTCACAGTTCTGGGGCATTGAAAGGTCGCAGATCTCACCTTCTTTATACTGGGCTTTTCCGCAAGCACAGTTGTTGAGTTTGTTCCTCTGGGGGACACTTGCTGTCGGTCGGATCACCTGAAGTTCGCACCAACGATCATTCGGTAAACAACCCCTGGAGGCTCCATGGAGGCTGGAATCGTCGGACTGCCCAACGTGGGCAAATCCACCTTGTTCAATGCGCTGACATCGGCGGGTGCCCATGCGGCGAACTATCCGTTTGCGACCATCGAGCCCAACGTGGGAGTGGTGCCGATTCCCGATCCGCGCCTGGCCACTCTGGAAGAGCATATTCCGACGCAAAAGGTGATCCCCGCATCCCTGAAGATCGTGGATATCGCGGGTCTGGTGCGTGGAGCCAGTACTGGTGAGGGACTGGGCAACCAGTTCCTCAGTCATATTCGTGAAACCGATGCCATCGTTCAGGTCGTGCGTTGCTTCGAAGAAGCCCCCGGCGGTGAAGAGATCACCCACGTGGATGGCACCATCGATCCCCTGAGGGATATCGAAACCATCGAGATCGAATTGGTGCTCGCCGATTTGCAAACGGTGGAGGGGTCCCTCGAGAAGGCGAAACGCTCCGCACGCAGTCAGGAAGAAGAAGCGCTCTTGCGCCTGGAGCTTCTGGAGAAGCTGCATCCGGTTCTGGCAGAGGGGCGTCCTGCCCGCGAAGCGGATATCGGCAGTAACCCCAAGTCACCGGGACTGCTCAAGGGATTGGGACTGATCACCACCAAACCGCAGATGTTCGTGATGAATGTCAGTGACGACGATGTTTTGGGTGAAGGTCCTCTGGCCCAAAAGGTGCGTGAACTGGCGGAGGAGCGCGGCAGTGAAGCGGTTCCGGTTTGTGCCCGCATCGAGGAAGAACTCTCGGAATTGGACGAAGCGGACCGGCTCGAGATGTTGACCGATTACGGCATGGATGAACCGGCTTTGGCCAAGCTGGCCCGGGCTGTCTATTCCCTGTTGGGACAGCAATCCTTCTACACCGCCGGCGAAAAAGAGATCCGCGCCTGGACGGTGCATCAGGGGGCTTCGGCTCCGGAAGCCGCAGGAGTCATCCATACCGACTTCCAACGCGGATTCATTCGCGCAGAAATATTCTCGGTCGCCGATCTTCAGGAATATGGTAGTGAGAAGTCGATTCGCGAAGCGGGCAAATTGCGGGTGGAAGGCAAGGATTACGTCATGCAGGATGCGGACGTCTGCCACTTCCTGTTCAACGTCTGATTCAACATCTGAATTGAGTGCTGTTGATGAATGAATTCCCCAGTGTGTTCATGATCCTGTGGCTCACACTGAAGGGCAGGCGAGACGACGTATTGGAGATGGCCGAATGGGTCTCCCAATCGAATGGCACCCTTTCCACTCCGGTTCAATGGGCCATCAATTACGGATATCAATTCTGGTTGCTGATTTTCGCCAGCATTCTGTTTGTTCTGTACAGGTTGCTGAGCAAAAGAAGAGAAACTGCGTCCGAATGATGAACGGGATCTCCCGTCCTCCGCTGCAGTGCAATCAGGATTCGGATCGCTTGCGTCTCTGCCACCGGAACCAGCCGTAGGCAAGGCCTCCGACCAGCAGTATCGGCAGCATGGGTTGTGCTGTTCTCCACGCCTTGATCCACAAGGAAGTATTGTCCTGGACTTCACCGGGATTGGCGGATTTTTCAAGAATGGCGTATCCGTTGGGCGCGAGGACCGGGTAGACGGTGGTGCCGTCGTCCAGTTTGGCCGCCGCTTCCAGATGTGCCCGGACCCGATCACCGGTATCGGGGATGGGAAACTGACTCGGTCCGCAGAGGATCATCGTCGACCCATCAGTCGTGTTGAATGTGGTGACGATCTCAGTCGCAGACAGCTCACCTTTCTCCACTTTTGAAACGCGCATGCGAACCTGCCACAGGTAAATCCCGCTATTGGCATCGCTCGCCATCATCGCTTTTTCCATCGCCAGGATTTCGCCGACAGCGATGATCTCTGAGGAAGCGATCAACTGCTCCGCTGAATACGGTGCCTTGCTCGCTTCGAGGGTGGGCGAGGCCAGAGAAACCAGCAGTGCCAGAATCAGGTAAACGCTTCGCTGAATCATTACTCCTGCTTCATCCGGGTTCCGATCTGCTCCATCGATTTCATCTCCGTGCCATCTGGCAACACGCTGAACATGTCAAAGCGGAATTGATCTTCGGAGAGGATGGTTTCGACCGCCCGCATCTTTGAATCCATGCCGGTCATGGGATCGGTCAGTGTCCAGGTCCACTCGATCACCGGAGGCATGTTGATCCCTCTCTCGGTTGTTTTCCCGATTCCCGTTGCGATGCCGGTACCAAAACTGTCGATCCAGGAAGAGACATAGGATTTTTTGCCATTGTCAAAGCCAATGAATCCCCGCGCTTCAAAGGGCATGCCGTTGTAGTCCATCGGCAGCACTCTCTGCAGTAGGTAGCGGCCACCCATAGTCATCTCGTATTCGGTGACCATCGTGGTTTCGACCGGTTCCTGGTCAGGGGCCATCCACTGCCGATTCTGCATCTTCCAGCGGCCTACCCGCTGCTTCAGGAGCTCATGCTCCTGGCCTGGAGTCATGAACTCCATCCACTTCTGCATCGGATCGACTGCGTCAGCATTTGATTTGGATTGCTCGAAGATCCACTCCCACAGTTCCATGTCGCCGTAAGTCTGTCTGAGTATGTTGTGTCCAGCACCCGGGTACTCGGTGTACTTCACATTTCCATCGACAGCCTTGAGAGCCTCGACCATAACTCTGGAGCGTTCTGCAGGAATGACGCGATCGTTTTCACCGTGGAAAACCCACGTCGGAACATCTTTGAATGCGGCAACAGAGGCAGGGTCTCCCCCTCCGCAAAGCGGGACCGCTGCGGCGAAGAGATCCGGCCTTTTGGCGATGATGCCGAAGGTGCCGATCCCGCCCATCGATTGCCCGGTGACGTAGATGCGAGTGGGGTCGATGGGAGAACTCTGAATCATGCCATCGATGAGGCCGATCACATCGGGGTTCCTCTCCTGGCGATCGAGCCAGCGCTCCTCATCCCAGGATTCCGGTTTCGCCCACACCGCTTGCCTGCCTGACACGGGGGCGATGACGAAGCAGGGGAACTTTGCGCGCATCTCATCCTTGGCCAGCACATCCCCAGCCACCGACTTGCCACCCCTGCCATGAAGCACCACCACGAGGGGGTACTTCTGATCGATCCTCAGGTTTTCGGGAATCATGATCTGGTAGGAAAGGGCCCCGCCATCCGGGTTGGTGTAATAAGCCTGTTTGAAGTAAGGGCTGCTGACCGGAACATCCTGTGCACTGATCAACAGGGGAGATCCAAGAAAGCACAAGCACATCAGCACGACGGCAAAGGATGGTACTGGTTTCATTTCACGATCCTTATCAAGCTCGGGTATGGACACCCCATTCATTTTCCGGAGTCTTCCAGTGGTTTCAATGGGGGTCTCTGCTCGTGGAAGTCGCCCAATTCCTGCCAGGCTCTGCCAAGAGCGATCAATCGGGATTCGTCGAAGAGTTGTCCGTTGAAAGTCAGCGATACCGGCATGCCATCCCGGAAGCCACAGGGGGCGACCAGAGCGGGGTGCCCGGTCAGATTGGTGATCCCCAGAGTTTCAAAGTTTCCTGCGGGTGAGACAAAAGCAACAAGGTCCCGGAAGGTCTCTGCGGTCTCACGCATCAACAGGGTACGAATTCTCTGGGCACGGATGTAGTCGACGGCGGGAATCAGTCGTGCCACGCGGAAGGTGTTGGGCCATGCGTTGGGGCCCTGTTCGACCAACTTGTCATCCAGATTGCTGCGGGTCAGATCATCGAAAGCAGCGGCACATTCGGCGAAGAGGATGATCATCATTGGCCACACGGGATATTTCGGTAACTGAACCTCTACCAGTTCCACACCCAGTTCACGCAACTGTTCCAGGGCCGCCTGGTGTTCGGGACTGTTTTCAAAATGGGCGGGGGAATAGCCGACCTTCCAGCCTCGAACATCGGTTCTTCCGGGAATTGCAAAGTCGGTGGTGACCGCCGCGAGATCTTTGCCATCCGCTCCGTGAATGGCGTCGAGAACAAAGGCGGTATCCTGCAGGGTTCTGCACATCGGTCCGAGCTTGTCCATTGTCCACGAGAGTGCCATCGCACCGGTGCGGGAGACTCTTCCGAAGGTGGGTCTCAGGGATGAATTTCCGCACAGGGTCGATGGGCTGACGATGGAACCGAGGGTTTCCGATCCGATGGCAAAGGGGAGAGCACCCGCCGCCACGGCAGCAGCAGAACCGGCGGAGGACCCGCTCGAGCCGACAGCGGTGTTCCAGGGTGATCGGGTTTTCCCGCCGTACCAGACATCACCCATGGCGAGAGCACCGAGGGTTGTTTTGGCGATGAGAACCGCACCCGCGGATTCCAACTTCTTCACCACGGCGGCATCGTTTTCGATCCTCTGGTCCTTGAAGGGGTTGGCTCCCCAAGTGGTTTTTGTACCGCGTACTGCGCAGAGATCCTTGAGCCCATAGGGGATTCCATGCAAGGGTCCGCGCCAGCGTCCCTGTGCCAACTCTTCATCCCTTTGCTGCGCCTGGGTCAGGGCGATTTTCTCGGTGAAGGAGGTGACACAAAACAGGGTTTTGTCGACCTCTTTCAGGCGTTCGAGAAACAACTCAGTCAGTTCAAGAGACGTTACCTGACGACTCTTCAGCAATGCCGAAAGTGTCGGTATGTCTGCCCAATAGAGGTCTTCCAGATTTTCAGGTCGCAGGGCATTCGGTAACGGATCCTGCTTTGCCACCCGGGATGTTCTGTTTCCCTGCTGCAACGGCATGAAGACGGTTGCAGGTGCAACTCCGTTTTCGAGTTCGACTCCGCGCAAGACCTCGAAAGAAGCGATGTTGTCTGTCGCCCATGGCAGCAGTTGGGCCAGCTCCTCATCGGTCATCGACAGTCCGGCAAATTTCATGGCGGATTGAACAGGGGCGAGATCGTTGCCTGGTTTCGAATCCGCAGGATCTTGCGGAGTCCAACCCAATAGGGCTGTTACCAACACAGTCAGAATCATCGGTTCTTCCTTTCTTCGAGCGCGAGAAGGTCCAGCAATCGGGTTTCGATTTGTTGCCACTCCGCGGGGTCCCCGGAAATGGCAATCGCGGGAGATCTCTCGGGAATGGGCTTCGTGCCGTTGGAAATTTTATCCGCAGGTATCAGTCGAAGAACAGGGGGACCTAATCTCACTGTCAATTCTTCCGAGAGGGAGATCAGATCCGTTTTGGGAAAGATCACACTGACCGGAAAGGAGTGAAGGTCCCACCATTGGCGAAAGAGGGGCAGTTGGTCTTCCTGGAGCCGGGTCGAGCAGACGATGACCGCATGCTGGGAGAGTTGGAGCAGCCCGTCGAGAACCGGTGTGTGGGGCAGGGGGGGATCTTCTGTTCCGAGTGAACTCCAGGGGCGATCGGCGATAACGGGATCGATGTCGACAGCGATCCAGGGTGCTTGGGGATCGAGGATGGTGAGGGTGCCGTTGGAGATGGCCGCAGGGGCTTCACCGGTGGCGGGTAGAGCGGACCACAGATGCATTCCGTGGGATCCCACATCTTCCGGAATCTCAACACGAGTCTGCATCCGACCGTTCTTTACGGTGACCGGTGCCGGAGGAACCAGGCCCGGAGCAGTGGTGGCGATGCGCACGGGAAAGCCGTCTTTGACAGGAACCACTGCTTGCAGATCGATGAAGTGGGTGTTGCGGGTGATGGCATCCCGGGCAATCCAGACCGGTGCTGGCTGATTTGACAGGAACATCATGAAGGTGAACCAGGCAGCCCAGGCAATCAGAAGAAATCGGATCCAGCGACTCGCAGGCATGTTGCTTCCGCTCAATCCTGTGAAAGGTCTTCCCCGGACAGAAGCGGCCAGGACTGCAAGTCGGACAGATCGTAGTTGTCGATGTCGAGAGGCGATCCCTGTTTGCTCCATGCAAGAGTTCCACGATGGAATCGCCCTTGTCCCAGAGCCCTGTCCTCCATGCGCAAACGCAAGCTCCAGTGGGTAACCGGGAATGCCAATTCATCCCAGGGGATTTCGGAATAATCGAACCAGCGCACTTCGAGGCTTTCGGGACCCGCTTCAAACTCGTCCGATTTCATCTTTGCCAGATATTTGACATGAATCTGGCCGATACGGGTCAGGTCGATGGAGACGAGGGGCTGTACCACTTCCACCTTCGCCCGCGCCTCTTCCCATGTTTCACGGATGGCGCCGTCGACGGTGGATTCACCGACTTCCAGGAAGCCGGCGGGGGGTGTCCATTTGCCATGGGCCGGTTCGATGGCGCGTCGGCAGAGAAGGATGCGATCTCCCGATTCGATCACGGTACCGACCACGACCCGGGGATTGATGTAATGAATGTTGCCGCAGGAAGTGCAGACTCCCCGGGGGCGGTCTTCACCATCCGGGATCTTGTGGGTCAGGGTTTCCCCACACTGGTGGCAGAATTTGGGATCCGGGTCGATCAAGGAGCCTCGATTTCCATGACATGAAGGTGGCAGAGAGCCCACCCCGAGGCAAGGAGTCCAGTCGCTGACAGAGAGGAAAGGTCACAAACGGTGGTGGGGTTTCCGGTTGGACAAGGGTCGAGATGCCTGTCTAATTTGGCCCATCTGAAGAGGGGGAGCGATGAAGCTTTCGAGATCACTGCTGGGCCTGATTTCGTGCCTGATCCTGGGAGGTTGTGCACAGATTCCTCAAAAGAGTGAATCTTCTCCTCCATCGGTCATTCTCGTTTTGGCAGACGATCTGGGCTGGGCAGATATCTCCTGCCAGGGAAGTGCGTGGGCGACCCCCGCCATCGACCAGTTGGCAGCTGAAGGGGTACGACTGACGAGGGCTTATTCCAATGGACCCAATTGTGCACCGAGTCGTGCCTGTCTGATGACGGGACTCGATGTCGCTGAGCATGGAGTGTTCACGGTGGCCCCCGCGGCTCGCGGCAAAAAAGAGAATCGCAAACTGGTTCCGCCCAAAACCCGGCGCACTCTCGAAGACGATGAGGTCACCATCGCCGAGATGCTCAAGGACAGCGGCTATCGCAGCGCGCATATCGGCAAGTGGCATCTGGGTGATGATCCCCGCTCACAGGGATTTGATGTCTCCATCGCCGGTGATCGCCGCGGTCACCCCAAGACACACCTGGCACCGTGGAAGTTGCCCCATCTTCCGGAGCAGGAGGATGGGACCGAGTTGGCGGATGCACTCACTGATCACGCCATCGACTTTATCCGTGAGTGTGGAGACCAGCCGTATCTGCTGGTCCTGTCGCACTATGCCGTGCACACACCGGTTCAGGTTTCCGAAGCGGCTCTGAAAAGGTGGCAGAAGATCTGGCCTGAAGGGACGCGGAGACAGCAGAAATACGCGGCCCTCGTCGAGAGTGTGGATCGATCGGTCAGCCGGTTGATGGAGGAAGTTCGTGCCGGTGGCGAAGGTCGCGAGACGGTCATCCTCTTCACCAGTGACAATGGGGGTCTGGAAGGCTTTACCGATAACGGACCCCTTCGCGGTGGCAAGGGCATGCTCTACGAAGGGGGAATCCGCGTGCCGTTGATTGCGTGGGGCAAACGCATCCCGGGGGGGAGAGTGAACACGCAGGACCCGGTACAGCTGACCGATCTGGTGCCGACCCTTCTGGAGTGGTCGAGGACCCGTGCTCCGGAATCGTTGCCCTTGGCGGGAACCAGCCTCGTCTCCCTGTTGGAAGATGGGACTCCTCTTCCGGAGAGAGATCTTTATTGGCACTTCCCTGCCTATCTGTCCGGTGCAGCCAGGCGTCATGGACTTTGGAGAACCACCCCGGTCTCAGCCATCATGCGGGGGGATGACAAATTGCTGGAGTTCTTTGAGTCGGGAGAGCGGCAACTGTATGACCTCTCCGACGTGTCTGAAGAGCGAAATCTTTCAGAGGAGCGACCTGAACAAGCCCTGAATATGCATCAACGCCTGCTTCGCTGGCGTGAAGAGCGCAAAATGCCCATGCCAACCGCCCCCTGAGGGGTCTGTTCGCTCGACAACACCGCTTTCAGGGTGGATTCTTGATCAGGATAAAGGCCACCCCATTTCGGGATTCACCCGACAGGATCAGGAGAGCGCTTGTTTCCTTTTCGTGCTTTCCGTTTTCTGGCCCCGCTGATCCGTGAGCAACGGCCGATCTTTGCTATCGGCGTCGTGCTCATCCTATTGACGAGTCTCTCCCAGGTAGCAGTGCCACGTCTGGTGGGTCTGGCCATTCAGAAGTTGGAGTCGGGGATCGGCGTCGACCTGATTGGTCCGATTGCCCTGGCGATGGTGGGCGCAGTCCTGATCCGCGGCCTGACATCCTTCTGGACCCGGGAGACGGTGATCGCCTCCAGCCGTCGCATCGAGAAGAAGCTTCGCGACCAACTCTATGAGCATATCTCCGGTCTCGATGGATCTTTCTATTCGAAGACCCACACCGGTGATCTGATGAGTCGATTCACCAGTGATATCGAAGCGGTGAGAATGGTCTTCGGGCCGGCAGTGATGTACTCGGTTCAGACCGCCTTCACTCTCGTCTTTGCTTTGTCGATGATGATCCAGATCGACTGGCAGTTGACCCTGTATTCGCTGATCCCACTGGGCTTTCTCACCGTCGCTATCCGGGTGATCGGACCGAAGGTGCATCGGGAGTCGATGCGTGCACAGGAGATGCTCTCCGGAATCTCGGTTCACTCCCAGGAAAACTTCGCCAATGCTCCGGTGATCAAGGCATTCGTGGTCGAGGATGCAGAAGTCGAGCGGATGCAGCGCTTGAGCCACGATTACTTCCGCCAGAATCTGCGCATCGCCCGATTGCGAGCCATCTCCGGCAGTGCCATGTGGCTCTTCGGCGATCTGGCACTGGTCACGCTGTTGCTGATCGGCGGAATGCGCATCCTTCAGGGTGATCTGGGTCTCGGTGACTTCGCCACCTTCAACGGCTGCCAGCTGCTGTTGATCTGGCCGATGATTGCCCTCGGCTGGGTGATGAACCTGTTTCACAGAGGAGCAGCCAGTGCGGAAAGATTACAGGCGATACTCGATGCCAAGCCCCTCGTCGATGATTCCCGCGCGACCGGATTGACCGCTGTTCAAAAGGGCAGTGTCGAGTTCCAGAATGTTTCTTTCCGTTATCCGGAGGGGGAAGTACCGGCACTGGAGAACGTTTCATTTGATCTTCCACCAGGGGGAACGCTGGGCATCGTCGGTGTGACCGCCAGTGGAAAAACCAGTCTCCTCAATCTGATTCCCCGATTGTCGCCGGCGACATCCGGTCTGGTCCTGATCGATGGCAAACCGATCGAGGAGTATCCCCTCAAGGTGTTGCGTGATTCGATTTCGATGGTTCCACAGGAACCGTTCCTCTTCAGCGCCACCATCGCCGAGAACATT
>JAAXJX010000007.1:0-23557 GCA_012269595.1 Planctomycetia bacterium | reverse complement strand
TGGACCCGTGACCTGACCGCTCTGATCGTCACTCACCGCCTCAGTGCGGTAACCCATGCAGACGAGATTCTCGTTCTCGATGGGGGCAAAGTGATCGAGCGCGGCACCCATTCCGAATTGCTGGAGAAGAAGGGCAAGTACTCCGAGTTGTGGCGCAAGCAAACCATCGAGAGTGAGTTGGAGGATCTGGAATGACCTCCAAAAAAACCGCAGAGAAGAATAAGGAAAAAGACGACGCCGAAGACTTCTACGTCGAAGAGGTGATCGATCGCCCCTTTAGCCGGGAGCTGGCGGGTCGATTGATGCGCTACCTGCGCCCTTACAAGGGGCTGGTTCTGCTGTCGGTGATGTTGATTCTCACCAACACCGCACTCTCATTGATTGGTCCCTTGCTCATCAAGGAAGCGGTCGATGGACCCCTGGCACTGCCCACGGAAGAAACGGAGTCGAGAGAGTTGACCGGGATCGGCCAACTCATCACAGACCTGGGAGAGGGTGCTGGCCTCAGTCCCATCGCGGTGGGCTCTTCCATCGATGAGCGGACCCAATGGCTGTGGGTTCTTGTCGGAATCTACGCTTTCACTCTGCTGATCCAGATACTGATGCGCTACGGCGAAACGATGGTGCTCAATCGCACCGGTCAAAATGTCATGCGCGATCTGCGATTGCAGATCTTCGATCACCTGCAAAAACAGAGCGCGTCCTTCTATCACAAAAATCCGGTCGGTCGCCTGGTGACCCGTGTGACCAGTGATGTGGAAGCACTCAACGAACTCTTCACCAGCGGATTTGTCACACTGGTCGGTGACATTCTGGCGATCACCGGAATCGTGATCATGCTCTTCTGGACCAATGCGGAGTTGGCTTCGATGGTACTGGCGACTGCCCCGCTGTTGCTGATCTCAACGACCATCTTCCGCCGGTTTGCTCGCAAGCACTATCGAGAGGTTCGCCGAAGACTCGCACATTTGAACGCCTTCACTCAGGAGTCGATCAGTGGCATGGAGGTGATTCAGGTTTGTCGCAGGGAGGAAGAGCAGGCCCAGCAGTACTCGGGAATCAACGGAAAACTTCAGGATGCCCATCTGAAGAGCATTTTCTGGTACGCCCTCTTCTTCCCGACGGTGGAACTGTTGTCTGTGGTTGCCCTTGGAATCATCGTCGTTCAGGGCGGACAGCGGATTGAGATGGGTACGGCCACCTTTGGTGAGTTCTTCCTCTTCTGGACTTATCTGACGCGACTCTTCACGCCGGTCAGGGATCTGGCAGAAAAATACAATCTGCTGCAATCGGCGATGGCCTCCAGCGAGAGAATCTTCACGGTTCTCGATACGGATACCACTTTTGCCGAGGTTGATTCAAAGCGCGGACCGGCGACGAACAGCGAGCAGGATTCTCTCGACGAGATCCGTTTTGAAAATGTCTCATTCTCCTACGACGGAGAAACCCCGGTGCTGGAGGATGTTTCCTTCTCCGTCAAAAGGGGCGAGACCCTCGCCATCGTGGGTGCTACCGGTGCCGGCAAGAGCACCATCATCAATCTTCTCTTGCGTTTCCACGATCCGGTCGGCGGACGACTGTTGGTCAATGGTGAAGATATCCGTGAGCATTCTCTGGAAGAACATCGACGCCGCTTTGGCCTCGTGCTTCAGGATGTCTCGGTGATGACCCGTAGCCTGGGCGAGAACATCCGATTTGATCGGGATATTTCACGACAGCGGATCAGTGAAGCTCTCGAGCAGGTCAATGGAACCGAAATCGTCGAGCGGCAGAAACTGGGCCTCGACGAACCGATGATGGAGCGCGGTCGTACCCTCTCCAGTGGTGAGCGGCAGCTGATCTCCTTTGCCCGAGCTCTCGCCGGCGATCCGGAAGTCCTCGTTCTGGATGAGGCCACCAGCCATGTGGACACGGAGACTGAGGCAAAAATCCAGGAGGCCATCGATCGCATGGTGGAGGGAAGAACTTCCGTCATCGTCGCCCACCGCTTGAGCACCGTGCGCAAGGCGGACCGGATTCTGGTTCTGCACCACGGTCATTTGCGAGAGTCCGGAACCCACGACGAACTGGTCGACAAGGGTGGAATTTACGCACGCCTGGTCAAGTTGCAGTTCCAGTCACGCTGATTCGAACCGGCGGATCAAACAGAACCGATCCTCGGCAGCTCTCCCACCAGCGGTGCGACATAGCTCAGGAACTCGTCGGTGACATCGCAACCATCCTGAATCCAAGATGCGGGCATCACCTTGGTTTTCCGTGCCACTTCCTGAAGCGGTACTGGAACGTATTCGATGGTGTACGGATCATCCGAGGTTCGACGCAGGGTCAGGCTGGCACCTTCATGGCCATCGAGGGCGGCCTGAACCGCTGCGCGACCACTCTCCCTGGCTTCCCGGCGATCACTTTCACTGACGCAATCTGCAAAAGAGCGCTGCAGATAACCAAAGGTGTCCGCACGGACACGCAGCTTTTCACCGAGTCGTTCACGGATCAGGCGTGCGAGGTAATCTCCCAGAGCACCACTGCCGGAGAGCTGAACATTGCCGTGGGCATCCCGCTCCACTGAACCGGAAAGTTGTTCCGCCAGCATCTGGGTGATGGAAGTGCCATCGGCATCGTGAATTCCTTCACTGACAGCGATCATGCAACGCCCCTCTTTGCTGTAGACACGATCCACGTCGGCGATAAACCGATCGATCTCAAAGATCGATTCGGGCAGGTAGATCAGGTGCGGCCCGGTTCCATGCTCTGTCCGTGCCAGTGCACTGGCGGCGGTCAGGAAGCCGGCGTGACGACCCATGATGATGTCGATCTTGATTCCCGGAAGTGCGCGGTTGTCGAGGCTGTCACCGAGAAGGGCACAGGCAACAAAGCGTGCTGCGGAACCAAATCCGGGGGTGTGGTCATTGAGAACCAGATCGTTATCGATTGTTTTGGGAACGTGGAAAGCCCGCAGCTCATAACCGGCTTGTTGGGCCACTTCGGAAACGATGCGGCAGGTATCGGCGCTGTCATTGCCGCCTATATAGAAGAAGTAGCGGATGTCCCGGGCCGAAAGTTGCTCAAAGATCTTTTTACAGTATTCCTCATCAGGCTTGTCGCGGCTCGATCCCAGAGAAGCCCCCGGGGTCTGGGCGATGAGATCGAGTGCCGCACCATCGAGAGAGGTCAGATCGGTGAAATCCCCCTCGAGCATTCCACGGACCGCATGACGGGCGCCAAAGATGGAATCCGCCAGGCCTGATTGTTGAATCGCTTCGACGACACCGGCCAACGAAGCATTGATGACAACAGTGGGGCCACCGGACTGGGCAACAACTGCATTACCTTTGGGCAGAGACATCGAACCTCCTCGAAAAACCTGCAAGTTTCGGAATGAATGCAATCGGCAGGATACCCCGATCGGCCCCGCCGATGCGAGTTGAACTCAAGGAGGCGATGAAATTCAGGGCGTCGGTCGAAGCAACAGAAGGCGATCCATGACCTCACCGGAGCTGACCACATTTTCGAGGAGCAGGGAGCGCTGATCGATGGTCAACAGCAGTGAGCCATGCTGGTCATCGAAGCGATCCATCAGGGGGTGTTCCCCGCGGAGGCCAACCCCCGCACCGCCATGGCCGACGACCACGTAAAGAGTGCCCTCTCCCCTGGCTACTTCGTATTGATCTCCATTTTCATGAAGGATGCGGCCATCTTGACGAAGGGTGTCACGATCGGGAACGACGTGGTCGGGAGCAGATCCATAGCCGAAGACCCCTTTGACCACGGCGGATCTTTCGTAGCAGTGGGAGTGCCCTGCCATGATCAGATCCACTCCTGCAGCTTCGAGGAGTGGAATCACGATCTCACGCATCGCCACCAGTCGACCACGGCTGTCCCTGGCAGTTTGGGAAGTATGGGTTCCCAGAGAGTAGGGAGGGTGGTGGAAAAAAGCGATGCACCATTCCCGGTCGTGGGAAGCGAGATCCTTTTTCAGCCATGTGATCATTTCGGAGTCTGCGGTGATCTTTCCGCCACTGGAGTCGAGGGCGATGAAGTGAACCGGCCCATTGTCGAAGGAGTAGTAAACCTCGGTACCACTCGGTGCCCCGCCCCCTTCTCCTGCCATCGGCAGTATGAAGGCATCAAAGTAGGGCCCGCTCTCGGTTTCGACATCGGAGCTTTTGATCTCATGATTTCCAATGGCAGGCCAGCAGGACAAGTTGGCCAGCATCTCTGAGTAGGGGCGGAAGAAGCGTCCGTCGAATTCACCCTCGGTTCCGTGGCTGTAGGCCATGTCGCCGACGTGAAGCATCAGATCGATCTCCGTCTTCGCCTCCGGGGTGGCCGTGTGTTTAGCCATCGCATTCAGGACATGGTACTGCTCACGCTTCCCGGAACCGCTGTCGCCCAACACCCAAACCTTGAGGGGGTTTTCAGAGTCGGCGTCTTTGGCGGTATGAAAGATGCCCTGACCAAGAATCAGGTCTGCGGCGAGTACCCGGTATTCCACCCGGGCATCCGGGGGCAGGGGACCCAGTCGTGAGGTGAAGTTGTAGACGGGCCCGGGTCCTTCTTCCTGAAGCACCTCTTCGACGGTATTCCACTCGGAGGTTCCGTTCACTCGCCATTCGACCTTTTGCGGGATGTTTGTTGAGACCCTGCGCCAGCAAACCAGAGCGGAGTCTCCCTGCACCTGTTGCAGGTAGGGTTTGCGGGGAGTATCGCTGGGGATGAATGCACGATTGTCGAGGCGGTAGACCGCGGCGAGCAGAATCAGGGTCAGAAAGAGCAGGAAGAGGAACCGACTCATGCTCGAAGTGCCTTTCTCGGGGGATCGGGAAGAACCCGACAGCAAAATCGCCAGGGAATGCCGGGTCTCGAGTGACGCCTTGGTATTCCGGCCTTAGAATAACCGCCTCGGAGAAGAAAATTGTTACAGATCCAGGGAATTTACAAATCGTTCGGTGAACAGGACCTGTTCCACGATGCCGGCTGCCTGATCGATGCGGGCGAAAAGGTCGGCATCGTCGGGGCCAATGGTCATGGAAAATCGACCCTGTTGAGGATGATTCTCTCCGAGATTGAACCGGACCAGGGCAACATTGCCGTGAGTCGCGGAATTCGAATTGGCCACCTCTCCCAGCATCTGGTCTTCAAGGCCGCCACGGTTCTCGACGAAGCGTGCACCGTTCTCGTCGAAGAGGATGGCTTTCTGCCCATCTTCAAGGCGGAGTCGATGCTGATGGGCCTCGGGTTTTCAGAGGAGCAGTTGAAGCAGCCTCCGGGAGAACTTTCCGGGGGATTTCAGGTTCGTCTCAATCTGGCCAAGGCATTGCTTGAGGATCCGGACCTGTTGCTTCTCGACGAGCCCAACAACTATCTCGACATCGTCAGCATGCGTTGGCTCAAGGAGTTCTTGCGCAAATGGCGCAGGACTCTTTTGCTGGTGACCCACGATCGCGATTTCATGGATGCCATCACCACCCATACGCTGGCGGTTCATCGCAGGAAGTTGAGAAAGTTCCAGGGGGGCACAGAAAAAGCCTGGCAGCAGATCTACATCGAAGAAGAGATGCACGAGAAAACCCGCGTCAATACGGAGCGGAAGATTGCCCACGAAATGCGTTTCGTTGAGCGGTTCCGCGCCAAGGCTCGCCGGGCATCCCAGGCCCAATCACGTCTGAAGCAGATCAATAAAAGGGAGCGACTCGAGAAACTGGATGAACTCTCTTCCCTCTCCTTCTCGTTTCACTACAAGCACAACCCCGGCAAGTGGGCGTTGGAGACGCGTCGTCTCCAGTTTGCCTATGATGATGGACCAACCCTGATTGAAAACCTCGACTTGCATATCGGGGCCGGTGATCGGGTGGGCGTTATCGGTCAGAACGGAAAGGGCAAATCGACCCTTTTGCGTTTGATGGCTGGCGAGTTGGAGCCGGTTGAAGGCGAAGTGCGCACCCATCCTTCGACCAGCATCAATCTCTTTGGTCAAAGCGCCATGAGAGTGTTGCGACCTGAGAGGTCCATCGAGGAAGAGGTCTACGAAGCGAACAGCACCCTGAATCGTACTCAAGTCAGGGATATCTGCGGTGCGATGATGTTTGGCGGAGACCTGGCTCTGAAAAAGGTCGAGGTTCTTTCCGGAGGAGAAAAGTCGCGGACACTATTGGGCAGGGTGCTCGCCTGTCCCGGGAACCTCCTGTTGCTGGACGAGCCGACCAATCACCTCGACATGGCGAGTACCGACGCCCTCATTGAAGCGATCAAGGCGTACCCCGGTGCTGCGGTGATGGTGACCCACGTCGAATCCGTCTTGCGAGAGACCTGCAATCGCCTGGTCATTTTCGATGATGGGAAAGTCCGGGTCTTCGAGGGCACCTACGATGACTTTCTTCGTCGCCATGGCTGGAGCAGTGAAGACCAGCCGGTGGAAGAGAAGGGTCCGAGGAAGCGCAGAGAGAATCGCAAGGATCTCAAGCGCGAACGGGCTGAGTTGATCCGTGAGCGATCGCAGGCACTCAAGCCACTCAAGCAGACCATCGACAGCAATGAGAAGCTCATCATGATGCTGGAGGAGAAGGTCGAAAAAACGGAGGCGGATTTGATCGCCGCTTCCGAGAGTGGCGACGGAGAGGCGATCGCTTCACTGGCACAGGAGTTGAACAACCTGCGCGCTTCTATCGATCGTGCCTTTGAGAAGTTTGAGACCGCCAGTGAAGAACATGATCGCCTCGAAGCGGAGTTCAGGGAAAAACTCGGCGAAGAAGAGTGAGCTAGTGAGAGATCTCCACAGGATTCCCCCCAGAAGGGCTAGGGAATCTCGGTATACTTCCCCCCGGACCTTCGCGACAACTCCTGCAAAAATGATGAAGCAGATCCCGCCGTGGCCCTGAAGCCGATGGTGTGAATCGGAATGTGCTCAAAGCGATTGACGGTGTCGATGTGATCGAGGAGTGCGGCTCCATCGATGGGGTCGGTCGCCCGGTAGGGCATTCCATCGGAGAGCAGCACGATGGTGCGGACTCCCTTGATTTTGAAGGCAGCATCCAGAGCGCGATCTGTGGAAGTAAATCCCTGTGGATCAAAACGATCAATGAATTTGAAGGCGCGCCGCTTCTGGTCCGGTTTGGCCTTGATGAGGAAGTCGCTCATCTGTTCGACCTCTTCATCAAAGGAGATCAGACAGAATTGGAAATCCTTGGGCAGTTCACGAACCATCCGTTTCAGTTCCTTTTGAACCCGTCGCAGGCGCATTCTCGAATCAGGGAGCTCACCGAATTTTCCAGCGTCCTTTTTGCGGGATGAACCGCCAACGGATGTGCCCTCTCCCTTACCGTCCCCCTTTTCCTCGACACCTCTTTCAGGTTTGGGATCTTTCTCTTCCATGGAGATACTGGTGTCGAGAACGAAGACGATCTTCTGGCTGACCAGCTCCTGACCAAAGAAGTTGGGTGGCTCAACCTTGACTCCGGTTCCCTTGATAACGATTTTCGCCGGGTCCAGTTTCTCCTTCTTTTCCAGCGCTTTGCGATTGCTCTTCCACAGTGCATCCCATTCGGAAGCAGCAAACAGGTCGGCACCGGTCAGCGAACTGAGAGTGTTGCGCAGCTTCTCTGCGACCAGGGAAAGATCCCGGTCCCGATCCTCCTGAAACTGGAGAGCACGGATCAGGTGCGGGATGGAGCCGTTGTGTTCCTTTTTCAGCAACGCCTGAATCGCCCCGAGGGCAACACTGTCCTCCTGGTCGTAAAGCCCCTGCAGGACCGCCTTGAAACTGTCTACATCCCTGCGCTGGGCCAGATATCGGATCAGCAGATCGCGGACCTGTTTTCGTGGGTGTTGTTTGGCCTGGGTGCAGAGCCAGGTGAGGCCCGGCCCGGGGGTCAGCTTGTCGAGGCCCCTGAGGGCGGCATTTTCGATGGCCGGTTTGTCCGAGAGCAGCGCGTGCTCGATGACCGCTTCCATATCTGCGGCACTGGCCCCCTTCGCCATCGCCCGCACGACTTGTTCGACGATTTTGGAATCGCCGCTGCGAACCGCTTTTTCCAGGGGAGACAGATCCGCGGGTGTCACGGTGCAAAGCAGCAACAGGATGGTGGCGGACAGCATGCGGGGCCTTTCCTGATGAGAGGAACCCCGTAGCATGGATCACTGACGGGGAGGTTTGTGCATGTTCATGCCTACGATACTGCTGTTGATGGCCACTCTCAATCTTTCACAACCGGCGAATGCAGCCGGGGATGTGCGGATGGAGTCGATGCCGGTGAGTTCACAGAGGTGGATCGGTCGCCAGTGGAACGCCAATCGCTTTCAGGATTGGCAGCACAGGGATGGCCAGATCCATTGCACCAACAGTCAGTTGAAAGATCCGATGCGAACCGCCATCTGGCTGCCTCATGATTTTGAACCCGCAGATCAGGCAGTGAGCTGGAGTGTGGAAGTCGATCTTCCCGGAGACAGCGACCAGCGCCACAAAGGTTCGCAGGCCGGTTTGATCTTCGGTATCGGTGGCCCCGAAGTGGACCATCGCATTCGTGCCATCGTTCACGACAAGCCGGCAGAAGATGGCGGCATTCTCGCAGTGGTCGATCCTGCTGGACGGGTGGGATTCCGAGACTTTTTCACTGGCGGCGGCGGCGGATCATGGTCGGTGGGTGGCCCTCTCAAGGAGGGCAGTGTGGCATTGCTGGAGAATCAGCAGAGATCGGGGGATGGAGGAGCGGGCCCCTGGCGTCTGACACTGGAGTTTGAGCCTCAGGGAGATGGCCGCTGTCGCATGAAATTACAGGCGACCGATTCCTCAGGAACCGTTCTCAGCCGTGCGAGTGTCGAGGGGCTTTCCCTGAATCAGGTCGATGGTTCCTTTGGTCTCGTCAGCCACCTCGGTCAAAAGGGAGGGCGAAGGGGTTGGAGTTTCTCCTCTTTCAAAGCCAGGGGTGAAGGACTGATTTCCCATCGGGATCGCCTGCTCGGTCCCATCTTTGGGGTGCAGTACAGTCTGTCCCGCGTTCCCGAATCCCGGTCTGAAGTTGTTCCGGTGGTTCACGAATGGAATCTGACCGCCCAGCTTGCTCCTGTCGATCCTGCAGCAGTGAGAGAAGCCTGGCTGGAAGTTCAGAACCCCAAAGATGGAGGAGCGGTGTGGACCCGACTGGCTACCGGCAACTACGAGGCACTTTCACACACTCTTCACTTCAGGGTTCCCCGTTGGTTAGCCAGTCATTCTCGACCCTTCCGCGTCAAAGTGATCCTTGGAGACTCGGAAAAAAGCCAAAAGGAATACGCCTACATCGGCATGGTGAGAGCAGAGCCGAAGCTGGATGGAAGGCCGATCCGTATCGGTCTCATCTCCTGCGTCAAAAACTTCACCGGCAATCTGGCATGGAACAGTTCCTCTATCTGGTATCCCCATGAAGATGTGGCCCGGGGTCTTCTCTCGCAGGATCCGGATCTGGTTTTCTTTGCCGGTGATCAGATCTATGAGGGGGACATCACCCGTGCAGAGATCCAGCCGCCGGACCGGATGCTCCTCGACTATCACACCAAGTATCTGCGCTGGTACCGGGCCTTTGGCGAGATCACCCGGTCACGACCGACGATTCAGGTGCCGGATGATCACGACGTCTACCACGGCAACATCTGGGGGGCGGGTGGAAAGCGTGCCCGTCGTGAAGAGGGGATGTCTGCCCAGGATTCAGGGGGGTACAAATTGGCCCCACGGGAGGTCAATGCGGTTCACCTGACCCAGACCTCACACTTGCCGGAACCCTGCATCGAAGGCCCCATCGGGGAAGGCTACAGCGTCTACACCACCAGGGTGGAATATGCCGGCCTGTCGATGGCGGTGATCTCCGATCGACAGTTCAAAAGTGCACCACGTCCATCGCTGCCGGAGGGCAATGTGGTCAATGGCTGGTTCCGCAATCCGGAGTTTGATCCGGTGACCGAGGCGGACGCACCGGGACTCGATCTTCTCGGCAGTGCCCAGGAGAAGTTCCTGGCGGATTGGTCCGTCGACTGGAGTCGCGGTGCGCGCTGGAAGGTGCTGTTGTCACAGACGCCATTCGTCAACGTGGCGACCTTGCCCCCGGGCAAGACCGGCGCGGTGATCCCCGGCTTGCCGATTCCCTCACCGGGAGAGTGGCCCGAGGGGGAAGTTCCTGTGGCCGATTGCGATTCGGGAGGCTGGCCCCAGAGTGCGCGCAACAGGGCGGTCAGTCTGTTACGCAACGCCCGCGCTTTCCACCTTGCCGGTGATCAGCATTTGGCTTCGTGTGTCCGATACGGAGTTGAAAACCATCGGGATGCGGGAGTGGTCTTCGCAGGGCCTGCGGTGGCGAACACCTGGCCACGGCGCTGGTTCCCCTCGGAGCCGGGGGGAGGCGAGTCGGTCAGTCCCCTGCGTGGAACCGGTGATTACCGCGATGGATTTGGCAATGCGATGACGGTTCTCGCTGTGGGCAATCCCAGTCGAACCGGTCACAAGCCTGAGCGTCTGCACGACCGGGGGCCGGGTTGGGGACTGGTCCATGTGGATCATCGAAAGCGGACTGCAACCTTTGAGTGTTGGCCCCGATTCAGTGTTCCGGGCCAGAAGGATGCCGGGCAATATCCGGGGTGGCCCATCACGGTCGAGCAGAAATCTCTCGACGGTCGCAAGCCCCATGCTTTGCTCCCCGCTGTTGAGGCGGGTGGGTCGTCACCTGTCGCCAGTATCTGGCGAGTGAACTCCACAGAAGAAGATGCCGCAGAAAAACAGGTACTGGTGAACGCCTACAGGCTGCTGAATGGGGAGTCATGGAGCCCTCCGGTTCACGCGCCGGGGTTTTACAGGGTCCAGCTCCGTTTTCCTGACGGCCGCGAGGAGTGGGGAAGCGTGGTCGAGGTGAAGTGAGTTTGCTATCATTCCAGCGTGCATGCTTTTGAATGGATGCCTCTAGTAAGGAACTGACGATGCGAAAAACCCCGCTTGCCCATTCCGGCCTCAGTGTTCTGATTTTCGTTCTGATCGGTCTCTGCTCCCCAGCCCTTTGGGCTCAGGAGGAGGAGAAGACCGCCGTCAAACCCTTCGAATTGACTGAGGAAGAGCGCAACCAACTCCTCGATTTTTTTAATGCCAGCACCGAGAAGGTCAGCGCTGCCGGAGTTCTGGAACTCAGCTACGACTTCACAAAAGATGACGAGAGCCTGGGGGACGACTGGTTGCCGATGCCCACCAGTGTTTTTGGCAAGGTGGGCCAGTCGGTTCGCTGGAGCAGGGCTCGGGAAGCCTCCCGAGTCGGATTCGGAAACGCGGTCTACTTCGCTGACAAGGGACAATGGTTTCACACCGCGGTCTTCGAACCGGATGTGCGTGTCGAAATGGAAGCCCGCTCTCTGGTAGGGGGACAGCGCAAGGATTTCTTCTGCGCGGTTTTTGCATGGTCGAAGAAATTGACCCGTCGGGTGGGCTCCAATCTGGGCACCCAGCTGATGCGTATCAGCGGGATCAAGGCTGCCGGTGCAGTGGGTACTCCTCCCCCCATCGTCTTTCAGGAGCCGCACAAGTTCGGCTATCAGATCAAAGAGGGCAAGTTCGAGGTTCTCTCATCAGGAAGAGCCGTCACCGAAACGAAGAGCAGCAAGTTCCTCAAAAACCTTGGCAGTGGCCAGATCGGCTGTGTCTGGAGCGGCAAGATCAGCATGTGTGTCGGCTCCGTTTCGATTCGGGGAAAGCTCGATCTGGACTGGGTCGGTCGCAAGATTCCCTCCGTCGCTGAGCGTCTGAAGGAATATCGCAAAGCGACCGGGTCGAAAAAGAGCTAGTCAGCCCCTTTCCATACTTTTCCAAAGATTCACGCCGGTTCGGGATACCTCCCTGAATCTGCGGCGTTCCTTCCTTCCAGAGGAAGCGGTTGTCCTGATCTGTTCAGAAGCCGGATTCCTCTTTCATGGCCCGACGCCCGGTCAGGCCTGTGGAAAGGAAGAGGATCATGAATCCGCTGATGGTGCTGTGTCTGTGTATGGGATTGGTTTCGAGTGAGGCTTCAAATGGGGAGAAGGCTCCCTGGAACCTCAACAAGACACAGAAAGCACAGATTCTCGATCTGTTTACCGCAAAAGAAAAAAGTGTCACTGCGGATGGTGTGGTGACCCTGGTCTACAGCTTCGATTCGGACAGACCGGAAACAGCGACCAACTTCTTCCCTGACGTCTCTTTCGCACCCAATTCCAGGGTCAAGTGGGCGGACCATCGTTGGGGATACAGCCGTCACTTTCATGATGGTGTGGTGATCGCTGACAAGGGTGAGTGGTTTCATACGGCAGTTTGGGAACCGGACGTCCGTATGGATGTCGACTTTGTCTCATTCACCACGGGCAATGCCAGCCGCAAGGATCTGGTGGCGGCGACCTTCGCTTGGTCAAAGAAAAACCGTCGACGTGTCGGCAGCAATCTGGGAACCCAGCTGGTTCGCCTCTCTGGGGTCAAGGCCAGCGGACGTCAGGGCAAGGCTGCCCCGTTCGTCCACGAAGATCGATCCAGGTTCGGGTTCGAACTGAAGGACGGATCCTTTACCACCCGGGTCATGGGATCGTCGAGGGAGTCGACCTCCTCCAAAAAGTTGCTGAAAGATCTTTCCGCAGGTCAGGTGGGATTGGTCTGGAGTGGCGGAGTGACCGGAGTGGTCAATGAGATCCAGATCCGGGGTCGCCTGAGTCTGGATTGGATTCGTCTCTACTGCCCTGACTTTGACCCCGGTTCTGCTGCTTCGGCAGAAGGATCGATCAGTCACCAGTAAGACCGATTCGGATGACGCTGATTTTGATCACGGCTTCCCCCTGCATCGGATATCCTTGTCACCTCTTCTGGCAGGGTGAAAAGAGCAGGGGTGGCCGTGGAACAGCGACCGGACGAGGCGGGAAAACTCTCTGATTCCCAACGCGTCCTTCTACAGAAGAACCGTCCCAAAGTCCTCATCCTCAACTTCTTCTGGATGTTTCTCATCGTCATGCCGGTGGTGGTTCCGTTTATGGAGTCCTACGGCCTGGGCATGGCGGAGATCTATCAGCTGCAGGCGATCTTCGCCATCTCGGTGGTGCTGCTGGAAGTGCCCTCCGGTTATTTGGCGGATCTCTTTGGCCGCAAGATATCACTGATTCTTGCAGGGGTCTTTCACGGCGCAGCCTTTACGGTTCTTGCCCAGTCCGGGGATTTCTGGGGCTTCGTGGTCTTTGAATTGCTGGCCGCTCTGGGCAACAGTTTCTATTCCGGCAGCGATGTCGCCCTCATTTACGATACTCAGGAAGCACTCGGTGAAAGTGCCGAGGACAGCAGCATGCTGGGCCGCAAGCTGATGTGGTCGCAAGTCGGTGAGACGATCGCCGCTCCCGTGGGGGGGCTGCTCATTTTGGGGGGAATCACGTGGCCAGCACAGGTCAACGCCTGGGTGTCATGGATCCCCCTGTTGGTCACTCTCACTCTGGTCGAACCTCCCAGGCGGAAACTCGAGCACAGGCACCGTGAAAACTTCGGCCGCTTGCTCAAGATTATCTTCCGTTCCGAATCGATTCTGCGTTGGACCTTTCTCTCCCTCGTGTGTTACGGATTGACGACGCTGATGGCGGTCTGGGCTTTCCAGGGTTACTGGAAATCGATGCAGGTTCCCCTCGTCTGGTTTGGCTTCCTGTGGGCCATCTACAACCTGACGGTGGGTATGACCGGCCGTTTTGCCACGGGTCTGGAAAAGAAGTGGGGACCGAGGGCCGTGTTGCTCTTCATCGCTTCACTGCCGATTACCGGCTACGGCGGGATGGCGCTCTTCTATCAGGGCCCGGAAACTTCGCTGGCATTCATGATCGGCGGAATCCTCATCGGTCTCAGCTTCAGCGTCAGTCGTGGTCTCACTCAGGTCGTGACGAAGGGAGCACTCAATTCGAGGGTTCCTGCGGAATTGCGTGCCACTGCCAACTCACTCTCGAGCCTCGGAGTCCGCATCGGTTTCGCAATTCTCGGTCCCCTGTTGGGCTGGGGTTTCGACGAAAAGGGTTACAGTTCCAGTCTGTGGATCGCTGCAGGAGTGTGCGTCATATTCGCACTTTTCGTGCAATTCCCACTGGTTGGAAAACTCAAACAGACTTCAAATCCGAATCGATGATTCGGGTAATTTTCGTGGTCGCACCACCGGACAATTCCCGCTTCTGAATTGTGGACGATTCAACAATTGACAGTTTTGAAAAACAGATGCTTGAACTGTCGAAGTAAACAGGACACCATAACGATACATCAGGATCGAGGGGGCCGGGTCGTCCGCGGAATTTCCGGAGGCGAAAACTGGCTGGGGAGATGCGACACTGCGGTTCGCCGTGATGTCCTGTTCCAGGGGAAAGGTCAGTACGGCCCCCTCCATATCCTTCTCTATTTCCCTTCGCTGTTTCCCTTCCCTTTTTCACATGAGAACCAGTCAGTCAAAGTTGCCGAGAGCATTCCAAATCAGCAGTGGTCTTTATTTTGACGAAGGCAATGCGTGTCTTTGGCGTTGGTGGAATTCTTTCCAGCGAGTACATTGCAGGCAGAGTGATCCAGCGACTTTGAAAGTTGGATCGATTGAAAGAGGAACCGATGTCGACCGATCGTATGACCCGAAGAGGATTTCTTGGAAGTGGAGCTGTTGCAGGAGCAGGACTCCTTTGGAGTTCCAGTCTCGGTGGCTGCTCTCTCGTTGATGCGAAAGATGGTCATGAAGGACTGCATGCCGGGTCCGAGTCACAAGCAAAGAATGTCATCTTCCTGGTTGCCGATGGCATGAACACCGGGACCTGGTCTCTCGCTGATTACTATCTTCAACATCAAAACAGTACGCAAAATCGTGGCGCACGCAGAAGCGAATGGGTGCACCTCTACGCAGAAAGACTGGTCAATCGAGCTTTGATGGAGACCTGCTCCGCCAACTCTCTGGTGACCGACTCCGCCGCTGCCGGCAGCGCCTGGGCCAATGGTCAGCGCGTCAACAACGGTTCCCTGAATGTCAGTCCCGAGGGCAAGATTCTGACTCCGTTGCACGATCTGGTGCAAAAGAGCGGTCGTGCCACTGGTTTGGTGACCACGACCCGTATGACCCATGCCACTCCGGCTTCCTTTGCCACTTCCGTTCCGAAACGGGGCATGGAAGACGACATCGCTCTCCAGTACTTGGACAAGGGTGTCGACGTTCTACTCGGAGGAGGTAGTCGCCACTTTTCAGCAGAGACTCGAAAAGACGGCGACGATCTGTTCTCGAAGTTCCGCAAGTCGGGATATGAGATCATGGGAAATCGGGATCAGTTACTGGGTGCCACCGACATTCCGGAACGTCTCCTCGGAACCTTCTGGAAAACACACCTGCCCTACACTCTCGACAGTCAGCACAATCAAGAGATCGCAAAGTCGGTTCCGACTCTTGCTGAAATGATGCGTGCCGCCCTGAAGGTTCTCGATCGCAAGCCCAACGGTTTCCTTCTTCAGGTCGAAGCGGGTCGTGTCGATCATGCGGGGCACGGCAATGACCCCGGCGCCATCGTTCATGATCAGTTGGCGTTTGATGAGTGCATCGCCGTCGCCCTCGAGTACACCCGCGACAACCCGGATACCATGGTGGTGGTCACGACAGACCACGGCTGTGGAGGCTGCCAACTCAATGGCATGGGGGCTTCTTATCTGGATACGGACAAGACTTTCTTCAATGGCATCGACGCCCTGAAAAGCAGTTACGAAAATCTTCGCAATCAGTTTGGCGTACTGCCACGGGCAGAGTTCAGGGCACTGGTTGAGAATTCGATCCAGTTGGTTCTGACCGACGATCAACTCGATACTCTCGACGGACTCAAGAGCACTGATTACGGAGTCTCGACACAGATCCGCAAATGGCATGACCCCATCTCACGAACCGGAGTCAATTTCACCAGTAGCAATCACACCGGTGAGTTTGTCGAGTTGAGTGCCTGGGGACCTGGAAGTGGAAACTTCGGGTCCTTTGTCACGAACACCGATGTCAACGCGGTGGTGCGTCGGGTGTTGGCACTTTCCTGAGCTTTTCTTCTGCTTCTGCAGTTCCTGACGCCTTATCAGCGACGGTTTTGGGGTGCTGACCGAGAAGCCCCCTGGCAACCGCTGGAGTTGGCGGCTTGTTGCCGATGTAAAGTTTCAGGATCAGGTCGAGAAACTCACGGTTTCCGGGGATCAGTGTCTTCTTTTTCCCCTGTTGGATCTTCAGTCCTTTTCCCGGCAAGCAGGTCAGTCGCATTTTGGATCCCTTGGCAGCGGCCTGAACAGAATCCAGAAACTTATCAATCGAGGTCTTCAACTCTTCATCGTCTGCAGGGTGGTTCGCCTTGATCGATTCCCGATACGCCTTGCGCATCTGTTTCTGGGAGAGAGCACGAACGAAGTAGAGTTCCAGACATCGAACTGTGTTCTGCTGGAGTAACACTTCCGGCTCTGAACTTGGAGATTCGACCCAGAGAGCGACGCGATAAAGGTCAAGTCCGAAGATGCCCCACTCGCACAGGGCCTCCCCATTCTTCTTCAGTGTTTTACCGGAGATCTCCACGGTGGGAGGAAAGGGATCTGCAGCCTGCGTCCAGGTCGAGAGACCGAAGACAAGGAAGCAGGAAAGCCAGGCATGGGACCAGCGACAAATCATGAAACTCTTCCTCAGCGGGTATTTTCCAAATATCTCCATCGCTGAAGAGGTTGGCAACCCCCAATCGTGGAGGTTGATTTTCAGCGCTGGAATTGCAGGCGCTGTCCCGCCTTGTCGAGAAGCGGCCTCAGTTTGTCATACGGAAGATCCTGAACCGCAGTTCCCTGTCGTATCGCTTCTGCAGCGGCAATGCCGGCGGATTCTCCGAGAACGAAGAAAACCGGCTCCATGCGTGCGGATCCGAAAGCGATATGGCTGGCGGAGATGGCAACCGGAACGATCAGATTGGAACAACTCTGTGGGGGCGGGACGATGGCGCGGTAGGAGATGGGCCACGGTTCAAAGCCATACACCTGAATATCACCTTCATTGCGAACTTTGCCGTCAATGATTCGCCGGTGAACATTGTGACTGTCCATGCCATAACTGGCGAGCCCCACCGGATCGTTGACGGTCATCTTCGCTCGCACATGGTTTTCATTCATCACCACCGAGGAAACCATGCGTCGTCCTTCGCGCACGTACAGTCGCCAGGGCCAACCGTCATGATCGGTGAACTCATCCGCGGCCGGTTGCCAGCGGTTCACTTCCTTGCGCACCTTCTCGGGAACTCGCGGGTGATGGGCCAGGGTCCAGATCAGACCCTGCTGCCAGCTGCGATGGGCTTCATGGATTCGGGCCCGGTCCTCATCGGATCCTTCCACGTAACCGATGTTGCCGCCGATGAAGTCGGTGGAGACCGCTCCATTATTGTTTACATCCGATTTGCGATTGGGCATGTGTACGATGTGCCACGGAGTGAAGGTGGAGCCTTGATCGTACTGTCTCAGCAGCAACTCATACTGTGAGGGGTCATAGTCGGCGGGTTTCTTCCAGGGGATTTGATTCTCTGGGTCATCAGTCAGGCACATGCGGAAGCAGTAGGCCTGCACTCCCTGGTCCGCAGTACCATCTTCGGAATGGGGAGGAGGGAGCAATCCCGGCAACCATGGTGAATCGGGATCTTGCGGATCCACCCGTGCGCTGACCTCTTTCTTGAACTGATGTTTGGTCGCACGACCGTTTTGGACACCGTTGAGAGTCTCGTCATATTGATCATTCGATTCACGACCAACGGTGTAGGGAACCTGTGCCAGGGGAAGCAGATCTCCTTCATAGGAAGCATCGATAAAGACCTTGCCGCGCACCATGCCACCCTTCTTCAGGCGCAGGCCGATCAGTCTCCAGGGAATCGAGCGGGTGGTGGCGGCGGCAGTGCGATCGATGGGCGAGTTCCGCAGGACACGGACCCCCTCTTTCTTGAGCATCGCCTCGATGGTGGCTTCGGCGATGTGGGGCTCAAAGGTCCACGCCACGTCTTCGCCGGCCTTGTGACCCCTTCCCTTGAAGTCGCTTTTCTTCTGCCGACTCCAGGATTGCTGAGAATCGTAGTGCTTTCTCAGAGCCTGGTAAAACTCGCGGCCGATTCCGCCGACGGTGGATCCTGCTCCGACATCGGTGGCGCCAAGACCACTGGTGGTCAGGCCACCGAGATGTTCATGGGGAGAGATCAGGATCACTTCGAGTCCGGCACGCCGACCGGCGATGGAGGCAGAGATTCCTGCAGGGGTGGCATCGTAAACCACCAGATCCGCTTCGAGGGGAGCCGGGCTCTGGTCTGAAGGCTGAGTGACAGGAGTGCCCTGGGTGATCCACAGCAGGATCAATGTCAGAAAGTTGCCACTGAAATGCATCACTTCGGGAGGATCCGGTTCATCGTTTTGATGGTGATCTCCTTTTCAAAGGCAGCCATGAAGGTTTCTTCATTGGGAACGAAGTAACCTTCCGCAGGCCATTGGGCGCCGATCTCCGGTTTGTTTTCAAAGGACGCTATCTCTGTCAGATAGGAACGATAGGCATCGCGGAAAGCGCGGCGGACACCGGCGACAATTTGCAGGTACTCCGCTTCACTGACCGTTGCGTGTGGATAGGACCACGTGGTCGCTCCCATGACGTCATTCAGGGCCCAATCGGTTTTGGGTGAAGAGGGGTGCTCGTTGTGGCAGGTGACACACGCTTGCACACCAGCAACGTCGGGGAACATGGCCGTTTCCAGATTGGTCCGGGAATCGGTGAAAAATTCGGGCTCCCGGGTTTCGAGAATTCGTTCAAAGCGGGTGACCTGATCTCCCTTGAAGGCATTGGTTGGTGTGATTGGCATGTGTGATCCCAGAATCAACTCGATTCCGATCTGCTGTTTTTGAAGACTGGCCGCTGCCTTGCTGAGGAACAGGGCAGGCAAGGGGCCGGCTTGCACATTTTCCTTTTCCCAGTCTTCATCAAACTTGAGCCCGACCTTTTTGCCTTCACCGACAATCTTTTTGGTGTAGAGGGATCGAACCGCATCATTTTCTGCCGCAATGGTGGTCATGACTTCGCGAATTGGAATCTCTGCACTGCCTCCGAGACGACCTTCTTCAGGAAGGGGCACCGGTGCGCTGGCAGCACTCCATACGATCAGCAGTACCAAAACCAGGGCCAGCAAATGGGGGAGAGTGATTTTCATCGTTGGCTCTTTCTCTCTTCAGGGTATTTCGGCAGTTTTCCGGAATAGGGCGCGGGTTGATTGCCATCCAGGTATTGCTGAATCTGCTCAACCGAGAAAGCTTCAGAAAGCAGGGTGGGCTCCTGGTGTCCTCGACTGCCGTGGAATTCATGGCACTGAAGACAGGTTTCCCAGCGCTCTTCAGCGATCAGGGTGGTGTGTCGAGGAGTGATGGTATCCGGCTTGTTTCCCCATGTTTCATGACAGTGCATACAGAAGGTCATCGAGTGCACCACATTGACGGGTGAATGATGATCATGGCAGCCACTGCACTCATGCTGTCCAAGAATTTCTCGCAGTTCAAAGTACTCTGAGTGGGCGAAGCGATGGATCGGATGCAGATTCCCCGGCATCTCGTGGCAATCCTGGCAATCTTCCGAACCAACGGGATCAGTGATGAAGCCGACTCCACTCTCACGGAAGCCGAGCCAGTGATGCACATTGGCCTGAACCTGTTGTCGCAATGTCCCCGGCGTTTCCTGATGACACTGTTCACAGGCCATTCCCTCATGCATTTCCCTGTCCCCACCAGGGCTGAGAAATTGTTCCTGTTCAGGAGAGTTGAAAGCGGTGATCAGAGTCACCGTCACGATCAATCCCACCCACAGGGGGCCGGTTCTCGGGAACCCTTTCTTCATGATGGGCCTCCATGTCCGAGTATGAGCCACAGATGGAACAGGGCCAGGGCAGTCAGAAGAATGGAGATGACGATGTGAGGGTAGAGCCATACCTTCAGATATTGCCTCTGGCGCGTTGTATCAGAGATCAGTGATCGATCCGCCACACCCAAAACTGTGTGCGTCAAAAACAGCAGGCTGATCAGGCCCAGCATTCCCGCTCCGAAACCACTACCGTGCAACAAAAGCAAAAGCGGAGACAGGGCTCCGAGTCGCCGGTGGAGTTGTAGTGACTTTGCGGAGTTTCCGGTGGAACGGCCGATCCTTTTCAGGGGCAACACCCATTGCCAACCCAGAAACACCATCAGTGCGCTGCCCGAAATCCAATGGCCAGCAAAGGAGCTTTGCCAATCTCTCCAGCTTTGTGGCAAAAGATCCATTCCGAGAACCGCTGCAGTGAAGACGGTTGTCAACAAACCGAGCACCAGTGAAACCCGATCTTTGGGAAGTGAATCCTGTTGAAGCGATCCGCGTGCATGAAAAAGTTCGACGGCAACATTCCTGGCGGTGACTCCTGTGGATTCCAGTTTCTCCTGCATGACCGTTTCAAACCCCTCCGGTCCGCAGATCATCCAGCGGGCGTTGGGATAGAGGGAGTGATAGCGTTCCAGATCACGGGTCAAAATCCGTTGGCCGGCCATCGTTTCCCGCGGGTGGTATTCTAGATCCGGGTTGGATTCGGTAAGCAACAACAGCTCTTCCCGGCAAGGACCTGTCGCAACACTGTGGAATGAATGATCAACGATCACACGGGGACCACTCCCCTTTTGCACCCGGCTGCGAAGGATATTCAGGGCAGGAGTCACGCCGATTCCTGCGACGAGAAGAATGATCGGTTCGCTTTGATCGAGATTCGCAGTGAACTCGCCGGTAGGTGCCGAGACGGAAAGGACTTCATTCCCAGGTTTGGCTTTCGCCAACCAACGGGAAAACAATCCATGGGGATCTCTTTTGAAAGTGATTTCCCGCCAGCGGGTTTCCCCGGCGGGGCTGGTAAGGGTGTATGTCCTTCTGACCTTCTCACCCCTTATCGTCGCTTCAAGTTGAATGTGTTGCCCTGGGGTGAAGGCGGCGAGTGGTTCCTGATTTTGGGGGGTCATCCGCACGCGGAAGATGTCGGGCTGAAACTCAGAAACCTCGAGCAGGTTCATTTCGAGACTCTCGGAAGATTGACACAGGGACGCGAGCTCGCCTCGGCAACTTCCGCAAACGGTTCCCGCACCGGTAACCTGCATCAATTCTTCGAGAGTGCACTGGGCCACTTCTCCACCCGGGGCAATTTCCGAGCGGGTGATCTGCATGCAGTGACAAAGCAAATCCTGGGAAATCCCGGGATCAAAGAGTGTGCCCTGGGATTCAAAATGTTGGAGTTGATCGGCGCTGATCGTCAGGTCGTTTCTTATCGCCTCGACGATGCGGCCCGCTTCCGGATGAGGGCCATGGAAACGGGCACCGGTGATCCTTCCCTCATGGAGCTCGAGTCTCCGGGAGATGTCTCGCGATTCATCCTGATAGGAGAAGACGATGGCATCTCCGGATTCGGGAATCGTTTCAACAGAGACGGAGTCGTCATAAATGCTGTAGTCGGAAATCAGTTTCCGATCTCCATCCAATTGAATGGTGGAAGAAAAGCGGGGTTGTTCTCCCACCTGATAGTGGAATTGAAGAACGACTTCCGATGACCGTGTCTGGTAAATTTTTCGAAGAGTCAGGAGGTGCTGGGCAAACTCATCGTTGTCGCGGGTCAGTGCCAGAAAATCCTGTGCCTTCAAAACGAGTAATCGGCAGGGTGTCTTGGCTTTTGCAGAGGTGGATCGGGGAACGCTCTGACTGACACCCAGCTCACCGAAGATCTGGCCTTTCCCCAAAATGGTTCGTACCGCTTCGTCGGCAGAATAGATTTCGACGGTGCCTTCAAGGATGAGAAACACCTCTTCAGAAACGTCGCCCTCAGAAAAGATCTCCGCTTCTCCGGAGTAATCTTTTTCGAGGTAACTCAACCGGGCAGAGCCCTGTCGAGTCATCAGATTGAAGAGAGGTGAGGCAGTCGCCAGGGTGTCATGACTTTCCAGCTTTTGGCCACGACTGGCACTGTGACCGAGAAAGCCGGTCAGAGCGCCGACTTCCTGAATCAGTTCGTAGGGGATTTCCAGGAGTGTCGAGTTTCCACGAGCCCGAACAGATGCGCTGCGAGTCTGTCCTTCCCGGGTGGCAGCCCATTCACCAAGGGCTTCACCCTGGTTGAAGAGGCGGGCCATGATCAACTCTGAAAGATCAGCGGTGGCTGGAAGGTAGACTTCCAGATCTCCCTGAATAATCAGAAAGATCGATTCCCCCCGTTCTCCTTTTTGAAAAAGGATTTCACCGGCCTTGAGGGAACGGTGGTGTCCCCTTGCCGCCAATTGCAATTGCTGTTCCGGTGTTGCCCATTGCAGATCGGGGCAAGCCTGAATCGTTTTCAGCAGAAAGCCGGTGGGGCTGGCGGGCGGCACGTTCAATGGAAACTCCTTGTGACTACTATAAGGGAGTTTCCAGTTCAATTCATGGGATAGATACCACTGAACTGCCGGCGATAAAGCCGGTGGCCCAGGCCCACTGGAAGTTGAATCCACCGATCCGTCCATCGACATCGAGGATCTCACCCACCAGAGACAGGCCCGGAGTCTTGCGTGAGGCCATCGTCTTCAGATCGACTTCTTCGAGGGGCACTCCCCCCATCGTCACTTCCGCATAGGTGTAGCCGCGGTCTCCCTGGACTGGCAGCACGTACTGCTTGCACGACTGCAGCAGATTTTTGCGATCGTTTTTGGCGAGTTGGGCACAGGGGGTTTGACCATCGATGCCGGAGAGGGCGATCAGGGTGTCACTCATACGATCACTCAGCCACTGACGCAGAATCGACCGGGGCGTTTTGGAACCGGCCTGCTGCAAAGCCTGGTCGAGATCTTCTAGGGAAACCTGCGGCATGAAATCCACATCGAGAGTGGTGCCGGCATCATCTTCAATGCCGTCGCGCCAGTGGCGGCTGATATCGAGGATGCCCGGGCCCGACAGACCGAAGTGGGTACACAGAATGCTGTGGGTGGTGTGGTGCAGGATCTTTCCGCCGGGAGCCCGCACCGTCAGCGTGCCATCAAAGGAGACTCCGGAGAGCTCCCGCAGGGGATGTTCCCCGGGCAGGATCAGCGGCACCAGAGCGGGAAAGACCCGGTCCGAGATGCGGTGCCCCAGACTTTCGGCGATGCTGTAGCCGTGTCCATCGGAACCGGACTTGGGCAGGGCGCGGCCGCCGGTGGCGAGAATCACCCGATCGGCACATACCGATCCCCAGTCTCCGGAGATGAGGAAGTTCTCTTCCCGTCGTTCGACCGATTCCACCCGTTGCGGATGGGCCAGCGTTACTCCCGCCTGGTTACAGGCATTGAGCAGGGCGTCCAGCACCGATCGCGCCTTGTCGGTCACCGGAAACAGTTTCCCCGTTTCCTCCCGCTTCAGTTCGACACCCTGCTCGCGGAAGAAGTCGATGGTGTCCGCCACATCAAAGCGGCGCAGCACCTTGCGTATGCGGTTCGGCTTGTCCCCGGCATAGTCCGCAGGATCGACGGCATGGTGGGTGACATTGCAGCGCCCACCGCCGGCAACGAGGATCTTCGCCC
>JAAXJX010000017.1:23223-27023 GCA_012269595.1 Planctomycetia bacterium | reverse complement strand
GGGGTACCTTGAGACCCTCTGACCGGCGCTTTTCCTGAACGGACAAGGCTTCGTCCACAGCCTCGGCGGAAACAAAACCCATTTCCTGGGCGACTTCCCCGATCAACCTGCGGTATCGATCCGGATTGGACACTCCGGCTCCTTTTCGACAATTTGCCTCTGAACTGTCCTCAGGATAATCCCCGGACCCCCGAGGCGCTACCTCTCCGGGGAGGGAGCAGTGGGATCGAGGGTTATATTCAGCGTTGGGTGACGATCGGGTTGGGGCCTGCGAAGAGGCTAATTTCGTCGATGGAACTGGCCAGTGGGACCAAACGATCCTTGTCTGCGATCACTTTTCTCATGGCAGTGATTTTATCCCGCACGCTCCCGGGTAATCGGGACCCGGAACCGGTGGCCTTCCCCCAGGCCAAACGCAATCCACCCTCACAGATGAGATACCAGAAGGCTCCTTCATCTTGGGGAGTCCAGCGCAGCTCCTCCACAAACCCGGAGTGATCAGACAGGATCCCGTGATCGAAGAGATCACCCACCAGCGTCAGCAGTTGTCCCCACTCTTCTCCAGACGGCAACATACTCAGAGAGGAATCCACATTTGCATTGCCCCCCATGGATGAATACTCCGGAATCCTCCAGTGAGGATCCAGCGTATAGCCCTCAGCGTAATCGATGACTTTTCCCTCCGGAGTCACCAACAAATGCCCTCCGGGACAACGCACAGCGACGACGGGTCTCCTCAAAATTGCGCTGAAAGAAATCTTGCCCAACTGACGTTCAATCGAACCCACAGAGTGAACCCATGGATTCTCCAACAATTGACTTCGAACGTGATCACGCCAGTGAACACTGTCATGGGGAATTCCGGAGGGGATCTGCTGCAATTCTTCGAGGGCCGGCGTCAGTGAATCAGGAAACCAATCCGGAAAACTGTCCTGTGTCAGACTCCAGGAACCGGCATCCGCAGCTCGTTGAAGGTCGACCTCGTTACGGGCATGCCTGAGAGCCAATCCCACAAAAACCAGAACCATGATAAAAACAAATGCGGGTATCCACTGGCCCTGTGAAGTTGAGGAGGCATTCATTTGCTGTCCTCCCCGACGACGATGACTTCCCGTTCCAGTCTCACACCCTCTTCTTCGTAGACTTTTTTCTGCACTTTGCTCACAAGGGCCAAAACATCCGCAGTCGTTGCGGTTTGTTCAGTGTTAACGATAAAGTTCCCATGCAAGTCGGAAACTTGCGCTCCCCCCTCACATAAACCCTTGAGATTCAAGTCGTCGATCAACTGACCTGCACTGAGTCCTGCTCCGGGATTTTTGAAAATGCATCCGGTCGATTTGTCGTCGTAGGGCTGAACGCTCTTTTTGTACCGTAAAAATGCTGCACTCCGGTTTTTCAACTCTTCCGGATCCTGGTCAGGTTCAACCGTAAATCGTGCAGCAAGGACGATTCGGTTGCCCAATCCTGATGATCGGTATTTCCAGGGTATCTGATCTCCATTGACCCATTCGACCTCACCCCGTGAGCCGAGAATTTTCAGAGCTTCGACCCGATCTCCCAGACTGGAGTTTTGTGCACCGGCATTTCCCCAGACAGATCCACCGACAGTACCGGGAATACCCACGAATCCTTCGAAGCCACCCAGACCCGCTTCGTTCAGTTTTTTTACCAGATTTTCAAGGTTGATCCCGGCGTCCACCTCCAACACCGACGGAGAGCAGTGCCGATAGAAAACCCCCCTCTGCCGAAATTTGGTCATGTGAAGGATCAAACCGGGATACCCGTCATCGGGGAAAAGGGAATTCGCTCCCAAACCCATCAGGTGGAACGGAACTTCTTCACGCTGTGCCCACTTCACGGCCTCGATCAATTCTTCTTCCGAAGAGGGCGCCAGATAGAACCGGGCAAGACCACCGCTACGGAACCATGTCAGGTCCCCCATCGCTTTGTCTTCCTGAATGTTGCTCGGCGGTTTCATAGCGTCACCTGACTGCGCTGGTTTTCTCGAACGAGGTTACCGACCTGATATACATTCCCGGCACCGATGGAGATCAGTACATCTCCCGATTGGAGATGTTTGGGTAATTCTGAAACCGCATTTTCAAAATCCGCAACCTGACACTCTTTACCCAATTGACGAATTTCTGCAGCCAGTTGATCGACGAGGTCTCCTGGAAACTGGTCCAATTCTTCACGAACTGAAAAAATTGGCAACAGAGTCACCTGATCTGCTCGGGACAACTCCTCAGCAAAGCCCTTCATGAATGCACTCAATCGAGTCGCCTGATGCGGCTGGAAGAGTGCGTGAAGTCGCTGATTGGGATACACCTCCCGTGCGGTCTCGAGCGTGGCGCGAACCTCTTCAGGGTGATGCGCGTAGTCTTCGATCCACTCAATCCCCGGGAGGACTTCTCGCTTCTCAAATCTCCGACAAACTCCCCGATAGGTTTCAAGGCCGCGGGCCATCTCTTCAAAGGTGATATCCAGGGCATCCGCCAGCGCCACCACCGCGGAAGCATTGGATCTGGTGTGAGCACCGGGAACATTGAGGGTGGCTGAAAACTCCCTGCCGTCTGCCCAACTCCACAGAACTTTTGAGGAGCCGGCGACGCTGTCACTTTCCTTCAACTGCAAATCTGCATTGTTTTCCGTACCGAAGGTGCGCCACCTCAGTCGATCATCGACCTTGAGAGCCTCTTTGACTCCGACAGGGCAGACCACCCATGAATCGTCTTCCAGATTGGCGAGAAATTCACGAAAGGTTTGCCGGACCGATTCGAGATCCTTGTAGATCTCGGGATGATCCAGATCCACATTGGTGATGATTGCAGCCTTCGGCTTCAGATCGAGGAACGCCTTGTCAAACTCGCAGGCCTCAACCAGGAACTCGGTTCCCTTTCCTTGATGCCAACCGGCTTGAATCTGGACCACCTCTCCCCCCACGATCAGGGAAGGATCCCTTTCTGCAGCCTGAAAAACACTGAACAAACAGGCAGTGGTCGAGGTTTTCCCGTGGGTTCCCGCCACTGCGATCGTCGACAAGCGTTCGGAGATCAAACCCAGATATTCGCTGTAGGTGTAGATCTTTACTCCCGACCTTTTGTGTGCCTCCAGCAACTCCGGGTTAGAAGGGTGAATCGCACGGGTATGAACGACCGTACGCACTTCTTGAGCAAGGTGGGAAGCGGCATGGCCTTCGTAAAAGGTCACCCCGTGTTCTTCCAGAATACTTCGGGAATCGGGATCCTGATCACTGCCAGAAACAGGATGCCCTTGACGCCGAAGCATGCAGGCCAAGCCTCGAGTCGCACTGCCGCCGACGCCAATGACATGAATCCACTCATTTTGAGGAAGATCAGTCCCTTGGGTTTCCTGTACCGGCATCATTGTGCGCCTCTCATGGGATTCACTCATTCGGAATCCTCAATTTCAAACCTGGCTTGAGTTGGTTCGGATCGGGGAGGATATCCCTGTTGGCACTCAGAATCTCGCTGAAGTTCTCATGCCCCAAATATTTGCGGGTAATTGCGGAGAGGGTATCGCCCTCCTCAACCACATGAATCTTTGGTGAAATCGGGGATTGCAAGGGGACCTGTGATTCAACGGAAGAAGGCGCGGAAACAGCCGCTGGAATCAGCAGCTCCTGCCCGACCCTGATCATGCCGTTGTCGGGAATCCCGGGGTTCAGTTCACGGAGCTTTCGGGTGCCGACCCCCACCGAGCCCAAAAATCGCTGTGCGATCTCTCCCAGTGTGTCCCCCTGCTGAACGGAATAAACTCTTGGTTGCGTTTGTTGACCG
>JAAXJX010000017.1:0-23123 GCA_012269595.1 Planctomycetia bacterium | reverse complement strand
TCCCAGTGTGTCCCCCTGCTGAACGGAATAAACTCTTGGTTGCGTTTGTTGACCGACCCCGGGAATCATTTGTTGACCGCCCCCGGGAAGTATGGGGCCTGAAGTTACATCCGTTGGATCTGCGATCCCGCCCCGATATCGACCCGTCCCGGGTTCCAACCTTTCCGGCAGAGGATCTCGTCGCTCCACTCTCTCTGTCGAAACCTCACCGGCCCCGGAATCAGAAACCCAAACCAGATCAACTCTTGAAACGGAGCGATCACTGATGGCATTCGACGAAGGCACGACCGGGGGATTCCACCAATCGATGGTCCCTGTGACTCCGAAGAAGAGCACTCCCAAAACCAGAGCCCAGCGGATCAACGCACCCATCAGGCCTCCACCTCATTCCGCAACAAGGTTGGTTCACCAGGACGGTCGGAAAAGGATCGTCCCTCCCTTGCGTCCAGATGGATACGAATCATTTCACTGATGGTCGTTGCTGCTTGGGGGCGGCCCAACTCGCCAGCCCGACTCGCATACTCGCGCCATAGGCCATTCAACATTGCTTTTTCCAGAATCCCTGCGAAGTGTTCCGCTGTGGCATCAGACTCCAATACGATCCCTGCACCCCGTTCTTCAAGGTAACGGGCGTTATGAAATTGATGTTGATCCGCATGCTTCTGGTAAGGAAGAAAGACTCCACCACGCCCCACTGCTGTCAACTCCGCCAATGTCGATGCGCCCGCTCGCGAGATCACCAGATGGGATTGTGACATCTCTTTAAACATCTCTGGAAGGTAGGGTTCCACGCGGGCACTGAAGCCTTTGTCACTCCAGGCCTTCCTGACTTGCTGAGTGTTCGGTTCGCTCGCCATATGGACGATCTTGAGTTTCTGTTTCAACTCCGGCTTGAGGAGATCTGCAGCGGCAAGAACCCGGGTGTTGACCTCGTCCGCCCCTTGACTGCCCCCGAGAATCAAACAACGCAAAGGTGCCTCGGGAACTTCACAGGGCTGAAATTCTGGCCGGATTGGACATCCCAGAATCGCACTTTTTGATCGCAGGATTCTGGAAGGAGAATCGAGTGGAGAGGAAAGAAAGACTTTTTCCGCCAGCGACGTCAGGATCCTGTTTGCCAATCCCATCACCCGATTCTGCTCATGGAGATAAAGCGGGATCCTGAGCAACCTCGCTGCCAGCCCGACTGTCACACTGGGGAATGCTCCAAACCCAACCACAGCTGAAATCTCATGCTGGCGTAAAAGTTTAATGGCGGCTGGAACCGAGGATACAAATGCAAATCGTCCCTTTGCATGCCAGGGAGCGAGAATTTTTTCCATTCCATCTTCGTTGAACACACGCTGCTCAAGGAGACGTTGATGATCCAAAAGGATCGGAGTCCCCACTCCACCGGCAATCAACTCTCTGGCGAGTGATTCTGCCGGATAGAGATGCCCACCCGTATGGCCGCCCACGATGAGGATTCTGCGATTCATGTCGGCAAGACCTCCTTGCCGCGACAGCGAGTCAGGGCCAAGAGCACCCCTGACATGCCCATGAAAACCGCCAGGCCCGTGGATCCATGGGAGAAGAAGGGTAAAGCAATCCCCTTGGTCGGGAGCAAGGCCAGATTGACCATAATATTCAGTGCTGCCTGTCCGGTGATCGCCAGGGTCAACACCATCGCCAGCAGTGACAGATCATCGTCTTCCAGTGATTGCCAAAGCTTGCGGCCGCACCACAGCAGCGTTCCAAAGAGCAACACCACCACAGTCACTCCAACGAATCCAGTCTCCTCAGCGTAGACCGCAAAGATGAAATCATTGTATGCCGATGGCAGATAACCCAGTTTTCCAGCACCTTCACCGAGTCCCCTGCCAAAAAGGCCGCCACTGCCGATGGACTGGAAGCCGGCCCATACCTGATCCACTGACTGAGGATCCCAGATCGCCCGAAATCGCTCTCGGAACTCAGGGAATCGGGAAGTCTGGGTCAACAGGAGGCCCACCATGAGCCCGACCGTACCCATGCTGATCAGACGGCGGAGCCGCCGGGATCTGGAAACCGGAATCAGACAGAGGCCCCCGACCACGACGGTGGTTCCGACATCCGGCTGGATCAGGATGAGAAACAGGGGAAAGAAGATCAGGCCTGCAGAAAGGATATACCGGGGAGTATTGCTGGGAGGAGTCAGGGGATTGCCCTGGAACTTCCATGGCCCAGTCAAATAGATGAGCAAGACCGGAAGAACAAACTTGGCCAACTCCGACGGCTGAAAAACAAGACTGCCGATCTTCAGCCAACGCTGGGCATCATTTCGCTCAATTCCCATCGGCGAAAATGCGGTTCCCAAGAGCAGCAGCACCAAGACCACCGCCAGGCTCACACTCGCTCCAGAGGTCAACCACCGGCGTGGGGATACCCAATACCCAATCATGAAAAACAGTAGGCCGAGGGTGTATCCCCTGAATTGACCTGCCCACATCTGCCAAACGTCATCGTGCTGGACTTCTGATCGATAACTGGTGGCACTGAACAGGGCGATGGAACCGATGATCAACAAAAATACGAGAGAAACAAAAATCGGCACTCTCTGCCTGGCAGGCTGCAATCGATCATCAACCGAAGTGACAGGAGTCAGTTGGGTGGAGGAACTCATTCCCGGGCTCCCCCCTTCTCCATGGCAAGCCGCTCTTCCATGCGATTCTTCAAATCGTGAGCCAGAGTCTCAAGGGCTTCCTTGCGAGAAGCCTTGAAGAGCAAACGGTCTCCGGATCTCAACTCTGATTGCAGGCAGGCGACACCCTGGTCATCTCTGGACAGGATCGACGATGATCCCCCCGCAGATTGGGCACCTTCATGCAACCATTGTGCACCACGCCCCACACACCAGAGATGGTCGATGCCCGCATTGGCGCAGGTCTCCCCCATTTGGCGATGATATTCCGCTTCTTCCGTACCCAGTTCCTCCATGGTTCCCAGGACTGCCAGTTTGCGAGAAGCAGCAGTGGAACCCAGGTCTTCGATTGCGCTTTCGACGGAGGGAGGCGAAGCGTTGTAACAATCGAGCACCAGTTCAACACCATCGATGGAATACAACTCCTGACGAAGACTGGGAAGCTGGAGAAGTGGAGTTGAAGTGCGAATTTCATCCACCGGGATTCCCAGCTCCAATGCCACGGTCATTGCCGACTCAAGACAGCGAAGCGAACCGGTTCCCTGCAGCGAAGTTTCGAATTCAAAGATCAAACCGCGGGGTCGGTGCTCAAAACGGTATCTTCCCGGCAGAGAGCGAATCGGCTGGATTTCCACATCTCCTCCCGGCCCTGTCCACAAACAGGAAACAGGCAGCGAATCGACTCGATATTGAATCGGGGCAACCGCTTTCTGAATTCCCGCCTGATCGAAGAGGGAGAACTTTTCCCTGAAAACCCCTTCAGTACTCTGCAACTTCTCCAGGTGGGTCGCCCCCACTGCCGTGACGACGGCGATATCCGGTTGCCCTATCGCTGCCAATCCCGAGATCTCTCCGGGCTCGTTGGTTCCCATCTCCAGCCACAGAACTTCCGTCTCTGGGGCAGCTTCGAGAATCGTGATGGGAACTCCGAGGAAATTGTTGAAGGAGTCTCTGGGCGAATGCGACAGGTAATGACCTCCACACAATGCGGATCCCAGTTGACAGGTTGTCGTTTTTCCTACACTCCCGGTCACAGCCACTGTTTTCGGTTTGTTTGCAGAAGGCACCTGCTCTGCGGTTGCAAGGTGACGCAATGCCTGACGCAAGTCTGGGACTTCCAGGAGCGGCATTGAGAGTGGTTGGTCACTCGCCGTTTCTGAAATCGCCACGCTCGCTCCAGACTGATTCGCCTGTTCAGCAAAATCGAGGCCGTGATTTTTTTCACCCTGAAATGCGAGAAAGGCAAAACCGGGTTTCACGTGCCGACTGTTGAGGGCGACCCCAGTGACCATCAATTTGTCGATATCCGTCTCTGTGCGGGAGTGAACTTTCACATCCATACCCGGCAGGGAAATCCCCCCGCACTGCAAAGGGGTTCGCAATCGTGAAACCAGGGCTGTCAGTGAAATCGGTTTCAAGTGGTTACCCCCAACCAATCCCGAACAATCTCACGGTCATCAAAGGGAAATTTCTCCCCCTTGATCTCCTGGGTTGTTTCATGACCTTTTCCGGCGATCAACAGGATGTCTTCTTCGCGAAGATGCTGAAGGGCTGCACCAATTGCCTGACGTCTGTCAGTATTTTTCTCTACCCGGGGGTGATCTCCTACACCGGCAAGAATCTGCTGAAGAATCTGATTCGACGACTCAGATCGGGGATTGTCATCCGTGAGATAAATTGCATCCGCGCAAGCGGCTGCAACCTTGCCCATTTGTGAACGCTTCCCCTGATCACGGTCTCCCCCGCAACCAAAGAGGACTCTCAGTTCTCCCTGGCAGATCTCACGACACACCTTGAGTGCCGACTCGAGAGCATCCGGGGTATGCGCGTAATCGACGAACACTCCCGCAGAAACTTCTTCCATCCGACCCGGGACGGACTTTGCACTCTCCAACCCTTGCTGGATATCGGCAACTGACACCCCTGCGGAATCGGCCAGTACAGCAGCACACAATGCATTCGAAAGATCATGGCGTGCGGGTCGGCTCCAATTCAGTTCGAACTCCCAGTCAGCCCCCTTAAGGAAGGCGTGCATCCCTTTTGCGCTCTGCTGAAGAACCTTGCCGATCCAGCGACGGCCCGTAAACAGATCCTCAAAGGCAACCGTATCCCGATCTACAGGATCAGGAAGCAGGAAGACGCCCCCAGCCCTGACTTGATGGCGCAGCTCTTTTTTGACGGCATGGTACTCCTCCACCGTTCCGTGATAGTCGAGATGGTCCCGACCAAACTGGGTTACAGCGGCAGAGACCAATGGAATACCCGTAACCCGGTGTTGATGGATGGCATGGGAAGAGATCTCCAGTACCAATGATTGACCACCCGAATCTGCATGATCCCGAAGGCTGAGAGCCAACTGATCTGCAGAAGGAGTCGTACAGGAACTCTCACGGAGGGTCCCGGCAATCTTCTGATCGACGGTCGTCACCCAACCCGGATTTCTGCCCGCAACATTCAGAATCGATGCCAACAGATGAACGGTACTGCTTTTTCCATTGGTTCCGGTGATGCCGAAGACGGGAATTCGCGAGGCCGGCTCACCGTAGGCATGGTGGACCAGACGAGCGAAAGCCTCTCGTGAATTCTCCACCTGCCACCAAGTCAGATCTTTCGGCGGCTGGGCTGGAGGTTCGTTTTCCGAAACGATGCCCCGGACTCCCTGTTCCAGCATCTTTGGAATCGAAGCTGCTCCATCATGAACAGTCCCACGAATGGCGATGAAAAGGTCACCGGGAGACTGTCGGTCATCCCAGGTCAGGGATTTGAATGATTCGGAAGTTGAGCCGGAAAGCAAAGGTACACCGAGAACCTCCTGAAGGTTCCCGGTTGCGGAATCAATCAGCGATATTCCGTTCCCCTTTACCACCGATCCGGCTCCCCCTCCTGCCCGGAATCCCGGGCCGGCTCCACCTGACTCCCCGAAGAACTCAGGTTATCGGCCGATTCATGGGTCGCCAAGATCAATGGTTCGGATTCTCTGGGATCATCATACGCCACCGAGAACGGGTCAAATCCGGGCAAATTCATGGCGGCGGACAGGATTTGGGCCCCCAGGGGAGCCGCAGATTTGGAAGCGTAGTACATGTTGTTCTCTGGAGTGGGCTCTTCTACGAGGACCACAGTCAGGAAGCGGGCATTGTCGACCGGTGCGAATCCGACGAAGCTCGAGTTGTACTTGTCCTCGGAATAGAGTCCCGTTTCCGGATCCATCAATTTTGTGGTGCCGGTTTTTCCTGCCATCTGCAACTTCCCCTCGCGAATCAACTCCCGCATTTCGGGGCTCACATGATGGACGATGTGCCTGCCGGTACCGTCGGAGACAGCCCTGCCCAGGACCCGACGACACTCCCCTGCGACCTTCTCACTGAGAATGATCGGTGCAGGTGAATCCTGAGATTTCCTGATCAGTGTCGGCTCCAAAAGGTAGCCCCCATTGGCGATGGCCATATAGGCTCTGAGCACCTGTACCGGAGTGACCATCATTTCGTAGCCGTAGCAGGCGGACTCCCAGGAGAACCGATTCCACCTGGAGAGTGGCTTCAGTTGACCAAACTCTTCTCCCGGCAATTCAATGCCGGTTTTCGATCCAAACCCGAATCTCCTGAGAATCGATTCCACATCACTTTTCTTCATGTGCTTCACGCCCAGCAGGACCATGCCAATATTGCTGGAGAAAACGACCGCACCTTCAGGAGTTTTTTCCTTCAGGAGACTGCTGTCACGGAAAAGTCGGCGTCGACCATCGAGCCTCTGGTTTTTTGACCTCACATCCAGGGGGAGATCGAGAGGGATACCCAACTCGAGAGCCCTCGCCAGAATGAGGGGCTTGACCACAGACCCCGGCTCCAGAGAAACCCGATGGTGACGTGCCATCAGTCCGTAGGCTGTTTCCATCCCTTCCCGGTTCCCATTGACCAGATCCTGATTGGCAAACTCGGTCATTTGACCTCGCTGCAACCCTGGAACTGTCGCCATCGCCAGGGTTTCACCCGTGAAAGGGTCCACCACCATGGCGGAAACACTTCGCGCCGAGGCTCGCTGATAGTTCTCAAAACAGAGATGCTCCAGTTCTGCCTGCAGCGTCATGTCGATCGTGGTCTGGAGGTCCTCCCCCTGCTGTCCCGGGATCACCTCACGATCGCGCCCATTCTGTTTCCCACCCGGTGCCGTCTGCTCTTTGACGAGACTCTTCACCTTACGCAAATATGAGTTGAAGTGGCTCTCCATTCCCCAGAGCCCCTCGCTGCCACCACGGACCATTTCTCCGATCAAAATCGATCCGATGGGGCCAAAGGGGTAAAACCGGACCAGTTCTGTTTCCACTTTGGGGAAAACCCATTTGTCCAGTTCACGGCTGATTTCTGACAGGATCTGATCGAGATCCTCACGCTTGGCGCCGGGAGCCAGAATGCCCACACGACGATATCTTTTTCTTTTTCCCTCGCTGTCTCTCCGGACTTCAAGGTTGTGCTGGATATCCGCTGAAATCTTTTCGCTCAACGACTGACGATCGCTGCCAAATTGAAGGCCAGCCGCTGCCAGTTTTTCGAGAATCTCATCCACAGCCAGCTTCTTCGGCTGGATTTGATTCTGATCATTCAATTCAAAACAACGGGACAAGTGATCCGGGTCGATGGCCAACCTGTGGATTTCACGATCCATGGCCATCGGCTGACCAAATCGATCCAGGATTCGGCCCCGCTTTTCCTCGCCATGGGACACCCGTGATTGAGCCTCTACCTGCACCCCGCGCCAATAGTCCCTCTGAAAAAGCTGCATCCAGGCTGACTTCACCAGCACCAGAAACAAGCCCGTCAGGATAATTCCGAATGTGATATTGCTGAGCCTGTTCGGATGTTTCATCTCATCACGCGGTTCCGCTGCCATACTTCCCGGGAACCCCTGGGTCTCTTCGTCGATTTGATCTCGTCTTATCATGTACCTGAATATTCACTCTCTATTTCGGGCGAACTTTTATCTCAAATCATCGCTCTTCCGAGTCTCTTGGTGTTGGAACTCCTGAATCATTCAAAGAGTTCCCCACGGGAATCAGAGCCTCTCCCATTTCTGCCTGCCGCATACTCCTGACGAGGGCTGATTCAAGGCGGATCTTTTCGATCAGTAATTCCTCGTGAAGCCTTCGGGTTTCCTTCAGGTGATCCCCGCTCTTATAGACGTCTCTTTTCAGGATCATTTTCTGGATACCCACCCACGACATTCCAAAACCGACCACGACAACCCAGAGCAGGATCCACAGGGATTTGCGATTCATCGATTCGCCCCTCCCCGTTGATCTGCGGGCAACCTTCTCAGAACCCGCATCCTCACGGATCGCGACCGTGGATTGCGCAGCAACTCCTCTTGACCGGGACGAACCGGCTTGGGAGTCACAAGCTCGTGATCCCCTTCACGAACCAGGTCCCGGAAGGCCTGCTTCACTTTGCGGTCCTCCAGGGAGTGGTAACTGAGAATCGCCAGGCGCCCACCTGGTGAGAGCAGATTTCCGCAACGATCGAGCAAATGCTGCAGAGCCGTCATCTCCCTGTTGATCTCAATACGCAATGCCTGGAAGGTTCGGGTAGCGGGATGGATGTGGTGATCTGCTTTCCTCGGAACCGCTTCCAGAATGACCTTTGCCAATCCGGAGGTCGTTTCCAGAGGACTGATCTTCTGAGCCCGAATGATCGCCGCTGCAATCCTTCTTGAATGGCGGTCTTCTCCATACTCATGAATGATTCGCGCCAACTCCCCCTCGTCGATCCGGGCGAGGTACTCTGCGGCCGTCTCCCCCGTCGTCGGATCCATGCGCATATCGAGAGGCCCGTCGTGACGAAATGAGAACCCTCTCTCCCCCTCATCGATCTGTGGAGAGGAAACACCCAGATCCGCGAGGACCAGATCCCACGTTTCATGACCGATCTTCTCCCGCAACTCCGGGAGATGACCGAAGTCTCCCTGGATCAGCAGAACCCTTTCCTCCGGCAATCGCTGAGCAGACTCCTGAAGGGCGACCGGATCACGGTCAACGCCTACCAGGCGTCCATCAGGAGATGTCCGCTGAAGGATTTCCACAGAGTGACCTGCCCTGCCCAGGGTCAGGTCCAGAAGATGTTCTCCCGGTGCCGGGGCCAACGAATCGAGGACCTCGTCAAGGAGAACGGGGACATGCCCGGCCAACCTGGACGACCCGAATCAAATATGGTCGAGCGTCGGAGCGGCGAACTTCCCAAATGCCCTGGCGCGGGCAGCCCGGTGCAAACCTTTTGACAGTCGCACACCTTTGACACCGCGAGCACGGGCACGCTGCACCCGATCCCAAAGCTCGTCGAGGTCTCTCAACACCGACTCCGGTGCTTCATCGAGGTGCTGACCTGTCTGCAAAAAATCACGGATTCTGCTGACCACCTTTGACTGCCGGTGGTTTGAATCCACGTGCTGATCCAATAATGAAATCATCTCTGTCCCCCTGTCGATTCCCCGGCTGCCGATTCCCCCTCGGCAGCCATCCCCCTATTTTTCTTCGGTAGATCCACCACCGAAGAACTTGTCCATTCTTCTTGCGTAGTCACCGTGCTCGCCCATGAACACGTCGAGGCGAGCCTGGTAGGCTTCACGGTCTTCATTGCGTTCGGTCCAGACCGTTGAATCCCAAATCTCAATGCGATCGAAGCAACCGACGAAGACCAGTTCCTTGTCCAGTTGCGCCCAATTTCGCAAGCGGTCATTGAGCAACACCCGCCCTTGACGGTCCGGGTTCAAATCTTCCGCCCGACCAAACAGGTCTCGCTGAAGTTCATGGAGCTCCGCTGAGCCCCGCTCGTAACGCCGAACCTCTTCCGAGATCCGATCCCACTCTGCAGAGGTGTAGACCCAGAGACATGGAGCCGTTCCGGCAGTGGCCACAAATCCCTCACCATCGAAACGAGGATCGATCTTTGAGCGCAGACGAGAAGGGATGATCACTCTTCCCTTGTCGTCGAGAGTCAGTTCGAACTGTCCCTTGAAATGCGCGGTCACAGATCTCTCCAGGTCTCTGGGTTGGTTTCACCTCTATGGCGAAAACTCCGGGTGTTTCACTCGGGTCCACAACGTGGAACCCCTCCCCCTTTGTTCCCACTTGGCCCCACTTTATGGGCACTCTTCGCCCCCGCAAGAGACTAGTTTTCACATATCTTTGTAATAAAAGGACTTAAGAGTCCTCCTCCACAACGGGTTTGGGTCTCCCTCAGGAGGGCCCCAACATCTTGGGCCTCCCCTGCTCAAAAAAAATTTCGGGACCACTTTTGGGCCGAAATTATTTCTCTTTATTGGAATTCGGGGTCTCAGAGACGATTGGCCCCTTATTGGGCCGGACTCACAACAACGACCCCGGACACAACGATTGGCCAGAGTGGATGACTGGTGGTGAAAAGTGGGGAGAAGAGTGGGAGCCAGCAAAGTGACCTGCGGCGAGCACAAGGATGTGCTTACGGCAGCTTACAGGATTCGAGGATTATCAAAGTTGAGAAGGAGAACAGGAGGGAACGGAAGGGATCCCGGGGAGGGTTTTTGTGCAAAGCCCCCTCAAACTGGTTTGAAGATCAGCCGAAGATCGACTCAATCTCCCGAATCGCCCCCTCCAGGGTCTGGCGATCCATGGCAGGAGTCGGGATTTCGTACATCTCTTCAGAGGCCTTTTCCCGAACCTTCAGGAGTTGTTCGTCATGGTCTTCCCAGATCAGTGCACGCTTGCGAACGAGAAAAAGAGCCAAAAGGTAAGCCAGCCTGAGGCGGTCGGTGGATTGATGGACCTCCAAACCTCTGGACCCGAGGGCAGAAACCCCTGAATCCGCCCCATCCGGGGCATCAGAGGTGGAATCAGGGTCCAGGGAGGATTCGCCCCCCTCGTCTTCGGCGGACTCCTCCTCCCCCGGGGCCTTCGAACGCAGGGGCTCGACCAGCTCCAGGAAGGTCGCCAGCAGGGAAGCCACATTGACGACCCGTTTTTCAGGACCGGACTCCTCCGGGATCACAGTTCTCCACCGTGCGAAAAAATGGGAAGGATCCAACTGGGACATGGCTTCGTCACAATAATCCTGCCGCGAAAAGAAAGCGGTCAGCCGGCCAGCGGACTCGGGGGCCTCCTGAGGGTCTGCAGGAGCCAGAACGGTCCAGAACGGCGTTCCTCTGGGAATTTCTTCCCGCGTCAGGGCACAGAAGCGACGGCTGGAATCGACGCTCCAGCGCCCTCCCCCCGCGACTCTCTGCTCCTCGTCACGCAACCGTGCAAAGGTGGCTTTTTTGCCCCCCGCAGGTTCCCCGGAAGCCTTCTCTTCACCGATCTCAGTCACTTGTTCCTCCATCTGCTAGAAGGGTCTCACCCTCCGTGTCCCACATCAAGGAATCGCAGCCCTTGCCCGGAGGGAATCCTCCCCATAAAACGAGAGGACTCAGGGGAAACCTGACTCCAAAATTTTCTTCCGCGGAGGTCATTTGTCCAAGGCTGCCGATCGATTCTGCCATCTACACGTACACAGCCATTTCAGCCTGCTGGATGGAGTCAACACCATCCCGAACATGGTTCGCCTCGCCAAGGATCAGGGCATGAAAGCGCTCGCCTTGACGGACCATGGAAACATGTTCGGTGCGGTGGAGTTCCACCAGACATGCCGCCAGGAAGGCATCAAGCCCATCATCGGCATGGAGGCCTACATCACGGATGGGAGTCGCCACGACAAGAAGCGTGAAGCAGGCCGCCAACCCCACTTCCATTTGGTGCTGTTGGCCAAGAATGAAGCGGGATACAGGAACCTCTGCAAGCTGTCGAGCCTCGCTTTTATCGAGGGATTCTACTACAAGCCGAGAATCGATCACGAAATCCTCAAGCTTCACTCGGAAGGATTGATCGCGACGAGCGCCTGCCTGGCCGGCGAAATCAATCGCGCTTTGCTTCATGGTGACTCGGAGAAAGCGGAAGAATGCGCCCGTCGGTATATCGACATTTTCGAACCGGGTCATTTTTTCATGGAAGTCCAGGATCACGGTTTGACAGAGCAGCGCAGAATCGTCGAACGCGCCCCGGACCTCGCCCACAAAATGGGCGTGCCCATCATCGCCACCAACGATGTTCACTATTTGACCAACAATCACGCACGTGCCCAGGAAGTTCACCTCTGCATCAATACCGGAAAACAGATCGACGATTCCGATCGCATGACCTTCGAATCGAAAGAGTTCTACTTCAAGACCGGCAAGGAGATGGAACAACTCTTCGGAGATTTCCCGGAGTACCTGACCAACACTGACGAGATTGCAGCGATGGTCGATTTCGAACTGGAAACAGACAAGATGTTCCTGCCCGTCTTCTTCGAGGGCAACGAGCCGCCTGCATTTGACGAAGCCAGTGCGAAAAAGGCAGAAGATGAAAACATCGGTCGCTTCCGGGAACTGGTCGAAGAAGGATTTGCCAGGCTCTACCCCGATCCACCTGAGGGTGCACGGGAACGGCTGGAATACGAAATTGGAATCATCACCAATATGGGTTTCATTTCGTACTTCCTCATCACCTGGGACTTTTGTCACTACGCGCGGGAGAACGACATTCCCATCGGGCCGGGCCGTGGATCTGCTGTCGGATCCATCGTTTCCTACTGTCTGGGAATCACAAATCTGTGTCCGCTGAAATACGACCTGATCTTCGAGAGATTCCTCAACAGTGATCGTATCTCCATGCCGGATATCGATATCGACTTCTGTGTCGATGGTCGCGAGAAGGTGATCGAATACGTCCGCGACAAGTATGGGGAAGACCGGGTCTGCAAGATTGCGACCTTTGGAACGATGGCCGCAAAGGCCGCTCTCAAAGACGTCGGCAGAGTTCTCAACATTCCTCTGTCAGAGGTAAACGAACTCACCAAAAAAGTGCCTGACGTTCCGGGCATCAAACTCAAGGAAGCCATCGAGTCGGAACCGGATCTGGCGAAGGCCACCCGCGATCCCCGTTATCTCGAACTTTTTGAAGTCGCACAGAAGCTGGAGGGTCTCAATCGGCACTGCTCCACCCATGCCGCAGGAGTGGTGATTGCTGACCGTCCCCTCACCGAACTGATTCCCCTTTCCCGTAACGGGGAAGATATCGTGACCCAGTTCCCGATGGAGATCTTGGAAAAAATTGGTCTCCTCAAGGTCGACTTCCTTGGACTGAGATATTTGACCATTCTCGACAAGGCGACTCAGTTGGTCGAGGACTCCACCGGTGAAAAGTTGGATCTCGAAAACCTGCCGCTCGACGACAAGCCTACCTATGATCTGCTTTGTCAGGGTGAGACCCACGGAATCTTCCAGTTGGAGAGTGGCGGGATGCGGGAGTTGTTGCGCAACCTCAAACCCGACTGCTTCGAAGACATCATTGCAGTACTCGCGCTCTACAGACCGGGTCCTATCGGCTCTGGCATGCATCACCTCTATTGCGACCGCAAACATGGCCGCGAAAAGATGGAATACCTTCACCCCTCACTGGAAGAGCTCCTCCACGATACCAATGGGGTGATTCTCTATCAGGAACAGGTCATGCGTATCGCCAACCAAATGGCCGGCTTCTCCATGAACGACGCAGACAACCTGCGCAAGGCGATGGGTAAAAAGAAAATTGAACTGATGGAGAAATTCCGCGATCAGTTCATTAACGGAGCGAAAGAAAAAAACCAGGTTCCGGAGAAGATCTCCAAGGCGATTTTCGAACAGATCGAGCAATTCGCCAAATATGGCTTCAACAAATCACACTCGACGGCCTACGCCTTGATCTCTTACCAGTGTGCCTATTTGAAAGCCAATCACCCCGAAGCATTCCTTGCGGCGGTGATGTCCTGCTACATCTCCACCGTCGACACCATGGTCACCTATCTGGAGGAGTGCAAAGAGATGGACATCGAGGTCATTCCTCCGCATGTCAACTTCTCCAAAAGCAACTTTTCCCTGAGAGAAGACAAAGTGGTTTATGGCCTTGTGGCCATCAAAGGAGTGGGCGAAAAAGTCATCGCCCATATTCTTGCGGAGAGGGACCGGAAAGGCCCCTTCAAGTCCCTTTATGATCTGACGACGAGAGTCAAACCGGAGTTGATCAACAAAAAGGTACTGGAATCCCTGATCAACGGTGGAGCTTTCGACGACCTCGGCCAATCACGCTCGACGATGACTGCAGCGGTTGGCGACGCGCTGGAGGAGGGAAAGCGAATCCACGCAGAAAGAGAGGCAGGACAACTCTCTCTCTTTGGTAATGGCAGTGAACCTGAAGCGGAAGAAAATTGGCCTCAGGTCCCGGAGTGGGCCGACGGAGAAATGCTGTCCCGTGAAAAGTCCGCATTGGGATTCTATCTCAGCGGACATCCTCTGGAGCGGAAGGAAGAAGAACTTCTGCCCGTACGCACCCACCTCATCCGCGAACTCAGTGAAAAACATCACAAAACGCAGGTCACTCTGGCTGCCATGGTTTCCCAAATCGTCCCACGGCAAACCCGCAAGGGTGATCCGATGGCCATCGTCACCATCGAGGATCGGTCAGGATCACTGGAAGCCATTTACTTCCCCAAGGCCTATCTGGAATTCCGGGAGGATCTGGCCGTCGATGAAATCCTGGTGATTCAGGGAACCGCTGAAATCGTTGCCGAAGAAGAGGGTATTCGTGGAGAACGAAAAATCATCGTCAACCGCGCTTTCTCTCTCTCCTCTGCGGCTTCGAAACTTGCCAAGCAGATCGGAATTTCATTCCCTTCAGATGTGAATGAAAAAATGCTCTTTGAGACCCGTGACATCATGCAGAGATTCCCCGGAAAGATCCCGGTTACCCTTATCTTCGACCATCTGGATGATCATGCATGGCGCGTTCCCTGTGGCAATGGTCAGATGGTCTCCGGTGAATCGGGATTTATCGAGGAGGTTCGTACCTTGCTTGGAGAAAGCGCCATCCGCATGGAGATTGCCAAGCCAAAGGAACGTGCATGAGAAAAACGCTCCAACTCGATCTCGACTTCTTTTTGCAAAAACGGCAAGAGATCGAGAATGAAGCGGCAAATCTGGCACAAGCAGCTGGCTCTGATTCGGAAGGATTGAATCCGAATGTTCTTCCGGTCACCAAGTACATCACTGCAGATGAGACCCGGTTGTTGCTCGATGAGGGCCAGGCTCCCCTCGGTGAGAATCGGGCCCAGGAATTGGAGACCAAAACAGATCCTGGACAAGACCCGGGCGGATGGCACTTCATCGGCAAACTTCAACGAAACAAGATCTCCATCGTCGCCCCCAGAGTTGACCTGATCCACAGTCTCGATTCTCAACGTCTGGCAGAATCCCTCGATCGCTGGGTGGAAGATCATTTGAATCGCCGGTTGGGTGTCCTGATTCAAATCAATATTGCGGGAGAGTCACAAAAATCGGGACTCGACCCGGTAGAGGCCCTGGAAGTGATCCCCGACTGGATCGATCGTTACCCTCAGTTGCGCTTTGAAGGATTGATGACGATGGCCCCACAGATTCCCGCTGAGGAGTGTCGGCCAGTCTTTCAATCCCTGAGAAAACTCCGCGATGATCTCCGACACTCCATGGACTCATCCCATGCCGGCGATTTTCGTCACTTGTCGATGGGTATGTCTGCGGATTGGCAAGTGGCGGTCAGCGAGGGTGCCACGCTTCTGAGAATTGGCCAATCTCTCTACCCTCCCGAGGGTTCCGACTGATGCCCAGAATCCTCGCTGACAAGGGGCCCGATCGAGGCCGATCGTGGAGCGTCAAGTCGGATGGTGCCTTCTTGGTGGGTAGAGACAGTGCTGCCCAGATCAGTTTGCGTGATGAAGAAATCAGCCGCCGCCATTGCCAGATCGAATTCAAGGACTCCTCCTGGTGGATCCGGGATCTGGAAAGCACCAATGGTATCCAGATCAACGGCGAAACCGTGACCGATCCGGTCAGGCTCAAACACAATGACCATATCGATCTCGGCCTCACCCGACTGACTTTCCTGATAGAAGAAGATCCGCTGATTGGCAAAAGCCTGGGTGGTTGCAACGTCCTCTCAAGGCTGGGTCGCGGTGGAATGGGAACCGTTTACTCGGCGCGGCAGATCTCTCTTGATCGCCCTGTCGCTATCAAGGTTCTCTCCGACAAATACACCAGGGACCCCGCTTTCATAGACCTCTTCATTCGGGAAGCCCGTGCTGCCGGCCTCTTGAGCCATCCCCATATCGTTCAGGTCTATGACGTGGGCAAGGAGGGTGATCTCCATTATTTCACCATGGAACTGATGGATCATGGCAGTGCTGAAAAACGAATCGATGAGAGTGGTGCCCTGCCCCTTCACGCCGCTCTGGATATTGTTCGCCAGGCCGCAAGGGGACTGGAATACGCTGAGAGACAGGGGATTGTTCACAGAGACATCAAGCCGGGAAACCTGATGATGTCGCAGGATGGAACCGTGAAAATTGGCGATCTCGGTATCGCACGCAAAGCGGATGCTTCCGGCGTCGTCTCGCAAAAGGAGGGTGTCAGTGGCTCTCCGCACTACATCGCTCCCGAACAGGCTCGCGGAGAAGCCATCGATCAACGGGCAGATATATACTCCCTTGGTGCAACGCTGTTTCACTGCCTGACCGGAAAGACTCCCTATAAAGGAAAAGGGGCTCGGGATGTAATACTCAAGCACATGAATGCCTCTGCAGCTCCCGATCCCTGGGAGTGGGCTTCCCGTTCCCAGATCCCCCTCGACGTAAGAGCCCTGATTCAACGCATGATGGCTCCGAAACCGGATGACCGCCCTTTGAACGCAGAAAAATTGGGGCACGATCTCGATCATCTGATCAGCCGTTACCCGGCGGGTAAATCAAAGGTACCCGTGGGATCCATCATGACCGGTGCCCTCATTTTCATTCTGATCGGTGGTTGGGCACTGACCATGAAATCAGAGAAGGACTCACCTCGGGAACAGAGTCCTCTGGAACAAATCGAATCCACAGCCATGAATCTCTCCGAAGACCTGAACCGACTTGGGGACAGGATCTCCCCCGAGATTGACCTTTCCCAAGTCAGGAGCGAGCTCGAGGACTTCGAGGTCGATCTTCGTGGATTGGAGTCACGCAACATCGGTGGATCCGCCCCCCTTCTTTCTCCCCTGCGAGACCGCTATGGAGAAGTGTTGGAAGCGGTCGAAAAAGAGCGATTGAGACGGCAGGAACTGCAAAAGGAATCCCGGGCCAGAGAGTTGTTCGCAGACCTGACACGGGAAACCGAAAGTGTCAAACCCCCTGCCGATCGCCTGCCAGCACTTGAGGCACTCGTCGCAGATTTCCCTGAAACCCGGGCAGCTCTTCGTGCAACCAGCCTGATTGAAAGCCTGCAAGCGGAGATACGTCTGCAAAACCAAAGAAATCAGGCTGCAGAAAGAGACTGGAATCGAATCCGTCCACGCGCGGAGGGCTGGTTGAAATCAAATCAACCGGCGCGAGCGAGGCAAGAAGTCATTGCTTACCCAGACGAGCATCGATACACACCCTCATGGGATGCCCGCGATAATTTCCTCGCCCAAATCGATCAACAAGCCATCGATCTGTGGCGAGAGACAGGCCCGCTGATTCGAGACAGACTACAAGAGGGAAGAAAGGCAGAAGCGAGGGATCTGTTTCAGGGCCTTATGTCGAGAGCGTCGATTCCAGCGACCCTGCCTCTTGAAACGGAACTGCTCTCCACAATCGAATCTGCAGAAAAGGACTCCGGGGATTCGGGTTATGCTTCTCTCGCTCCTGTGCTCAAACGTTCTTGGGATCTCTGGAACCTTCAGTTCCGGGGTCTCGATGCTGCCAGAGGATTACGCACCGCGTTGCTCGAGCAGCGCTTCTCCAACGACGACCTCCAACTTGCCGAAAAGCATCTGCAAATGCTGCAACAGTTCGATCAGGTCCTTGATCGACAGCCCGAGGTTTCCCTGCCACGCAAGCCAGCGCGCCTGATCACCACGCCGGAAGAACAGATCTCTGCTCCATGGGTGATCCTTCGATCAGATCGTGTCATTTACAGGGATACCTCAGAAGGTCCGGGTCGTTACCTCCTGTGGAAGGAGTTGACCCCTGGTGGTCGTCTCGATCTGTGGCTCGAAGTCGAGCCGGGTGGTGACTGGGCCAAACTTTTGGCCTTGCTCCTCGAATTCAATGGAAGAACCGGGGATGCGGATCAAATCTGGCAAAAAGAGGCTGACAAGGCCCTGCGCCCCCTCCTCAAGGATCTCGAAAGCGAGCCCGGGGAAGAACAAGAGTGAATCCGCTGGAGGATCTTCGACTCAAGGAGACTGTTGACGGCATAGAAGTGGAGGTCCGGGCGATTCCCGGGGCCTCGGTCAACGCCATCACGGGAATTCGACAGGGGGCACTGGTGGTCAAGGTGACCACGGCGCCGGAGAAGGGTCAGGCAAATGTCACCCTTTCAAAGGTACTTTCAGGTACTCTTGGCATTCCCAAGGGTCATGTTCGCCTGTTGCGAGGAAAGCATCAGCAAAACAAGACCTTCCTTGTCGCCGGCCTCGATCGGCAAAAACTGACGACCGCGCTCGAAGAGCGAGGGATTCGCAATGTTTGAGAGAAAGGTGAAACCCCCCATGGGCACCATTCAGGAAGAAGGCCAGAGACAGAGATTGCGCATCGAAGCGGCTGCCGAAGCAGTCGCCGCTGCCAACCCCGGTGATTCTCCGGATACGGTGATCATTCTGGGGACAGGGCTCGGGGGTTTGGTCGATGAGATTTCAGAGAAAATCACCATCGATTACTCAGCCATTCCAGGTTTCCCCATTTCGACAGCGCCTGGTCACAGTGGTCAACTTCACTTCGGCAATATTGGTCAACACCGGATTCTCTGCTTCCAGGGAAGGTTTCACCTCTATGAGGGCTACACCATGGAGGACATCGTCATGCCGATGCGGGTTGCTGCAAGACTCGGAGTCGAGCATGCGATCATTTCCAATTGCTGTGGAGGACTCTCTCCGAAGCTGGAAAAAGGGGATCTGCTGATCCTCGATGACCATATTCACCTTTTGGGGGAAAACCCCCTTACCGGAATGAATCATGACGACTGGGGACCCAGATTCCCTGACATGAGCGAGCCCTACTGCCGGGAATCTGTCGGAAAATGGCTCGAACTGGCCCAAAACTCAGGAATCCGTGCCTCAAGTGGTGTTTACGTGGCTGTCCCGGGCCCCAATCTCGAAACCCGGGCCGAATACCGCATGCTGAGGGGTCTGGGAGCGGATGTGGTCGGAATGTCGACCGTTCCGGAGGTGATCATCTGTGCTCATGAAGGGATTCGGGCCTCGGCAATTTCCGTGGTAACCGATCTCTGTGACCCGGATGACTTGAAGAAAGTTTCCGTAGAAGAGATTCTGGAAGTCGCAGCAGGAGCCGAACCCCTCCTGACAAGACTGGTCGTCCAGTTCCTGCAATGAAGGGGTTCGAGAGACTGACATACCCGGAAAGGGGTCCATAGGATGTACCATCCCAACGAATACCTTTCTCCCGACCTGAATGAAGGTGGGGACAAGGACGAAAACAAGAAAGAAGCCGGTGGCGGCAATTACCTCAAGGATTTGATGGAGAAACAGAGAACTCTCTTCATCTCTGAGGAGGTTTCTCCGAAGCTGACCCGCAAACTGGTCCCCGCACTTTTGTGGCTCGACTCTCAAAATGACGATCCCATCCGATTGTTCATCAACACCCCCGGTGGTTCAGCAGATGACGGCTTCGCAATCTACGACGCCATCAAGTTCATCCGCAGTCCTGTTCTGTGTATCACCAATGGACTCAATGCTTCTGCGGGAACCGTGATTCTCCTCGCTACTCCCAAAGAGCGCAGATTCTCTCTGCCCAACTCGCGGATCATGATCCACCAGCCCTCCAGTGGGGTTCGCGGAAAAGCATCCGAAATCGAGATTACTGCGGATGAGATTCTCAAGTTGCGTCGTCGCTGTAATGAGTTGATCGCCAGCGAGACCGGCAAGAGTGTTGAAGAGGTTGAGAAGCACACCAACAGGGACTACTGGATGTCTCCTGAGGAAGCCAAGGAGTATGGCTTGATCGGTGAAATCCTGACCAGCCTGAACGACCTCTAGAATCGATGTCGATGCAGAACCTGCACAGTGAGAACCCGACGGAGACCGAGCCGGTCTCCGTCGGGTTTCTTCTTTCCGGAGGAGGCAGAACCCTCGAGAATCTGGTCGAGGCGATCCAGCGCGACGATATTCCCGCCAGAGTCGATCTTGTGATCGCCAGCAAGGCGGATCTCGGAGGCATCGAAAAGGCTTCCCGAGCCGGAATCCCCCACCAGGTTCACCCCTGTAAAAGGGTCGAGGATTCAGAAGCCATCTTCTCCGCTCTCGAAGACACCGGTTGCCAGTTCGCCATACTCGGTGGTTGGTTGCGCAAGCTGCTGATTCCCACTGTATGGCAAAACAGGGTCATCAATATTCACCCCTCATTGCTGCCACGTCATGGCGGCAAGGGCTGTTATGGTGACAGGGTTCACCAAAGGGTCCTCGAAGCAGGGGACCAGGAATCCGGCTGCACAGTTCACTTCGTGGACAATGAGTATGACCAGGGCCCGATCATTCTGCAGGAAAAGGTTCCTGTTCTTGCGGACGACGACGTTGCAAGTTTGGCGAAACGGGTCTTTGAAGCCGAAATGGTGGCCTTGCCAAAAGCGGTGAGTGCTCTGGTAAAGAATCAGATCCCCGACTGAGATCGAGGCGGATCAAACCATCTTCAATTTGCGGAACTTGCGTTTCCCGACCCTGAGAATCATCCCATCCGATAGCTCGACCCGGGCATCCGCATCGTCGACCCGAAGATCGTCAAGACGAACCCCTCCAGCCTGTACGTTACGACGGGCTTCGTTGTTACTGGCAGACAAACCGGCCTCGACGACCAACTTGACAATCCAGACCTTGCCATCCTCGAGAAGATCTCCCTGCACTGCAAACTCTTCGATGTCATCAGGGACTCCCCCCTTGGAGAACACCTGAACAAAGTGCTGTTCCGCTGCTTCCGCTGCGGCTTCGTCGTGGTAGAGACGAACCAGTGTACGGGCCAGGAATCCTTTGCACTCTCTGGGATTGAGAGCCAGCTTTTCCTCGATCTCGGAAAGACTCAGATCGGTGGCGAGAGTGAAGTAATCGCGCATGGCTTCGTCCGGAATAGACATCGTCTTGCCGAAAATCTCTTCAGGAGAATCGGTAATGCCGATGGAGTTGCCATAGGTTTTGGACATCTTTCGACTGCCGTCTGTTCCGACCAGCAAAGGCAATGTCATGCATACCTGAGCTTCCAGACCTTCCTGGCGCATCAGATCTCTGCCAAGAAGCAGATTGAAGGTTTGATCGGTTCCCCCGAGCTCCACATCCGCCCTGACCTTCACCGAATCCCATGCTTGCATCAAAGGGTAGATGAATTCGTGGAGGTTGATGGGTAATCCCCCACTGAAGCGTTTTTGAAAATCATCACGCTCCAATTGTCTGGCGACAGTAGTACGCCCACAAAGAGCGATCACATCCAGAAACGACATTTCCCGAAACCAGTCGCCGTTCCAACAGAGTTCTGTTCGATCCTTGTCGAGGATTTTCCATGCTTGCTGGAGATAGGTTTCTGCGTTTTCACGAACCTGGTCATGAGTCAAAGTCGGACGGGTTTTATCTCTACCGGACGGATCTCCGACACAAGCGGTATAATCTCCAATAATCAGGACCGCTTGATGACCGGCATCCTGAAACTGGCGCATCTTTCTCAGGGGTACAGCGTGGCCCACGTGCAACTGCGGGTTGGTCGGGTCGACGCCCAACTTGATTCGCAAGGGCTGCTGACGGTCTTTGGAAGCCTGCCACTTCTTTTGCAGTTCTTCCTCAGTATCAATCGTGACCGCACCTCGGGTCACCTCCTGAAAGGACTCATCAGGTACGAATCCCATACTATCTCCCCTCGCCACTGCCCCGCCGAACTTCGCGTGACAGTCCCCAAATCTTCCATGCCCGAGCAGATCGTTCCATGACAAGCCCGGTGACCTCTTCCAGTATTCCCACGACCAGGCGGTCAAGTTTGCCGTCATGGTCACCGAGAAGCGAGATCATCTCCTCGATGATCGGATCCGTCAGATTGGGACCCGCTTTTGTCTCCCGCCTGCGCTCAAACCAGCGATGACGGGCCAAGACCATCTCTGCGACATTGCCACCGATGGCCGCTTTTTTCAAAGCCTCTGTGGGTGAGAGGGAACTCTCACCCAGTTCAGGTGCGACAAATCGCCCCTTCTCTTCGATCCACGGTAATCCCCGGGTAATTTCCCCTTCAGGTGTGGATATTCGCAACGGACGCGTGCTTCCCGTGACTACCCACTCCTGAAGAACCGGGCGTGACCTTGCTACAGGAATCGGCAATTGGACCGGGATCCCCCTGCTTTCTCCTGGCTCGACCTTGAAGCCGCCGTCTATCCGAATCACTCTGGCGTCCGAACTGACTCGCTCAGTGCCATCGAGATAGACGTCTTTCACGCTCCAGACCACCTGACCGAGAATGTCCTCTTCCACCGCTTCACTCCCGAAGCGAACCACTTCATCCGACAGGTTTTCGAGGATTACCATTCCGGTGAGATAGGCCTTCGGATAGAGCGGTGGATCTGTCTCTTCGCCATCGAGAGAGGGAGATTCCTCTTCTCCGAGCGGATCCTCCTCGATCGAGAAGCGAACCGCCACTGTACTCTGACTCAGGTGCCGGCCATGTGCCCTGCGACGCAAATTATTCACCTGGTCAAACAGATCAAAGTTGGCGGGGGCGAGGACCAGAATCGCCTCAGAAATCTTCCACGCCTTTTCAAACTGTCCAGCCCGGTAGGCTTTGAGGGCTTCCCGAAACCGACCATTGAGAAACCGCAGAATGACACGGTCATCATTGGCTTCAGCATGGGCCTGCTGCAGCGAAAATCCGCCCTGGGGTGTCGGTGCGACAGGCATTGCGAATCCGTCAATCACCGTCAAAAACGAGACCGCCAGAAGGGATGCAGAAACGATGACGAGGAGAGCCGGGAAACCCCGACTCTCCCCGAAATGGTCATCGACCCTGTCCTGAGGAACAGGATTACTCCTTGTTCTCGGAATCTTCCGCATCGCCAGCACTCTCTTCCGCTTCTTCAGCAGCAGGCTCTTCAGCCGCTTCTGAATCAGCAGACTCCATTTCTGCAACGGGGGCCTCTTCTGGTTGGTCCTCGATGTCGGGGACTTCGTCCGGAATATTCTCCGGCACCGATCCCACAGCTGTCGGGGATTCACCTTCGGCGGCCTGAGCGTAAAGCGCAGCAAGCTGTGCGCTCTCCTCCTCAGTCACCTCCTTGAGACTCAAACCGATCTTGCGATTTTCATCGTCGACGCGAATCACTTTCACGTCCACAACCTGACCGATGGAGACCACTTCTTCAGGGC
>JAAXJX010000054.1 GCA_012269595.1 Planctomycetia bacterium | reverse complement strand
TCAGCCGTATGAGAGCAGTGGCCCCCGAGGCGGACATCGCCATGACCACAAATGGGATTCTGCTCCCCGGTCTGGCTGAAGACCTGAAAAGTGCCGGTCTCGACAGGGTCAATATCCACCTGGATACCCTCGAAGGAGAACGAATCCGCCAGATCATGCGTCTTGCCGATCTGGAAAAAATTCTTGCGGGAATCGAGGCCGCAACTGCGGCAGGTCTGACTCCCATCAAACTGAACTCTGTGGTGGTCAGGGGTCTCAATGACGACGACCTTGTGGAAATGGCACGCCTCACCATCGATCAACCGATTCATGTCCGATTCATCGAGTTGATGCCCTTTGGGAGTGGGGAGCCAGAGGAGATTGCAAGGCAACAAGTTGTGCCTTCAGCGGAGAGTCGACAAAAGGTTGAAGCCTCTCTAGGTGAGTTGATTCCCGATCCTTCCCCTGATCCGGCGGATGAGAGTCGCAACTTTCGCTTCGCCAATGCCCAGGGAAACATTGGTTTCATCAGCCCCGTCAGCGATCCCTTTTGCGGATTCTGTAATCGCGTTCGACTTTCGGCGGAGGGCAAACTTCTTTTGTGCCTGCTGAGAGACGACGAGGCCGATCTGCGTTCCGTGATTCGTTCTGGCGGAGGAGTCTCAGCGATTCGAGAAGCTCTCAGTAAAGCCATCCTTCAAAAACCGGTGGGGCATGCCCTCGATCAGGGGATTCACTCCAGCCGTCGCATGCACGAAATCGGCGGCTAGGAGAAGTTTTTGAAGCTGATCCTGCGAATCCTGCCTATCCTCCTGGTTTTTTTTATTCTCATTCAGTGGTTTGTGATCGGTGTCGCTCCACCCAGAGAACGAATCATCGATTCGATCATGGGAATGCAGGAAGGCTTTAATCAACAGCGAGCAGGGGATGTTCTGGTTCACTGTACCGAAGATTTCTCTGAATCGACCTACAACATGGATACTTCTTCTTTCCGGGGAGCACTCTTCAGAATCTTTATGGGTCAACGGGACAAAAGTGATCAGTCATTTCTGTGGCGTGTAGAGGTTCAGCAGGATGAGGTGGTCATCGATCCGGATCCCGAGGAGGAAGGGGTCAACAGTGTCGATGTTTCTGCACCTGTTCACTTTTTCCGGTTAGCCAACCCGGGGTCTCCTCCCGTCTGGGTCATGCGGATTCGGGCTCAGGCGATCCGTCAGGAGAATGGAGACTGGAAGTTCAGGAGTGCGAGCTTCAAAACGGTTCGGGGACGGATGCCCTTCTGAATTGGAACTGTTCTGAATCCGACTTAGCCCACATCTCGTCGTTCAAAGAGCGCAACACCCAATCCGAGCATGCCGAGAATCGTCAAGAGTCCCCACACGCAGGCCCACCCCAGTGAGGCCAGGCTGACATCTCCACCTCGTATCAGGCCATCTGAAATCCACAATCGTTGCAGATCCGGGACAAAACGGGACCACGTTTCCCCATTTCCCCAAGAGCCAGCGAGGATGCCTGAAAAGAGGGTTCCCACGGTCACCGCAAGAGTTGCAGGTGTTGGCAAGCGGGTAGAAGCAGTCAGGGCGATAGCCGAAAGAACGAGGACTGCCAAATGGACCAACAGCATTGCTGCGAAGATGTTGGAGTTCACCTGTTGAAGTGGTGAGACCCATTCTCCTTCTGCTGAAAGACTGAGGGTGACCCAAGCCGCGAGATTGAGAAGCAGTGCACAGGCCGGCGAAAGGGCCGCAGGGAAACTGTGACCCCGGCGATGCTGAAGGGTTGCGAAGAGCAAAGCGAGAAGGAGCCCCACAGTTGCAAGCAGGAGTACCGGGATTTCGTCTGCGATGAACCTTGAGTGAATCGTTCGATGTCGAATCGCTAGCAAAAGGGTTGCAACCCAGGAGAGCTGGGCGAGAGTCATTGCTCCAGCAATACCCAGAAATTTTCCCGACAGAAGAACCCAGCGGGGAACCGGTTTTGAGAGCAGAACCATAACGGTTCGGCGACGAATTTCATCTCCGAGACTGGAGGCCGCTGTAAATCCTCCCAGGAAAAGACCGACAGCGAGCATCGAACTGAGGCTGATATCCACCAAAAGGCGACTTTCGTCACCCAGTGCAAAGGAACTGAGAACCGGGGATACAGCGATCAAACCGACGCCGGTGAGCAAGAGCACCGCATGGAATGATGGCCGCAGGGCCTCGGTAAACGCCGAGCGGGCAATCAAAAGAAGTGTCTTCCGATTTTCCAATCGATCGATCCTCTCGAATTCGATTTGCAGGATTGTTCGAGTTCACTCTCCGTGCCCTTATACTATCCATCCCTGTCAACGGGAAAGCCATCTGGTTTGGGAAGGGAGATAAGCCCATGTCAAAGACCGTGATCCAAGTGGATGGCCTTTGGAAAGTTTTTCGGGACTTCTGGCTTCGCCCTCGAGTTCATGCACTCAAGGGGATTGACCTGCAGGTGAATGAGGGAGAAGTCTTCGGATTTCTTGGGCCCAACGGATCTGGCAAGTCGACCACGATTCAAATCTTGCTGGGACTCCAATTTCCGACCCGGGGCAAAGTTTCTGTTCTGGGATCTGACCCCGGTTCTGTCGAATGTAAAAAAAGAATCGGTTATCTCCCCGAAGATTCTGTTTTCTATCCATTTTTGACTGGTCGGGAAATGCTCTCACTCTGTGCCCGATTGAGCCATGTTCCAAAAAATGACCGGGATATGAGGGTGGAGGCCCTTCTCGACATGGTCGGTTTGACGGCAGCTGCAGATCGTGAAATTGGAGATTATTCCAAGGGGATGCAGCGAAGAATCGGAGTCGCTCAGGCGTTGGTCCACGATCCCGCCCTTGTCATTCTGGACGAGCCGACCAATGGTCTCGATCCGATCGGAGTTCGGCAGGTCAAGGATTGGATCCGCGGATTGAAAAAACGTGGCAAAACCATCCTCATTACCAGCCACTTGCTTTCGGATGTGGAAGAGGTTTGTGATCGGGTTTCGATCCTCTACGGCGGAAAAGTTCAAAGTGAAGGTGCTGTGAAAGAGATACTTGAGCATCAGGGGCGGAGTGAGTGGATTACTCAGAGTCCCGGCGAAGATCAGCGCAAGGAACTTGACCGGGCATTTGCTGACCAGGGTGTTGAGGTTTTTTCAGTCGACACCAGTCGCAGGACACTGGAAGACAAGTTTCTCGAAACGGTTCAGTCTGCCCGGGAAGATGGTCAGGAAACTGAGGGGGCGGAATTTGGGGGACAACTGCCAGCGTTCCTCAGTGGCCCGGAGGAATCCTCTTGAGTCTTTGGATCTCCACGCCTGTTGCCCTTCTTCTGTTATGGGGATTGCTTGCTGCTTTGCAGTTTGTGGTCCGTAGAGGAGGGAGTTTGGCCGCAGTGACAGAGGTCATGGTGGCTGAAGTCTGGCGCAGGAGATTTCTTCCGATCGCTGGTTTGATCCTGATTACTGGTCTGGTTTGCCTGCCGTTCATTTTGGGAGTTGATTCGGTAGACCCCGATGATCGCCGAACTCTGTTGCAGTATGGTCAGGGTTGGACTGGCCTGGTCACCCTTGCTTCGATCCTCGTTATGGGTTGCTCGACTCTGGCGGATGAAAGATCCAGCGGCCGATTGGGGTATTTATCACTGAGACCTGGTTTGTCATATCGCTGGTTACCCGGGAAATGGCTTGGAATGATCTGCTCAGCGATGATTCTGTTGATTCCCGCGACATGGTTATTGATCTCCCAGATCACCGACCCTGAAGGACGCTGGGACAACCCTTCTACAGTTCTCCCCGTTTCAGCAGAGCAGTTTTCAGTGACCGCTGAAGACGTTGAGTTTTTTCTGCTTCTCAAGTTGGAGGAGAGCCCTCTAGAGTGGGGGCAGTATTCAGATGAAGAGGGGCGAGCCAGAGCACGACAACTTCTTCAGCGGGAGGCCCGTTCGGTAGCTCTGGGGGCGACGGCATTCCTGGACTTTACCCTTCCCGAAGGTGTCGTTTCGGAATCCGATTCCTCGGATTCAATGCGACTGAGTCTGCGGCCCGCTTTGGGGAAGGCCCATCGATCGCGGGTGGCCAGGCTAAGAGTTTCGGGTGAGGATTTCAGTCGTGATTTGCTCGTCACCAATGGACAACGGATCTCTTTGGAGATCCCTTCTGGCCTGGTCCGGAATGACAAGCTCTCTCTGGAAGTGAAATTTCTTGGGGCTGTTGCGGAAGAAGTGGTCATTCCTTCCCTTTACTGGATCGACAGGAATGCCGTAGAGCTTCAGGTTCCCAAGGGAACTTTCGCGGAATCGCTGATCCGTTCACAACTGCTGTTGCTGGCCCGCAGTGCATTTGTTGCAGCTCTCTCTCTTGCTGTTTCAACCTTCCTGGGTTTCCCCGTCGCCACCTTATTGGTTTTCTGCTTTTTGTTGGCGGCAACAGGAGGAGGGTTCGTGGGGGCTTTTGAGGAGACTGGGCCGCAAACGATGGTGGATCCGCGTCAGGAGTCCGATTCGAGAAAAGTGATCGATCTGCTGGCTTTGGGTGGAGAAAAGATCGTTCACAGCCTTCGTGACTGGAAACTCAGCTCCAGGGCGGAGCAGGTTTCAGCAGGAGAATACATAGCCGGGCAAGACGTTTGGGGGGGAGTCTTCCGATTGGCAGGAGTCTGGTCGTCCCTCGCCCTGTTAATCGGATCCTTCCTGCTTTCCAGTCAGGAAAAGTCGACGGGGGATGACCGATGAATCATCGCTCTGTTCTCAAACCCCTGCTCTTCTCATTGCTTTGCTTTCTTTTGGCTGCGGCAAGTACCGTTCCACTCGATCGAAATTATCGTCAGGACCGATTGGCTCTACCTGTGTCTGCAGCAGCTGGTGTCCCTGCAGATGTGCTGCTTTTACAGCAGTCATTGGGAGCTTTTCGTGGTTGGGCCATCAATGCATTGTGGCTTAAAGCCCTCGAGCGCAGGGATCAGGGTGAGCTTCACGAATCGCTCGAATTGGCTCGTTGGATTCTCAAGCTTCAACCCTATTTTCCGCGGGTATGGAATTTCCAGTCATGGCTTTTGGCTTTTGAATTGGCCCTTGATACGCGTGATCCCCGGGAGAGATGGAACTGGGTCAGTGAATCGATCCGTTTGCTTCGGACTGAAGGATTGAGATCGAATCCTCTCAGCGATGAGATTCACCGGCAGTTGTCATACCTGTTCTGGTTCAAGTTGGGGGAGAGCAGAGACGACGCGGCACCATACTTCAGGCGTGAATTGTTTCGAGAGTGGCAAGGAATCCTCGGAGCGGTGGCAAATCAGTCTGAAGTACAGAAGGACCTTCTCCGTGATCTGAATCCTGAAAAACGTTTGTTCATCGTCGAGGATCAGAATATGGACCCGCAATTGATGCTCGACATCAGCGATCGCTTCCCCGGGCTCGATTGGCGTGTTCCCGCAAGTCATGCGATTTACTGGGCGATTCAGGGTTTTCTTCGTCAGGAAACGGGAGAGATATCCCCGAGATTGACTGACGATCTCTTTGCGTCGGCATTGTTCTCGAGTCATGTACGGATTGGCCTCCAGCAGTTGATCGTCCATGGGCGGCCGATTGTTTCGGAGGCCACAGGTGAGCTGATTGCAAATGGACCTGTTCCGGAACTGCTTCCTGTCTTCCTGCGTTCTCTTGAAGCGTTGGGTGGGGGCGAGATTCCTGACGAGTTCAGGGATCGGGCACGGGAAATTATTACGGATACGGCTCTTCAGGCCTGGCTTCTCGGTGAAGACGATTTGTCGTTGGAGATCCTCTCCCGATTGGAGTTGTTTGGTATTGAACCGGTAAAAGATCCAACGAATCTGGTGAATCACCTTGCTGAGGTGGTTCGCGGGAAATTGGATCCGGATGAACCGGTGACGATGATCTCGATTCCGATCATGGCCAGAGGGTTGATCGCCCTGTCAGGCGGAGGGCTTCAAATCGAGTACACTCGGGGGAGTCAGATTGTAGAAATAATCGAATCAGATTTGGAAGAGACAGAGATTCAGCGCAGTCGTGCGATTTCCATTGCAGAGGCTTTGAGAAGTCCCAGAGCCAGTGCTCCTCTTTCAGTGAAGCAGCAAATTTGGCAGAATTTGCCAGAGGCGTTTCGTCAGGGGTTGGATGCGGGAACTCTTAGCGTGCTGCGAGACGACGCCCGCAAGAGTGGTGCCGATCCGAATCAGGCATTTCCTGGTCTGGAGTCTTCCATTGGCAAGGATCGCTGACCAGAAATGACTGAAATAATGCAGAGCGGAAAGTCAGGAGGAGTTCACGTGGCCGATCAGATTCAGCAGATGCCCAAAGTGCAACTGCACGACCATCTCGATGGTGGCTTGAGACCGGAAACGATTCTGGAACTGGCAGACGCTCAAGGAGTGGCTCTTCCGGAGTCTGATCCCTCAGCGCTGGGGGAGTGGTTTTTCCGTGGTGCGGCCCAGGGGGATCTCCCCAAGTATCTTGAGGGATTCGCGGTAACCACAGCGGTGATGCAGGATGAAGAATCGTTGAAGAGAATTGCCCTGGAGCATGTAGAAGACTTGTCGCGGGATGGTGTGATTTACGGAGAGATCCGCTTTGCTCCCGTTTTACATACCGCCAGAGGATTGTCGATGGAGCAGGTTTTGGAAGCGGTTCTCGAGGGCGTTCGACTCGGCAGTGAATCGACTGGTACTGTTGCGCGGATCATCGTCTGTTCCCTGCGGCACATGGATCCTGCGATTTCCCTCGACTCGGCAAAGGTGGCGGTTCAATTCCGCGACAGGGGTGTTGTCGGCTTTGACCTGGCCGGTGATGAATCGGGCCATCCTCCCGCAGATCACAACGATGCCTTTCAGTTTCTGCGCCAGAAAAATTTCAACATCACCATACACGCTGGGGAAGCATTCGGTTTGTCATCCATTTGGCAGGCTATTCAACATTGCGGAGCCCATCGCATCGGTCATGCGACTCGCCTGGTGGAGGATGACACGGTTCCCGGCGACCACCGGGGAACGTTGGGTGAGTACATCCTTGATCACAGGATTCCTCTCGAAATGTGCCTCTCTTCCAATCTGCATACCGGAGCCGTCACGGACCTGAAAGCGCATCCGTTTCCGCGCTATCTTCGGGAGGGGTATCGGGTAGCTTTGAATGTCGACAACACCCTGATGTCGAAAACTACATTGACCCGGGAGTGGGAGCTCGCCGGAGACCTGTTTTCGCTGGATCTTCAGGATTTCGAAAGGATCGCCATCAACGGGGTCAAAGGGGCATTTTGCGAGCACTCTTTGCGAAAGACCCTGATTCAGGACCAAATCGTGCCTCGTTTCCGGGCACTTCAGGGCGATGCGAGTTGAACGGCAGCGGGACTTCGTAGATACTGAAACGCTACCCAAAGGGCAATGATCCACTCAGAAACCGTCCCTCCTGTCTCGGTACACAGGTTGTAGGAAGCGGTTTTCCCAATCGTGCTCAGGCCCCTTGAACCATGAAGCCATTTGAGCCTTGCTTCCTGAACAGGTCGACTCGCCTTTCTGAAATCTGGTGTTGAGTCGATTCAAGCCCCAAACCGTCGATGGCGGGGGGATCAGGACAGGTGCAGATTTTGAATGACGGAGCTTAATAAATGTCAGACCTGATTCAGCGTCTCAAGCAGCGGAATGTTGAGAAGAGATCGGTGGAGGTTTCTCTCGACGGTCGCGTCCTTTACCTCGTTGACGACTCTGCAGCGATTCAACAGCAGTTGCAGGGGCAAGACCTGCCCATGAATCACGGGCTTCCCTACCGGGACAATATTTCCACAGACGAGATGACCCCTGCTTACGTCTGCTACTACCACGACGAAACACTGGGCGAATTCCCCTATGTTGGATACTCGGCTTCGGGAGAATTTCCTTTCACGAGGAACTCTGTCAAAGAGGGTGGCTTTGCAGCCAGTGTCAGCGGCAAACGCAGAGGAAAAGGGTCCAGTCGAGAGGCTTCACCCTACGCAGAGTTGTGCGCCGGAATCCATTTGGTCTTCGCTGAAAACATCGAACGGATCTACCAGCAGAATTGCCACAATCT
>JAAXJX010000044.1 GCA_012269595.1 Planctomycetia bacterium | reverse complement strand
ATGCTTCAACGCACTATGCTTCAACGCCAGGGTCTGAACACTGGAACCGCCGGTCCCGCAATGACGGAGAGCCTGGGAAGGCCTCCGGGTTTGAGAGTGTGGGTCGCAAAGACACAGGATTCTGAACAGGATTCTGCCTTTAAGACCCGGGTTTAGTGTTCCGTTGTCAGAGGGAACAGGGTTCTTTCTGACTGCAGCATGTCAACGGGTGGTAGGCTGGCCAAGAGGTACGCACGGTCGATCCTCTGAGCCACAGGAAACCCGCCCGGCTGTTACATTTCGGTGATTCCTGCCTTGTGCGGGGTCTTTTGGAGCCTTTACGTGGTCTCCTGAAGACTCTCGCCCCGGGAGTCTTGGAGTCCTTTCCCTTTTCGGAAAGAAACTTCAAGCGCCGACAGTGACGTGGAGAGTGACATGTCAGGAACCCTGCCCCCATTCTTCCTCTGGGCCACCTGGTCCTCGGAGAATCACTCCTGAGCCCGGAAGACTGAACCCGGACAAGTGGGGTCCGGTTCGCAAGAACTGGCGCAGGAGAGATTTTCGGCCGAGTGAGCCCTGAGAGCTTCACTCGGACCCCAAGAGTCTCTCCGATCCTGCCCATCAAGTGGGCGGGTTGGTGTACAGTGTGGGATTGCGAATCGAGAAAGTGGAATCACCTTCACGATCTGCAATCTTTCGTCATGACTCGGTTTCGGAAACGGAGAGGCAGGATCAAAGCTGCCTTTCCCTGCGTTCTGCCACTGAAGTGATTCGGGGGGAAAGCGCAACGTTGAAAGCGGCAAGTTGAAACTGCTTGCCCAGAATCGTTGCGCGCCGACACGGAACAGAGTCTTAGGGAATACCCGGTACGGTCCGGTCACTGCGGTGAAGACCGGACTCGCACTGAACGGGTAAGGGAAGAAGAAAGAGGAAGACAGCTTGAAGATTCAACGTCGCTTTACCACAGAAGGCATGAGCCCTTACGAGGGCATTCCGATGACGACCCGGACATCCGAGATTCGCAATCCGGATGGCACAGCGATTTTCCATCAGGACGACATCGTCGTTCCGGAGAATTGGAGCCAGGTCGCCACGGACGTGCTGGCACAAAAATATTTCCGCAAAGCCGGAGTACCCCAACTGGATGACAGTGGCCAACCGAAAGTGGATGCCGATGGCAATCCGATTCTCGGGGGTGAGACCGATTGTCGTCAGACCTTTGGCCGCCTTGCAGGCTGCTGGACCCATTGGGGATTTGAAAACAACTACTTCGACAGCAAGGAAGACGCCCGCGCCTTCCATGACGAGTTGTGTTACATGCTGGCCAACCAGATGTGTGCACCCAACTCACCGCAGTGGTTCAACACCGGACTTCACTGGGCCTACGGCATCGATGGTCCCCCACAGGGACACCACTACGTCGATCCTGCCTCCGGTGAATTGAAAAAGGCCAACAGTGCCTATTCCCGTCCGCAGCCCCACGCCTGCTTTATCCAGAGCGTCCAGGATGATCTCGTCAGCGAAGGCGGAATCATGGACCTGTGGACCCGTGAAGCACGCCTCTTCAAGTTCGGATCGGGAACCGGTTCCAACTTCTCGGCGCTTCGTGGAGAAGGAGAGCGTCTTTCCGGAGGCGGCAAGTCCTCCGGCCTGATGTCATTCCTCAAGATCGGCGATGCCGCGGCCGGAGCCATCAAGAGTGGTGGAACCACCCGTCGGGCAGCCAAGATGGTTTGCCTCGATCTCGACCACCCCGACATCGAAAGTTTCATCACCTGGAAGACCCGCGAAGAACAAAAGGTTGCCGCACTCGTTTCCGGATCCCGGATGTGTGCCAAGCATCTGACTGCTGTTCTGAAATCGTGTCGCCCCAACGGTGAAGAAACCGCCAACATCGACTTCAAGACCAACACTGTTCTTGCCGGAGCAATTCAGAAGGCAAGAGAAGTGGCGGTTCCTGAGCCGGCAATCATGCGAGTTCTCCAACTGGCTGATCAGGGCGTCACCGGTATCGAGTTCGATGAGTTCGACACCGGCTGGGAGAGTGAAGCCTACGCGACCGTCAGTGGACAGAATGCCAACAACAGCGTCCGCGTTCCCAATGCATTCTTCGAGGCTCTCGAAAATGACGGTCAGTGGGATCTGATCAGTCGCACCGACGGAGAAATCATCAAGAGTGTCCCCGCCCGCGAGCTGTGGGAAGAAGTCAGCCGTGCCGCATGGTCCTGCGCTGATCCGGGAGTTCAGTTCGATACCACCATCAACGAATGGCACACCTGCCCCCGCGATGGCCGTATCAACGCTTCCAATCCCTGCTCCGAGTACATGTTCCTCGATGACACGGCTTGCAACCTTGCCTCTCTCAACCTCGTCAAGTTCATGAAGGAGGACGGAAGCTTCAATATTGAGGCCTTCCGCCATGCGACCCGCATCTGGACGATGGTTCTCGAGATCAGCGTGCTGATGGCCTCTTACCCGAGCGCTGACATCGCCCGCCTCTCCTACGAGTACCGCACTCTCGGTCTGGGCTACGCCAACCTCGGAACGGTCCTCATGCGCCTCGGTCTTCCCTATGACAGTGAAGAGGGGCGCGCCTTCTGTGGTGCCGTCACCGCGATCCTGACGGGTCAGTCCTATGCCACCAGTGCCGAAATGGCCGGTGAGCTGGGTCCCTTCCCCGCCTACGACCGCAACCGTGACAGCATGCTGCGTGTGATGAGAAATCACCGCGGAGCCGCTCACGATGTGAACCCCGAGGAGTACGACGGCCTGTCGATTTTTCCGACCCCGATCAAAGAGAACTCCTGCGCTCCAGAGATGATTCAGGCAGCCAGGGATTGCTGGGATGAAGCAGTCTCGATGGGTGAAAAGCACGGCTACCGCAATGCCCAGTCGACCGTGATTGCTCCCACCGGAACCATCGGTCTGGTGATGGATTGTGACACCACCGGCATCGAGCCCGATTTCGCGCTCGTCAAGTTCAAGAAACTCGCCGGCGGCGGTTACTTCAAAATCATCAACCAGAGTCTTCCGCCCGCACTCGAGCGACTCGGTTACTCCGAAGAGCAAATCACTGCGATCAGCAAATATGCTGTCGGACATGGCACCCTGCGTGGAGCCCCTCACATCGATCACGAGGCTCTGAGAACCATGGGCTTCGACGAAGCCTCCATCGCCAAGGTGGAATCCGCACTCGAGGGTGCTTTTGATCTGCAGTACGCCTTCAATGACTACCTTCTCGGTGAGAACTTCGCCGAGGTGAACCTTGGCCTGACCGGCGATCGCCTGGAGATGTGGAAGAGCAATCCCCTCGCCTCCCTCGGCTTCAACAAGGAGCAGATCCTCGCCGCCAACGAGTACGTTTGCGGAACCATGACCATCGAGGGTGCTCCCCACCTGAGCGACGAGCATCTGGCTGTCTTTGATTGTGCCAATCGCTGTGGCCGCAAGGGTGAGCGATTCATTCGCTCCGATGCCCACGTGTTGATGATGGCTGCAGCACAGCCGTTCATCTCCGGCGCCATTTCGAAGACGATCAACATGCCCAATGAGGCTTCCATCGACGACGTCCGCGAGTCCTACAACCTCGGGTGGAAATCGATGCTGAAAGCAGTTGCCCTCTACCGCGACGGCAGCAAGCTTTCCCAGCCTCTCTCTTCCTGGGGTGAAGACTTCGATGAGGTCGAACTGCCGGAGGCGACCAACAACATGCCAGAGAATCTGGAGAAGGTCGTTTACCGCTACCTCGCCCGTCGCCGTCGACTGCCCCACCGTCGCAGTGGCTACACACAAAAAGCCATCGTCGGTGGACACAAGGTCTACATCCGCACCGGTGAATACGAAGACGGTACTCTGGGTGAGATCTTCCTCGACATGCACAAGGAAGGGGCCGCATTCCGCAGCCTGATGAACAACTTTGCCATCTGTGTCTCCCTCGGTCTCCAGCACGGTGTGCCCCTCGAGGAATTTGTGGAGGCCTTCACCTTCACCCGCTTCGAGCCGAATGGCATCGTCTCCGGAAACCGCAGCATCAAAATGGCGACCAGTGTTCTCGATTACATCTTCCGTGATCTCGCCATCAACTACCTCGGACGTCATGATCTGGCTCAGGTCCAGGAGGATGACCTTCGCTCGAGCAGTCTGGGCAGCAGCCCGACGACCCCCGAGTTCACTGACGAAGTCGAGCAGCCCGGTGGCAGTTTCGTGGGAATCCCGTCTGCAGCTTCAACTTCACGAATGTCAGAAGCGGACGGGGGCATGAAAAAGGCTTCCACATCGACGGCGACGGAAGAGACACTTTCAGCAGAAGTCATTTCCAGGGCCAAGGGTTACACCGGTGATCCATGCCCCGAATGCGGAGCGTTGACGATGGTGCGCAATGGCACCTGCCTCCGCTGTGACTCCTGTGGAGCGACCACCGGTTGCTCCTGATCACGGTCGCCGTGGTTTGACGAGAGATTGATCAGGAGGCGAGGGCGGTGACTCACCCCGCCCTCGCTTCTTGTTATCCACAGTTTTGGATGGGGCAATGGCTCCCGCACGGTTATCTTCAACAGCGTCACACCGCTGTGGAAAGGTGAGGAGAAACGATGAGTATCAAGTCCGATCGCTGGATTCGCCGCATGGCAACCGAGCATGAAATGATTTCCCCTTTCGCCCCTCAACAGGTTCGCGAAAGCGTCAATGAAACCGGAGAAGTCCAGCGAGCCATCTCTTACGGTGTCTCAAGCTACGGCTATGACCTCCGGGTGGCGGACGAGTTCAAGGTCTTCACCAATGTCCATGGCTCGGTGGTCGACCCGAAAAATTTCGACGACCGCTCCTTTGTCGACATCAAAACCGATTGTTGCATCATTCCTCCCAACTCTTTTGCTCTCGCCCGCAGTATCGAATACTTCAAGATTCCCCGATCGGTCCTCACCGTATGCCTGGGCAAATCGACCTATGCCCGCTGTGGAATTATCGTCAACGTGACCCCCTTCGAACCGGAATGGGAGGGACACGTCACCCTTGAGATTTCCAATACGACTCCACTTCCCGCATTGGTCTATGCCAATGAGGGATTGGCCCAGGTACTCTTCTTTGAGAGCGATGAAGAGTGCGAAACCTCTTATGGCGACCGGGGTGGTAAGTATCAGGGACAAACGGGTATCAATCCCCCGCGCATGTAATCCCCTGTAAAGGTCCGGATGGGTAGCCTCATCCGGAACCGAGGCTTACGATCGAGGGTGAAACCTGAACGATTCGGAGGTCTGAAGTGAGCACCCCAGAGGCTGAACAACGCTGGAATCAGGGCTTTGAGCCCTCCTGCAGCGATGCTGATTCCTGCAGTGAAATCCTTCGCCGGGCCCAGGCTGGCGAGAGAATCTCTGTTGAGGACGCTCTCGCCCTGGCTCTCCACGCGGATGCTGAGGAATTGTTCGCGTGTGCCAATGCCATCCGGTCCAGGTTTCACCCCGACGACATCGTCACCTATGTGGTCGATCGCAACATTAACTACAGCAACATCTGTACATCCGTCTGTGCATTCTGTGCGTTTTATCGCAAGCCCGGAGATCCCGAGGGATACCTCCTCAGTCTCGACGAGATTCATGAGAAGGTCGATGAGACAATTTCACTGGGTGGCAGCGGAACCCTGATGCAGGGAGGATTGCATCCGGATCTTCCTCTCAGCTGGTACACGGACATGCTCCGCAGTATCAAGGAACGTCACCCTGACTTTTACCTGCACTGTTTTTCCCCTACCGAAATTCATGCACTCACTTCTGTCACCGGGTTACCCGCAGATGAAATCCTTCGGGAACTCAAATCTGCCGGACTCGATTCGATCCCGGGCGGGGGTGGTGAAATCCTTGTTGATGCCATCCGCAAGCGACGTCGATCTTCCTGTGGAGCAGATGATTGGCTCGATATATCTGCTCAAGCCCATGAAGCGGGACTGCCAACGACCGCGACGATGATGATTGGTCTCGGTGAGACAGACTGGATGCGGGCAGAGCACCTCCAGAGAGTTCGAAACGTTCAGGATCAGACTGGAGGGTTCATCTCGTTCATCCCCTGGACATTCCAACCGGACAACACCCCTCTCGGGAAAAAGATCACCGAAAGGGTTCCTGCTGACGAATACGCCAGATGGCTGGCTGTTTCACGGATCTTCCTCGACAACATCAAAAACCTTCAGGTTTCATGGCTGACCGTGGGATTGGAAGAAGGAAGACTCGGCCTGCAAAGAGGAGCCAACGATCTGGGCTCAGTGATGATTGAAGAAAATGTCATCTCCGTGGCCGGCGCCAATCACCAGGCAACTGAGGATCTGTTGCGCACGACCATCGAAAAAGCGGGATTCAAGCCTGGCCTGCGAAACGCCGGTTATCGTCGTCTCAAGGATCGACCGGTTCCTCAGGGTTCGGGAAGAGATTGAATTGAACGACTACGCCCTCAATCCCCAGCTGAGCCGCGACGAGACCACAGAGGTCATCGAAGGATTGGTTACCGGCTGGAGTATTCCCGAGGAAATCCCGCAGGGGATCAACACCATCGTCGTTCCCGATTCGGAATGTCCCGCCGGAGCGCGCTTTGGTGCAAGGGCCCTGCATACTCTGGTTCTCAGATCGAGACCCCGGACATTGGTTGTCATCTCTTCCGGTCCGGTTGCAAAACCGGTCATGCAATCGATGGGACAGGTTGAGACCGCCCTCGGATCCTGCTCCATCGACGAACGCCTTTCCGCAAGATTGGCGAATCGTATGGAATCGGATCTGGATATCGTTTCGGAAATGGACATCTCCGGATCTTCATTACAGCGACTGACCCCGCTCCTGTGTCAGGTTTTGGCACCCGGTTGTCGATTTGTCCCGTGGATCCTTCCCGAGAAAGTCGATGAGCCCCAATCCCTGATCGATCTCGGAACCCGACTTGGCAAGGCCCTGACTGAAGAGCAGGGAGCGTGTGTCGTGGCAGGACTCTCTCTTCCACAGAGAAATACTTCTGCCCCTGAATCTGAAGTGACGGCCGACGCCACCATCCTGCGCCATATTCTCGATCCTGATCCTCACCTGTTTTTCGAATCTTCCCTTCAGGGAAAGCTGCGTAACATGGCTCCAATGCTGGTAGCGTTGGGGCAGGCAAAAGAACGGCACGGCCTCAAAGGTCATCTTCTGGAACATGGCGAAGTGGAATCCGCAAACACCCAATGGGGTGCGGCTTCCCTGGTCATTTAATGAGATTGAAGGAGAAGAAGATGGGATCCATTGCAACCGGTGGTGGCGATAAAGGAGATACAGGTGTCTTCGGCTCTGGTCGCCTCCCCAAAAACCATTCCCGTATCGAAGCCTATGGCAGTGTCGATGAATTGAATTCCGAAATTGGTGTGATTATCGCTGCGGGAAACCCTCCCCACGCGTCCGGGGGGCACAATCTTCCCGAATCAATCCGTACCCAGTTGGAAAGAATCCAGTCCCTTCTCTTTGATTTGGGATCAGACCTGGCCCAACCCGGCTGTGGAAGAGAAGACGGTCCCTCAACCAGGATCGGCGACCAGCATTCGAACCAGCTCACCGACTGGATCCATGAATGGGAATCGGCATTGCCCGCCCTCAAGAATTTCATCATTCCCGGCGGATCCCTGAATGCGGCTTTGCTTCACAGGGCTCGAACCGTTTGCAGGCGTGCCGAACGAAAAACGGTCCAGTTTCTGAACGAAGCGGCAGAAGGACACTCCGCGGTCGTGTTCCTGAATCGACTTTCGGATCTGCTCTTTTTGCATGCCAGAGCGGCCAATCAGGCAGAGGGGATTCCCGACGTCCCCTGGATTGCCGATGAATCTTCCTCCGACTGACGAGTGGAATGAGACATCATTCGGGCTTTCAGGACTCTCCCTTAGATTCCTCCAGGATCCTGAAAAGCTGGCATGATTTGGATTCATGGGCTTCTTGCCAGGAGATCTGCAAGCCCCCGAGAATTTCGTCGATCACTCTCCGGGCTCCTTGTGGGTCGTCCGTCTCCACTTCCAACTCACACCGAATCGTTCCGTCTGGGAAGAGCGCCCGATCCAACTCCACAACCCAACCCTGATCCAATTGGAAACATCGACGCCGGTTTCGGATACGGCCCCACTCTTCGAGACCATGGCATATTGGTGGGGGACGGCGCGGTGTGGGGGGGGGGGGTGGGTGGGTGAGGGGGGGGGGGGGGGAGGGGGGGGCA
>JAAXJX010000036.1 GCA_012269595.1 Planctomycetia bacterium | reverse complement strand
GGGCCCGATTCGAAAGAAAGGCAGTCTCAAGCAGGCCCCAGGGGGCCTGCAGGGATCTTGGGCTTTGAGGGCCCTTCCTCCGCTGACCCATCTTCTGATGACCATGAGGAGGCGGATGGCCCTGTTCAAGAGGAAGGCAAACCAGAACTGACCGCTGAGGAGCACTTCCTGCAGAAGGTCAAACCCCTTCTCGAATCTCGCTGCACCGAGTGCCATGGCGAGAAGAAACAGAAGGGGGGACTGCGTCTCGATATTCCCGCATCCGTCTTTGCGGACCGGGAGTTTCCGACGGTGGTGAAGGGTTCCCTCGAGGAGAGTGAGCTGATTCTCAGAATCCATCTGGAAGATGACGACGACGAGCGCATGCCACCCTTGGGCGATCGACTGACCGAGGCTGAGGCAGGGATCTTTGAGAAATGGATTCTGGACGGTGCTCCCTGGACTGATCCCTTACCCGTCGAGGTGGAAGTCACCCCACCCTCAGGGACGACCCCCAAGCCCGTGACCATCATGCCGGGGCAGTTGCCAGACTTTCCGCGAATCAAGGTAGAGGATTCCGCTTTGCTTGCACAAGTCAGTGCTGCCATGGAAGCACTGAAGGGGGCCGGCGTTCGCACGGGCCTGATTTCACAACAGGATTCATCCCATGAGGCAGTCTTCCGTCTTCTGGGCTCCAAAGCCGGAGATGCAGAAGTCGCTCTTTTGAAAGGTCTCGAACCGGTTCTGACCCGTCTCGATCTGGCAGGTACGGGGATCAGTGGGGATGCGATTTCCGGATTGTGGAAGTTTCGCCGCCTGAGGGTCCTGAATCTCTCTGAGACGGCCACAGGAGATGATGATCTGGCGACCCTCGCAAGTCTGCCCGAACTGACGGTGCTCAATCTCTTTGGTTCCAGGGTGACCGACGAAGGTCTCGATATCTTGCGTGAGATGGACCAACTGCGCCGGGTTTATCTATGGCGGTCAGAGGTGACGGATGAAGCGGCTGCCCGATTGGCTGCGGCGCGCCCGGACCTGTTGGTCGATATCGGCAAACCACTGCCGAAGCCGGATCAGGAAGAAGAGTCGGGCGAGGAGACCAGTGAGGAAGCCGACGGGGAATAATCGACCGGATCGCTGATCAGGATTGCCCGTCGCGGATGTTCTTTTCCGCTTCCTCGAAGATATTTTCCCACGAGTCATTCAGTGACTCGAGAAGAGACGATGTGCTCGACATCCCCTCGGTCTGTTGTCCCGTTTCCGGAGGGCGACCTCCTCGACGTCGGGTTCTGACAGCGCGATCGAGTTCGATTTTCTTTTCCTCATCCAATTGAAGGCTTTTGGAAATTTCAACCTGCAGTTCTTCAAAGGAGGCGATGGTCAAAAACGGTTCGGCATGAAGTTTTTCGCGAACCACCTTGAGGGCTTCGGTATCGGGAACGTCACGTACAGCGATCAGTACTGCTGCTCCGATGCGGGAGAGGGGGAGCATGCCATGCTCCCAGAGAAACTCACTGTCGAGTGACTCGACGAGGCTTTCGTCCCGCTCGTATCGACTGAGGGGAATCATGGGTAGTTGGTGTTGGGTGCTGAGGCAACGGGCAAGATCCGTCTCCGTCAGGGGAGTCCCCCTGAGAAGGGATTCGATGACGTGCTCACCGGTTTCGTCCGATTGTTCCTGTGCAGCCTTGATGTCCGCAGGAACCAGAAGTCCCTCGGAGACCAGAATCTCACAGGTGTCCTTGTAACGAAGGGTACGCATCGGCGACCAACTCCTTCCACTGAAGATTAGGATGGGATTGCGGATTCGCCAAATCGGCCCGTTGGACAGAATCCGGATCATGGGGCATTCTCATCTGTCCGCTCGACGCGGAAGGAGCTCCAGTTTGAACCCGTCATGGAATACCGGCCTTCAGTTGGCCGCCTCGGGTCCAGTGATTATCGCCAGAATCTGCCCTGTTGAGGGCGCACCACCCCGTCATTTGGTCAAGGCCCTGGGGGCTTTGACACAAAAGATTGAGCAACATGGGGAAACCCTGCTTGCTCTGGTCTTCCCAAATTTGCCGACTGATCCAGGATATCCCCCTGCTCTCATGCGGCGGGTCCAGCAAATGGCCGGGATCCTGCAGCGGCAGGGGGGCTTGCTCGTGGTCGCGGGGCCGGTGAGGCAGTTACAGGACTACCTCGAAGGAGGGGTCACCGTGTGTCTGACAGAGAGTGAGGAAGAGGCACTGCGACTGCTCAAGCGGATTGCTCAGGAGTCGACAGGCGGTTCTCCGGATTCTGTCGCAGAATCCGCTTCCTGAGAGTCGATCGAAGCCTCGAGTGCTTCCTCCTCGACATCCGGTTCTTCCGGAGAGTTCAGGAATTGATGTAACGACTGTGCGAGTGCGGGGGTCATCCCCTGCACTCGTGACAACTCCTCCGGCGATGCCTTGCCGACCTCTTTCACGGAGCCAAACTCCTGCAGGAGTGCACGTCTTCTTTTGGCACCGATACCGGGAACATCCTCGAGCCCTGTCACCAATTGGCTCCTTCGTCTCAGCTCCCGATGATAAGAGTTGGCGAATCGGTGTGCTTCGTCGCGAATCCTCTGGAGCAGCAATGAGGCCGGCTCGTCCTCTTCGAGGTCGATCGGATCTGATTGACCGGGGAGGTAGACCCTTTCAGTGGTGTGGGAGCCCCCGCGAAGTCTGTCCTTGGCCAAGCCGCACAACAGGGATGGAACTTCGAGTTCTTCCAGAACTTTCAGGGCACTGGAAATCTGTCCCTTGCCTCCGTCGACCACCACCAGGTCAGGGTATGGATCCCGGTCGTCTGTCTTTTTGAATCGGCGACGCAAGACTTCTTCCATGCTGGCGAAATCATCACTGCCCTTGACGCTGCGAATCCGATAGCGACGGTACAAATCCGTATCAGGTTCTCCGTCTTCAAAACTGACTTTGCTGGCAACATTCAGAGTGCCCTGAATGTTGGAGATGTCGTAGCACTCGATAGTCCGGATCGCATCGTTGCAGCCCAGTTTTTCGGCGAGTGTTTGCGAGATGGTTTCCTGTTTCTCGATGCGGTGGGTGTTCGCTGCCGCCTGAACCTCGGCATTTTCGCGAGCCATTGCCAACAGCTTCATTCGCGGGCCCCGTTGGGGAACTTTGATGACGACCCGATGTCCGGCGTGGGATCCGAGCCATTTCTCGATCAGTTCCTGATTCTCCGGTTCGTGAGGGAGAATGATCTCTGCGGGAACATATTTTTCGCCGTGGTAATACTGGCCGAGAAATGCAGCGAGAATCGATTCGGGTGAGTCGTCATGGGTTCTGGTCGTGTGGGTGGCAGACGAGATCACACGCCCATGGCGAACCAGCAAGACATGGATTGAGGTAAAGGGTCCCTTTTGATGAAAATTCAGAACGTCGCAGTCGCCATGGGGATGTTCGTGGACATTCTGTTGCTCCATGATCTTGTCAATCGCAGCGATTTGGTCACGGTAAAGAGCCGCTTTTTCATACTCCTGATCGACGCTTGCCTTGGACATTCTCTCCTTGAGGATCGCCAGCAATTTCTTGTCCTTGCCCCTGAGGAGCAGGAGGACTTCCCGGACCATCTCTGAATAGGATTCTTCACTGTCCAATCCCACGCAGGGAGCAGTACAGCGGCCAATTTCATATTCGATACAGGGACGTTTTCTGCTGTCAAAGAAAGCGTTGGAGCAGGTACGAAGGGGAATGAACTTTTTGATCATTCGGAGAAGTTCGTAGACGGAACGGGAAGAGGAGTAGGGACCAAAGTAGGTGTGTTTGTCATCTCGCCAGCTGCGGATCGGATGAACCCTGGGCCACTTTTCGCCAGTGGTGACACGCAATGACAGGTAGGTTTTGTCATCCCGCAGTCTGAGGTTGTAGGTCGGACGATGCTTCTTGATCAGGTTATTCTCGAGAAGCAGTGCTTCCAGTTCATTGGAACAGACGATCACTTCGATATCGGCGGTATGCTCAACAATTTTTGAAAACAGCAATCGAGTGTCACTGCTGCCCTTCTGGAAGTAGGACCGCACCCTGCTACGCAAGTTGATGGCCTTGCCGACGTAGATCGTCTTTGCCTTGTCATCCTGAAAGATGTACACCCCGGGCTTGACGGGCAGGGTGGCAAGGCGGGCTTCGATGGTGGCGCTGAGATCCTTCAACTGATCAGGATTCGATTCGGGAGAGATAGAAGTGGTGGATCTTCAATCCCCGCTTGCGGAATTTGGTTTCGAAGAGGGTCTCCACATGTTTTTGGGGGTCCATGGGATCATGAACCCAGTCACAACTCCCGGTTAATGACTCGAGAGCCGGAATCATTTGCAGAGCCTCTCTGGCTTCCACTGCGTAGTCCGGGTCGTCGGTGCGAATCTCCAGTACACCTCCAGGGCGCAGTTTCCTTGCGATCAGTTCCAGAAAACTTTTCTGAAGAAGTCTGCGGGCTGCGTGCCGTTTTTTCGGCCAAGGATCCGGGAACAGGATGAAAGCGCCCTGAAGGTAATCATCTTCAAAGCAGGCTTCGACTGCCTGGAAAGCATCTGCATGGAGAAATCGCAGGTTGTCGGGTGGGGCAGGGTCTTCGGAAAAGAGGCTTTCCGCCTTGCGAAGCATCATCTCAAACTTTTTTCGGGTGACCTCGATTCCGACGTGGAAGGAATCCCGATTTTGCAGGGAGCGTTCGATGATATGGGTGTCCTTGCCTGTGCCCACTTCGAGCCAGAGGTCCCCTGTTGTGCCGAACAATTTTTCCCAACCCCCAACCCTGATCAGCTCCTGGGGATGAAGTTCCCGGGATCTCTGTTCTGCGGTCAGGGTTCTGTGGCGACGAAGTCGGGTCATCCGTGATCTCCCAATCAGCATTCAATCCTCAACTTAATACCGGGACCCGGGGGGTTCCACCATGGCACCGGGGAAAATGGCAAGCAGGACGCAGAATTGGAGATTTTCCCGGTGTATGATCCGCACGGGGAATACGAGACCGCCGCGGTTTTTGAGGGGAGTTTTTCGTTGGGGAATCAAGGCAAGTATGTGCACAGCGGCGTCTCGCTGGCACGGTGCACTCTCCTTCTGCTTCTATGCCTCCCGCTCGTCGGTTGTGGCCTCACCGGGTACTTTACCTCCGAAGATCATCCTGAGTCCCCCGTTGACGGAAGCGTTTCCCGGACTGCTGGCAGTGATATCGATTCACCTCAAACAGCGGAGCGTTCCGGTGCGACCCGGGTCCGATTGAAGGCTCTGGATTTGGAATCACTGGAGAAGCTTCTTTGTGAGAGGCATCCGGCACTGGTCGGGATCCGTCAGGAGATCGCCGATTTGCGCCAACAGATCGATCCTTCCTGGCTTCCGGGGGCTCGCTGGAGCGATTCGGATTCGGAGCCGGAGTCGGGTCGGTATCAGGGAGGTCGCCAGATCGCTCTCGATTGGAGTCCTGGAGCTCTATCGAGGGAAGAGCGTCAGAAACGCCAGCGGAGTTCTCAACTGCGAATCCTTTCCTTGCAGTTGGAGGAAACCCGTAATCAACTCCTCCTCGATTTGCGTCAACTCTGGTCTGACTATTGGCTCCATCAGCAACAGGAGGAGTCCCTTTCCACTTGGCTGACCCGTATGGAGGTCTCCGCAGAATCTGACAGCACACTGGAGGAGAATGGGCTCCTGGGACGATTGGAGCAAAAGGTCTCCGATTGGAATCAACGGATCGCTGAGTCCTCCAGGCTGAAACACAGTGCAGTCGAGTCGATCAACGAGATCGGCAGCAGACCCGGGAATGCCCGATTGGCGAAGCCGACCGAGCCCGGTGATCTGCGTTTTGCCGGGATTGAGGATATGGATCGTCAGCGTCGGCATCCTTCAGAGAGTCTGGCAGCGGAGCGGGGTCGTTATTCACGGACCGAAATCGATTATTCGGATCCCCGAACCTGGGATGGATTGGTCATCGGAGCACAAACCCGGCAGGACCCGGGACAACCTGTTGCGAGCTCGGGACAAGGGAGCAAATCTGGAGACTGGATCCTGACCGTTGGAGTGGAGATCCCCCTTGGGGCGGATGAGGAAGACCGATTCCGTCGACAGCAGGTGGAATCTGCCGGCTCCAGACGCCTGGAGTTGGTGAGAATCCGCAAGCAGATACAGAACCGGATCGAGAGTTCCAGAGAGCAGGTCCGTTCCTGTGACAGAAGGATCGATGGATACCTCCGGAGTGAGCCATCGGTTACCGGTTTCTCTGAGTCTTTCGGAGCACTCCTGGTGCAGTTGGTGGAATCGACGAACACCACCCAGTTTGAAGATCGATGGGCACAGGTCGAAGTGTTATTGGCAAAGCAGTTGGACTACCAGCAAGCAGTGGCAGACAGGGCTGTGGGTCGCTTTCAGTTGGCGGAGTTATTGGCCAGACCCCTCGAATCTGTTGCAACTCCCGGGGGATTTACCCGGTCTTTTCGCTGATTTTCCACTTTCAGGCCATTTGAAGCAGATATGGCTCTTCATGAGCGTTTCATGTGAAACCTGAGACTCTGGAATCCCCGACTTCACAAAGGTATGATCAAAGGCTGATGACAATGAGCCCGTGTCAGAAAAGAGATTTTCATGAATTCCAGATCTGTTTTGAAACTGGGACTTCTCTTTGCGGTCGCCCTGAGTTTCCTCTCCGGAGGATTCGTTTCAGCGGATTCCGTGGAGAAAGCCCCGGACGCCCGCAAGGCCTTGAAAAAGGCTGCCGGTGATTTGATGAAGCATGCTGCCAAGAAGGGTTTCACAACCCGTTTGGCCGTTGACGGTGGAATGTCCAACAAGGCGGATCACAAAATCGTTGATCAGGCGGTGACTGAGCGCTACACGGGAAAAACCCGGGGCCCAGTCATGTTCCTTCCTGAGCGCCAGATTTTCCGCACACCGACCAAGGGAGCCGAGTTCAACGGCGACTTCTGGCGTGTCTTGCAGTCCACCGCGGAAGGCAAAAAACTTGATCGTCTTTTTGCATTCCCTGAGCGCGTGCTGCAGGAAGCTGGCAAAACGGCCAAGTCGGTAGAGTGGCTGGAGTCAAAGGTTCCAGCAAAGGTCGTGAAAAAAGAGAAGGCTTCGGGGAGAACTGCCGTGGGTGGCAGTACTCACGAGGAAAAGGTTTATCACAGAATGCGTGCGACCTTGCCTTCGGAAGTGGCACTCAAGTACTTCATCGATATGCAGAACTCGGGCTGTCTCTCAGGTGGCTGATGCGTGTCTGAATACCTGTCCCGTGCGGACAGAACCCAAACCCGCAGTTTTCTTGATGTGGAACTGGACCATGAAACCGGTCTTGCCAACAAACTCGAGCTTTTGATCATGACCGGCATGAAGAATGAGCAGGGCAAGACTGCCAAGGGAGATGCCGCTTTCGGTGATGGCACCGAGCATGTCGTTTTCCGTTACAGCTATGATTTGCAGCACCAGAAGGTGGATCAGTTTGAGATTCCCCGTGCAGCACAAAAGATGCTGAGATAATCACCAAGGAATCCGGTAGTACAAAAAAGGCCGCTTGCAGTTTCATGCAAGCGGCCTTTTTTATTGCGGTGGGTGATCTTTGTATACAACGGTTTGAGGAGATAGACTGAGTTGTCTATTGACGTTCGTAAACAGTTTGAGTTGATCCAGCGCCATGCCCCTGAGCATGGCGAATTCACACCCGATAGCGGTTGGAGGTTGCCCATGCTGAACAGTGTATTGGCACCGGTAGTTATCTTTCTGATTTTCGGAGTGGCGCCTGCTCATGCTGATGATACCCCGGATGCCCGAAAGGCCTTTGTCGAAATCCAAAAGCAGTTTGCTCGTCAGTTACAAACTCAAGGTGCAGGCTTTTCCTGTTTTGTCAAAGGTGGACTTTCGAGAAGTGCCGATCATGAGATCTGGATGCACCAGGTTTATGAGGAACACAAAGGAACTGTTCTGGGTGATCTGATGTCGATTCCAGAGATCCCGGTTTTTCGCACACCCAAGAAGGGTGCATTGAGGGAATCTGCGAATTGGGTACCTCTGATCTCAACTCCTGCGGGAAAGCGATTGGACAAAATACTTCACTTCCCTGCAGAGCTTTTGCGCCGTGCACAACGGGAGGGGTTGGCAAGCGCAAGATGGGTGCCGGTACCCGAACCCAAAGAGGTGGAGCTGGATCACCCAGACTTTGCAGAACCGGATGATTTGATAGAAGAAGGCGGTACTGCTGTTGCCGAAAAGAAACCGGAATTTCTTCATAATCGCCTGACGATGCGGCTGTCCCAAAAAACTGCGGTGGAGTATTTCAATGACGTTCAAAAATCCGGTTGCCTAGGTGGCCTGGGCTGAACGATCAGTAAATTTCTGTCCAGTGTGGACAGGACCCAATCCCGTTGTGATCTGGAAATCCTCTTTGACAAGGATACGCATCAGCCGATGCAAATGACCCTGCGGGTATTGGTCGGCCGTCGCAATCAACAGGGAGTGACTGCCAAGGGAGACGCAGCTTTTTCTGAGGGAGTCGAGCATATCGTTTTCAACTATGCTTATGAGTTTGATTTATCAGAAAGGGTCGCTCCGGCCAAGCTTCCCGATGCGGTCAAGAAACTGCTGAAATAGGCGAGGCAACATGAAAAGCCGCGACATGGAAAAGCTGGGGGTCCCCAAGGGACCTGTTCGCAAGGCTGCGATTCAGGCGGTAACCCGTGCCAGGGCAGTCGGGCGATCGAAGGAACTGATTGCCGGAGATATCCGGGCAGTGGTGGAGAACACGGAAGCCTGGTTGAAAGATCCTGTCTACGGCGATTTCGCACTCATGCTCAAGAATCATCAGTCTCTCTATAGCGGTGATTTTTTTCAGGGCGACCCTGCACCATGGAAGCAGTGGGGGGATGACATTGACCCGGCAGCCCAAAAGCAGCTGATCGACGCCTGTGACCTGCCGGTTTCTGTCAGGGGGGCTTTGATGCCCGACGCCCATCTGGGATTCGGTTTGCCGATTGGCGGAGTGCTGGCCACTCGCAATGCAGTGATCCCGAAGGCGGTGGGGGTCGATATCGCCTGTCGTATGAAGTTGACGATTCTTGATCGCGAGGTTGATCACCTGAAGCGGTATCGCACCCAATTCATTCAAAGCCTCGAGAAAGAAACCTGTTTCGGAATCGGTTCAGGGTTTGACCGACCGAGGGATCATGCGGTTCTCGACGAAGACTGGAGTGATCCGGTCTTGCAGAGAGTCCGGGATCGTGCCGTCAAACAGTTGGGCAGTTCAGGCAGTGGGAATCACTTTGTCGAGTTCGGAGTGGTAGAGGTGGCGGATTCCCGTTGCGGTCTTGAGCCGGGTTCCTACCTTGGTCTCCTCTCGCACAGCGGCAGTCGAGGAGCGGGAGCCTTCGTTGCCGATCACTGGTCACGATTGGCCAAAACGATGCACCCTCATTTGCCACAACACCTGAAGGATATGGCCTGGATCGATCTCGATCACGAGGAGGGGCAGCGTTACTGGAATGCCATGCAGCTGATGGGCAAATACGCCGAGGCAAACCATGAGTGTATTCACAAGGCCCTGCTCAAATCACTGGGAGCACACCCTTTGGCGAGCATCGAGAATCACCATAATTTCGCGTGGATTGAAAAGCATGATGGTGAGGACCTGGTGGTACACCGTAAAGGAGCGACTCCTGCCGGAGAGGGCGAGCTGGGAGTGATTCCCGGATCGATGACCGCCCCGACCTACGTGGTCGTGGGCAAGGGCTCCTCTGAATCGCTCTGCTCCAGTTCCCATGGAGCGGGGCGGCGAATGAGCCGTCGCAAGGCGAAACTCAAATACCGGAATGCCGATCTGAGGCAAGCCGTCGACAAAGCCGGGGTAGAACTGCTCTCGGCAGGGATAGACGAAGCGCCGATGGTCTATAAAGACATCGACGAGGTGATGGCCGCCCAGACCGATCTGGTCGAATCGATCGCGAACTTTATGCCGCGCATCGTCCGTATGGCCGACCCGGGAGAGCGTCCGGAGGACTGATCAAACCGTTGAGGTTTGACCGATCCTCAGGAGTGGTTATCCAGTGCTTCCAGATTGGTGCGAATCGAAACCAGTTCCCGTTCCAATTCCTCAACGAGGGCCCGCTCTCGCTCGACGACTTCCGGTGCCGCACGACTGACAAAGTTCTCGTTCGCCAGCTTTTTCTGTGAACCTTCGAGTCGTTTTCCAGTCTTTTCCAACTGGTCAGCAAGGCGCTGCTTCTCCTTCTCCAGATCGATCACACCGGGAACGTAGATTTCGAGATCACCGGTGACGGAGGCTGCGCTGTCGATGGTACGAGTCTGGTCCGGACCTGCGGCAATGGATGAGAGGGCTCCGAGGTGAAGGATCAGGCTTTCCAGATCCATGAAATCTCCCGCGTGCTCTTCCGCGACCTTGATTCTCACTTCGAGAGGTTGGCGTGGTGGGACATTGTGACGTGATCGCATGTCCCGAAGGGTTCGGATCAGATCCTGGCTGCGGGCGAAGGAACCCTCCAGTTTTTCATTGCGGAACTCTTCCCACTTTTGTGGCCAGGCAGCCAAAGTCAGAAGCTCCTCATCGCTCAGAGGAGAGCCGATTCCGCGTGTGGGGGCGATTTCTCGCAGGCTGCCCCATAACTCTTCTGTAATGAATGGAACGAAGGGATGAAGCAGGCGCAACACCTGATCAAGGCAGGTAGCGAGCACTTGCTGGGCGGTTCCTGCATCGTCGCCACCTTCCTTGAGGCGCGGCTTGATCGCTTCCAGATACCAGTCACAAAGCTCACTCCAGAAAAACTCCCGAGCAAGTCCGATCGCTGCCGAGGGGTTGTACTCGTCCAGTTGCTCCTGCACTCCCGTGCAGGCTGCAGCCAGACGACTGAGGATCCAGCGATCTTCGGTTTTCAGTTGAGACTCTCTGGAAGCATCAAATTCATAACCTTCCAGATTCATCAGGGCGAAGCGGGCAGCATTCCAAAGTTTGTTGCAGAAGTTTCGACCGACATCGAAGCGATCGCTGACCAATTTGGCGGCAGGGACTCCATCGATGGTTCCGAGGACGTCGAACTCCTTGCCACTCTCCGGGCACAGGTAAGTGAAGATGTTTTGACCGTGCTTGGCAGTGGCGAGGTCGATGCTGTTTCCGGTGAAGGGGCTGATCGCCTGCACTGGCAATCGAATATCCTGAGTACCCGTCTGCATCTCACAGAGGACGTAGCGCATCGCATCGGTTCCGTAGCGTTCGATGATGTCGACCGGATCGATCCCGTTCCCCTTCGACTTGCTCATCCTTTCGCCTTTGCCGTCGAGAATGTTGGCGTGAAGGAAAACGTCGGTGAAGGGCATGTCTCCCAGATTGTAGAGTCCCATGATGACCATGCGGGCGACCCACAGAGTGATGATGTCCCGTCCTGTGACCAGACATGATCCAGGATAGAAGTAGTCGAGACAGTCGCTGTTTCCATCGAGGCTGGCCAGAGACCGTTGTCCTTCATCGATCTGTGCATTCTCAGGGTTGGGCCAGCCGAGGGTGGAGTGGGGCCACAATGCACTGGAGAACCAGGTGTCGAGGACATCCGGATCCTGCTCCATTCCCGCAGCTTCCAGTTTTTGGGTCAGGTCTTCCTGTTCTGCAGGATCCTGAAGGCACACGAGAATGCGTCCCTGATCCGATCCCACAGGATTGTCTTCTGTGATCAGGCGACTCGTTCCATCGGAGTGCTGAAGCCTTGCGCAAAGAATGTCCCCATGTTCGGCGACCAGTTTCTGAAGCACTTCGGCGATACCGTCTGTCTGACTGTCACAGGACCAGATGGGAATCCTGTGTCCCCACCAGAGTTGGCGAGAGATGCACCAATCCCGTTTCTCTGCGAGCCAATTGACATAGGTGTTGCGATAACGCTCCGGATCGGGGTGGAAGGTCAGGGATCTGCCAGTGGGAGATTTCCAGTCGGAGGCCGCATCGATGGCTGCCTGGGCCAACCCCGGAACCTTGAACTCGTGATCGAGCCCGCGTCCGCAAACGACTCCGCCTTCGACATCAGACATCTTCACAAACCATTGCAGCGAGAGGTAAGGCTCCACCGGGGTCTTTGACCGATCAGAATGTCCCACCTCCACCTTGCGATCCTCGATGTGGTCGAGAAGTCCCAGCTCCTCAAAGGTGCTGACCACCTTCTTGCGGGCATCGAAGCGATCGAGCCCCTGACAGGGACCGGCATTTTCATTGAGGGTGCCATCGGGATTGAGCAGGTTGATGGCGGTGACACGGTCTTTGTGACGTTGCCAGACATCGTAGTCGTTCGGGTCATGAGCGGGGGTGATCTTGACGCAACCGGACCCCAGTTCCGGTTTTGCCCACTCGTCGGCAATAATCGGAATCTCGCGGTCATGAATCGGCAATCGCAGGCAGCGGCCATCTGCAGCCATTGCCGCCAGCAGTTCCAGACGTGGCAGAACATCGGTGACCCTCTGCTCCAGCCTTTCTACCTCTGCTGCACATTCTTCCCTGTTCTTGTCGGTCGCATCAGAAAGTTTTTCTCTCGCCTGTTGGAGGCGTTCCTGCAGAACCTTGCCAGGTTCGGGGTGCACAGCAACAGCGGTATCCCCAAGCATCGTTTCAGGACGGGTTGTGGCGACGACCACGTATTCCGGTTCTCCCGATTTTGGATCGATGACCGGATAGCGAAGATGCCAGAAGTGGCCATCCACGGTTTTGTATTCGATTTCATCATCGGCGACCGCGGTCTGCAGATGGCAATCCCAGTTGACCATCCGGTCTCCCTGGAAGATCAGGTTGTCGCGGAACATGCTGAAGAAGGTCCACGTCACCGCACGGGCACAGACCGGGTCCATGGTGAAGCGCTGGCGATCCCAGTCACAGGAGCAGCCCATGGCGACCTGCTGGGAAACGATGCGTTTCTGGTACTGGTCCTTCCACTCCCAGATCCGCTCGACAAGGCCTTCCCGGCCGAGGTCATGGCGGGTTTTGCCCTCCAGCTCGAAGAGGCGCTTCTCGACGACCGCCTGGGTGGCGATGCCGGCATGGTCGGTTCCTGCCATCCAAAGGGTGTTGTCCCCCTGCATGCGGTGCCAGCGGGTGAGCAGATCCTGCATGACGTTATCCATGGCGTGGCCCATATGCAGGGCCCCGGTGACGTTGGGCAGGGGCATCATGATGACGTAGCGATCGTCGCGTTCGTCGGGGATGGCCCTGAAAGCGTCCTCCTGAGTCCAGCGATCGGTGATCGCCGGTTCGACTTCGCCGGGTTCGTACTTTGTCGCCAGTTCCTTGACCATGGTAAACAGACCTCCAAGATCTAACTGTGAGGATCGTTTCAGGTCACCACCAAGTCAAGCGAGACGGGGCCTCAGGAGCAAGTTCCCAAGGCCCTGATCGGGAGGATGGATCAAGGATGGATCGATGAGAGGCTGGAGAAGGATCCGGGATCGCATTTCAGACGCAGGGCGAGTCCTGCGTCGGGGACTGGGGCACCCGGATCTGAGATCATTGAATGCCAGAACCGACAGGCTGGAGCAGTCGCTGCGATCGACTCTCTCGCGCATGTATCCCCATCTGAAAAGGGACCGGGACGGTTCAGATCAGCGGGAAACCGATTCCCCTTCCCTGCATCAATTTGAGGCCAGCTGTCATTCCCAGAATGGTGAAGATGGCTGCCTTCTTGAGATCCTCAACAGGGTCAGATTTACGGCGGGACCCATCGTCGAGATCGGATGCGGTGCGGCTGCCGAAAGCAATGCCGCTTTGTTGATCTGTGAATTTGGTTGGCATGGGGTTCTTCTCGACGGCGATGGATTGCAGATTGGAAAAGCCAGAGAGTTTTACCGGTCGAAGAATTCAGCTGGCCGTGTGCGGGTTGAGCAGTGCATGGTCGATCCTGAAAATGCGAAGACGGTAGTGAGCGATCTTCTCGATGGTCAGGATCCGGCCGTCATTTCCATCGATGTGGATGGATGGGATTTCTGGATCTGGAAATCGCTGGGCGATTTCAAGCCGGCGGTTTTCGTCCTCGAAGTGAATGCATCTTTTGGCCCGGAGGTCTCAGTGACGATTCCGTACGAGGGTTCGTCAGCGGGTCATGACCCCTTTCGTCATGAGCTCAGGGGCTGGCATCATGGAGCGAGTCTGAAGGCACTGGTGGCTCTGGGTTCGAGTCTCGGATACGGGTTGGTGCATGTGGAATCCACGGGAACGAATGCGTTTTTTGTTCGTGAAGACCTTCTCGGCGATTCTCTTCCGGTGACAGATCCGGTCAGTGCGTGGAGGCCACACCTTTTTCGCAGTCGCAGGCATTCTGCAGAGTCCCAGGCTGAGACACTGACAAAGGTACCGCTGGTCGAAATTCTTGAGGATGGGACCGAGCGCCACTGAGGGCGCTGATTCTGATTTTGAAGCGATGAAGGCTTGAATTGAGGAGGAAAAATGAAAGGCATGCAAACGCGGCTGGTTCATGGTGGAGACCCCCATCCCCGAATTGGGGGAGCAGTCGTCCCACCGATCTTCCAGAGCGCCACTTTTGAACAAAAGGCCGGCAATGACTATCACGATGGGGAATACATTCGTCTCTCAAATACTCCGGGTCACGTCAGCCTTCATGAAAAACTGTCCCTCGTTTGCGGAACTGAAGCCGCTCTGGTGACCGCCAGCGGAATGGCAGCCATCACTGCCACGTTGCTGGCGCACTTGGGTGAAGGGGATGGGCTTCTTGCCGAGAACCGTCTGTATGGGGGAACGGAGAGTTTTATCTCCGGTGACCTCCAAAGGTGGGGTGTGAAAGTCCATCGCTTTGACGGAACTGATCCGGATTCTCTGGAAGAGCCACCTCCGGGAACCAAAGTTCTTTACTGTGAAGCCATCTCCAATCCTCTTTGCCGGATCCCTGACTTCCAACGGATCACCGAGTGGGCAAAGTCCCATGGAATCATCACGGTGATCGATGCCACCTTTGCAACACCCATTCTGTTCAGACCGGTTGAGCACGGTTTTGACATTGAGGTTCACTCGGCGACTAAGGGCCTGAATGGGCATGGTGATATTGCTGCTGGTCTTGTGGCGGGCAACAGCGAGCGGGTCGATACCGTTCGTCGCTGTCTCAATCTATTGGGAGGCCATCTGGATGCCCATGCGTGTTTTCTGCTGTATCGGGGTTTGAGAACCCTGGGGCTGAGAGTCGCCCGTCAGTGTGAGAATGCCCACGGATTGGCCCAATGGTTGAGCGCTCAACCACAGGTAAAGCAGGTTCACCATCCGACTCTCGAGCAGCATCCGGATTATTCACTGTGCCAGAAATACATGGGAGGACTGGGAGGGGGAGTCTTCTCCTTTGAAATCGATGGTTCTGTGGATGAGGCGCAGAGAATCTGCACTTCCACCCGATTGATGGCCAACGCACCCAGTCTGGGTGGAGTTGAGACCCTGATCACCCGACCCGCTTCCTCTTCCCATGCGGGAGTCGAAAAGGAAATTCGTGTGGCACAGGGTGTCACCGACGAGTTGATTCGTGTTGCTTGTGGGGTAGAGGATCTCGACGATCTGATCGAAGACCTGAATCAGGTATTGGGGGAGAGTCATGGTTGAGATTGGCGTCGTGACCTGTATGGAGTTGCCGGAACCGGATCCGGATGAGGAAATCCAGTTGGATGCGATTCGGCAGGCGGGTGCCGGAGCAAGCCTGGTTGCCTGGGATGACCCTGATCAGGATTTGAAGAGATTTGATTTGCTCGTGCTCAGATCCTGTTGGGACTACCCGTGGAAAGAGCAGTTGTTTCGACAGTGGCTTGAGCGTGCAGAGAGTCAGGTTCAAATCGTGAACCCACCGGAGATGGTTCGCTGGAATCTGCACAAAAGATATCTGTTGGATTTGGCCGGTAAAGGTGTGCCCGTGGTTCCCACCCGGTTGCTGGAAGCGGGCTCTGCAATTCCGGAATTTGAAACGGCCCTTGCTGATCTGGGTTGCAGCAAGTTTGTCATTAAGCCGGCGGTTTCAGCGGGGTCCTGGTTGACTCATTTCTTTGAAGAATCCGAAATCGAATCTGCCCGGGATCTGATCCGGGAAAAAGGCGGAGAAAGGGATTGGTTGCTTCAGCCTTTTGTCCGATCAGTAGAGTCGGGGGGAGAGCGGGCCAACGTATACCTCGGCGGTGAATGGAGTCATTGCGTCGTCAAATCACCCCGATTTGTCGGACAGGATGAAAGCGTGACGGTGGGAGGGGAGGTTCTCCCGGAAGATCGGGAACTGGGGGAGAGAGCTCTCGAACTCGCTCCTGGAATCGCCACTTATGCGCGAGTGGATACGGTTCGTGACGAAAATGGACAGCCGATGATCGCTGAATTGGAGCTGATAGAACCAAGTCTGTTTTTACTTCAATATCCGCAGGCACGGTCTCTTTTCGCCAAATCCTGCCTGAAAGCCCTGTCCTAGAGGAGATCTGCCGTCGCCATCGGATTCCTTTCCTTGCCATTTTGAAGCGGAATTGTGTACCTTTTGGCCAAGGGAACGGGGCGCTTTCAGGTGATCAGGCACCTGACAGGAGTGACCCCGATTTGGGGGAATCATGGGAAATCGCTATACCCAGTGTCTATTGGCACTTCTCGTTTTCTTTTTGGGTGCACCTTTGCTGGCTCAGCCGGGCAGCATCGTGACCCAATCCAGGACCGCAGTGACGGATGAAATCGCCACAGAGGTGGTCGATGAATTTGTCATTGATCAGGTTGTCGCCAATCAGGTGATGAACAAACTGGTGGGCAAATGGAACTTCGAATATGCCCTCAGTGAGGAACTCGCAGGATTTCCTGTGGGAACTCCCGTCAAGGCCACGGTCGTCTATCGTCGTGATTTCAACACCGGTGGGCTTTTCGGCACTGCTGAAACCTTGACCTTCGATAATGGTGAAGTCAGCAATGGCACCTATTTCATTCAGTGGAATGCAGCCAAAAATCGCCTGGAATCCCACGGTTACTTCGTGGCAGGTGACAATGTTTCCGTTTTCGACGAATACCTCGATGCCGTGGTCGGTGACACTTTCCGGTGGATCGGTCAAGGCAAGGAAGCGGGTGTTGCCGGTGCGAATGTGATGATTGAGCGAACCATCAAGAATGGCAACTTCAACGTGGTCATCAGTGAGTTGAATGCCAATGGCAAGCCGCTGGACCAGATCTGGAATATCACTGGAACGAGAGTGAATCCTCTCAAAGAAGCTCTGGGTCCTTTCGTTGCTCTGGCCAATGAATGGCAGTCCGACAACTTCACCGCTTCTGGTGAGCGCCTTCGTGTTGAGCAGAGCGGTTACTGGGCAGCCAATGAGACGTGTCTGGTGGTGGAGACCAAGAAGTTCACGGAAGACACCCTCAAGGAGAGTTCGATCCAGACCTTCTACTACGACTTCGAGAAGTGCCGGATCGCCTACACGGAGATCGGTTCCAACGGATTGGTCTGTAATGGCTACATCTCGCCGTATACCGAGCGAAATGGCACACCCTGCCAGCTCAGGGTTCTCGACACTGCCTACGGCAATGGAGCAGTGGTCAGCACTATCAACAAAATGCTGCTGATCGATTCCAAAACCATCAAGGTCGATTTCGAGTGGGCCTGGTGGGAGGGTGAAGACATCACCCGCGAGACAGCGGTTCAGGATTTTGAGCAGAAGTTCGTGCTCAAGCGTGTCCCCATCGAGGGTCAGGCGACTCCCAGACCCGCGTCCTTCTAGATCGGCATAAAATGAAAAGAGCCCGGAGAGCAGCTGCTCTCCGGGCTCTTTTTTTGTGTTTGTTGAATCACTCTGTCTTGCCGGGGGGGCGATTTTCACTGCCCTCGACCTTGGTCAGTCGATCACCCAATTCCTTTCGGGCCTCCTCCGCCATCTGTAGCAGCTTCTTCATGACTTCAGGATGGTTCTCCGCCACATTCGTTGTTTCCGCAGGGTCCTTCGAAAGATCATAGAGGGCCAACGGCTGTTGCATTTGATAATTGTATTTGGCGGGGATCCCGTTATTCCCGGGCTCACGATTTTCCAGCGAGCGGTACTTGTGTGGAAAATGCAGTTTCCAGTTTCGAACGAGCATCGATTCGAGATTGCCCCGGTGATACCAGAAGAAGAGAGGGCGATTCTCTTCCTTCTCCTTCGTGATCCTATCCTCAAGGAATGGAACCATGCTTTGACCGTCAATCTTTCTGGTAGGAGACATCCCTCCGGTCAACTCGACCACTGTGGGCAGGATGTCGATGGTCATCGCATTCAGACTGGAAATGACTCCCGGTTTGACCACCGCGGGATAGCGAATGACGAAGGGAACCCTGACCCCACCCTCGAAGGTGGTCCCCTTTCCTTCACGCAAACCACCGGTAGTCCCGGCATGATCGCCGTAAGAGAGCCAGGGACCGTTATCACTGGTGAAGATGATCACTGTTTCGTCGAGGATGTTGTGCTTTTCCAGGGTAGCGACGATCTGGCCCACTGAATCGTCGATCTCGCGGATGACATCGCCATACGCTCCATATCGGCTCGTCTGACGAAACTTCGGAGTCGTGGCCAGGGGAACATGGGGCATCGAATGGGGGAGGTAGAGCAGGAATCTCCCCTTGGCATTTCTTTCGATGAAGTCGATGGAGCGTCGTGTCAAATCAGCTGTGATCGGCTCTTGGTCATCAAGATTCTCAATGATCCGATCCGGTTTGTCCTGTTCATACCAGGGCAATGGAGGCCATGCCTTCGGCGATTCCGGATGACCTGGCCACATGTCGTTGCTGTAGGGAATCCCGCAGTATTCATCAAATCCCTGGGAAGTCGGCAGGAATTCTGGCAGGTGACCCAGATGCCATTTCCCAAAACAGGCGGTGGCGTATCCCAGAGGTTTGACCACCTCGGCGATGGTCATCTCATCGGGGTGGAGTCCGATCTTGGAGGATGGAGCCAGTGCACCAGAGATGCCGACCCGATTGGCATAGCAACCGGTGAGCAGGGAGGCGCGGGCGGCAGAACAAACCGGTTGGCTGGTATAGAAATTATTGAACTGCATCCCCTCTTTTGCGAGGCGATCGATGTTGGGTGTTGGAATCTCCGTAGACCCATAGCAGGAGAGATCTCCCCATCCCTGATCATCGGTAAAGATGATGACGATGTTGGGGGGGCGGTCCCGAGACTCTTCGGAGTCCTGTGCTGATTCAGCAGGGGAAGCAAAAGCGAAGCACACCAGAATGGGGATGATGGATTTGATTTTCATGCCGGATGGTAACCTCCGGCAGGGCCATGTCAGCCCAGTATCCCGTAGCCGTAGGTCACTTCTATCGGCGATCCCTGCTCGAAACGCAGGGGACTGAAGAAGTCGGCCACGAAGGCTCCGGCCGGGGCAGAACCCAGAATGGAGGCGACCCCCCTGCAGACAGCGGGTGCCATTTTGAAGCCGTGGCCACTGAAACCGCTGACAATCCACGCACCTTCCCGACCGGGAACCGGACCGATGATCGGGTGTGAATCAGGTGTGACGGTATACAGGGCACCGACGCCACCCCAGGAAGGTGAGAACCCGTAGTGGGGCAAACGCTGGGAAAGCTTGTTACGACAATCCTGAATGAACTCGTGGGAGACGCCTTCATCGTAGTGGTCCGGGTCGTCGACGACGGCATCCGAATCCATGTCGAGAAGTCCGACACGGGTCCAGCCCGCCAATTCCGGTTTCCAGTAGAGACCATGGGTCAGGTCACCGTAGATCAGTCGTCGTTCGTGAGCCCCCGGTGGAGGTTCAAAGAAAGCCTGTTCAGGTCGGATTGCGGTCAGCGGGAGATCGACTCCCGCTTCCTGAAGCATTTGCCCCGACCATGGACCTGCACAGATCACGACGTTTCCGGCAGCAATCCGTTGTTGGTCATCCAGTTCGACTCCAGTGATACGGGATCCCTCTTCGATCAGCGAGACAACCCTGCGACCGATGAGCACTTCCGTTCCCTGCTCTTCTGCGACAGCGAGGATCTGATTGACGGCTTGCACCGGCTGAACATTTCCCGCTTCTGATTCCCAGGCTGCGCATTCGTCATCACGGAAGGTGCCACCCGGTTCCAGTTCCCGGAGCTCTTTGGCATCGATGATTTTTGTCTTCACTCCCAATCGCTGTTGCAATTCGACATTGCGCTGCAGATTGGGACGATTTTCCTCGGTGCAGATGAAGGCCATGCCCGGACGGTGAAAGGAGATGGATCTCCCATGTTCTTCTTCAAAGCGGGAGTACCAATCGAGCCCTTCACGGGCCATGGCGATGGTGATTTCATGGGAGTAGTGTTGGCGAAGAATCGCTCCTGATTTTCCGGTGGATCCGGCACCTGCAAAAGACTTCTCGATGAGAAGCACTCTTTCATTTCCATGGCGAGTCAGGTGATAGGCGAGGGAAGCTCCCATGATGCCTCCACCGATGATCACATGGTCCCAACTCTTCATGATCCCAGCCTCCTGGGAATCCTGAATTCGGATTTCGCTGCTTCCTTGGCGAGTTCACGGGTCAGGTAGTCACAGACTGTCTGGAAGCCGTCAACACCGACTGCCTTTTGCATGTCTTCACGGTAGACACTGGTGGCATTGATATCGATGAAGATCCTTCGACCGTCCGCTGTGTCCATCCACTCCACACCGCCGATATCCAATTGGGCGGCACGTAGGATTTCTCGAGCCTGGGCGACGGCGTCCTGTGGGACATCCGGCCATGCTTCGAAGGTCGCATCGGCGACGGCACCCGCTTCGATGGGATTTCGTGGGCATCCTTCAGCAGGACAGAGGTTGAAAGTGTTTTGCGGTTTGACCTTCATCGCCAGCAAAAATTCACCATCGACAAACTCGACTCGGGAGATGGTCCCGTCAACGGAAGTGATGATTTCCTGGAGGAGCATCAGGTGTCCAGGGGGGAACACTTCGGGGTCGTCGATGAGAGCGAGCAGGTGCTCCCTGTTTTCAATTCTTCGAATCAGTGCACCACTGCCACCGGTATCGGGTTTGAGAATCAAAGGGAAGTGGAGTTGATCGATCAGATCTCCGATAGCGGCAGGGTTGGAGATGGCGTGGGTTTCGGGAGTCAGGACTCCAAGTCCATTCATCAAGAGTTGCTGGGAGACCTTGCTCGTTTCCATTCGGAAGGAACGTGATCCATTGACCACCATCGAACCGGTTGCCTCGAGTGTCGCCAACAAGGCGTGAGCGTGAGCGATGGCTCCGGCATTGCCGCGCATGTAGGAGGAAGGCGAGACACGGTTCAGATAGAGTGTGTGCTTGCGGGCAGCGAGAAGGTCGAATCCGTGGGACCGAACATCGATTCCTTCGTGGGCGATGCCCGATCGGGTCAACGCCTCAAAGAGAGGTTTCAGCCAGGCGTCATTTTCAAAGATGACTCCCACCGATGGAATCGTCGGTGCATCGTGGACGATGACCGATTCCCCCTCGCCCGTATCGGGCTGAAGAAGGTTGGTGTCGGATCGGGTTCCGTTTTTCCGCGTCATTGCGCCCCCTGACTACTGAAACCTGAGGAGGGGGACTCCCTCCATATCAAGTTTCCGATATGGGAGCGAATTTGTCGAAATTGGCCCTCGGGCCCGGATCAGATCCCGTGGGGAAGCCAGATATTCTTGATCTGGGACGCCCGATCGAGAACTTCCAGCGGAGAATCGATACAGGTTCCCATCTTCCAGCAAACCTTCATGTTACCGGTCGAAAGGCGTTCGATTTCCGCCGACAGATCTCCCTTTCCAAAGGTGCAGATCAGGTCAACGGCATCATGGGCGGCGAGCACGGGAGCCAGTTCTGCCGGATTTCCGGTGAGCAGATTCAGGGCACCCGCTGGCAGATCGGAATATTCCAGTACCCTGCACATCTCTACTGCGGCCAGCGAATGAACACTGGGCACCGCGACCACGTGATTTCCGGCGGCCAAAAGAGGGGCAACCATCGACACAAATGAAATCAGGGGAGTCTTCGGGGTGTTCGGACAGATGGCTGCGGCGGTACCAAAGGGTTCATGGACTGCCAGAACCAGTCCCCGCCATGGCGTATCATGAACATGGCCATCGTGTTTGTCGGACCATGAGGCCCACTTGGTCCATTCGCAAACCGCCATTTCAAACTCGGCGCGGCATGTTTCTTCCTGGTCTCCGGTCAAATCCATCAACAGGCGAACGAAATCTTCTTTCCGGGATTCCATGTTTTCAGCGATAAACCAGAGCACTTGAGCTCGACCGTGACCTGTCATCCCTGCCCATGAACTTTTTCCTGCGGCTTCGACAGCGTTGCGCACGTCCTTGCGATTGGCGAGGGCGGCGAGTCCAACCGTTTCGCCGGAAGGGGAAAGAACCGGGTAGGAGTTCCCGCCGTCGGCCCGGACCTGTTTCCCACCGATCCAGAGTTTTGCGGTCCGATCGAGATCAGGGAAATCCGATTCTTCAATCGCCTTCACGGGAGATGGTGTGTCCTGTGGCTCGCCGGGGACCTCTGCTTCATTCCGGAGGTAGGCTTTGAGACCTTCAACGCCACCTTCACGGCCAAAGCCGGATTCCTTCATTCCTCCAAAACCACTGGAGGCATCGAACATGTTGGTACCGTTGACCCACACCGTTCCCGCCTTGATTTTTCGGGCGACATGGAGAGCAGTGTCGAGATCCTGGCTCCAGACACTGGCAGCGAGGCCATAGCGGGTGTGGTTGGCGATCTTGATCGCCTCTGCGGGAGTCCGGAAGGTGGTGGAAACCAGCACCGGCCCAAAGATTTCTTCTGTGGCGATTTCTGAAGACAGGGGGGCTTCAGGGAAAAAGGTCGGCGGGAACCAGTTTCCTTCAGCAGGGAAGTCGAGATCCGGCTGAATACAGGCGATGCCCTCTGATTGGGCGCGTTCACACATCGCTTCGACCCGCTGGAGATGTTCTCCGTCGACGATGGCACCGATGTCGATGGCCTTGTCGAGGGGATTGCCGACCCGCAGTTTTTTCATGCGAGCTTCGATACGGGCATGAACATCGGCAGCAATGGATTCCTGAACCAACAGACGACTGCCGGCACAGCAGACCTGTCCCTGATTGAACCAAATGGCGTCGACGAGTCCTTCGACGGCGCTGTCGATGTCGGCATCTTCAAAAAGGATGTAGGGGCTCTTGCCTCCCAGTTCGAGGGTCAGGCCCTTGCCACTTCCGGCAGTGGCCTCGCGAATAATGCGTCCCACCTCTGTCGAACCGGTGAAGGCGACCTTGTCCACGTCGGGATTCTCCACGAGAGCCGCTCCCGTTTCACCGGCACCGGTGACGATATTCACGACTCCCGCGGGGAGTCCGGTCTTTTCGCAAAGCTCCGCAAAGAGCAGTGCGGATAGGGAGGTCCATTCTGCCGGTTTGAGAACCACGGTGTTGCCGCAGGCCAGTGCCGGAGCGATCTTCCATGCGAGCATCAACAGGGGAAAATTCCACGGAATGATTTGTCCACACACTCCCCAGGGTTGGGCATCCGGATGACTTTCCTCAAGAATGTGTGCCCAACCCGCATGGTGATAGAAGTGGCGGGCGACGAGGGGGATGTCGATGTCCCGGGTCTCGCGAATCGGTTTTCCATTGTCGAGTGTCTCGACCACCGCGAAGAGGCGGCTCTGTTTCTGGATCCCGCGAGCGAGGGCGTACAGGTGACGTGCGCGACCTTCAGGGCCGAGCTCTTGCCAGACGGTCTGGGCGGACTTGGCCGCTTCCACGGCCTTGGCGACATCGTCGGCGGTTCCTGAAGCCAGTTCCCTGAGAACTTCTCCATTTGCGGGGTTCCTGGTGGGAAATGTTTGTCCCGATTCGGAAGGAGTCCACTCACCACCGATGAAGTGGGCTGGAGTTTCTCCACTGCGTGCGATCCACTCAAGAGCAGCGCTCTGGTCTTCAGGAGCCGGTCCCCAATCGAGATTTTCGAGGATCTGTGCAGGGTTGGAGGTGTCATTGGACATCGTCATTATCCCATCGGGTGCCGGTGGTGGGCAGAGTACCGGCCGGTTGCATGAAACTCGAGTTGTCGCTCAATGTCTGCCAACAGCGACGAGGCTCCAATACGGAAGCGGTCGGGACGCATCGATTCCAGTCCCAGCTCTTCCTTGACCAACATCAGAAAGGTGATCGATTCCTTGGCGGTACGGATACCTCCTGCGGGTTTGAATCCGGCCAGATGGCCGCTGCGCTGATGGTGTTCGCGAATCGCTCGTAACATCACCAGGGCGACGGGCAGTGTGGCATTGACCGCCTCCTTGCCGGTGGAGGTCTTGATGAAATCGGCTCCGGCACCGAGACAGACTCTCGAGGCACGGGCGACCTGTCTCAGATCACCCAATTCACCGGTTGCCAAAATCGTCTTGAGACACGCTTTGTCTCCGCAGGCTTCCCGGTAACTGCGCACCTCATCGTGCAGATCTTGCCAGCGTCCCTCGAGAACCAGCGGGCGTGAAATGACGATGTCGATCTCCTGGGCTCCTGCGGCGACGGATGATCGAATCTGTTCCAGTTTCATTTCATGGGGGATTTGGCCCGCAGGAAAACCGGTGGAGACGGCACAGACATTGACGTCGCTTCCCCGGCACTCTTCGACGGCGGTCTCGATCAGATTGTGATAGACACACACCGCCCCGCAGTGGAGGTCCAGCGGAAGTCCGTGGGCTTCGAGGATGTCCCGGCGAACCGGATTGCGGGCTTTGGCCGCGAGTCGTTTGACGGTTCCGGGGGTGTCATCTCCGGAGAGTGTGGTCAGGTCGATGCACTGGACCGCATGGGCCAGCCAGCCGATTTGCCACGCCTTTTTGACGGACCTTCTCCCTGAGAGGGATTTGGCCCTGCGTTCGATGGCAGACAGGTTGATGCGGGTAGAGAGGACCCAATCGAGATCGAGTTCACCGCCAGGGTTCAGCAAGACGTACCTCCAGAATCTCCAGCATCGACAATATTCTCCGGGGGGTCAAGAAATCGACCCGAGATTCCCGAAGGTTCCCTCGATCAGCGTTTGCTTTTTTTGCCAGAGATCAGTTCGACCATTGCCTTTCCCATGGCATCTCCCGCTTCAAAGTAACTTCCTGCATGGCCAAACCAGTGGTGTCCATGAGTCTTGTTGGGAGAGTTCTCGGCCTTGTAACGGAATTGCCGGGTGGGAACGTAAACGATAGTTCCCCTGTGTTTGGGACTATTGGATGGGGCCTCTTGAGCCGCATGCAGGCGAGTGTTGTCGGCGTTGCCGGTTTGACCAATGATCACAGGCATCCGTGGGACGTTGAACTCCTTGCGCAGGTCATCGACCAGATGCAGGAAATTTTGTGAATAGTTATCCAGTGCGCCATCGACGTACATATCGTTCCAGCCCTGGAACCAGAAAAATCCAGAGATCACCGGTTTCTTGCCTGCGAGCTGGGGGAAATCTTTCTCAAGGTTTTCGAGAGCCTCACGGATTTCTCGCAGCATCTTTTTGTAATAGGGCCCCGTCTCACCCCCTGCAGAGGGCGGTCGGAAATCCACGTGAAGGCTCTTGCCACCCCAGCAGGTTTTGATGAGCAGCACCGGATCTCTGGAAGCCTGGCCGAGACGGTGACCAATCTGCAACTCTGGTCCAAAGTGGTGTCTGCCTTCATGGACGGCAAATCCGATGGATAGAGGACCCTTTTTCAGGGGGCCACGGGAAGGGCGGTAGCGGACAAAGACATCATCCCGGGAAGTCCAATCTCCATTTTTGTCGCGAAGGTGGGACAGGCGCGGTTGCCACTGCGGATCTTCCAGAAGCTTCTCAAGATTGCCACGTCCACCGTTGTAATGCTCCTCGTGATCGAGGTCGACGACCGCATGGCCCTCCATGTTTGATTGTCCGGCGAGAAGGAAGACACGAATCACTTCCGCCTTTTCAGGGCCGGAAGAATTGGCGGTGATCGGGGTTGAGAATCCCGGAATCAGGCTGGTGAGAATAAAGAGTAGACTGAAGGACATCGGTATCTCTTTCCAAAGGAGGATTCACGGTTCCCTATTCTGATCGATAGCGCTTGAAGACGATACCCGCAGGAATTCCGGATCCGAACTCCAGATCACGGACCCTGCCCTGCTCATCACGGCGAATTTTCAGTCTCAGCCAGGAGGGTTTTCCCAGCAGTCGGTCATCGGTGGTCAACTGCAGGGGATAGGATTCTTCTCCCCAATCGACCAGTTGCAATCCCTGATCACGGGTAACCAGTCGCCAGGTCACTTGCAGCTCGTCGGAGTGGTAGAGGCCTGTGAAATCTTTCGCATTCCATTCACTGACCCATTCCGGTTCTTTACGGGAAGAGTTTTCTCTTCGACGGTTCTCCCATTCAAATTTGGGAGCATCCCTGAAGAGATCTTCTGCGATGACTTCACTGGTCATGCGCAGCACTCTGGATGGATTGAAGTTGCTGCGATTGGCAAAGCAGAGAAAGACCCAACCTTCCTCAGGGAAGATCCACATCTGTGAGCGGTAGCCGACCCAGGATCCACCATGGGACAGCCTGCGAAAGCCTCGATAGGTCGATTCGTCGATGCCGAAACGATAATCGAGTTCCTTACCATCGTTGAGAGTGAAGGGGCTTAGCAGTCGTTTTAAAAGGCCCGGTTTCCATTGGTCCCGAATCAGGGCTTCGGTCCATTTTCCAAAGTCATGAACGGTGGTGTAGATGCCGCCATCTCCGACCTGATCGAGTCCTGTTTCATCCAGGCGGTAGCGGTTGTTTCCTGCCGGTGAATATCCATTGGCTCGCAGCTTGACCACCTCGGTGGACTCATCATGAAAGTGGGTCTGGCTCATTTTCAGGGGCTGGAAGATGTTTTCCTCGGCATATTGGCGCAGGGTTTTCCCGGACACCCGCTCGCAGATGATGCTGCACAGGAAATATCCCGAGTTGCAGTAGGAGTAGCGTTCACCGGGAGCAAAATCGAGCCCCCGTTGGCGACAGATCATGCGCAGGGCTTCTTCCTTTTCCCAATTGTCAGATTCCTCGATGTCGCACATCACCATCAGTGATGAGTATTCCCTCAGTCCACTGGTGTGGTGCAGCAGATGACGGATGGAAATTTTGTGGCCGTGATCATGCAGCTCTGGAATGTAGTCACGGATATCGGCATCGAGATCCACGAGGTCTTCATCTTCCAGCAGAAGCATGCACACGGCGGTCACATGTTTGGAAACAGAGGCGATGCGAAAGACGGTCTGTGGAGTGTTGGCGATGTCATGGTCGAGATTGGCCATTCCATAGCCCTTGGCGAAAACCGGCTCACCATTTTTGAAAGCGGCGATGGCACAGCCTGGATGACCGGGAGAGACGATCGGATCCATGATTTGATCGACTTGCTCCTCCATCGACTTCGCTTGGGTTTCTTTGACCGATTGACCCATGCAAAAGGGGGAAAAGGTCAGGTGGGAGATGCACAGAAATAGAAACAATACCGATTTCATGAGGCCTTCTCTTCACTTCTCCTCAGCTCGACGATGGAATCAGGACGAAGAGTAAACATCAGTGCCAGAGGAACCAGGGCTGAAACTCCGGAGATCATGAAGAGATCGGCCCGCTCCATATCCTCTATTCGTGCGATTTCATTACCGACGTAGGTCCCAAAGTTGCTGACGGCCATGTACAGCGTGAATTGAGTCGCTGCCGAGGTGGTCCAGCAGATTTTCATGTAGAGGCTGAAGAGAGCCACGGTCTGGAATGCGACGAAGCCTTTGAAAACGGGCAGAACCCAAAGGGGGTTGACGGTTGCTGCAGAGAGGAGCAGCGAAAAGGAAATCATGGCGATTCCCATACCGGTTCCTCCGATGGCTGCGATACTTCTTCTTCCCAAGCGGTCGCAAAGGAATCCACCCAAGAGTGCTCCCACCAGTTCTCCGCCGATACCCCAGGTTCCAAATGCCTCAGAGTACTGGACGGAGGTCCACCCGTAGACGTTGATAAACGTATCAGAAGAAAGCGGGATGAAGATGCCCAAGGAGATGGAAGTGATCACCGAGAGCAGGACGGCTGCACCAGTCGTCCATTTCGAAAGAGCCCTGAATAGTTCAGAGAGAACCAATATGGGAGAGCGAAGCGATTCGGCCTGAGTGGAAGAAGCCTCGCCTTTGGACCAGGGAAATCTCTTTTCGCCATCTCGCTCACGTACTAAAAGAACAGCCAACGCGATCAGCAGAATTCCTGTAGCCAAAACCTGGAGTGTTACATTGAGTTCGAACTGTTCAATCAGGTAAACCCCTCCCGTGGTACCGACCGTTGTTCCGAACAATTTGGATCCCCACATGAATCCGTTGACGCGCCCCCTCTCCGATTCTTCGAGGATATCGACGGCAAGAGCGTCTGTGGCTAC
>JAAXJX010000034.1 GCA_012269595.1 Planctomycetia bacterium | reverse complement strand
CTTCGGAAGAGTGAACCCGAGATTTTTTCGTGGACGTCCAGAGAAGGAAGAACCGCTTCGATGAACACTTCTGACTCCTCCTCTGCTCCCTCAACTTCCGACGCCCCGGACTCGGCTTCCGGCGATCTTGCTACGGATACCTCTCATCCCTTTCTCGACAAACCCGGAGAAAAGATTCAAGGTCTCTTCGACGAGATCGCTCCGAGGTATGACCTCCTGAATCGAATCCTGTCCTTCAACATCGATATCTGGTGGCGATACAAAGCGGTTCAATCCCTGAGATTGAAACCCGGTCACAAAGTACTCGATGCCTGTTGTGGTACAGGAGACCTTTCGATGGCAGCAATCAAGGCTGAACCGGAGATCGAAGTCATCGGCAGTGATTTTTCGATGCAGATGCTGCTCAATGGGGATCGAAAGAGGAGAAACAAGTCAGGGTCTGCCAGAGGTCCACGTCTCGTCCAGGCAGACACTTTGAGACTGCCATTCAGGGACAATACATTCGACGGTGCGATGGTCGGCTTCGGCATGAGAAATGTGTCCGATTTGCCGGCAGGCTTGAGGGAACTTTCAAGGGTTCTGAAACCCGGTGGCCGCCTGATGATCCTCGAATTCACACCGATGACAAATCGCCTGTTGAGACCCTTTTCTGATTGGTATCAGGGGACGATTCTACCCGCATTGGGGAATCTTCTCTCAGGCTCCCGCGTCAAGGCCTACAGTTACCTCGATGAATCTGTCAAGGATTGGCCAGATGGAGATCGCTTCGCAGAAATCATCCGGATGACCCCCTTCCATGCGGTTCGCTGGAAACCCCTGTTCCCTGGAAATGTGGCGGTCCATGAGGCGGTCAAGGGATGAGCACTCGCAGTAACGACTCGGACAATCAGGGACAACACGCTTCGCAGAGTCAACACCATGTCGTAGCCCCTCCGGGTATCGAAACAGACGCCGGATCGCTGGCAAAAACTTTTGCACCGGCACTGGGCAGGGTTCTCTTTGACGAGACCTACCGACTCAAGCACAGCGGAGGCTGGTTGCTTCGTGGTGGTGACAACGATGAGGCGAACAAAATCTTGGAGGCCGTTTCCGGGCTCGGCTTTCAAGCTCGCAAGTTCACGGGTTCGATCGAATCCACACGCCTCAAAATCCGGCGCACAATTCGCACGCGACTGGAAGAGGACCGAATCGAACTGGTCACCCCTACCGATTCACGCTGGATTCCATTGTCTTCCATTCGTGCCATCGACATGAGCCTTTCTGCTGAAGATGACGACCCTGAAGTTGAAAACCACACCCAACAGCGCGACCGGGTGATGAGGAGTCTCGCTGAAGTGATGTTGCCGGGGACACCCGCAGGGGATCTCCTCGAAAAAATATCCGAGGCCCCTATTCGAAATCCTCAACCAAGGCTTTTTCTCCTCGGTCAGGAAGATCTTTGTTGGTCAATGGACCGCAGCACTGTCTTCCTCGATCTTGTCGAACAACGGGCGGCTCAATCGCTCGCAAACATCCTGCGGTACACAGGAGTCCTCATTGGATCAGTATCTGAAACGGTAGTGACTCCACAAACCCGCAAGTTCTGGATTCACGGGGACCTTGAGACGATTCGCAGGGATCTCGAAATCCACCAGTCAAATCGTATTGAGGCGGTCCGGGCATGGATCGAATCGGGCGGCGGAATCCATGACCAATGCCCCGAATCAGCAATCCTTGAATCCGACTCCACTTCCTCGCAAAGCGTGAACAGGAACCAAACATCATGAGCAACAGTGAAAACCAGCTACAGGCAAAACGTCGCGAGTTCGTTATCGGAGTCAGTGGTGCGAGTGGATCGATTATCGCTGAACGTCTGGTACGTTTTCTTCTCGAATCAGGAAATGCTGTGCACCTCGTCGCCTCCAAAACAGGCAAACTGGTCACACATGATGAAATGAATATTCCGGCAGGAACACGAACCCTTTTCGCGGATATGGAACATGAAAATCTCACGGAATGGGGCGAAAAGAATTTTTACGCACCCTTTGCCAGTGGCACCGCCCCCATCGACGGCATGGCAATCGTCCCCTGTGCCATGACTACAGTGGCGAGTGTCGCTCATGGTATCTCCGACAATTTGATCAAACGCGCCGCTGAAGTCATGCTCAAGGAAGGCAGACCCCTGGTTATCTGTCCGCGGGAAGCACCGCTGAACCAGATTCATCTGCAAAACCTGCTGACCCTGACCCAGGCTGGAGCAACCATCGTGCCCCCTGTACTGACCTTCTATCAACACCCGGGAGACAGCGTGATAGAACAGGTCGACTACGTCGTCAGTCGGATTCTTGATCATCTTGGTGTGGACAATGAACTATTCCACCGCTGGGGCAGCGAAAGATGAATCCCGACAGCAAGGCGACTGCAGGAATTCTCAACCAACTCTACGAGTTTGGTGAGATGATCAAAATCAGCCATACCCTGTTTGCCTTGCCGTTTGCCATTGGGGCCGCATTTCTTGCGGTTTCGCTTCAGGACTCCCATCTTCCTGCTTTCGGTTGGACACCATTTCTTCAGGTCGTTTTGGCTATCGCGTTCGCAAGAACCTCTGCCATGTCTTTCAATCGCTGGGCTGACCGCGATATCGATGGAAAAAATCCGAGAACAGAGAATCGCTCCATTCCAGCGGGCCGTCTTACCGCGGGCCAGGTATTGACCGCAACCGTGATTTCCATCTTCGGCTTCGTGGCAACCTGTGCCTGGATCGGCGACCAGGCTTTACTCCTCTCACCCATCGTCCTTCTCGTCGTCCTCGGATATTCCTACACCAAGAGACTGACATGGCTTTGCCATGCAGTTCTCGGAATCGGACTTGGACTGGCACCTGTGGGTGCATGGCTGGTTTTGACCGGAGACCTCGCAGACCCCTTGCCATGGCTCCTTGGAACCGCGGTACTTTTCTGGAGTGCTGGATTCGACATAGTGTATTCATGCCAGGATGTGGAAGTGGATAAAGAACAGTCCCTCAACAGCATTCCTGCACGTTTCGGAATCGCAAAATCGCTGATCATTTCACGTTCATTCCATTTTGTAATGATCATCCTGATGGGACTGCTTTACCTTGAGCTGGATCGATCGCGGCCTTTGCTTGTCGCCACTCTTCTGACCGCGACCCTGCTGTGTATCGGACACCTGCGCATCAGATCCGAGTTTCGAAAGTTGAAGCGGATTGAGAATGCTCTTCTCGAGTTCAACATTGCCATCAGTTTCATTTTCATGCTGTGCATGGCTGCAGAAGTTTACCTATGAGTTCTGCGGATCAGGAAAGATTGACTCTCGTCGAGGGTTCCACCTGGCGTCAAACTGCCCTGCCCGCGGGTCGGATCGCCGTCGCTCGTGGAGGTTTGATCTTTTTCCTTTTGGCCAGTTTTTACTGGCTGTTGGTTCCTCTTGGACCAGAGACTACACCCACCGCTGAATTGATCGCCTCTTACTGGACGTCCCATTCTTCACCATCTGTCGCAGCTTCAATTCAATCGGGGCTACTGAGCTTTCTGAGCCTGCTCTTCCCTGTCGCATTCTCCGCAAAATTTCTGGAGATCACTGAAGTCTGTTTGGCATTCGCAGTTCTCGTTTGCTGGATGCGTCAACTCGACGCCTCCAGGTCGACAGTGATTCCCACTGCCTTGATCGTCGGACTTTCCCCCGGCCTTTGCAGTCTTGTTGTCGAAGGCGGAGAATTGCCGCTCATGTTTCTCAGTGGTGCCATCCTTCTAGCCACGACTGATCAGGTCAGGGCGGAGGCGGGACGAGGAGTGTTTTTTGTCGGTATCACCTTTGGGATTGCTGTCGCACTGGGACCCGCCATGTTGCCAGTCTTGATATACTCACTCGCAACCATGCTCTTCGACCGGGGATTTCGGGGAGTTCGCTCGCGGGGCTGGATCGCAATCCTCTTGGGCCTGATGACAGGTCTCTTTTCATCCTTGCTACTGGGCCATACCCTGCAGGGCACTGCTCCCGTTCCCCCTCTCTCAAATACATGGATCTCTTTTTCTGAAGCCTGGCTCGTGTCCCTTCAGCAAATCTCAACCCCTTCCATAGAGGTTCTGGTCCAGTCCACACGGGAATGGGGTCTGGTCGCTGCGGGATTCGCCCTTCCGGGATTGATCTGGGCTCTCCTCCGTCGACCCGGAGACGTTGCACTGTTGCTTGTGATCATCACCAGCGGGGCCTTCATCGCTCCCGCTTCTCCTCCGGGTGCCGTTCCAGGCAAAGTCGCTGATCTGGATCCGTTTTCGCTTTTCAGTGCACTTCCAGCGGCAGTTTTTTGTAGCTGGACCCTTACACTGGCACACCGGTCACTGGCACGTTTCCAACCATCTAAAAAGTTGCTCGTTTCCCTGAGCTCGATCCTGATCTCTGCCACGATTCCTTTTCTGGTGACCCCTCCCCTATGGAAACCTTCCTCAGAATTGGTACGGCAATGGGGAATCTCTGTTCTGAAAACTGTTCCTTCTGAGTCATTGGTGCTGACGGGGGGCAGAGATCAGGGGATTGCTCTGGAAGCAATTCAGTGGCTCGAAAAGATCCGTCCGGATGTCACGCTTCTCGACCCTCGAGGAGAGATTCTGCCTGTCAGACTCGGACTGCCTGCTGATACGAAAAAGGAAGATGTTCTGAATACTCTGCGGGAGTTGAATACCCTTCAGCGCCCTCTGGTCTTCTTGCCTCAGGCGCTCTCACACCCCCTTGCCAGCCGCTATCAGGTTCAACCGAAGGCTCTGTGGTTTGAAATCCGCAGAGATCAACAACCGATCGCTTCAGATCTGCCCATGTGGAATCAGATCTCCCTGCCTCACCTTCCCCAATCTCCCGAAGCGGCGTGGCGTTGGCTGCGCGGTGAAGGTGCCGAGCCTCCGAGACGGGGTCGACTTGCAGGCAAGGTTGCTGCCGAATCGTGGCTCGCACTGGCCAGGTCACAGGGTGAACTGAGATTTGATGGCAAATGGACAGCAATTCTCGCTTTGCTGGAAGATCTTCATCACGATCCGGAAGAGGTGCAAAAGTGGCTGCAACATCAGGATGCCGAGTTGCCCCGGGTCAGTCCCGCTGGTCGTACTCGCGACTGACTTGCTCCAGAAACTTTCTTTCTTCAGGAGTCAATGATTCGATTCCCTCCCGAGACACTTTCCCAAGCAGTTCATCGACCCGGGATCTCTTCCGAGATTCCTCGAGGGCCTGTTTCTGATCCTGTTGCTCCCGGAATCGCTGCTTTTGCTGCTCCCACCAACTTTGCTTTGGCTCGGAAGATCCCTGCCACCATTCACTCTCATCTTCACGATCCGCGCGGGACATCACATAACTTTGGGCAAAAATCATGAGGGCCATCGCCAGCAAAAAACCACTCGCGCCATCCACGGTCAGCCAGATCAGCAGGAGTGCCAGAGAGACAACCCTGCCTGAAGTGATCATGATTTTGTGAGCTCTCCATTCACCCTGACGTGACCAGACGATGGAGTGAAGAATCCTGCCGCCATCGAGGGGGAAAGCGGGAAGCAGGTTGAAAATCAGCAGGTCCAGGTTGACTGCCGCAGCGATGGAAATGGGATCAGAAACGGGCATGCGCAAGAAAAAGGAACCCACACCATCCCCGGCAAAGATGGCCAATGGCAATAGAATCAGCCACAGAACCAGATTGACGACCGGACCTCCGATCGCTACTGCCAAATGATTCGCAGGTCTGTCAGGGATATCCACGGTTGCCAGCCCACCCAAGGGCCACAGCAACACTTCACTGGCATTCCCGCCGACCCTTCTCGCCGCACGGCAATGTCCCATTTCATGCAGGAATACCGAGGCGAACAGAAAAACCAGGTAGTAGATCACGGTACTTCCTGAAGCGAGAGATTCCCCCGCAGAAGCATCTGTTCCCGGTGCACTTCTGGAGAGAGCCATCCATTCAAAAAGTCCCCAAAGGAGAAAAATCCAATGGATGCGGATGGTGATGCCATCAACAGTTCCCAGCTTCAAACCACCGCGATCAAACATCGATCTTCTTCTCCCCCTGAAGTCACAGGTTATCCGGTTCGTTTCAGGAATCAGGAGCCAAACTGGATCCCCTGGGCCAGGGGCAACTCTTTCGAATAGTTAATGGTGCAAGTTTGGCGACGCATGTAGGCCTTCCACGAGTCGGATCCCGATTCGCGACCACCACCGGTGTCCTTCTCTCCTCCGAATGCTCCACCGATCTCTGCACCGCTGGTGCCGATATTGACGTTGGCAATACCGCAGTCTGACCCCGCAGCGGAGAGGAACCTCTCAGATTCCTGGACATCACGGGTAAAGATGGCACTGGAAAGCCCCTGCGGAACTTCATTGTGCCAACCGATGACTTCGTCCAGATCCGAATAGCGCATCAGGTAAAGAACAGGTGCAAAAGTTTCTTCGTGAACGATGGGCATGTCATGCTTCGCGCGGACAAGGGTCGGCTGAACGTAATGCCCTCCTGCCGGTGCATCACCCTGATGACGATCACCACCCAGAATCACCTCGCCGCCCTGGGCTTTCGCTTGCTCAAGAGCTGCGAGCATTCCGTCCACTGCCTGCTCATTGATCAGGGGCCCCATCAGCACCCCTTCATCCAGCGGATTGCCGATGGTGACCTGCTGATATGCATCCAGCAGTCTCGATTCGAGTTCATCGGCAATACTCTCATGCATGAAGAGACGTCGAGTGGTCGTGCAACGCTGACCGGAGGTTCCACAGGCTCCAAAGAGAACCGCCCGGGTGACCAGATCGAGATCTGCGTTTTCGGTCACGATGATGCCGTTGTTTCCACCCAGCTCCAAAAGGCTGCGCCCCAGACGCTGTCCTACCACTTCAGCAACCCTGCGACCCATTCGGCAAGAACCCGTAGCGCTGATCAGTGGCAATCTGCGATCGGCAATCATCGCCTCACCGACGGGATCTGCGTCGCCGACGATCAGACCAAAAATTGGCGGAGCCTTCATGTCATCGAGAACTGCCTGAGCGATGCGATGGGTTGCCACCGCACACAAAGCGGTCGCCGGAGAAGGTTTCCAGATGACCGCATCACCACAAACTGCTGCGACAAGGGCATTCCATGACCAGACTGCGACAGGAAAGTTGAATGCGGTGATACAGCCGACCACTCCCAAGGGATGCCACTGTTCATACATGCGATGACCGGGTCTCTCCGAGTGCATCGACAATCCGTACAACTGCCTCGACAAACCCACCGAGAAATCGGCGATGTCGATCATCTCCTGAACTTCACCGAGTCCCTCCGGAAGAATCTTTCCCATCTCGGCAGTGACCAACTCGCCCAAAGGCTGCTTGTAGTCTCTCAGCGCCTCACCAATTCTCCGAACCACTTCTCCACGCTGGGGTGCCGGCCAGTTGCGCCACTCGAGAAAAGCCTGATGCGTCGAATTGATCACGGTTTCGTAATCCTCCAGTGACCCGCAGGTCACCGTTCCGAGAGCAGAACCGTCGATCGGTGAGTGGCTGGTCAAAGACCCGCCAGCACCCTCGAGCCACTGATCAGAAAAGACACCCGAGTGATTTTCAGGAAGTCCCAGGGTTTTCAGAAATGAGCGATCCATGATCTTCAGCCTTTCTCACACCAACTCCGGGAAATCGGCCCGAGGTGGAATTCCGATTGGACAGTGGGAGCAGTCCCCTGATCGTCCGGAGGACTTGCACTTCTCCCTGTCAACTGTTCGGTCAACAAGGTAAGGCTGTACAGGGTCAAAATCGAGGGAACCCGCCCACTGAAACTCTGCGCAATGACGGTTCAGAGAAAGAAGAGTCGCTTGCAGAAACCATCCAATGACTGCGACTTCGGCAATCAATGCCGACCTTCCCTGCTGAGGGGCAATCCATTCCCCAATGCAGCATGGAAATGTCGGAATCATGGACGGAGTTGCCTCAATCGGGGGCATTTCGACAGATCCGGTCTTTACAAAATGCCTGCAACTCTTCGGATCATGCCCTGAACAACCCATTCAGGACTGACTAAGTCGGTTTTTTTGCAACTCCCCCCTCTCAAGGCCCGAAAATCATGTGTACAATCGAGGGGTTCCGATATTAAGGTTCGGTCGATTCCCGGTCTTTTAAGGGAATTCTGAATCACGCGGAGCGTGAAAATCTGTGTTCTGCGTTGGCCCGGCCCTGATTGTGCAGGATCTTTTCGGATCCGGTATTTCATGGGGCAACCCGCTATTGAGGCCAATCTGAAAGACACGGGATTTGCTCGGGCTTGGTTAGAGACATTTTGGTTGAAAATTGATTGCTGAACGGCGGGTGATACCGACGTTCGGACATTTGTCTTTTTGAAAATCATTCTGGAAAACGGCCGTATACCACGCAGCGGTTTTTCAGGATTCTGAGTTAAAGGTATTTTGGAACCCCTCTGAAAGGGAGTCAAAAGATGAAGCGTTTCATATTTTTTGCGGCAATGCTGGCTATTTCGGCCTTGATTCCGCTGGGTAATGCAGGGGCTCAGCCTCTCAATGATGAGTGCCTGACTGCTGAAGCTGTCGGCGAGGGCTCGTTCCCCTGGGACAACACAGGGTCGTTGATCGAGGGCCCCAATGACTGCGACGCAAACATGACCACTGACGTGTGGTTCCTCTACACCCCCACCGCCTCCGGCAATGCCGTGATCGAGACTTGTCTCGGTGGTGGTACCAATGACGACACTGTTCTGATCGTCTATGACGGTCTGGCCGGTTGCCCGACTCCCGGAGCGGCATGCCTCGCTTCCGGTGACGATGAGTGCGAAAACGTCGCCGGTGGAGCCGGTTTCATGTCTCAGGTTCAGATTCCCGTGATCGCCGGTGAGAACTACTACGTTCAGGTCGGCGGCTGGAATGGTGCTGTAGGAGACGGAACGCTGAACATCTTCTTCCCCGCAGCGGAGGTTTGTGACGACGGCGTCGACAACGATGTCGATGGCCTGATCGATTGCTTTGACCCTGACTGCGTTGGAGCTCCGAACTGCTTCGAGGGTGACGCTGCCACCTGTGGCGATGGCCTCGACAACGACGGTGACGGCACCATCGACTGCCTGGACATCGATTGCGCCGGAATTCCTCCTTGCGGAATCGAGATCTGCGATGACGGCATCGACAACGACGGTGACGGTGTCATCGACTGTTTCGATACCGACTGCATCGGTGACCCCTTCTGCTTCGAAGGTGATGCTGCCACCTGTGGTGACGGTATCGACAACGACGGCGACGGAGCCATTGACTGTGCAGACGCAGACTGCGGTGGTATTGGCCCCTGTGGTATTGAAATCTGCGATGACGGCCTCGACAACGACGGTGACGGCCTGATCGACTGCATCGATTCTGCCGATTGCCCGGTCGGAGTCCCCGGCTGCCTCGCTCCGGATAATAACGAGTGTGACACGGCTACTCCGATTGCGTGTGGTGATGTGGTGACCGGATTCACCAATCTGGCCACACCTTCCACACTGCCGCTGTGCATTACCTCCAATGGAACCGGTGGTGCGGTTTACTACACCCACACTGGTACCGGCTTCACGACGATTGCCACCACTTGCAGCGGCACCGCGCAGTACGACACCAAGATCAGTGTCTACGAGGGCGACTGCCTCACTCCGATTTGTGTGGGTGGTAACGACGACAACTGCACCGGAGGCTCTTCCGGCCTCCTTTCCACCGTCCTCTGGGATTCGGTGGCAGGTGTTGAGTACATCATCGTCGTCCATGGCTTCGGTGGTTCTCAGGGCCTTTACGAGCTCACCCTGACCTGTGCTTCCGGTGGCGAGATTTGTGACAACGGTGTCGATGACGACCTTGACGGCGACATTGACTGCCTGGATGCAGACTGCGGTGGAGACCCTGTTTGCGGGACTGAAATCTGCGACGACGGCATCGACAATGACGGTGACACCCTCGCCGACTGCGCCGATCCGGACTGTGCCACTGCACCTCTCTGCTTCGAGGGAGACGATGTCTCCTGTGCCGACGGTATCGACAACGATCTCGATGGCCTCACGGACTGCTTCGATCCGGATTGCGTGAACACCACTCCATGTCCGGGTGCTGCCAACGACACCTGTGACAACGCTGAGCTGGTGGGTGAAGGTAACTTTGCCTGGGACAACACTGTCTCTACCACTGCTGGTCCTATCGACTGCGATGCCAACATGACCAACGATGTTTGGTTCCTCTACACCGCAACTGCCGACGGTACCGCTGTGATTCAAACCTGCGATGGTGGTGGATCCAACGACGACACTGTTCTGATCGTCTACGATGGTCTCGCCGGTTGCCCGACTGCGGGTGCAACCTGCCTCGCTTCCGGTGACGACAACTGCACCAACGTTGCGGGTGGCGCTGCCTTCATGTCTTCCGTCGAGATTCCCGTGATCTCCGGCGAAAGCTACTACGTTCAGGTCGGTGGTTGGAACGGTACCCTGGGTGCCGGTTTCCTCGACATCAGCGTCAGCTGTGGTGCCACGGCCATCAGCAACTTCGTTGCTACCTACGACTGTGCCACCAGCACCTCAAGCCTGACTTGGGACGACGGTGGATTCGATACCTACGACGTGCTTCGTGACGGTGTCGTTCTGGCCGCTGGCCTCGCTGCAGGAACCACTTCCTACACCGATTCCACTGCACTCAGCAACGGTACCTACGAGTACACCGTGACGGGTAACTGCGCTTCCGGCAGTGCCGTTTCCGCTTCGGTCTTTGTCAACGTCTCCTGCGCCAGTGGCGGAGAGACCGACATCATCTTCAAGACGGAAACTGATCTCGGACAAATCAACAGTTCTGCAGCTCTTGAGGCAGCCCTGACCGCCAACGGCATCAGCTTCCTGACCGTGGTGGACTTCCCGGCTTCCCAGCTGGGTAACGTCATTGGCACCTACGAGCGTGTCTGGGTCTGCAGTGGTACCTTCCCCGAGGATGGTCCCCTGACGACCGCAGATTCCGATGCCCTGGCTCTTTGGGTCGAAGCTGGCATCGGCGTTTACTTCGAGGGTGGCGACATGTGGGGCTTCGCTCCCACCGTTGGAGCTTTCGAAGGCTATGACGGCGTGCTCTCCGCTCTGGACGGTGACGACACCTTCCTCAGTGTCAGTGGTCTGGACACACTTCTCGGTGTGGACTTCAGTGGAATCCAGAACGTCCCATACAACCAGGACGCTGCAGGAAACGACTGGACTGACCAGTTGACTGTTGGGCCTGAAGCTGGTGGACCGAATGTCGGCGCCATCTGGCAAGAGGGTAACGGTGCCTACATCACCGGAGCGTACAGCCAAAACCAGGATCTTGCGGGCTCACCGATCGGTAACGTGCTCGTCCAGTCCTGGGAGTTTGGTGGTTACGGTGGCGATCAGGTTCTGTTGGCTGCCGATATCATTGCTGCCCTCGGCGGTGGTGGTGGCGGACCGACCCTTCCTGAGTTTGTCCGTGGTGACTGCAACGCTGACGGTGGATTCAACATTGCAGACTCCATCTTCCTGCTGGCCGCCCTCTTCAGTGGTGGCCCTGCTGGAACCTGTCTGGATTCCTGCGACGCCAACGACGACGGCGGTATCAACATTGCGGACGCGATCTACGCTCTTGCAGCCTTGTTCAGTGGCGGACCTGCTCCGACGCCGACCAGCTGCGGAATCGATCCGACCGACACTGATCCGCTCGACTGTGCTTCCTTCCCGCCCTGCCCCTAGGCCTGGCCGGAAGTTCTGAAGCCTTTCCTTGTTCGGGAAGGTTTCGTGAAGGGCCCCTCTGCAATCGCAGAGGGGCCCTTTTTTTGTTTTCAACTCAGTCTCCACCTTGCAATTCCCGATCCGTGACCATTGGCCACGACCCCCGGGAACCTCGTTGAGGTTCGACATTCCCAAATGTCAGACCTGTCATTCGTGACAGTACTGCCAGAAGCGTCCCTCACCCCTCGCTTGCCACTCCCCCCCCCGCTAGTCTTGTGATCACAAATATGACAAAGGGCGGCCAAATCCTGCTTCTGTGCATACAGGAGCAACCTATATCACTGTCCTTGATGGGGAAGATGAAGATGCCACGAATGACTCCTGCCCGGATTTTGGGCAAGGGGATCCACTCCCGGATTCCAGTCCTGGTTCTGATACTGATTATTGAGTTCATCGCCTCAGATGTGATGTCCCAGGGGATTCCGCGGGGATTGCTTGAACAGGACCGGAACTCTGCCACTTCAACGGCACCGATGAATCCTTCGGATCTTCTGGCAGGGCCCTTCCCCCTTTCCGGTACGAGTGCCTATGGCATCTGCTTCATGCCGGACAACAATCCCTGGGCTCAACCCATCGTGGTCGTCGCTGAACTCTTCAGCGCAGAGAGCTGGGTCTACGACGCCCTGACCCTTTCCCCGATTGGGCCAATACTGAATCCTCCCGCAGGGATCTCCGTGACAGGTGTGACAACCGATGGAACATGGCTTTACTGGGGTGTGATCAATCCACCAGGACCCAATGAAATCTGGCGCTCCAATCCGGATGGAACCGATCCCCTGCTCGTCGGCATCGCAGATATTCAGGGCGGAGGATTCATTGGAGGGTTGAGCTGGGATGGAGCAGACGGTATCTGGGCAGCAGATATCACAGCGGATCGTTATGACCTGCTATCCATCAACGATGGATCCTATCTCGGAAATTCAGTGAACCATCCGGATGGTAACGGGCTCGGAAACGGCTTGGCGTTTCGAGCCGACTGCAACCGGCTCAGCATTCCCCATGGGCATGATCTTGCTGGACGCGTCACCACCCTCTCTTCCGTATCCACTCAAAGCTCCATTGCACTGGCACCCGTTGATTTGAGTAATCACGGATTCTTTATCAATGGCGTCGAGAGTTCGCGACCCGCATCAGCACCGACTGCAGATCCATTCGGTTTCCCTTCCTATTGGGTGGTCGACAACTCGAGCAACACCATTTCCGTGGTCGAGGGACATGATGATTGCCCAACCCTGATTCCTGCACTGAGCGGGTTTTCCTGCTCCTCCTTGAGTGACGGAACTCTCCTTGCTTCATGGGATCCGGGCACTTCTGCAGATAACGTTGAAATTCGTGTGAATGGAATATTGGTCGACACCGTGCCTGCGAACCCGGGAAGTTGGGCAGGCGTGACAACCAATCTTCCTTCCCTGATACGCATTGAGGCGCAAGGATTTTCAGGCAGCAGTTGGACCCCATCTGTCAGTTGCGATCTGTTGGCACCTGGTTGTGATCCCGCATCTGTTGAGATCAGTCACAGTGTGGATACAGAAAGCTTCACTCAGGGAACACCCTTTTGTGGAGATGCGACCGGCCATCAGGCCCAATCCCTATGGCGACTTCTTTCCCCGTGTGAAAGCCCCTTTCTGCTCAGTAATGGCATGGTCCTCGAGGCGATCCGCGTCGGCATTGAAAACTCCAATCCGGGAACCGGTTTTACGACACAGCCTCTCGTCCTGCGAATTTATGAAGACCAGACCGGGTCCGGGATCAACGATCCTTCATTGCTGGATTTGATTCATGAACAAACCTTTGAGATTCCCGCATTTGAAGCGTCCCATATGTGCCTGACTCTGGATAACCCTGTGGAACTTCCCTGCGGCATGGATGTGATCGTCGAATTTCATCTGCCTGACGGCACTCCAAATGGCCATCTGCTTATTCTGGGAACCAACGACTCCGGGGAGTCCGATCCCACCCGATTCTCGGCTCCGTTCTGTGGCAATGATCTTCCCGTTCCACTTTCAGATCTGGGGTACCCGGACGCTCATCTCATCGCCTCATTCAGGGGCTCCTTCATCGCTTCACCCTTTCGCCGGGGCGACATCAACGGTGACGATTCGGTCAACCTTGCCGATGGCATCTTCCTTCTTGAGTCACTTTTTGTTCCAGGGTCGGCCATGGTCGATTGTCGGGATGCTGCCGATTGCAATGACGACGAAGGGGTCAATCTGGCGGATGCCATCTATCTGCTCTCACACCTCTTTGTTCCCGGATCTCCCGGCTTGCCCGAGCCGGAAGGGTCCTGCGGAGAGGATCCCACGGAAGCGGCTCTCCTGACCTGCGACGAATCGGTAAATTGTCCCTGAAACACTCCCAAAGACTGAATAAGGCTTTTTTGAGACCGGAGCGGGTGCTTGACCCGTGCTGAATGTCCGGTAAATTTGAAGTTAATGGGCTAAATGTAACTTTGTGACAACTTGCGGTGCTTTCAGGTGGTCTGAAGGATCGGAGACTCTCCGATTATCAGGTTTCCACCAGGGCTTGTACTTCTGTCATGAACTTTTGGATTTGTTTTTTATTCCTGCGAGGAATTTTGACTTTCGCAATGGATATCCGAATTCCGGTAAAGGGATTCATTAACCAGGAAGGGTTTTCACCTATGAGACACCTACCGTTTTTGGTGGCTGCATTCATGATTCTCTCTTGTGGCGTCGTCGGCGCACAGGGAGCGGATGAATGTGCCAATGCTCAGCCGATCAACTTGACCGCACCGGGTACGGTGACGGTGGCGATCGACAACACCACTGCAACCAGCAGCACTGCGATTCCCGCTGGTGGCGCAACCTGCCCCGGCTCCGCTTTGGGAACGACTGAGTCAGATGTCTGGTTCAGCTGGACCGCTCCCCAAAATGGCCTGCTCGACCTGAGCACCTGTGTCAATCCAGGCGGCCTCGATACTGATATCATTCTTTACGATGCCTCCGCAGGTTGCACCGGCCTCATCGAGATCGGCTGTAACGGTGACGGAGCCGGATGCACCGCCTTTGGATCCGACCTCGTAGGTGCGGGTGTTTTCGCCGGTGTCACTTACTTCATTCGTGTCGGTGGTTGGGACGCAGCTTCTGTTGGAACGACAGACATGGACGTCACCTTCACACTGGGTACCATCGCACCCGCAAACCTTGTTTGCGCTTACGATGAGCCAACCGACACTGCGACTCTGACCTGGGAAAACTCGGACCAGTACGACACTGTCAACTACTACCTCAACGGAACCCTCACTGGTCAGTTCGACGGAACTGCCGGAGCGGCAACCGACATCCTGACCGGATTCCCTCCGGGCCTGACCGTCATTTGTCTTGAGGGTGTGGTCGCTGGTGTTGCCAGTACTCAGGTCTGCTGCACCGTGTTCATTGCCGAGCCCTGCCCGTCAACTGTGGTTGGCTCCATGATTCCGATCCCGACGGTTCTTCCGCTCGGTGGTGGAGTCGCCTGTGGTGCCGGTGGTATTCATGCGGACAACTCCTACTTGCGTTCCTTCGATCTGGTCAACGGCTACGGCGTCAGTGACGAGATCACCGTCGAGTGTGTGACCACCGCTGTCAACGTTTCGACCCCAGCGCTCGCAGGTGGAACCCAGCCGGTTCGCATCCGTCTGATCATCGACCTCAATGGTGGTGGCCCCGAGAACTTCACGTATCTCGCTGGTACCAACGTTGGACAAACACCTGATCCCGGAAACGCCGGGATGATTATGGTTTATGAAGAAGAGTTCCAGGTTCCTGAACTTGCTGACAACATCTACAACTTCATTCTCGGAACCGGTGTCATTGATCCTGATGGATTGGGCGCCAACTCCAACACTCTTCAGTGCATGACTTCCTATGGCCCGAGTGCAAACCTGGCTGTGGAAATCTACACCCCCGATGGAAATGTCAACGGTGGAGACTCCTGGTACATGGGACTCACCGACGCTACTGCAACCGGTGAAATCGGAACCAGCTACATCGTTGCTGGTGCTTGTGGACTCGCTTCACCGAGCCCCCTTGCCGGAATTGGTTTCCCCAACAACCGTTACATCATGGATATCGGTTACTCCGTTGCTGTTGCCGGTACCTGTGGATCAGCCGGTGGAGTCGCCAACCTCCAGTGCTCCCAGAACGTGGGAGATACCACCTGGAACTTGACCTGGGATGATGCCGGAGGAGCCGCTTCCTGGATCATCGAGATCGATGGCAATGTCGAAGCTATCTTGCCCTCCACTGATCTTTCCTTCCTGACCCTTCCCCAGCCGGAGTACCAGGACCTCGACGTTCTGATCACTTCCTGGTCTGGTGCTAACGGTACTGGATCCCTGATCAACTCTGCCGGTTGCACCCTTCAGACTGCTCCGGCCAACAACTGGCCTGCTGGTGCTTCCGTTGCTGCTGTTGGAACTTTCCAGCAGGAGATCGCAACGCCTTACACCACCACGACCGGTGTGCCGATCGATCTGGCTGTTTGTGACCCCGGAACCGGAATCACTCAGATCAACAACGACATCTTCCTTCGTTACACCGCCTCCGTGGACGGGGATCTGCTGGTCAGCACCTGCAGCCCGAACACCGTGATTGCCGGTGCCGACACCATGTTGGCCGTCTACACCTACGATGCCGCACTTCTTGACGACCCGAGCTTGGTCGTGGCTTGCAGTGACGACGTCAATGTGGGTGCCAACCCGACCAACAACCCCGCCTGCAACGTGTTCCTTGCGGAGACCATCTTCGCTGCCACTGCCGGTCAGGAGTACCTGATCCGCCTTGGTACCTTCAACGCTGCCGGTGTGGGAACCCTTGAGTACACCATCAATGACTGCGTTCCGGCGACCAACCTCACCGGTGCCGCCGACTGCACCAATGGTGACGTGACCCTCAACTGGACCCCGAACCCGAATGCCTCCTCTCAAGAGGTTCTTCGTGACGGTGTCTCCGTGGCCACCCTGGGTGCTGCCGACGCCACTTACGTCGATCTTGGCGTGGCTGACGGAACCTACCAGTACGAGGTGGTCACCGATTGCGGCAGTGGTCCGAACCCCGTCGGTGTCACCGTTTCGGTGCTCACCTACGCTGGTCAGACCGATCTGATCTTCGCGGTCGAGGGACTTCAGACTGGCGGAGACGTTGGTCTTGTCGACAGTGGCGATTTGCTTCTCAGCGCCCTCGTCGGTGCTGGTCGTGACGCTGCCATCGTTCGCGGCAGCTGGGTCGATTACCCCTGTGTCAGCGATGCAGGTGTTGCCAACATCTGGGCGCTGACCGGAACGGTCCCCAACGACTACCGTATCACCGCTGCTGAAGGTGACGAGCTGGCCCTCCTCGGTGAAGCCGGAAAAGGCGTTTACTTCGAGGGTGGAGACCACTTCGGATTCCTCCACGTCGCCTCCCTCTTCGACGCCCGTGACGGAGTCGATGACGGCACCTACGACACCGGTGACGGAGATGACACCTTCACCTCCATGGACGGTTTCGATTCTGGTGCAGGACTCGACATGAGTGCCAACCAGGACGTGGCCTACACTCAGGACCAGGCTGACAACGACTGGACTGACCAGTTGACCCTTGCCGGTGCGGATGCCGGAGTGGCTGCTGCTGGAGTCATTTGGGCTTCCGACGACGCCCTCGTCGACCCCACTACTGGCGCAGCGATTCCGCAGTACAACACCGGTATCGCCAGTGAGACCACCGTCGGTGGTAACACTGTGGTTCAGTCCTGGGAGATCGGTGGTTACGGTGGAGACCAGTCTGCACTGTCTCTTGCCTACGCTGAGTTCCTGAGCGGTGGCGGCGGAGGTCCCGTCTTCAAGCGTGGTGACACCAACCAGGACGGTGGTTTCAACATCGCGGACGAGGTCTTCCTGCTGGCAGCCCTCTTCTCCGGTGGTACCCCCTGTGGTTGTGCCGACAGCTGTGACCAGAACGACGACGGCGGCGTCAACATCGCCGACGCCATCTATGGTCTGGCTGCCCTCTTCTCCGGTGGACCTGCACCGGCGGATCCGGGACCGGCAGTTTGTGGCGAAGATCCGACCGACGACGGTCTGACCTGCGACACTTACAACGGCTGCTAAGCCACAGTGGCGAATCGGATCTCATGAGGTCCGCTTGATGGGTGGTGAGAGGCTTTCCTCTCACCACCCATTTTTTTGTATTTGGCCCTGAATCAGCGGATTCCGGGAAAGATCGAGGGCCGAGAATGTTGCCAGAGTCCTATTCGACCCTTACGATGAGATGTGGGTGATTTTCACAATATGGGTTCACTATTGGGTTCACGGATTCAGACCTCGGTTTGATCGTCCCTTCGACTGTCCCCATCACTGATGGACAATCATCTGAGAGAACAAGATTCAGAGTTTTATGAGACTTCAACTGAGTGGTACGTGAGGGTTCCACTCTGGAGGAAAATCAAATGAACAGAGTTTTAACAGGGGTGCTCCTGCTCCTTTTCACCGTCTTCACCGTTTCGGCCCAGGCCCAGGTGACGATCAATGAATTCCGCATCGATCAGGGTGGCGCAGACAACGACGAGTACTTTGAGTTGTGGGGTCCAGCGGCTTCGAGCCTGGATACCTACACCTACATCGTTATCGGTGATGGCTCCACCGGCAGTGGAACCGTGGAAGCCGTCGTCAGTCTCGCCGGAAACTCCATCGGTTTGACCGGGATCTTTGTGGCTGCTGAAAGCACCTTCACTCTGGGAAGCGCAGATCTGACCACTGATCTTGCCTTTGAAAACAGTGACAACGTCACCCACCTTCTCGTCGAAGGATTCACAGGTGCTGCCGGTGATGACCTGGACACCGATGACGACGGTGTCCTCGATGTCACTCCATGGACTTCCATCATCGACTGCCTGGCCCTCCTCGAGAATCCTCTGGATCCGACCACCGGACTTCCCACTGGCGGAGAACTCGTATACTGCTCCACCACTCTGGGCCCGGATGGCACCTTTGTCCCGGCTCACCCCGTCCGCTGTCCTGACGGAAACGGTAGCTGGGAGATCCAGCCCTTCGGAGATCTCACTCTCGATACCCCGGGACTGCCAAACCTCTGCCCTGAAGTCTGTGACAACGGTGGCGATGACGATGGCGACGGACTTGTGGACTGCCTCGACGACGACTGCACCGGTGACCCCTTCTGTGCGGCACCGCCTGCCAATGACAACTGTGCGGACGCCACCCCCATTGGTGAGGGAAGCGTCGCAGTTACCACTCTTGGAGCCTCCAGCGACGGCCCCTCCTCTTGTGGTGGCAGCAATCTCAATGACGTCTGGTACCTCTACACCGCTTCCTGCAGTGGAATCGTCGTGTTGACCACTTGTGGTACAGCCGACTTCAACCCGCAGATGGCCATCTACCCAGGAACCTCTGCCTGCCCTCCGGATGCCGCTTCAGAGTTAGCCTGCGACGCCGGCAGTTGTGTCGGATCCGGCGAGCCGGAGATCCTCCTCGATGCCATTGCCGGTGAGACCTACCTGGTTCAGATCGGTGGCTTCAATGGCGAACGGGGTGATCTCACCCTGACCGTCAGTTGCCCGCCTGCAGATTGTCACCAGTTCCCGAATCCGAACCTCTCCTTCGACGGCTTCATCGGTATCGGTGGCACCAGTGCACCGGCGGCACCGATCGCCTATGTGGGTGACCCTGCAACCAACTTCACCTTTGACACCATCAATGTCACCGGAACCGGAACCATCGATGACCTCGACGTCGGCGTGAACATCACCCACGGCTTCATCGGCAACCTCGACATAGATGTGGTCGCACCCAGCAACACTCAGGTGCGTCTGTACCAGAACGAAAACAACTCCGATGACAACATGAACCTGATCTTCGATGACGAAGGGGTTCCCTACGGCAGCAACACCACCTTCAGTGGCGTCCGCATGCAGCCCTACGCCCTTTCCCAGGGCACCGGTTCCCTTGCCGATTTCGACGGTGAGCCGGTCAGTGGCAGCTGGGCCATCGTGATTGCGGATACCTTCCCCAGTACCGGAGGTGGAACCCTCGACAGTTGGAGCGTTCAGATCGCCCAGCCTGCGGCCATCAATGGTGTCGAAACCTTTACCATCAGTGTTGATCCCTCTTCGCTGTCCGGTATCGACGACCTCGACGTGGACATGAATCTGGCAGCACCGGATCTGAGCGGTGTGGCCATCGACCTGCTCTCTCCTGCTGGCACCAGTATTCGCCTGCATGACAACGGCGCAGGAACCGATCTGATCGGTCGCTTCGATGACGCCACCGGCAACAATGACGGATTCGGATCCCTGATTCCGTCCGGTCCCGGTACTTTGGCTGATTTCGACGGTGAAACCATCGGCGGTGACTGGACCCTGACCGTGGCCAACACAGCCGCAACCGCAACCCTCACCAGTTGGGCCCTGCAGGTTTGTGCTGTGGAATGCAATGCCCCAACAGATCTGACCATCACCAGTTCCTGTTCCCTCAACAGTGTCGATCTGGCCTGGATCAACAACAGTGCCTACACCGGAATCACCATCGAGCGTGACGGTGTCGTGATCGCCAATCTTCCCGGTGATGCCACGACCTACTCGGACGCCTCTCCTCCGGAGGGCTTCCTGAGCTACGTCGTGCGCGGCAACTGTACTGCCGGTGCCGGCGAAGCCTCCGGGTCCACCGATCACTACGGTTACAACGGTGAAGACACCATCATCATCGCCATGGAAGGCCTCTTCGACGGTGGCGATACCGGATCCAACGATACCGGTGCAGCCATCCAACAGGGGCTTCTCGCTGCAGGAGCCAACTCCAAGTTGGTGCGCATGCAGATCGACGAATACCTCTGCCTCGATCCGGCACAGGTTTCGCAGGTCTGGATCCTCCTCGGTACCTTCCCCACCAACGCCAAACTCAACGTGGACGAAGCCAATCTGGTTGCGAGCCTTGCGGAAGCGGGAATCGCCATCTACTTCGAGAGTGCAGACCACTGGAGTTTCCAGCATCCGATCTCCGCCTTCGATGACCGCGACGGGGTCGCCGAGCCCTACGCTCAGGACGACACCGATTCTCTGGTCAGCCTCGATGGTCTGGACAGCGGCCTTGGCCTCGATATGTCCGCCAACCAGAACGTGGCCTACAATCAGGACAACCAGTCTGCGACCGGCAACCCCAATGACTTCACCAATATCCTGATCCCTGCCACGGCTGAACCTGCTGGCGGAGATGCGGGTCTGGTGTGGCAGTTCGATGACGCCCTTGGTCTCGCCTACGGAGTCACCACTGCCTACATCCCCGGCAACGGTGGACGCGTCATCTGCTCTTCCTTCGAGTTGGGTGGATACGGCGGAGACCAAAACGCACTGGTTGCGGCTTACCGTGATTTCCTGGCGGGTGGCGGTGTCACCCCAGGTGGTGGTTTCCAGCGTGGAGACTGCAACTCGGATGGAGCCTTCAACATCGCCGACGCCGTCTTCCTTCTCGGCAACCTCTTCTCCGGAGGACCTGAAGGAACCTGCGTTGACTCCTGCGATTCCAATGACGACGGCAGCATCAACATTGCCGATGCGATTTCCTCATTGGGCAGCCTCTTCAGCGGCTCCGGTCCCCTTCCCGATCCGTTCGGTGCATGTGGCGAGGACCCGACTGCGGACAGCCTCGATTGTGGCGCATACGACCCCTGCCCCTGATCTTTCTTCAGGAACTAGGCAGATTGGAGGCCCGGGAGAATCGCTCCCGGGCCTCTTTTTTTGTCGGTGTCGAATCGTCGATAGCCATACTCTACGGGAATCCGCTATCATTCGCCCTCGAGGCTGCAAAGAGGAGAAGTGATGCCCCCTGAGAACTCGCCAAAAATTGAACAGGGCGATGCGGAGGTACGTCGGGTCGGCCCCCTCGGCAGAACGATGCTGATCTCCAGAATCCTCGGCCTCTTCAGGGATATTCTTCTCACCACTCTGTTGGGTGCCAGTGCCACTGCGGATGCACTTCGGGCGGCCCTCCGAATCCCGGTGATCCTCCGTGACATGCTTTCTGAGGGAGCACTTTCTGCCTCCTTTTCACCGGCCTATCGGGAGCAGCAGCAGTCTGGGGATTCCGCTGCCAGTCATCAGTTCGCCCGTGCGGCGATGGGGTCCATCACCCTGCTGTCGCTGACCCTTCTCAGCCTGCTCGCCTGGCAGGCCGACTGGATCATCGGTACGGTTTTTCCCGGACTCGAAAACAGGGATCAGGCAGTCAGCGGACTGCGCAGCCTCCTGCCCTATCTCGCCCTCGTTCCCGTATTTGCCGTCTTCAGAGGCCTGTTGCACTGCCATCGTCAGGACCCTCAGGCTCTGAGGCCACAGATCTTCCAGAATCTGGCTCTGTTGGCCTCCGGAAGCATCATGTTGGTGGTTGGAGTCTCTGACCTTGAGCGGGCACAGGGGTGGATCTGGGCCTTTCTGGGGGGGGCCTTGCTGGGGGCACTGGTCATGCTTCGTGATGTTTCCCGTCATGCCCCGATCCCCTGGCCGACCCTGCGCTGGAAGGTCCCCGGTCATGGTCGCTTCCTTCTCGACTTTGGAGCTCTCCTCCTCAGTCAGATTCTCATCCAATCGTATTCCCTGCTCGCCTTTCATCTCGCCTCGGGGCTGGAAACCGGAAGCCTGACCTGTCTCGAAACCGCTTTCCGATTTCACTTTTTCCCCATCGCACTGATCGGTGTCAGCAGCGGCATCGTCGCCGCAGACGAATCCGCAGACCTCCTCAGCCGGGGACAACGGGGACAGCTCTCCAGAATGCTGACGCGCAATCAGCGACTGACCGCATTTGTCGGGGGACTCGCCGGAGCCGGGCTTCTGGCCACTGCAGGTCTCGTAATTCAGTCCTTTTTTGTGTGGGGCGAATTCACACCCGCGGATGGAACAAAAACCGCAGAGATCCTGAGCTGGTACTGCCTGGCGATCCCCTTTGCAGCCTTGAATGTCGGCCTGCAGAGGACTGCGATCACACTCGGTCTTCGCAAGGCTGTTCTGGGAATCACTCTGCTCGGTCTCACCCTGCAAACCGTCATTCTCTTCGGAGGATTCTTCAAGGTGAGTACCGACCTGATTGCCCAGTCCTATGTCATCTCAGCAATCTTCACATGGATGGCGCTGCAGGGACTGATTCGTCGATCACTGATTCTCCCCCGTCTTCGCTGGAGTCAGGGACTGAAACTGATCCTGTTGATCCTCGTTGTGCATCAGGGGGCTCATCACTGGATACAGGGTTTCACCGACTGGACTCCCGTATTTACGGGGCGAGCCTACCTTATTCTGGGGACTGCGATCATGCTGGGCGTCTTGATGGCCACAGGGGTGGGTCGTTGGCTGAAGGTGGCGGAGGTTGACTCGATGTGGGTGGTCATTCGCTCAGCCGCAGGCAGAACTCTGCAAAACAAAAACTGACTCCGACAGTTCAGTCCTCTGGTTGCCACTCCGGAATATCCGGAATCCTGTCAGCGGGCATCGCTCTCTTCAACAACAGTTCTTCGCGGCTCGGAAGATCTGCCAAAACCGTTGCAATTCTTTCCCCGGCGTTTCCGTCTCCATAAGCGTGGGTCATACCGTGCAGGGACGCTTTGAATTCGGGGTCACAGATCTTCGCAAGACCGGTGATGATTTCCTGTTCGACTGCAGGAACATCGACAATGCAGCGACTGCGTTCTCGTCCCTGTTGGCGGCGACCCACATTCAGACAGGGCAATTCGATGGCCGGGGCTTCCATGATCCCACTGGAAGAGTTGCCGACGATCCCTTTGGCGATTCTCAGCAACCCCCAATACAGATGATGGGAAAGATTGACGTGCATCGAGGCGTGCTCATGACGTGAACAATACTCCCGAGCCCGATCCCGAATCGCCCGGCTACCCGCATCCGCATTGGGAAAACAGAAGATCAGGGGTTCCTGGACAGTCTCGAGAGCAGCGAAAAATGGATCTGTTTCCAGAGCCACATTTCCATCAAGGGTGGTCGGGTGCCATGCGACCACCAGAGGAGAAACACCCTCACTCAACTCCAGCGTCTTTCGGACTTCCACTTCAGGCAGCGATTTCCCGGCCACCAGATGATCGATACTGGGAGCCCCCACCTGGTGAACACGCCACGGTTCTTCGCCAAAAGCCAGCAACCTTTTGCGGGCAGTGGCGGTTGGAACAAAGTGGATATGCGACATCGAGGTCAAAGCCTGTCTGACTGCATGATCGATGGCTCCCTCGGAAACCTCTCCCCCTTCAATATGCGCCACAGGGATTCTGTGAGCCAATGCAACAGAGGCGGGTGCAAGCATTTCATAACGATCGGCGATCAGAAGAAGCAGGTCCGGCTTTTCTCTGGCAAAAAGGTCGGAAAGGGAAAGGGTTGCCAATCCGATGGTTTTCGCCATTCCCTGTTCAGAGTCACTGCTGAGCAGGCACTCGACCCGATGATCCACTTCAAAACCATCGGCGAGAATGTCATCGACGGTGTAACCAAACTCGGGGGAAAGGTGTGAACCCAGTGCTGCGAGAGACACCTTTAGCCCGGAAACCTGTCGCAGGGCTTGGAGGGGTGAGGACAAATGTCCCCAATCAGCACGGCTCGTGGTCAGGGCCAACAGTTTTCGCACAGCCGTTACTCTTCCGCCTCAAGGTCAAGCCAGATCGCCCACGAACCCGGTTCGAGGCGACTGTTGACGATCCATGTCCGGATCCATTCCTTCGGTGAAATACCGACAGCTTGACCATGCTCGAGAACCTTGTTCTTTTCGAGGCAGTAGTGAGCCACGGTATAGCTCCATGCCCGGATCTGTTGGGCGCTGCTGGTCGAACCAATCACTTCCAGTTCTCGCTGACCGAGGGCGGACATTCCCCGCGTGACCAATCCCCGGGTTCCATCCTTGGCTTCCCAAAGCCGGAAATCGATCCAGATCCGCAAAGGCAAATTAGTCGGAGTCATGGCCGAGCAGGACTCTTCAAAGGCGGTCCATGAGTGAATCGAAGTTGATCCATCCCAATAAACTGCCAAAGCAGAGCAACAATCCCCCAGCAACAGGGAAACCCTCGTCAAAAGCAGGGCATCCTGAACTGAGAAACGAATCGCCTCCTCATCGAGAACAGGAGCTGCTGGGGCCTCGGGGTAAATCTCAATCACCCCCTTGCTGGGGCTGACATCCTGCACTGGTTCACTGTCGGATGTACTTTCAGAAGACGGCTCCGGAATGCGGGGATCACTGATCACTACAAACAAATGGGCTTCATGGCTTTGGAGGACTGAGGCTCCATCTTCCCAATACCAGGCGGCCGACAAGGGGCCTTCGAGGATCTCCGCAGGAATCGGCTCCTCGCAAAGGGTGACCTTGACTGAAACCCCTGCGATTTCCGCGACCACCGTACTGCCCTCATCCGCGAGACGAATGATGGTTTCATCACCAAGAAGATCCCTGAGTTGGTCACCCAATTCATTCAGGGAGAGGTCAGGCACCGATTCCAAGGGAAGAAGAGAGATCATTTGCGCCTGTCTGTTGTGTTCAAAAGGAGTCGATCGAACAGTCTTCCCTCGATGTCAAAGGCAGATATCTCCATTTGACCGCCGTTGACATTGACCATCAGGAAGTGGTGATCGACCCGCTTGTTACTGCTGAACCAGGTTCGATTGGGAGCAAAACCTTCCAAATGGCCGCCTCCACCACCTCCAGTAATGTAAACAACACCTTTGCCGGGACCAACCGTCTTGCCGTTCCGAATAGGCCAAGTGCGCTCATAGACATGAATGTGCCCATTGAAAACGACGTCCACACCATGCCGTTCATAAATGGGAACCAGATGATCCTGAATCGCCCGGACTCCCTGGGCTGAACTGCCCTTCCATGTGTTCCCGTAATCGTTTTCGTCAGAGGTCCATGCCGGATGGTGATGATAGACCACTTTCCATTCAGCTTTGCTCCTCTTGAGAGTTTTTTCGAGCCATTTGACCTGATCAGTATCTGGACTCACGGACTTGTTGGTGTCGATGACGAAGAAGTGCGTGTTTCCCCAAACATAGTCGTAATAAAACTCTGGTTCGGGAAGAGTGAAGTAATCGTAGTACAACTGGGCGTTTTGTTCATGATTCCCGAGCGTTGGGAAGATCGGTGCTCTTTGAAGGAGATTTTTTGCGCCTGCAAAAAACTCATGAACCCACTCTCTCTTGTTGGAACCGGTCCCCACGAGATCACCACAATGGACGACAAAGTTGGGACGGTGCCCCCAGGCAAGATCGGTGACAGCCTCCGTCACACGAGGATTGTTTTGCGTATCCCCAATCACCAAAAATCCAAAGGCCTGATCTTTGGCGGTTCGTGTCTGAAAGGTCAAAATCGGAGACTCCAGCGCTTCATCCGTGTCTCCGCTCCTCTGCGCCCTGACTCTGTAAAAGTAGGGCGTTCCCTCTGAGAGAGTTTGAAGCCTGATATGGTGCAACCTTCCTGCTGAGGAGGAAGACACAGCCTCTCCCAGTTTGTCGTCCTTGCCGTATTCAACGACCACTTCACAGTCCATGGAAGTTTCACAACTGACCGTGATTTCGTCATCCTGTGCCCATTGCAACCATGGAGAGACCGCAAATTTGAGCGGCGGCCTGGGAGGTTCATGATTTGTGCACTCTGGTCTCTCTTGATAAACAGATTGAATCGCTTCTGCACTCAATGCGGTCTTCCATAATCGGAAATCCTGCAAAGCTCCTACATGAGGATGGAATTCATTGTCATCCCGATAGGCACCCAACACAAAAGGAGCATTTTGCGAGTAGAGGATATCACCACTCTGCTCCTCTGAGGCAGCGACCTGCTTGCCATTGAGATATACCACCATTCGTTGACCGTCATAGGTACCCGCGATGTGATACCACTGACCCGGCTTCATCGTTTCTCCGCCGGCAAGGTAGGTCAGGTTTCCATCACCGTCGTCTCTGTCTTTTGAAGAGATGGCCAGACAAGCCTGACCTTTTCTGGAACCCAGCAACCAACCTTTTTCATAATCTGCATTGTCCTGAAGGTATCCCAGCAAGCCGCCCCACTCCTGAGATTCCTCTTGTGAGACCCAACCTGAGACCGTGATCTCCCTTTGGGGCAAGATGTCCTTGAGATCAGAATATGTTTCACCCATCAGCAACATTCCACTTCCCCCCTCCGAGAGAAGTGCCACACCTCCTGCTGATTCCCCAAGGGAGAGGTCTCCACTGACTTGCCCCCTGATTCGTCCATCTCGAGAGACAAAGGAACCGTCTTCGCCGATGTAGGAGCTGCGAAACTCCCAGTGCAGAAAGGGAGATTCCACGTTGACCGACTGCGCCGCTGCCGATGCAGGAGCACACAGAAGAATGAAAAACGCCAATACCCTTCGCCAAAGGGGTTTCGCAGAATACGGCCCCACGGATACAGCAAAATAGGGGACAATTTTCGTGGACATTCAGAATTCCTTTTCAAAGTGAAACCGGTAGCCGGATCACGGGGTTATCTTGGAATACTGGAACGGAGATTTCCATGTTCAATCTGCTGACAATCAGCCTCTTTACGACCCTGTGGACAAATGCTGCAGGATTGAATCATGACGACCCCAAAGTAACCCCGAAATCTCCTCCATCGCTCGAGAGCACTTTCCAGCACCCCAAAAACATTGCATGGATCGGAACCTGGAAGGCAGCAAAAGCCGAAGCCGAGAGAACAGGAAAGCCAATTCTGCTCCTTTCGGCTGCCCCACAGTGCAGGGGAATTCCCGGAGTTTGGTGACCGGGCAAACAGGAAATGGATCAGAGTTACTGGTCCGACCCGGAAGTGATCAAACTCTCAGAGCGGTTTGTCTGTGCCCGACTCGCCACCTATGAAGATGCCACCGAAGGCAAGTTCCTTAAAAGCCTGTATCGGGGAAGAACCGGAGAGTTGGAAAACACCGTCTTTGTGATCCTCGCCCCCGATGGAAAAACACGCCTCAGTAAATCTGGCCGCTCTCCCCAGATGGTCTTTGGAGGATCGGTGGGTTGGGAATCTTCAATTCTTGCCCTTGAGATGCACGCTATCTCCCAGAAGTATCCCGCCAAGTCCAAAATCTCAGGCCTTCCCCCTCTTCCCACTTGCAAGGATCTGCGCAGATCCCTGAATGTCGCCTCCTGTGATCGGCAATTGCTTGTGGTTGCAGATCGAGTCTCTGAAGCCGTACTGAACAAGTTACGAGTGCTTGCCTGGAAAGAACCATTCCGTGGAAGACTCGCCTGGGGATTGACCAAATCTGCAAAAGAAGCCAGAGAGATTGGATTGCCGGCAAAGAAACCGGGGATTTCCATCATCAGCCCCGGCGAATTCGGACTCACTTCCAGTGTGATCTCATTTATTCCTGAGTCTGCTTTTGATCAGAAAATCGAATCTGATTTGGCGACCGCTCTTCAGTCTTCAAGAATCTCTGAGAAAAACTACCGCAGACATGTTTTGAAAGGTCGGCGGCTCAACAAGAAATGGGATACGGAAATCGAAGTGACCGATCCCATGATTCCTCCACGGTAAAGTCCCTGACTGGAGATTCCCGATCAGAATGCGAAATCATCTCTGAATGGGTCATGGTCATGAAGTGCCTTCGCAGTACACCAGCGAGCGATCTGCTCCAGATGCAGCACGTCATGAGTGCACCACGCCAACAGGAGATCCCCCGCCTTCAATGAACCGTCTGGAAGAGCTCTCTCCATAAACCAATCGGGATCTTCAAGGCTTGCCAACCAGGCCAGAGATCTCTGTCTTTCGTCCTGAAACAACCTCAACAATTCCCGAAGAGGTCTTTCAGAGTATTTACGCTCAATCACCCATTCTTCAGGGTCCAGCGCAGGCCACTCTTCCAGAGATCCTGAAAAGAACAACTCCAGTCGAGCCCGAAAGATTTCCCGGTCACCATCGATGAGGTGACCCAGTACCTCACGCAAACACCACTGATCCGATTCTGCGGCCCAATCTGAAGAAGCTTCGGGAATCGATTCCACCATTGCAGTGATCGCTCCCAATGAAGAAGCCAACCGCTGGATACTGTTGGTCTGTAAACTGTCTTCTGGA
>JAAXJX010000029.1:1613-30742 GCA_012269595.1 Planctomycetia bacterium | reverse complement strand
TGCGCATCCGCAAGTCGGGCCAGTCCGGATGCTCTGCATTGAAGCGGGCCAGATGCTCCTGCATGGCGAGGCCCGCTCTCACAGCGCGTGATGGGTGATCACTTTGGGGATCCGGTGCACCGAAGAACGCGACCATCGCATCGCCGATGTATTTGTCGAGGGTGCCGTCCTGCCGGAAGACCTCTTCGGTGAGTCCGTCGAAGAGGGAGTTGAGGAGCTCGACCACCTGGTTTGCCTCAAGACTCTCGGAGAGGGGAGTGAAGCCGACGATATCGGCGAACATCACCGTGATCTCCAGATCCTGCGATCCCAAAGCGGCCTCGCCGGCGATCACCTTGTCGACCACGTTGGGAGAGAGGCGACAGGAGAGTTCCTCGCGGCGGCGTTTCTCCTCGGCGACCGATTGGGTCAGTCGCACCTGCTCGATGGCGCTGCTGACCATCAGTCCCAGTACGCTGAGCACATCGAGGTGGTTCTTTTCCAGAGACTTCACCTGGGTGACGCAGTCCACATAAATGATGCCGAGAACCTTGTCACCGGATGTCAACGGCGCACACAGTGCGGACTGGATGCTCATCTGAACGATGCTGTGTGCGGCGGAGAGTCCATCCATATTGCCGGTGTCGCGGATCAGCACCGCCAGTCGCTCGTCGATGACCTGTTGGGCGATGGTACTCGACAGCTTCATCGATTCCTGATCCACCAGACCCTCGCGACTTTTCTCGGCGACGGACTGAAGTTGTCCATCATCGTCGAGGAGGCTGACGAAGCCGCGGTCCACGGGCAGGGATCGGAGTGCCAGTTCGAGGGCTCCCTCCGCCACTTCCTGCAGGTCCGAACCGGTGAGCAAAGTTTCCGCCGCATCCTTGAACAGCTTGAGGGCGACCCCCAACTGTTCCGTGGTCGTCGACTTCACATCGCTTTTGTCGAGATTGGTTTGCCAGTCGTCGATCACCAGAGAGTCGAGGACTCCCTGCTGGGGCAGGTCCTGATTCACACTGACCGATTGGGGCCCGGTGTTGGGGTCCTCCACAAAGAAGGAAACTCCACCGAGACGGAAAACCAGGCCATCGCGAAGGGGGATCCGCTCCACTCTTTCTTCACCCAGATGAATGCCGTTGCGACTGCCGGTGTCGATGAGGACCGGTGCACCGTTCTCCCAGATGATGCTGGCGTGCTTGCGCGAGATGGTCTCATCGTCGACGCGGATATCCGAGGCATCGGTGCGACCGAGGGTCATCTCACGATCGAGGATCTTTTCCTGCTGATCCCCGCGGGAGTCGCGAAATCGCAGAAAGAGGGGGTTATTCATGGTTTCCGTCCTTCATGGAGCTCCATCGTAGGGGATGGACCCACCGGGGTGAATCCCAGTAAAGGGCTCCGGAGGACACCAATTCTCCGGTTTCCTTGCACAGAGGGGGGCCAATTCGTACGATTCTAGATCGGACTCGGCAGAGGCCCTCGCCCAACGGCGATCTTCAGCCCTGTTCGTGGGTGGAGCGACCCCGGTTCCCCTGGACGACACGGCGTCGTCGGAAACGGGATATCGTCACCGCTGTTACGTAGCCCCGCTCTCGAAGTGGGGCGAATGGAGATCGACTCGTGAAAAAAGATATCCACCCGGACAACTACCGTCTCGTGGTTTTCCAGGACAAAAACGCAGACTTCGCCTTCCTTTCCCGCTCGACGGTCAGAACCACTGACACCATCAAATGGGAAGACGGCGAGGAGTACCCGCTCTTCAAGCTGGATATCTCCAGCGCCTCCCACCCCTTCTACACCGGAAAGTCGACCTTCGTCGATGCTGCCGGCCGGGTGGAGAAGTTCCAGAAGCGCTTCGACTGGAAAGAGGGCAAGGCCTCCGAGATGATCACCGCCGCGGCGGAGGAGTCGAAGGAGAAGCACCGCAAGATGCTCGAAGAAGAAGAGGCGGGCCGCAAAGCCGCCGCCGAGCGCAAGTCGGAGCGTGAGGAGCGCCGCAAGGCCATCCTTGAGCAGAAGAAGAAGAAGGCGGAAGAAGAAGCTGCTGCCAAGGCTGCGGAAGAAGCTGCTGCTGCTGAAAAGGCGGCTGCGGAAGCTCCGGCCGAGGAAGCACCCAAGGCAGAAGCGGAAGCCGCTCCTGCTGAAGAGGCTGCTGCAGAAGCTCCAGCAGAGGAAGCACCCGCTGCTGAGGCCAGTGCTGAAGATGCTCCCGCTGCGGAAGAAGCCGCTGACGGTGGCGACGAAGCAGAGAAGCCGGCTGACGCCGACTCCTAAATCCAGACACAGACCGGGGCCGGACAGAAGCCAGGGATGGCTTTTTTCCGGCCCCTGTTTTCATCCGGTTTTCCCTGAAAGAGAACGATCATGTCTGCTCCTGACAAGGACCCATCCGATTTCCTCGAGAAACCGATCGAGGGCAACCTTCTCGACAAACTGTCGGAGATGGATGAGCGATTCGTCGAGCTGGAGAAGCTGATCTCCGATCCGGACCAGCAGGGGAGCGGCAAGTTCCAGGATCTGCTCAAGGAGCATGGCTCTCTGGTTTCTCTGGTGACCCTCTACCGTGACTACAACAAGTCGTGTGCGTCTCTCGAGGAGGCCCGTGAGCTGATCGCCAGTGGCGACGACCCGGAGCTGAAGGAACTCGCCGAGATGGAGCTCCCCGATCTGGAGCAGGAGGGGCGTGACAAGGCCCGCGCCGTGCGCATGGCCATCCTCGATCAACAGGTCGAGGGCGGCGACGATTGCATCTTTGAGGTACGCGCCGGTGCAGGTGGAGAGGAAGCAGCACTCTTCTGCTCCGACATGTTCCGTCTCTACAGTCTCTACGCCGAAAAACGCCGCTGGAAGATCGAAGTCCTCAGTGAGAGTTCCACCGATCTCGGTGGCTACAAGGAGATCACCTTTGCGGTTCGCGGGTCGGGTGCTTTCACCCGTCTCTGTTTCGAGTCGGGAGGACACCGGGTTCAGCGGGTCCCTGCCACTGAAACCCAGGGACGCATTCACACTTCGGCGATTACCGTCGCAGTGATGCAGGAAGCGGAGGAATCGGAGATCCACGTCGAGGACAAGGATCTGCGTATCGACACCTTCTGTGCATCCGGTCCCGGCGGTCAGTCCGTCAACAAGACTTCCAGTGCGGTGCGCATCACTCACCTGCCCACCGGCGTGGTGGTATCGATGCAGGATGAAAAATCCCAGCACCGCAACAAGGACAAGGCGATGCGTCTGCTCAAGACCCGTCTCAAGGAGTTGGCGGATCGGGAGAAGCAGGAAGAGGAGGACGCCCTGCGTCGTTCCCTCATCGGCAGCGGTGATCGCAGCGATCGAATCCGCACCTACAACTTCCCGCAGAACCGCATCAGCGACCATCGCATCAATGCGACCCTCTACAACCTGGACCGCTTCATGGCCGGGGATATCGACGATCTCCTCGACCAGCTCGAGGCCCACGACAGGGAAGAGCGCGTTCAGGCGCTCTGATCAACGATCGATGGCCAGCTCCCGGGATCTGATTCAGCAGGCGATTCGCCAACTGCCCGATGCGGATGCACCCGAGCTTGATGCCCGCTGGCTCCTTGCCCATCTGTTGCAGATCGACCACCGGGATCCGCAACTGCATCAGGAGATTCCCATCACGGAAGAAGTGGCACAGACCTTTCTCGAACAAATTGGCCGTCGTGCCCGGGGGGAACCCCTCGCCCATATCCTCGGCGAGTGGGAGTTCTATGGTCATGCCTTTGAGGTCACGCCGGCGGTTTTGATGCCGCGACCGGAGACGGAACTTTTGGTGGAGTGGGGCCTGCAGATTCTGGCAGATCGGGAGAAGCCCCGCGTTGCCGAGATCGGTGTCGGTTCTCTGGCGGTGCTGGCAACTTTGGCCCTCGAGCGCACCGATCTCATCGGTGTGGGTGTGGAGATCTGTCCCGAAGCGTTGGAGGTGGCTGAGCGCAATCGCCAGCGCCATGCCCTGGAGTCGCGGATCGAACTGAGACAGGGCAGTCACTACGACCCCCTGGAAGATGCCTTTGACCTGATCATCTCCAATCCACCCTATATCGTTCCGGGAGATCCACTGCTGGAGGCGGCGGTTTCCACCTTTGAACCGGAGGTGGCTCTTCTGGATCACCTCGATGGAGATGGTCTGGGCCACTACCGGCGGCTGATCGAAGGGCTCGCGGGGCGGGTCCATCCCCACGGGGGATTGCTGCTCGAGTGCGGACACGATCAGGCAGAAACCATCGCCGAACTGGGTCGCAAGTCGGGGTGGGAGGTGGAGATCCGTCGCGATCTGTCGTCGATTCCCCGGGCCCTGCATCTGCACTCGGGTCCAGACGCTTCCTGAGGAACTCCAGATACCAACGGACCGTTGACAGTTCAGTCCTGTCCGCCACAATCAGACCTGCGCTGCTGGATATCTCCTTCACGGGTTCCGATCTCTTCTGACCGGACAGTGACAGGTCTCTCTGAAAGGTTCCTCTTGGACAAATTCGTGATCAGGGGCGGATTGCCCCTCAATGGCCAGGTTGAAATCTCCGGGTCGAAGAACGGCAGCCTTCCCATCCTCTTTGGCAGCTTGCTGGCCCCGGGGCCGCTCTTGCTGGAAGGGGTCCCCACTGGTCTGCGTGACATCAACACCACCCTCGAAATTCTGCGACAGTTTGGTGCCGAGGTGGAGAAGCGCGACCATCAGGTGGCCATCGAAGTGCCCACCCAGGGTCCGGTCAAAGCGCCGTACGATCTCGTCAAAAAGATGCGCGCCTCGATTTCATCTTTCGGACCTCTGCTCGCCCGTCGGGGTGAGGCGGTGGTCTCGCTGCCGGGTGGTTGCAACATCGGCGACCGTCCCATCGACCTGCACATTCAGGGAATGGAAGCGCTCGGCGCCAAGATTCGTCACGAGAATGGTTACATCATCGCCAACGGTCCCCTCAAGGGTGGATCTGTTTACCTCTCCGGTCCGATGGGACCGACGGTTCTCGGAACCCAGAATGTGATGATGGCCGCCGCCGGCGCCGATGGCGTTTCCGTCATCGAGGGCGCCGCTTGCGAACCGGAGGTGGTCAGCACCGCAGACTTCCTGCGAACCCTCGGCGTCAAGATTGAAGGCGATGGTTCACCGACGATTCGTATCGAAGGTGTCGGTCAGGATGGATTTGCATCCCTGGGTGGAGTCACCTTCACGATTCCCCCCGATCGCATCGAAACCGGAACCTATATTCTGGCAGGTGCCGCCGCAGGCGGTCGTGTGGAGGTCAGGAATTGTCGACCCAAAGACAATTTGGCCCTGTTGTCGATTCTGAAAAACATCGGCGTTCCGCTGGAGATCGGTGAAGACAGTGTCACAGTGACCGGTGTCGATCAGGTGACTCCCTGTGATGTGGCGACCCTCGCCTATCCGGGATTCCCGACTGATCTGCAGGGTCCGCTGATGGCACTGTTGTGCAAGACGGACGGGGTCAGCCTCATCACCGAGAAGATCTTCCCCGATCGCTTCATGCACCTTTCCGAGCTGCGCCGCTTCGGCGCCAAGGTGCGCAAGGAAGGTTCCACCGGCATCATCGAGGGCGGGGCACCGCTCCACGGTGCCGAGGTGATGGCCAGTGATCTGCGGGCGAGTGCCTGTCTGGTGATCGCCGGACTGATGGCCTCGGGAACGACCCAGGTGCGCAGGATCTATCACCTGCAGCGGGGTTACGAATCGATGGAGGTCAAGCTGCGCGGCCTCGGTGCGGATGTGGAGCGCGTGGAGGATCGACAGATCGAATCAGAAACGGTACAGGGGTAAACGATGCTGGGTGGATTGACCCAACGACTGACCGCCATCGTCGGAGGCTTGCGCGGACGCAAGATTACCGAAGATGTCATCAAGGATACGAGCCGCGAGATTCGCCGGGCGTTGCTGGAGGCGGATGCCTCGCTGCCGGTGGTCAAGGATTTTGAAAAGCGCGTTCGTGAGGCCGCCCTCGGTGCCGAAGTCATCGAAGGTGTCGACGCCGGTCAGATGTTCACCAAGATCGTTCAGGATGAACTCACGGATCTGATGGGTCCGGTCGATCATGAGATCGCGTGGAAGAAATCGGGCGCGACGGTGATCCTGATGTCGGGTCTGCAGGGTTCGGGAAAGACGACCACCTGCGGCAAGCTGGCCCGTTACTTCCGCGAAAGAAAAAAGAAGCGGCCTATGCTCGTCGCTGCAGACCTGCAGAGGCCCGCGGCCATCGAGCAGCTGAAGGTGCTCGGTCGCCAACTGGACGTGCCGGTTTTCCATCAGGAAGGCCTGACTCCTCCACAGGTTTGTGAAGCGGCCCTCGGAGCCGCCCGCGAACAGAAGTGTGACGTCATCATCCTCGACACCGCCGGTCGCCTTCACGTCGATGACCAGTTGATGGGCGAGCTGAAGCAGATCGCCGACAAGACCAAACCGGATGAAACCTTCTTCGTCTGTGATGCGATGACGGGTCAGGATGCGGTCCGCTCGGCGGAGGCTTTCTCCCAGTCCCTTGAACTTTCAGGAGTGATCCTGACCAAGCTCGACGGCGACGCCCGTGGAGGTGCGGCCCTTTCCGTCAAGGCGATCACCGGCAAGCCGATCAAGTTTGTCGGTGTCGGTGAGAAGCTGGACCGACTGGATGAATTCCATCCGGATCGGATGGCCTCGCGGATTCTCGGCATGGGCGATGTGGTTGGACTCGTCGACCGCGCCCAGCAGTTCATCGACGAAAAAGAACAGGCCGAGATGCAGGAGAAGCTGCTCGAGGCCAGCTTCACCCTTGAAGACTTCCTTTCGCAGCTGCGCCAGATCAAGAAGATGGGCAGCCTCAAGGATCTGCTCTCCCATATCCCCGGGATCGGTGGCCAGGTCGACCAGATGGACCTCAAGGGGGATGAACTGGTGATCGTCGAGAGCATCATCCAGTCGATGACCGCCAAGGAACGTCAGCGTCCGGAAATCATCAATACCAGCCGCCGCCGTCGCATCGCTGCCGGAGCGGGCCGTCCGCTGGAGGCGGTCAATGATCTGCTCAAGCAGTTCAAACAGATGCAGGGGATGATGCAGGGCTTCAAGAAGCAGTCCGGTTTCTTTGGCAAGCTCAAGGGGATGCGCGACATGAAGCAGGGCATGGAGGATCTTCAGAATGCCGATGCCGGTGGTATGCCGGGCATGCCGGGGGGATTGCCGGGAATGCCCGGAGAGATGCCGCAGATCCCCGGTCTGGGTGCTCCTCCGGGAGGTCCCGGAGGCCCTGGAAAAGGGAAAGCCGGCCCCAGCAAGGACGAAAGACGCAAGAAACGCAAACAGGAGCGTCAGCGTCGCAAGAAGTCCCGCCGCCGCTGATTTCCGGACTGACCTCTGTCGAAAGTGCCAATTCGGCCCGGAAACCGCTTTTTTCCCGGAAGAATCGCCCAAATTCGCCGGTCGCTGTTGATGCTTTGGGGCCATCCTAGTAATTTCAGTCGTTCCCCCCAAAGGGGAATGTGCCGGGGTATCGGTATGCCCGGTCCCTGAGCAGGGCTGCAACAGCGCCTGATTTAGAGTCGTGAAATTGAGTAGATACGAGGAGTGACGATCATGGCGGTAGCCTTGCGTCTCAAAAGATGCGGACGGACACACAGACCGTTCTATCGCATCGAGGCCATCGAAAAGAGAAACGCCCGGGGTGGAAGATCCCTGGAAACCCTTGGCTGGTACGACCCGATGGTCGATGACGCCGAGAAGCGCGTGAAGATTCACGTCGACCGTGTGCAACACTGGATCGACCAGGGAGCCCGTCCGAGTGAGACGGTGACCTCTTTCCTGCGCAAAGTGGATGTGAAGTGGCCCATGGCCAAGAAAAGTCGCCGTGCTGTCCAGCGTGCCAAGAAGAAGGCACAGGGCGGTTCCTGAGCGATTGCGGTTCGGAGTAGCCGGTGCAGATCGACATTCTGACGATCTTTCCCCGCTTCTTTGATGAGTTCCTCCAGAACGGAATGGTGCGAGTGGCCCGCAAGCAGGGCCAGGTAGAGATTCGGACTGTCGATCTCCGCGCCTTCAGTGAGGACCGTCACCGAACTGTGGACGACCGCCCCTACGGGGGAGGTCCTGGAATGTTGTTGAAACCGGAGCCGGTCTTTCGAGCCCTCGACGTGTTGGGGGTACAACCGGGAGAGAAGGCGCCGGAAGGAACGAAGCTTCTGCTGATGTGTCCACGGGGACGACAGCTGGGGCAGGGTGATCTCGAGGATTTCGCCGGCGTGGAACGCCTGGTGATCCTTTGCGGTCGCTACGAAGGATACGACGAACGTATCGTTGAGGCCTATCCGTGGCAGCGCGTCTCCCTGGGAGATTACGTGCTTTCCGGAGGAGAAGTGCCGGCGATGGCGATCCTCGAGGGAACGATCCGGTTGTTGCCGGGGGTTCTCGGTGACGGGGAATCGGTTCTGAGAGATTCCTTCAATGCATGGCCCGGGGCGGATGGTCTCGACCATGCGCACTGGACTCGCCCTCCCGAGTATCGGGGGCGAGGGGTTCCGGAGGTTCTCCGCAGCGGAGATCACGGAGCCATCGAAGAATGGCGCCGACGGGATTCCCGAAGGCAGTCCTCCGAGCGCAGTGGTGCCGGGGACCAGACGACGAGTGAACAGGAACCCAAAGCGGTTCCGGGAGAAGAATGATGGCGAAAGCGATCGAGGACTTCGAGTCCGCACAAGACAAAAAAGAGCATGACTTCGAGATCGGCGACACCGTCGATGTGCACGTGCGCATCGTCGAGGGTGAAAAAGAGCGGGTGCAGATCTTCAACGGCACCGTGATCGCCCGCAAGAATGCCGGCAATCGTTCCGCATTTACCGTGCGCCGTATCGTCGCCGGAGAAGGCGTCGAGCGTACCTTCCCCTTCCACTCTCCGTGGATCGAGAAGGTGGACGTCAAGCGTCGTGGCCGCGTTCGCCGTGCCAAGCTGTACTACCTTCGCGACCGTGTCGGCAAGGCCACTCGCATCCGCGAGAAGGTTCCGACCCGCAAGGGCGAGTAGTTTTTCGGGATCAGCCGCCCGCTTCTGGGGTAGAAGTTGGCGGCTGATTTTGTGTCTTGACCGCAGTTGCTGCGGTTCGGCTTTCAGGGCTTTGGATCACAGGATCATTCCATGGCCACTGAAGTCATCTGGTTCAAGCGCGACCTGCGCCTTCGCGACCATCCTCCCCTTCTTCAGGCCATCGATTCCGCAGCCCTGTCCGGGCAATCCCTGTTGCCCCTCTTTTTTGTCGAGCCCGAGAGGCTGAAACAGCCCGATACTTCCGAGATTCACCTTCACTGGGAACTGGATTGTGCCCTCGCTCTCGATCGTGAACTTCAGCGTCGCGGTTCCCGGTTGTGGATCCTTCATGCGGACCCCCTGGAGGTCTTCCGGCATCTCCATGAAACGGTCGAGTTGACCGCGCTGCATTCCCACGAAGAAACCGGAACCGACTGGTCCTTCAAAAGGGATCGAGTGGTGCAGAAGTGGTGCCGGAAGGTGGGTGTCGATTGGCATGAAACGCCCAGTAACGGAGTCGTCCGCCGACTGAAGGGCAGGGATGCGTGGAAGAGCGCCCGTGATCGACGCATGCGACAGGCACTGGCGGATGCTCCGGAGTTTATCCCTGCTCCACCGGAGATTCCGTCACTGGATCGTTGGTCCTGCCCGGACCTCTCGAGCCTCGGTTTTCCCGAAAGACCCTTGAGGGATCGCCCTGATCCGGGAGAGTCTTCGGCACAGGATGTGTTGAACGGTTTTCTGGAAGAGCGCGGTGAGCCCTATCGCTACGCCATGTCGAGTCCGCTTTCCGGGTCGTATCACTGCTCAAGGTTGGCACCCTATCTGGCTTTGGGTTGTCTGAGTCTGCGCAGGGTGGTGCAGCAAACACAACAGCGTGAAAAGCAGTTGAAGTCGTTACGCCAGGAGGGCCGCGATACAAAGCGCTGGTTGCCTTCGCTGAGTTCTTTCAAAAGTCGCCTCGCCTGGCATTGCCACTTCATGCAAAAACTGGAGATGGAACCGGATCTCGATGTGGTCGCACAGAATCCCATCATCGATGCCCGAATGCCGCGGCCACTGGTCGAGGACAAGTTTCAGGCCTGGAGTACGGGGAACACCGGCTGGCCCTTTCTGGATGCGTGTATGCGTCAACTCCATGCCACTGGTTGGATCAACTTTCGCATGAGAGCGATGTTGATGTCGGTCGCCAGTTACACGCTGTGGCTCCCATGGCGCGAAACCGGATTACATCTGGCGCGACTCTTCCTCGATTACGAACCGGGAATCCACTGGTCCCAGGTGGGAATGCAGAGTGGGACCACCGGCATCAATACTGTGCGTGCCTACTCCGTGACCAAACAGGGCCGTGATCAGGATCCTGAAGGCACCTACATCCGCCGCTGGGTTCCCGAGCTGGTTGATGTTCCTGCGGAATCGATTCACGAACCGTGGAAGATGGACGAGGGGGAACAGGAGCGTTGTCAGTGCCGAATCGGCCTCGATTATCCAGCGCCACTTGTGGATGAAGGAAAGGCTCGCAAAGAAGGGGTTTCAAAAACATACGCAGCCAGAAGAGATCCTGAAGCGCGAAAAAAATCCCAGGAGGTTTTCCAGAAGCACGGCAGCCGAAAGGGCCCGACCCGTCGTCGAAAGCCGGCCAAAAAATCCCCCAAAGCACCCGCTGCCGATCAGCCCGGTTTATTCAAGGAGTAATCAACAGATCGGAGGGCACTTGTCAGGTCTGCTTTGGGCGACCAGACTTGAAGAACCTCTTCAGGCTGAAAGGCGTGTCATGTCGTCGAATCCTTTCCGGTTTTCTTTCCTGTTGCTGCTTCTCTGTGTGGTTGTTTTTCTGGGAACGGCATCCGCGACTTCCGTCTTTCTCGATAATCCCAAGTACGATGTCAAAACAGAGGTCGGCCCCGATGCCGCAACCGGAGGCTGGTTTATCCATCTGGGCCTGACGGGTCTGCGGGTGAAGTTGACTCCCGAGTCTCCCCAAGAGTTGGAGGTGGCCTACATTTTTCCGGATTCTCCAGCGGCAGAGAAACTGGAGAAGGGGGATCGTATCGTCGGTGCTGGCAAGCGACCCTTCAGCAAGCCGCATACCTTTGGCTATGGAGTCGGCAAGTTCAGTTATGAGGGACCGCTGACCGAGTTCGCAGATGCCCTCGACGCTGCCATGGCGGCCAAGGGAACCCTGCCGTTGCTGGTGACCCGAGGAGAGAAGAAAACCCGTATCAATCTTCAGGTGAAAACCGATTACGGCAAATACGCCAAGAACTGGCCCTTCAAATGTGATCGCAGTGAAAAGTTGCTCAAGGAAGGGATCGACTATCTCGTTGAAAAGCAGAATGCTTCCGGGTTGTGGCACAACCGGCCGCACCTCAACTGCTTTGCGGTCCTTGCCCTGTTGGGTGACGATCCGAAACTGCACAGGGAGAGAGTTCTCAAGGCAGCCCGATCCATGGCCCGGGCGACCGACGACAAGATTCGTTATGAAGGACTCGATTGCTGGAAGTACACCCTCTATGGCATCGCCCTCGCCGAGATCTATCTCGCCACAGAAGAGAAGTGGATTCTCCCGGAACTGGAAGAGATTCATCGTTGGCTCGTCAAGGCACAGATCTCTGATGGAGGGTTCGGACATCGCCCTGCAAATCGACCGGGAGGAAATGGTTATGGCTCCATCTGTATCCTTACCGGTCAGGCAAAAATGGCCTGGGCATTGATGAAGATGTGCGGCATCGAAATCGATTCCGATGCGTATCAGAAAGCCCATGAGTTTGTCGACCGTGGAACCAACCAGCGCGGCTACGTCTGGTATGAGGATTCTTCCGGTGGAAGGGGATATGCCGACATGGGTCGCACCGGAGCTGCGGTATTGGCTCATGCCCTCGATGCCAAAGAGGGGGGATACAAGGAGTTTGCACTCCGATCCGCCCGCTGTATCGGAGAGCATCCGGACACCTTCTCCGACACCCACGGATCACCGATTCTCGGCATGGTGTGGACCGCTTTCGGCGCTGCCCAGGACCCTGCTTCCCTGCGCAAGCTGCTCGATGAGAACCGTTGGTGGTTCACCCTGTCGCAGTGCTCCGATGGAACCTTCTATTATCAGCCGAACCGGGACAACAACCCCCAGGATTACACTGCTGCCCCGCGCCTCTCTGCGACCTCCGCCGCGGCTCTGATTCTGACCCTGCCAAAGCGCAACCTGAAGATGACACAACTGTTGTTGCGGTGAGGTCCAAAGAAGAGGCTGAGACCGGATGAGGCCTCTTGCCAAACCAGGCTTCTGGGGAAGCACCGACTTCACCCTTTAGATCTCCCTGAAAAGGGGGGTCATTGGCCAGAATTCATCGAAGGCACCAAATCTGGTGGCAGCACTTCCAGGGAAGAATGGCGGAGCGGGTGACCGCAGCGATTCTGATGCTTCAGGGATGGAAAATCCTGGCAAGGAATCTGCGGACTCCCCACGCCGAGATCGACCTTCTTTGTGCTGACGAATCAGGCCTGGTGATCGTCGAGGTGAAGTATCGTTCCAGCCTGTTCGGGGATCCGGTTTCATTTCAGCAAAGGACCCGGTTGGCGAGATCTGCAAGTTGGTTATTGGGACGACTTTCCTGTGCAGACCCGCGCAGAAAAAAAGGCATTCGCATCGACATCGTTTTGATCCGGCGTCATCGGTGGAGAGTTTGCTGGCATCACTGGAGGGGTTGCGAAGCGCCGTTTCACGATGACAGGAGATGGGAGGCGGACTCCCGGTGATTCCCGATACCGTCCCGGCATGCTACTGTGATCTTTGGCCTGCGGCAGAAGTTGGCGTATCGCCTGATTCAGGAAACGGGAGGACTGTGATGGCTTCACCGGAGTATTCCATTCCCATGGTGGACGAACGTTGGAGACTTTTTCTTCAGCGGGATGACAGTGCGCTGTTGCTGGAGCGTTTGGGTCAGGATCGAATTCGCACTCTGTGGGAGTGGTTTGCCTGCGATTCAGGTTTGGGATCAGGCAGGGTTCTGGCTGACCGCGCACCGGTCTTCGACCTGATTCTCGAAAAAATCTGCCAGCAAAACGGGATCGACCCGGATGAGCTGTCCACCGAAGACCCTTACCAATTCCTTCAGCAACTCCGTGAGGGGGATTGGGCACAAGTCCTCTTTGGGGCCGGCCTGATGTTTTCAGCAACCTGGAAATCCAATTCGGTGAGCGATCCACTGGGTCCCACCCCCGATATGGCAGACCTCGTCGACTTTCTCGCAAAAGAGGATTGGGTGATTCGGGTTCGCGATGAACGGGATCAGGGCACGGCCAAAAAGGCACAACCCCATGAGGTTACCCAGACTCTGTTGAAGAGGGAGCCGCTGTTGGAGTTGCCGATTGAAGCGATGAGAAAACTCGTCAATCGTGATTCCCATGCCAGTCAATGGACCCAGGACATTCCCTCTGAAGCCCGCGCCCTGTTCTTCCTCGGTGCATTGGCGGCGGGGATCGGCATTCCGGAAATCACCGGAGACAAGCCCGCCAAGTATGCCGTTGAAATCACGCTCTGATCCTTGAAGTAGATCAAGGACAACGCCCTCATGGGCACAGTGTCTTCACGGGCACAGTGTCTTCACGGGCACAGTGTCTTCATGGGCACAGTGTCGAAGCACAGTCGATAAGTGTTGGGCCCTGCCCACAATCCGGGTGAGGAGCGGGTGGAGCGGTGCCACCGGCAAACAGGTGCAAGAGAAGATAAACTCCATCCGACAGATCAAGACTGCCATCCCCATTTGAGTTTGCCGCCTCAAGACAATCGAGTGGTCCGCCACCGAAGAGATAATTGAGGGTGGTCACCACGTCTGAAATATTGATCGACTGATCCCCGTTACTGTCACCCCGAGTGAACAACACGGGCGGCGTGGCGGCAGTCTCCATGAAATCAAAGATCATGGTGCGCCAGGTGTTGTTGAAGTTGGGCAGGTGGCCTGTGCCAGTCATCGACCACAACTCCACCGTTCCTTGCCCACTGCAGTTGTCCCCCCAGCGCAACACTTCTGTTTCCGCACCGGAGGCGGAGGTCAGATTCAGATTCGCAAGGGTTGTCGGTGTGGCAGAGCAGCCATTGAGGCTGGCCCAGGTTTCGCAGGTTTCCTGGGCGCTGGGATAAACACCTGCTCCCAGAATTCCGCCGCCATAAAAGATGATGGGATCGATGGTGCCGTGTACCTGAAGTACCGGAACTGGCTCTGTCGGATTGCAGTTTGCCGGGTCACTCCATGTCATGCCGGACACGCTGATGATGGAGGTAATTAGATCCGATCTTTCGCAAGCCATGCGGTGGGCCATGAACCCGCCGTTGGAGTGTCCGATCAGGTGAATCTGTGTGGGGTCGATGGAATAGGTATCGGCAAGGACTGCGATCAGGTTGGTCAGATATCCGACATCATCTTCACAGGAGGTGAAGGGAAAGCCCTCACAACAGCAAGCATTGGTGGCATTCCAATAGCGTACTCCAGTGAAGGTCGCGAGGCCGTCGGGGTAACAGTAGATGTACCCCCGATTGTTCGCCTCCTGGGTCAGTTCAAAGAGGCCCTCCATCGAGTCGCCATCCCAGGCTCTGCCATGGAGGAGGAGCAAGAGTGGAGCCGCTTCTCCGGGAACATAATTATCGGAAACCTGAACCGTCACCGCACCGCGCCCTGCATCCACGGATTCAATAATCTGTGCCCCTGTGTACGGGGTGAATCCCGACACGCTGAACAGCAACAGAAACAGAGAGTGGAATGAAAACCGATTCATCATTTCGCCTGTTGAAAAAGGGCAGGAAGTGCGACTTCCCGATAACCATATTTTACCCGCAGAAACTGTCGGGTGTTGTTTCAGTTGGATGCGTCTGATTCCCATCGCAGGGGTCTTTTGACGCACAATAGCAGGGCCAATCCTGCAGCAGTCGAGCATTCGATCAGGACCTGGGTTCTGGTCCAGAGATCGAGGGTGGTCCACAACTCTGGTCGCAAATACACCAGCAAATAGGCGTAAAGAGTCGCATGCATCATCAGGATCAGGAGTGTGGGGGGCAGGCTCCCCGCAGTACCGACCCACAGTTGACGGGCGAGGGCCAGGCACATGAAGCCGACCAGTCCATCCAACAGGGGGGTGGAGAGCAGGAGTGGAGATTCCAGCAATCCCAAACCGGTGCTCCACCAGGCCAATCCCCGGAAGGTGAGCCAGCCGACCACGAAAGCGAGTGCCGCTGTGGGCTTGCCGGGGGAGCGGCTGGAGGAAGAGCTGGAGGGTTCAGGGGGCATGGGGGTCACGATTCCATCTCGGCTGATTCCGGTTGATCGACTGCACTGCGCAGGGGTTCGGGATATGATAGCGAAGACTTGATCGAGCAGACAGATCAAGTCTTCAGCGAAGGGATGTTGTGATCAACAAAGCGATCGTTTCACTGCTGCCTCTGGTCCCCAAGTCTCTCGTGTGGAAGATCTCACGCCGGTACATCGCCGGAACGACCCTCAAGGACGCCCTGGAGTGTGTCGGCAATCTGAATGATCAGGGTATGAGTGCCACCCTCGATGTGTTGGGAGAAGATTCCACTTCCCGGGAACAGGCGCTGAGTGGAGAAGCCCTTTATCAGGAGGCGCTGGCGGAGATCGACCGCCAATCCCTCGATGCCAACATTTCCGTCAAGCTGTCGATGCTGGCTTTGCGATTTGATGAAGCCCTGTGCATCGAAATCCTTCAGAAGTTGATTCGCACCGCTGAGCTGCACGATTCCTTCGTTCGCATCGACATGGAAGATTCGTCGGTCACCCAAAAGACTCTGGATATTTATCGCCAGTTGCGCAAGGAGACTGAACGGGTGGGTACTGTGGTTCAGGCATACCTGAGATCCACTGAAGAAGATGTGCGTGCACTGATGGAAGAAGGGGAAACGTACCTTCGGTTGTGCAAGGGCATCTATGTCGAGCCGGAAGAGATTGCATACAAAGGTTTCACGGAAGTTCAGGATGCATTTTTGCGAAACCTCGAACAGATGTTCCGCGGGGGGATTCGCAAGGTGGGCATCGCGACCCATGACCAGCGTTTGGTCGAGGGAAGTATCGATCTGATACAACGTCTGGAGATCCCCAGGGAGCAGTACGAATTCCAAATGCTTCTCGGCGTGACAGAGAGCCTCCGGAGTGAACTGGTATCCAAGGGTCACCCCTTGAGGGTTTATGTTCCCTTCGGTGAGGAATGGTACGCCTACTCCTCTCGAAGGCTGCGCGAGAATCCGCAGATCGCCGGGCATGTCATGCGAAACATGCTGCCATTTTGATGAATTCTCCTGCCAGTTCAGATCTCTGGGGACCGGGAAATGAAAATCTGGTTTTCAATTCCTCGGCCAGCGTTGCCAGAGAGTGGATTGAAAATTACTCCCCCGAGGAAAAGTCTCAGCAGGAACAGCGTCAGCAAATTCTCGAGGCATGTGACAGCAGACCGGATGTTTTACTGAGAAGCTGTTTTCCGGGACACCTGACCGCTTCAGCTCTCGTGATCGATCATTCCTGTGAAAAAGTAATGTTGCATCACCATGCGAAGTTGGATCGCTGGCTTCAGTTTGGTGGTCATTGCGATGGAGATGGCAATCTCGCCCACGCCGCCTGGAGAGAGAGTGTCGAAGAGTCGGGAATCGAGGATTTATGGATTTATCCCCGGGTCATCGACGTTGATATCCACGGAATTCCAGCATTGGGCGGAGAACCCGCTCATGATCATCTCGATATTCGGTTTTTGGTCATGACTGATCCGGACAATACCCCGATAATCAGCGAAGAGTCGAAAGACGTTCGCTGGTTCAGTTTTGAAGAGTTGGAAAGCGTCGATACAGATCATTCGGTGTTACGACTGGCAGAGTTGGCCAAATTGTTGAACCGTTGAAATTGACCAGATCAGTTTTGAAAAGGGAGAGCCATGGCAATCCGTAAATCTGCAAAGTGGGGTTTGATCCTCGGAGGTTTGATCATGTTCGGAATGTTTGGATCCCTGTTCGGTGGTGATGACGAGAAAGAGGGTCTCAAGGTTGGCGACCCGATTCCAAAGGTATCCCTGAAGGCGTCCGATGGAAAAACATACAACCTTCCTGAAATTGCAGAAAAAGGGGATGCACTGATCATCGCCTGGATTCCGAAGACCTTTACCCCAGGCTGAACCAAGCAGTGCAAGGCGCTGCGTGACAGTGCCAAAGAAATTGCAAAGTACAAGGCCAAGCTCTTCGTGGTTTCCACCGACGATGCAGACAAGGCAAAGGAATTTGCCGAATCCCTCGGCAACGCCTACCCCATCCTTGCGGATCCGGATCGCAAGGCGGCCAAGTTGTTTGGGGTGGATGGATTCATGGGTTTTGCCAAGAGGGTGACCTTCATCTTCGACAAGTCTGGAAAATTAATAAAAGTGGACCGCAAGGTCAAACTGGGCTCCCACGGAACTGACCTGCTTAAGATGTTGTCAGAGTTGAAGATCGAAAAGAAGGTGGACTAAAAGGGTTAAATGTCGTTTGGTCACGACATATAGACCTTTGGATTTTTCTTGTCCCTGCCATACCTGTCATTAATGTCGTACCTGCTTGGCTTGCAGTTATGAGTAACCAACCAATGACATTATGTCAGGAGATTTTCATGAAAATGAATCGTCGTCAGATGCTGAAGGGTGCCCTTACTGCGGGTGCTCTGAGCGCTGCTTCCCCGCTGTCATTTTCCAATAAGGCAGAAGCGGCCAACTTCGGCTACACCCCTTTCACACAACCCTTCTTTAAACCTCCGGTGATCCCAAAGGCAGATCAGATGACCCCTGCTGCAGGCTCTCCGGATGCAGTGCTGGGTTCCGATGAGGTCTATCACGGAATCGCACCCGAGTACTACGCAGATCACCCTGCTCATCTTCCGGACTGGGATCGTTTTCCCGAGAAGTATTGGGAAGTCGATGCTGTTGAAGGCGAGTGGGAGTTTTTCCCAGGCTTGAAGACTCCGGTTTTCGCATACAAGGGCCGCGAGGGAACAGCCAGTGAGACTCCGCCAAGCTTCCCTGGGCCCACCTTCCTGGCGCGAAATGGTGAACCTACGGTTCTGCGTTACGACAACAAGACCAGTGTTGAAACTTCCATCCACCTTCATGGTGACCATGGACCTGCGCACAGTGATGGTTACCCGGACTTCTACACCCTTCAGGGGAAGAAGCGCGATTACTACTATCCGAACATCGCGCCTCGTCAGAATGCAACTCCGGATGTGGCGTTTCCCGCAACCGTCGAAGAAGCGGGTGAATTCGATGTCAGCCACGTACCGACGACGATGTGGATTCACGACCACGCCATGGACGTAACCGGTTTCAATGTGAATCGGGGCCTGGCGGCTTTCTATCTCTGTGAAGATGACGTCGAGATCGATCACCAGATGAGTGGCCGCTTGCCGAAGGTGTACGGTGATTTTGACCACGTGATTGCGTTGAAGGATTTTGCGTTCAACAGCGACGGAACTCTTAAATACGACTTCCTTGATCACAACGGTCATTTGGGAGATGTCTTTACGGCCAACGGTCGCGTGCAGCCATACATGGAGGTGTACCGCAAGAAGTACCGCTTCCGCATCCTCAACGCCTGTAACGCACGTTATCTGCATCTGCGCCTGAACAGCAGCACCGGCAAGAACCAGAAGGATGGTTTGCCGTTCCTTTTGATCGGCAAGGATACCTGGGAAGTTGGCGAAGCCACCAATATGGACAGCTTTACCATCAGCCCGGGTGAGCGCTTCGATGTGATCATCGATTTCAGCCAGTTGCCGGAGGATGTCGATACCTACTACCTGCAAAACATCATGCACCAGACCGACGGCCGCAAACCCAAAGGAATCCGTCCCAAAAAGGAAAGCCGTCCGTGGTTGCAATTCCGTCTCCTCGATGGAGATCCGCCAGGGCCGCAGGAAGTAGAGGGTGTCGAGAACGGCGAGTTCACCATGTCCGAAGGCGATGTGGTGCGTGAGTTCTACCGTTACCCGGCAGAAGAAGTGGTGGCGACACGAGTCTTCGAGGTCGGCCGCAAGAATGGTGCGTGGGTGGTCAACGATCGCTACTACAGCCCCCGCAGAACCGATGCGACACCGTTGTTGAATTCGATGGAGCGCTGGATCTTCAAGAACAAGGGTGGAGGCTGGTGGCATCCGATGCATGCTCACCTTGAAGGGATTCAGGTCGTTCGGATCGACGATACCAAAGTCGATGACCCGGACTTCCCGGTTTACTACAAATGGAATACGGATCTGGTGAACCTCGAAGGGGGGCAAGAGGCGGAGTGTCTCATCAAGCTCAGAACCTTCAAGGGGCCTTTCGTGTGCCATTGTCACATCATTGAGCACGAGGATATGCGCATGATGTTCACTTTCGATCCCCGCGAAGCGGGCGAAGAGGGGATGAACGACGGCATTCGCAACCACGCTTTCAATGAAGAGGCGGCCTTGCAATCGGGAATGCCAACCGGCTGCATCGATCCAAATGGATTGCTCTTCGACCACGAGCAGACTCTCGCCAGTGGCGAAATCGTCGGCCCTGGTGACTATGAGCACCTTTACGATGAAGGAGTGGGATTCCCGGGAGACGTTGTCGACGGCGTGTGTGAGCCGGACAGCGGAGACTGGGATCCGGAAGGAAACCAGGACACTCCCGAATCTCCCATGCCAGAAGAGCAGGAAGAGAAGAAGAAGAAGTGAATCTTCGATACTTGCTGCCGCTTCTGTGTTTGTGTGTCGCTTTGACCGGAGGGTGTCAAACACCCTCCGGTCACGGCTCTCCTCTGGTCGAGGAGATGGATGAGTTGGATGTTGTGGAGTCGACGGAAGAGATTCCGTTTGTCGACAAAGCTGCCAGAGCCAAGCCCCATGCCAATCCGCGAGGCCTTTATAGCGACAAGTTTCCCGATACCGTTCTTGTCGATCATCAGGGGAAAAAGCACCGCTTTTATTCAGATCTGGTCAAGGATCGCATGGCTGTGATCCAGTTTTTCTACACCACCTGTGATGGCATATGACCGGGTGTGACAGAGAACCTCGTGAAGGTTCAAAAGTTTTTCGGCGAGCGTATGGGCAAGGACATCGTGTTTCTTTCGATCACGATCGACTCTGAAAAAGACGACCCGGAAGCTTTGACCGATTATCGACGCTATCCCGTCAATGACTGGACCGGTTGGTATCACCTGACCGGGGACTTTGATGAGATTGAAACCCTTCGTTGGGTGCTGGGTGCTTATGATCTGGACCCCGAAGTGGACGCCGACAAAACGGAACACGCGGGTATCGTCACCTTTGGAAATGACAAAACTAATTGGTGGGCTGCAGTGCCAGCGATGATTGATCCCAAAGAAGTCGCTGACGCCATCATTCGTATTGCGGGTAACCCAAAGACACAGCCGCGCTGATTTCAGAAAATTCCGAAGTTTTCAAGCCCGGACAATCTGAAGCCCTGTTGAGGTTTACTGCCCCAAAAGTCGGAGGGCATCTTCCAGGGCAAGTTTAAAGCGTGGATTTCGTTCTTCGGAAAGCCAGGTGGCCATGACTTCCACCGCGACAGTTGACCCGTTGTTAGCAAGAGCCTGAATCAACTCCAGTTTCAGATTGCTGGATGTCCAGTCTTTCAGATCAGCAATCAGAATCGCCGATTCATCTGTGGGGATCAGTCCCAGGCTGTGAATCACCGATCGGTTGGTCCATGTGGTGCGGTCCCAGTTTTCGATTCGATCACGGTAATAGGGGACCAGGTCTGCGGTCAGATCATCAGCACTGCCGTCATTGAGACCCAGGAACATGGTGGCGGTGTCACCCAGCAAAACTTCTTCCCGAAGATCTGCCAACAGTTCTGGGAGAGTATTCAGCTTCGACAGATACAGGACGTATTCCATCACTGAACGCAGGTTCTCTGTGTTTTGGCAATAACGAATGACCATGAAAGAAGGGTTGGATGAATTTTTCCACAGGGGGGAGTTGAGTTTTCCTCCGTTGAGCCCTTCGAGTGCAGATTCCATCAATTGGTTCGCTTCAGGGAATCTTCTTTGGTGAATCAATGCCAGTATCAGATCGACGATTCCGACAAGATTCTGCTCTTCCTCCAGAAGCAGGTAAGAATCCTGAAGCTGGCTTCGCCGGGGGGCGGGAAGATTCTGTGCAACTTCGGATGCACTGGTTTCGACTTCCTGTGATTTGTCCGGGCCTTCCGGCGAAACCTCAACAGAGTCATTTTTTGCAATGTTCAGCTTCTCTTGGGAGGGTGTTGCCCGATCTGCAGGTTCAATCTTTTGAGCTGGGCTCTCAGTATTTTCGCCAGTGCGCAATCCGATCAGATAGCCGGCCGCAAAACCGGTCAGCAACAAAACCAGTGAAAGAGTCCTTCTTGCGGTCATGCGGGTTTCCTCTTGCCGAATAAATCAGTCATCCCTCAGGGATGGGGGAGCAACCTTTTCCTGAGGTTTGCTCTGATTGGACATGACCATCTTCCAATAGAAAGCAAATGATACGAAGACAGACAAAAGTGCAACAGTAATGAAAAATGTGGAGGTCGAGACCAGTTCATACTTGGGGATCAGATATACCAGGACAGCACTCCCCGAGAGGCTTGCGAGCATGTATCGGGCTCGCCAGTAACGGGCGGCCAGCACTGAGTAGAAGATGGTGCTGCTGAAGAGGAAAAGCAGGCTCAGGTTGCTGATGGAATCGGGGATCCAGGTTCTGGGGATCGCTTCCTGAGCAGCGAATGTGAGGCCGCCCACCAGAAAGAAGGGGCTGATCCATTCATGAAAGAGTGCGATTCGACGTCTCTCCAATCGGTGACTCTGATCCAGGAGAGTACTGAGTCCCGTCAGTCCCAGTCCCCCCAGAGCAATGGACCAACCGGTATTCACATTTTTAACTCCGGTATCCAGGCCGACCCATTCGAGAAACGGTGTGATGCCGAATAAAAAGAGACCACAGACAGTGGCGAGAGTGCTCGTCCAATGAAAGGGTCTGGCAAATCGGGGTCTCGCCATTGATTCGAATCCGGCACCGACCAACCATGAAATGGCCATGCTCAAAACTCCCAAAGCCTGGTTTCCCTGTGTCCATTCGACGAATCCCAGTAGCAGCAGAACAGACATGTGGGTGAAGGTGAGAAGTGCCGCAGAAAGCCATGCGTAAAATGAGAATTGTGTGAGATTCAGGCGCATCACAGAAATAACGAGCCCGATCAATCCTGAAAGAAAAAGAGTGCGGTTGGCGATCCCAGCGAAGCCGAAGAGTTCTCTGGTTGAATTTTCGTCCGGTACCCAGGCAAACCGGGTTAGCATCGCGATCATGCAGGGAATCGAAGCGAGAATGGCACCGCCAAAGAAGAGCGGACGTATTCGGTGTTGTATGGTGCCTTCGACCACCCACGCTGCGCTGGCCAGTGAAAAAGTGATTCCGAGGGGCAGGAGCCAGGACCAGGTCAGTCCCATATCTACACGGTAGTAGACACCACAAAGGTAGGAGACAACGACCGCTATCCAGACACAGGCATAGAGTCCGATCTCCCCGGGCTGGATCTTTCGCGTCTCCGTGGGCCACATATCGTCGCCTTCAAGAATCTTGCGGTAAAACCAGCGAAGCTGATCGCGATCCCGATTTTCCACCATACCCAGTTGTTGCCACTTCTCGATGGTCGAGACGTGTTCTTCGATCCGGTTGATGACATGATCCTGTGCACGGCCGGATACCAACTGGATCGGACGATCGATCAGAATGTTTTGCAGAGCCTGATACACCTCTTGGGCGTTGGGCCTGTTTTCCGGTTTGTAGGAGAGGCATGCGAGGCACAGTCGCTCCAGGTCTGCTGGAATCTCGGGCCGCAGTTCTCTCGGGATGACAGGATCGCCCGCAAGAATGGAAGAAACAGTCGGCGGTTTTCCCAACTTTGCGAAGGGGTGCCTTCCGGTGAGGCATTCATGAAGCATGACACCCAGAGAATAAATGTCAGAAGAAGAGGTTGAGGCTTCACCCTGAAGGCGTTCAGGGGATGCATAAGCAACCGTTCCACTGAAGCCCTCTTCCTGAGTGACATCCGTTACCCGGATTGACAAACCGAAGTCGAGAATGCGCACCTCATGAGCGGGGGTGACGACGATATTTTGCGGTTTGATATCGCGGTGGAGGATGCCCGCTTCGTGTGCAGTGGCCAATGCCCGGGAAACTTCTACAAAGATTTTTGCCAGTTGTTTCGGTTCGAGGACAGCGCTGACATTGTTGAGTTCATGGCCATCGATCAATTCCATGACGATGGCAGAATGTCCCTCATTTTCGATGACACCGTACACGGTCACGATGCAGCGATCCTCAAGAGCAGCCGCCTTGCGTGCCTCCTCAAGAATTCGGGTGCGCTGATTCAGGGTCCCCTCATCGGAGTTCAGCACCTTGATGGCAACCGGGCGATTGAGGGTCAAATCCCGACCGCGGTAAACCACTCCGATTCCACCTCTGCCGAGTTCTCCATCGATCTGGTATCCGGGAAAGTGAGGAGGATCTTCCGACCTGTTTTCGCCATTGCGAGAGGAAGACCGCTTGCGGGGAGAATACTCCACCGTTTCGTTGTCATCCTGAGCCATGCTCACCGCCCCATCGCCTGTCAAACAGCCAAAGATCTACAGATCAGATTCATTTGTCTTCCATCCGATTTCCCGGAGAAATCGGTCAGTTGCCATCATATTCCATTTTTCGGGAACATCCTGCCCGTCTTCTGCGGCCCTGCGGTGTGGAGGAGTATCCGGATCAGGGATTCAGGAGCCCACAAGAGGGCAGAGGGACCGATTCAGCACTGTCTTTTGGGACTTTTTGCATGGGCGACAAAATCTTCGAGAGGGACCGCAGCAATCACTTCGGCAATCAGGTCCTCCTGGCACTGATCCCAGGATTTCAGGCGGATACAGCTTTTGCCCATATCCAGTTTGACGCCCCGCTTTTTCCAGTCTTTGACAAACTTCTTCTGGATCTTGTCAAAGCAGTACAGACCGCACAGATAGACACCGTAGTGATTTTTTTGTGCAGCGAGGGCCGCATACATCAATGGTTCACCGTTGTAGGTATCGGGATATTTTTTGAGGGGGACTTCGTAACAGAGCATCCCCCAGCGCATCACCTCCACATAACCCTTCGGCAAGTGTTTGCGCACGAGAGCTCGCAGTTTTCGCATGGTTGGCTGGCGATCTTCAGCCAACTGATCGATGTACTCTTTGGGGGTTTTTGCTTTGGATGAAACCAAGAATATATCCCGTCAAAAAGATGGTCCTGTTTTTTGAGTAGGGCGGATCTATTTCTGAATCACCATGGTACAGCGGGGAATGCGACTGAAAAGAAGCAAGCTTCACTGGAAGATTCAGCAGGCTTCGGGAGACATCACCAGCGTTTCCCGGAGCTATTTTTATTGCGGATTTGTCTCGTGAAGCCCATTGGGATGATGTTTTTCAATGAGTTGCTGGTAATTGGTTTCCGTCAGCCGACTGCGCAATGATGCCATTTTTTCGCGCAGTTTCCCGGCTTCTTGCTCACCCAGATGATTCACGGAATAGTTCAGCAAATTGTTGAATGCGTGAAAGAGAAGGGCTGGATTGTGAATCATTTGAACCTGATCGAGGGTTTGCTGGTAGGAGTCTTCCGCAGGGGGACTTTCGCTGACAAAGAACCAGGTTTGCATCAAGAGTGCCTGAGATCGCAATCGGATATGCCCCATTTCATTCGCTTCTTCGACCAACTTTTTGACGATGGCCCATGCCAGAGGCAGATTGTTTTGTAACAGGGCGTATTGCCCCAGCGAGAGCCTCGCCTCGAGCCAGCCTTCAGGGCAGGGCGGATCGCTGATTTCAAAATGCTCGATGGCTGAAATCAGCATCGCTTCCCCGGTCGCATAATCTTCTTCGAGGGTGCACAACTCGCCCCTTCGCAGATGGCGATAGCCAACCAGACGGGGGTATCGATCCTGAATTTGTGGCAGATAGTGTTCCGCTTTCTCAAGTGCGTGAAGGGCAGTGGAAGCATCCTTCAGATCGATGGCGCAGCGACATGCATTCAGATGAGTGGCGACAAGCCGGGGCCACTCACTGGCGGATTCCATCCTCTGAATCCTCTGTGGCTCATACCACAATTCGATCGCCTTTTGGGGCTGGCAGGATTCGCGAAACATCGAACCCAGCGTGAATTGAACACTTTCCTGGAGGGCAAAATCCAACCCCTGTGAAATCTTCAGGGAGTTTTGCAGGAACTCTGTCGCACCACGAAAGTTCCCCAACTCCATGAGAGCGAATCCCCTGACAGAATCGATCAGTGCCTGCTGCCAAAGTTTTAAAACTTCATTCTTTGGTGCAGAAGCAGCGCTTTCGAAATCGTCGAGGATCTTCAGGGCAGTCGCCGGTTGTCCTTCCCAGACCCACCGCTGGCACTGGTGATGAAGGGTGTAGGCGTGGAGTGGAGAATCCGGTCTGACCCGGGACGACAAATAGTCCAGCGCCCATTGAGTCTCCGTCGCCGGGATGCCGCGGTAGTCCAACCCTCGGACGATAAAGGCGGAGATCAGCTCTTGGGTGCCCGGTTGATAAGGGCTTCGGTGATCGAAAAGAGATTCGAATGATGATTGGAGGGGTACAGACATCAGATCGGTGATGACCTGTTCTGCAGATTCCGGAGGTTGAAACCCGAGGCCTTGTGCGAACCCGTGAAAATCAGAGATCAGTTCACGGATGTTTTCACTCCTGGAAAAGGCGATCCATGCCGGATCGATCCAGGCAGAGTCAATTTCGTGATCGGTGGTATTGGGGAGGGAGCTCATGGCGTCACCTCCAGATCCACGAAGTTGCCGGCAGGGGTCTTCTCAGCGGAGATGACCCAGCGCAGGGAATTCACCGAACCATTGGCCGCTGTTTCTTCTCCGGTGAACTCGAGCAGGATTCGGAGACCCACCGATCGCGCGCGGATCTGGGTGATGCGGGTTTGAGGCAGATCGAGCCAATCCTGAAACTCAAGAAGGACTGGAGGCGATTGTCCCGGTTGTTGCCATTCACACACCTGAATCAGAAAGTCCAGTTGGAATGGTGTGCTGAGAAGCATGGGCATCGATCGGACCGGCGATGGGGGAGGGACCGGAGCGGCAAAGATGAAGTCGGACCCGGGGTTTGGCGGCAGGTTTCGATTGTTGTGCAGGTAAACAAAGCGAAGGTGGTCTCCCCCTGCTGGTACCAAAGACACAGGACCTGTGCTGAGTAAGGGAGGAAGAGGAGAAGCACTGACCTGAAGGCTGCCCAGATAGATGTCGGAAGGGCCATTGGCCGCGGCATGAAAGAAGCGCCACGCAGTGATCCCCTGTCGGCGGGAGAATCGTTCTTCCAGCCAGGGGGTTTTCAAATGGGACAGGGCACTTCCCAGCACGGCCAGTTGGGGAGGGTTGGTGGGTTGTGGACCAGGATCTCCCTGGGCGAAGAGCGATGACCCCGTGGAAAACAACAGGATCCATAAAAGGATCCCCGGAAAGAATACCCTTTTCATCGAACGGCGCACTACTGTTTCCCGATAGGCTGCAGTGATGGGATGACAAAGACTGTTATGGTCAAACTGATAGCTTGGTTGACAGGCTTCGGCGTTCCTCTTCATGAGGTCACTCCAAATGTCGGGAAGCGAACTTCCATTCAGCGGCGGGCTGAATCAGGCTTGCGGCACACCAAACCGTCAAGGCCTCTGACTTTTCCAACATAACCTGCATGAAATGCAAAGAGCAAGAATGCATTCACACCCGTCCGAATATGGACGTTCATGACGAGATTTCGAAATTGATTGTTTACCTGCCAAGAAGGACGTCAAACAGGCTTTCCCACAATTGATGAACACTCAGGGACAAGTGCCACCGTTGTCGTCGCACTCAAGGGTGTCATCGGTGGGATCGATATTGCAATCCCCGGTTGGTTCGGGAAGTGACCCACCGCCACCGAAGAGAGATTCGAGCAGGGTGATGGCATCGGAGATGTTGACCCCGCCATCATCGTTGATGTCCGCCGAATCAAAACAGCCGGGATCGCCACCACCGCCAAACAGATAAGCCAGATGGTAAATGGCATCCGCCACATTGGTGGATCCATCCAGATTCACATCTCCCCGGCGGAATGGAACTCCGGTCAGGGTGAGGTTGCGATGAAGACTGGTGGTCTGTTCGCCGTAGTTGGCGGAGAAGAGATCAACCCTGCCATCAAAATCGAGATCCTCCAGAAATACCGGGCAGAAGGAGACGGGGTCGTCGGTGATCATCAGCTCCGGTAAAAAATCGTAACCGCCGAGACCACGCAGCAGCTGGTACTCACCGTTGATGGTGTCACGAACGACGATCTCGAGATTTCCATCGAGGTCCAGATCTGCCGTATCCAGATGACGAGCGTCGACCGAAATCGGATAGGTGATCGGCAGCTGGGGCAACCCATCTACCAGAGGGAAGATTCCCAGAAGACCATCTCCTTCACCGACGGAGACCAACTCAGGTGCCCCGCCATCGAGATCGACCGCCCGTACAGACCAGTGGGCACCGGGCATACCACCGATTTCCCGAACCTCTGTATCATAGGTGCGAACGCCGGTAGCCAGAGAGACAGCGACACCGCCACCGCTTCCCGCATTGAGGCCGCAACACAGATCCAGATCCCCATCGAGATCGAGATCGGCCACGTCGATGCTGGTTGGATAACCGGATACTTCGATGACAGTTACCGGTTCGAAGGCATCGATGGGATCATCAATCCCGGTTCCCCAGGCGATCAGCATTTGGGAGCCAAAGAAATTGGCTCCCACCAGATCCACATGACCATCGTCATCCATATCGCGAGCCAACACTTGCGGATTGCCACCGTTCCAACCCTGAATCAGGCGAGGTTCTATGGTAAAGGTGCCGTCACCATTACCGCTCAGATAAGAGACGCTTGCATTGAGAAGGTCCGAGACGATGGCATCTGCATTGCCATCCTCATTGAAATCGCCGACCGCCACTGACCACGGGAATCCAACCGTCAATGGTTGAGAAGTCGCGGCGGAGTAGTTGCCCGATCCCAGTCCCAGTTGTGTGTACATCACCGCAGAGATCCCCGGCTCTCCAACCAGACTCAGGATGTCGAGGATGCCGTCGGCATTGACGTCTTCCAGAAAGGCAGCATTGACCTTGTTCCCCACCGGAAGGGTTTCGCGATCTCCAAAGACGATGGGATTGCTTTGGGAAAAGAGAGACAGGGGAGAAAACAGAACCGCACACAGGAATGAAAATCTAACGGCACAGGCACAAAGCGTGGCAACGGAAAGACCATGAGACATGGAACCTCCAGGACAGACAGATATGGCGGGCGTTTCAGAGCAGGCTCAGGGATTTTGGCGGATCAACGATCCTGCGGATCCCATCGCTTGGCTTCCATTTTAATCCCGTTTTGGTGCAGAACCAATCCACCAACGCCACCCACAGAATCGCGATAAAAATGGATCTCCGCTTCGACCACCTTGTAGAAGAAGATGTCCTTTTCACGGGCATAGATGGGCACTGCAGGCTGTCCAGTAAGCTGTACGTCAAGGGTGCGGCCATTGCGTTTGATACTGAAGATCAACTGCCCGCTGAGTCGATACTTTCCGACGTATTCGTCCAGTTCTTTTTCTGAGAGAAGGATCGATTCTTTTTTACCCTTTCCTGCAGGAGGTTTTTCCATCCGCTCCGCACGTTGGGCGATGCCGAACTGAACCAATTCAAAGGCGATGACCTTTTCATCCTTGCGAAAGAAACGCAGGCTCGCATCCGAGACGGTAAAGGCGTACCAGTCATCAGAGATCGGCTCTAGAACAAATGCGGGTTGGCCGGTGAATTGTCCCGTCAGCGTGCTTCCCACTTCTGCAATCTCAATGGTGACCGCATCCGTCAGTCGGTAGTGCCCGATCAGGGTGGTGTCGACCGGCGGTCGCTTTACCTCGCGAGGGGTATATCCGAGCCATTTCAGGCCGATGTTGGTAGGATCGATGGCTGCGCTGCTGACAAGCATGGCGATCACCTGGCCACTGTCCGGACGAAACCCCAGAAAACTGCGCTGGGCCCCGGTGGCTCCATTGTGAAAGTAGATGGGGCCTT
>JAAXJX010000029.1:0-1513 GCA_012269595.1 Planctomycetia bacterium | reverse complement strand
CCCAGAAAACTGCGCTGGGCCCCGGTGGCTCCATTGTGAAAGTAGATGGGGCCTTCTTCAGAAGTCGCCACATGCCAGACAGGGGTGATCTGAAAACCGCCACTCGCCTCGCCGACAATTTCCAGCATGCGTGGAGTATCCACCTTCAAAGAAACTTGAGATGAAGAGGTGTTCAGCCCCCAGCGACCCAATCGCATCAGGTCATCGGTGCAGCTGTACAGACCGCCCGCACCGGCGAGGGCATCTTCAATGTGCCAGATCGGCAATGGCTCGCCATTCTGAAAACCGGCCATGACATCCTTGTCAGTAAAATCACTGCGCGTCATTTCCAGTGGCTTGAGGACTTGCTCGATCACCGTCGATCGATAATCCCCGCCATGAACCTTCCCGAGTAGATGCCCCAACAGGCCGACCCCCAAATTGGAATAGGCATACCCTTTGCGCAGGGGCTGCTTTGCACGAACGTCCCGCAGGCAGTTCATCAGAGCAACGTCACCAAAACCCTTGTAGGGATCGAGGGCATCCACCGGCACCATATTCCGCGGTAATCGGGGCAGCCCACTGGAATGGGTCGCCAGCTCCCGCAGGGTGATCTTCCCCACCTCAGGTTGGGCAAAAGCAAAGTCTGATCCGAGAAGATCAGCGATCGTGGTGTCGTCCTTCACTTTCCCCTGGCCGATGGATTCGGCGAGAAGCAGGTGAGTCAGCACCTTCGTAATCGAGCCGATCTCAAAACGGGTCTCCCCATCCACAGGGTCGCCCTCTTCATCTTTTTCCGCACCCCACACCATCTCCCGGCCCAGCGTCAGCTCCCCCGACTCTTCCCCACGCTGCCACTGCACAGAGATCCCCAGAGCATCACCACTCTTCTCCTGCTCCTTGAGCCAAGCCTCCAGCTCCGACTCCCCGGCAATAAGAAAGGTGGGGAGGAAGGCGGGGAGAAGAAAGCAAAGGAAGGTGGGCAGAATCGCCCCAAGGATACGCAGCATGTGCGACCTCCATGGATTCATGGTGCAGTCTAAAGAGAAACTCCGACACTTTCCGATTTCAAGAGCGAAATCAGATCCTCTTCAATTTGTTGCCAAGGTTGTTGCAGGTCAAGGGTGAGCACCTGAACCCGGTGTTTCCCATGAAGTGTGAACTCATGATTCAGGGAATAGCCGTTGGATGGATAAAGGAGGATTCCCTCAACATCGTTCCAGCCGGGATGAACTGCCTGATTGATCAGGTAGGAGTGCAGCTGGTACAGGTTGGAAGTTTGAAAACGTGTACCTCCATGTTGACCCTTCACCAGTGCATTCTGGTAATACTTGCAATCCAGAATCACCTTGCGGTCAGGCCAGGCAAGCGTGACATCCGTTTTCATCACGGGGATCAGTCGATCGGTTTCCAGATCATGGATCTCTCTGTCCCAACGAACCTGCATCGCTGAAACTTTTGCATCTGGGAAATGCCTCTTCGAAAAGTTGAAAACAAACTTTTCAAAGATCATGCGCATGGCAACTTCGTCCTG
>JAAXJX010000010.1 GCA_012269595.1 Planctomycetia bacterium | reverse complement strand
GGTTTCATCCGAATAGGCCGTGATCGCCGCATCCTGAATAAACCAGGGGGTGCCGGTATCAATATTAGCCTTCAGCTTGCGGTATTCGGCGACCAGTTGCGGATCCCCGGCAACCCAACCGACACGGTATCCGGTCATCGCAGATCGTTTGGAGAGGGAGTTGAAGACGAGCACCCCCTCCGTCGAAACTTCCAATGCGGAATGGGGCGGCTCTCCAAAGTAGATCTCTGAATAGGCCTCATCACTGCAGGCGATGATGTCCCGATCCTTGCACCACTGAACCCACTCGGTCAGATATTCCAAAGACGCGATCTTCCCGGAAGGACTCGAGGGAGTCGTCAGCCAGAAGATCTTTGCAGATTCCGCTACCTCATCGGGAATGGCACTCAGATCAGGAAGAAAATCACTGCCATGATTCACCGGAGCATAATAGGGGATCCCCTCCGCGAAGAGCGCACCGGCAGCGTAAGGGGGATAACCGGGGTCGGGGCAAATCACATGATCGCCTGGATTCACAAATGCTTCAGGCAAATGAAAGATGGACTCTTTCGATCCGACCGAAGAAACGACCATCGTGTCGGCACAGATCGCCACTCCGAATCGCCCCTCAAACCAGTCCGCAACCGCCCGTCGATAGTCTTCACTGCCACCGAATGGCGGATAACCACTGGCCGCATGCTTCTCTACCGCCTGTGCACACGCTTTGCGAATCAACTCCGGCGTCGGTCGGGAGGGATCTCCCATCCCCAAATCCACAGGGTGAAAACCCCGCTCTTTCAACTCCGCAGTCCGCTGTCGAACGGCAGCCATGGCATAAGCGCCCAGTTGGCTCAATCGATGGGAAACCACAGTTGCTCCTTCAATATCGTTGTGGGTTTTTCAAAAGTCTCAGCCCCCTGAAAAGGTGGCACAAATCTCCAAAAGCACGCTCCCAGACCGGTGATTGGGGAGTCAGGACTTCTGAGGTCAACAACTCGAGAGGCTGGTAGACCTCCCCTGTCGAAACGCCCGCCTCCTGCGAAAAGAGATCGTCCACTTGTATCCCCAGATCGGCGGACCACTGACCAAATGAGACGGAAAACTCCCGTCCCCCTTCTGTTGGAGCCATGAGACTTGCTCTCGCTGAGATTTCCAATGCATGTCCCAGCAATTTGGTAACCGCCAGCCCGTACTCCCGAGTTGCTCTTCGTGGGGAGACACCATTTTGAATCGCCCGATCCAATTCGGACTTGCGATAGGCGAGCTCCCAATCGGTTCTTTGACGATACCGATTCAGAAGTTGTGCGAGGCGAAATCTCTGGGCACTGCTGAGCAACCCGGCAAGATCGCACTCAACCAACGCACCCAGCATATGGGCTCCTGAACAGGTGTACGCCCAGCAACCGGACTCCTCCGGACCTGCAAGGCCATCCGGTCTTCTGACTCCAGAATCAGGAGCCTGATTCAACACACTGCCGATCGTCCGATCTGCAGCCTCGAGATCGAGGAACATTTTTTCATACAAATGCGCCAGGGTCGTACCCTTTGCGGCTGATTCCCTGGGGAGAGAAGCCCGGGCTGCAGATTCCACCAACCAGGCCAGGTCATTGACTTCCTGCCAACGAACCGGAAACGAAGTCTTTGCCAGATCGGATCGAACTCTGGCGAGGAGCGGATCCGGGATGGTTTCACCGGCGAGCAGGACGGCAGTTCTCAGGAGCAGGTGAGGATGCTGTTCTCCCCGATGCCCATCATGCCCGTGCACAGGGATCTCAGCGCTGGAATCGGTCAGCAGTCGGACAAGTTCCTGTCGCTGACTCGCCAGTGAAGGCTCTTCAGGCAGAGCCAAATGAAGGTGTGCCAATGCCCAGGGGTCCCCCGCTTGCTGACCACTGGGGATCAGTTGCTCCGGGATTGCCGTCCTCCAGTCGACAGGGTTCACCTCCACAGAGACAGCATTCGGAGTGACAGGAGGTGACTCGGGAGTACAGCCGCTGAAGAACAGCCACAGTATCCCCGCAACCCAGACCGACCCTTGCGACCCATTTGGCCCGATTTTCTTGCACTCACCGAAGGTCATTCGCTGTCCTTTCCCCCCCATCAGAATCGAACCGCCCCGAAGTGACAAGGTCTCTTGCCCCGGCTTTGACAACGGGGCACTCTTCTGGGGGAAGGGTAACCATGATCACCATCGCCAACTCCGGACCCACACTTCCACTTCTGGATGACCTGCTGCTCCTTCTGCTCGGAGCAATGGGTGTGGCGATCCTGACCCGACGTTGGCGCATCCCCTACACCGTGGGCCTGGTGGTTGCCGGAATGGTGATCGGCATTTTGCGTCATCAGGGCATCCTGCCCACTGGAGGAGGACACTTTGAGTTGACGGAAGAAGTGATTCTTCTGATCCTTCTCCCCCCCCTGCTCTTTGAGGGAGCGATGAACACCTCCCTGAGACAATTGAGAGAGCAAGGCCCCCTCATCGGATCGATGGCGTTGCTGGGAACTCTCGGGGTCATCCTGATCACTTCTGCGGCGATCCGTTCGGTGACGGACTGGCCATGGGAACTCGCACTGCTCTTGGGGACGATCGTCAGTCCCACCGATCCGGTCAGCGTGCTCGCCATTTTTCGCGAGCAAAGGGTGGAGAAGAAACTCTCTGCCATCGTCGAAGGGGAATCCCTCTTCAATGACGGAGTCGTCGTCGCTCTCTACTTCCTTCTGCTTCAGGGAATCGACCGCGGGTGGTCCGAAATCACTCCAATGGAAGGAACTCTCGCTTTCGTAAAAACGATCGGCCTCGGGTCGCTGATCGGCATTCTCCTGGGATCGGCCTTCAACAGTCTTCTGCGTCATATCGACGAGAGACTCGTCAAGGTTCTGTTTTCGATCCTTCTCGCCTATGGCTCCTACCTCTTGGCGGAAAGACTCGAATCATCCGGGGTCATCGCCGTCGTTTTCGCCGGCCTGATGGCCGGCAACTCCATCGCCCGAGACCGCATGAGCGCCTCCACACAAGTCAGTCTTGGGTTGACCTGGGAAGTGGTCGGTTTTGTCGTAAACTCTCTGGCCTTTCTGGCTCTGGGTTTTGCCGTCGATCCGATTCTGGTGATGGAAAACATGGATCTGGTATTCCTCGTCTGGTTGGCGAGTGTCGCAGCCCGTGCCCTGATGACCTATTCCATTGGCGGGGTCGACCATTCCATACGCAGTGCCTATCCACGGAGGTGGCTCCACGTCATTCACTGGGGAGGCCTCAAGGGAACTGTCCCCATCGCTCTGGCTCTGGGAATTTCCCGCTCTGAAGTGTTGGTGGAAACGGCTCCGACGATGCAGGCGGTCGTCGCCGGCGTCGTCATGTTTTCGATGCTGATTCAGGCGACAACGCTCCAACCCCTGTTGGTTCGGCTTGGGATCATCAAACCCCAGGAGGGCAGACTTCGCTGGGAGCGACTTCAGGCTCGGGCAATCGCCGTTGAAACCGCTCTCGAAGGACTCGAAGACGTCGCCCGATCGACGGAATTGGACGCCCACAGAATTGACGGAATCCATCGTCGACTCGGAAGGATGAGAGAAAACATCCATGGAGACCTGCGCCAGGTTCTGGAAGATCACCCCGAGCTGGCTGCAGATCAGGTCAGGGGTGTGTTGATTCGCTTGCTGCATCGCCAGCGAGCCGCGGTTGAACAGGCATTCAGGGAGGGATTACTCTCTGAAGAAGCCTTGCGAGAGGTACAGGAAGAAATTGATCTGCTGCTGATGCAGGAGATGCCTTCCCCTGTTCCCGGTTCTCAAGAGGACGTCAGTCATGAATGAAGAGGAATGGATCGCCCGATACATCCATCCCCGATGTAACCCGACTCACCCACTCTCCGGGCCAGGAGATGACGCAGCGGTCTTGCCAATACCCGCAGGAAACGCCACCGTTCTCTCCGTCGACTCTCTCGTCAGTGGCCAGCATTTCAAGATTGATTGGCTCAATGATTGGCACAACCCCGGGATTCTTGCGCGAAGACTGCTGCGTGGAAGTCTCAGTGATATCAGCGCCATGGGTGGAACTGCCACGGGTGTCCTGCTCTCACTGGAGAGCGCTCAACTTCCCGGCTTCTTTTCGGAAGCATTCTGGGAGGAAGTCGATACCGAGATGCAGCTTCACTCGATGACCTTGCTTGGGGGCAACATCACAAGGTGTGCCACCGGTCTCTCACTGCATGCAACCGTCGTCGGCCACGTCGAAGCGGATCGAAGTTGGCGAAGAAACAGTGCAAAACCGGGAGATCGAATCGGTGTCACCGGTTTTCCCGGCAAGGCTGCCCAGGCCCTTGATCAACTCCAGAGTGGGATTCCCGTGACAGACTCTGATCCGTGGCGATCCCCCGCATCCAGACAACGCTTTGCAACGGCGCTCAATCGCAAAATGAAACAGACCGCCTGTGCCATCGATCTCAGCGACGGACTGGGGCTCGATCTCCAGAGGGTTTGCAAGGCCAGTGAAATCTCCGCTCAGATCGACATCGCCCCGCTCGTCGCATCGGAAGACGCACCGAGTCCGAGCCAGATAGTGGCCGGTGGTGAAGACTATGAACTGCTCCTGGTCGTCGATCCGGAAGAAATCGCTACCGTTGAAGAAGTCGCCGTGGAAACAGGAACTCCCTTCCACTGGCTGGGCAATGCGGAAACCCACCATGATCGCCCTGCGATTGAATGGCGACTGGCTGGAGAGACGATCGAGACTCTCCCCGAAAAACAGGGCTGGGACCCCTTCCAGGAGTGAACCGCGAAACATGGTGTCAGTTTTCAGGGTTTTCCAGTGTCAGTTTTCAGGGTCTCCAATGTCAGTCAGCAGAAGCCTCAGGCGTCAGCCCCCTCGATGGCGGGTGCTTCCTCGCCTTCGTTGAAGAGCGCTTCCTCGACCGCATTCCCTTCTTCAGGTTTCAGCAGCGGGAACAAGACCACATCCCGAAGATTCTCTGCCCCACAAAGCAACGCCACCATGCGATCGATGCCCATGCCCCAACCTGAGATCGGTGGCATGCCGTGCTCCATCGCCATCAGGTAGTCCTCTTCCATCACCATCGCTTCGTCATCGCCATCCGCATGCAGTTTCGCCTGCTCCTCAAGGCGTCCACGTTGATCGATGGGGTCGACCAATTCGGAATAGGCATTGATCACTTCCCAGCCATGAATCACCAACTGGAAACGGTCTGTGATAGTCGGATCCTCATCATTGCTTCGCGCGAGCGGTGAAAGGTCAACAGGGTGTTGAACGACAAAAGTGGGCTGTTTGAGATGGGGGCGGACCGTCTTTTTGTACAACTGATCGATCAACGCTCCCCTGCCGAGGTGATCGACGTCATCCAGAGCGATTCCTCTTCCTGAAATCGCGGCCCGGAGCGAGTCCGCATCGGGGCACTCGGAAAGATTGATCCCCGCATGTTCCTGAACCAGATCAGTCATGCTCTTGCGAGGCCACTCTCCTCCGAAATCGATGTCTCCTGCGGCATGGGGAACTACCAGTGAACCGGTGCACTTCTCAATGGCTGAGCGCAAAAGGTTTTCGGTGAAATCCATGTTGTCGATGTAATTCCAGTAAGCCGCATAGTACTCAAGCATGGTGAAATCCTGCAGATGGGATGGATCCATCCCCTCATTGCGGAAGACGCGTGCAAACTCATACACACGATCAAAGCCGGCAACGATGCAGCGCTTGAGATAGGTTTCAGGAGCAATCCTCATATACACGGGGATGTCGAGAGCGGCATGGTGAGTCTCAAAGGGTGTCGCCAGAGCTCCCGATGGTTTCGTCTGCAGAACCGGTGTCTCCACCTCATCGAAAGAGGCTTCATCGAGACCATCACGCAATGCCCGAATAAACTCCCTGCGCAGACGAAAACGGTTTCGGGATTCTTCGTCACTGATCAGATCGAGGTAGCGACGACGGTAGCGAATTTCACGATCAGAGATGGCGTGGAACTTTTCCGGCATGGGACGCAACATTTTGCCGAGGAAGGTCCACTGACTGGCCCGGACCGTCAACTGACCAATCCGGGTCTTGTACACCTCTCCCTCGACTCCAACGAAATCGCCGATGTCGACGAGCTTGTTGAACTCCTTGAAAGAGTCCGCACCGAGATCGTCCTTCTGGACAGAACACTGCATTCTGCCATGAAGGTCCTGGAGATCGAAAAAGGTCAATTTGCCAAAGTCCCTGCGGCTGACGATTCGACCACAGATGCGTACACCGGTGGCCCCTTCCTCAAGCCCGGAGGCTTCCGCCAGGGTGTGAGAGCGCTCCCACCTTTCAGGATAGGGGTGGTGCCCTGCATCCCTTAATTTGCCAATCTTTTCGATCTTGATTTCGCGGATCCGGTCCTCGGCCACGTCTTCCTCGCTCTCGGTTTTGGAGCAAACCCTCTCCAGAGGGGTGAAATCAGGGATTCTCGGCCGCTCGAGGCCCCTCCCCTGTTCCACAATGCGAATCCTAGCCTTCCCCCGGACAAGGGTCAAAGAACCCCGAAGATTCCCGGTGATGATTTCCCCCGGAGGGAACCCGGGGTTGCTCTCCCATGGGCGTTGACTTGGCCCTGAGATCGGCTTAATCTTTGTTTTTCGCGGGTTTCCCGTGAATCAGGAAAGAAATGAACGGAACTGAAACCGACCCGGAGCCCTGATTGGCTGTGGATTGGATTTCTTTGGATTCAGACAGAGTGATTCCAGTAAAAGAGATTCCAGACACAGAACTTCACCGGTCTTGATCATTCCGATTTTTTGGTCCGATTTACATGTTTGCAATCACGAGAGGGAGGGACCATGCGTCCATACCGTCAGAAACTCAAGATGTTCGCCCTGCTGCTCTGCTTTGGGCTTGCCCTGACCCTTTCCGGATGTGCGTCCGGACCGAAGGCCACCGTCTCCTCCAGCCTTTACTGGAAGCGCGTGTTCCGTCAGATGGGTGACGATATCCGCAATGCCCGTACCGACATCGACCGTATCGTTTTCGATCTCGATGATCGTCCGATTGAGCAGTACTAGTTTTCTTCAGTTTCTGCTACTGCAGATACAAGAATTAAAAAATGGAGACCGGCCTGAGCCGGTCTCCATTTTTTTTGTTCACTTCTTCTCTTCAGTCCCGGGATTCATCGGCGAGGCTCAGACTCAGACGTTTCGTTTTCGGGCCAACAATTCTGGATCGGCGGGAGGAAGCGGCTTTCCTTCAGCGGCAGCCTTGAGCGCTTCACCGATTCGGTCTTCCACCCGTTCTTTTTCATCCGGTGCATACCATTCGATCGGCAATTTCCGGGACCAGACCAATTGAGACCTGGCCAAGGCACGATTCTGGGCCTGAATTTTGTCCGCTTCCATGTAGGGATCAGTTCCCTCACGAAGGGCCTTGGCAATTCGCTGGTAACCGATCGATTGGCTCGCCGTCGATCCCCATGGGGGATCGTGTGCTGCGAGCAATTTCTCGACTTCAGAAATCCAGCCTTCAGCGAACATGCGAACTACCCGGGCCTTGATCCGGCGATGCACTTCCTGTCGTTCGCGATGAACTCCAATCAAGAGAGTTTTCTGAGGGTCGAGGATCGGCACCCTGCGCTGATGCCAGACACTGATCGGCTCCCCACTTTGCTCATAGACTTCCAGAGCCCTCATCAAACGCTTGTGATCATGTCGGTGAATCGTCTGCGCCGCATCCGGATCGACCTCCTGCAAGCGGTCATGAAGATAGTCTCCGCCATGCTCTTTCGACTCTTCCTGCAATCTCCGGCGAATTCCCTCATCGGGACCAGGTCCCTCAAAAATGCCATCACGCAGGGCATGCAGATAAAAGACCGTCCCTCCACAGATCAACCAGGGTTGGTCAGGCTGTGTGACTTTCTTGAGAGCGGATAGCCAGTCGAAGACGGTGAAATCCTCCCAGGGGTCGACCAGATCTGTCAGTTGATAAGGATTCCCCTGACGAAGATCTGCAGCGGGTTTGGCACTGCCGATGTCCATTCCCCGATAGACCTTCATCGAGTCCATCACTTTCACAGGAAGGCCGGTGAACTCGGAAATCTCCAGAGCCCTGCGAGATTTCCCTCCACAGGTGGCACCGGTCACGATGATCGACAGCGGGGGAGCTTCCCAACCACTCATGAGGTCTCCCCTACCCATTCCAACTCAGGAGTCACCCCACAAAGATTCAGATACGCACCACGTTCCTCAAAGGGCTCAAGAATCTGAAACTCACCACTTCTTCCGGCGCAGTGAACCACTTCCTGCCGGGAGACATGAAAGTGCCCGCAAAGTACACGGTCATAACCTTCGGCAATCCGACTCTCCACCATTCTCAAATCCGGCTGCATTCTTGTTCGGTGTTTACGGCGAACCGAGCGTTTTGAACCGGAACGAATCCCCCCCGCAAGAAATTGCCTGAGAGACATCGGCATCGACAGCAGCACGGTCCGAGTCAGAGGATGACGAAGAGTCTTGCGCAACCTTTGGTAACCCCTGTCTTCAGTTCCGAACAGATCGCCATGGGAACAATGCCACCTTTGACCGCCCCACTGGATTTCGACGGCGTCCCCATGAATCTGGATACCGGTGTGGGATTCAAATCTGGAGCCGAGAAGAAAATCCCGATTACCGGGAATCACAGAGATTTGAAGACCTTCACGTATGGCTGTCCGAAGAGCCCTGACCTCATGTTGGTTCACATCCAGATTCATCTGGTCGTCGCCACACCATTGATCGAAAAGGTCTCCCAGCAACAACAGGGAGGCTTCCAATTGCTGACACTGATTCAGGAGTCTCCTCAGCCAGGTCAGCCGACGGGTACTTCCATCACAATGAAGATCCGTCGCAACGAGGCATCTCTGAACCGGAATCACAGGGATTTCAGAACGGGACATGCTGCCCTTCCCTAGGGAATCACCCAATCATCCGGATTGAACCCCGTGGAATCACTCCTGGTGTTCTTGTCAGGAGCATCCACCCTGGGTCGATCCTTTTCCGGCTTCTTCTCATGAGTCGGCTTTGCAGGCCTGTTTTCGGACTCCCTGCTCTCAGGATTCCCATCAGGATTCTTCTGGGGGGCAAACGGAGCCTCCCTGTGAGTCCCATGCTTCGGGGAATCGTCCTTCTTCACGGGTTTCGTGGGAGATTTCCCAACCGGGTCTGGAAGGTCTGCAAAACCCGGTTCTTTGGGAAAGGTTTTCTCCTGTTTATCCGCCTCTTGTTTCGGAGAAGGGTCCCTCTTCACAGGCTTTTCAGGCGATTTCCCAACGGGGTCAGGCAGATCGGAAAAGCCC
>JAAXJX010000006.1:51165-112266 GCA_012269595.1 Planctomycetia bacterium | reverse complement strand
GGAATGGGGAGTGCTCCGCGCAGGGGGAGCGGGGAAACTGGCCGGGGGGGGAATGTTAGTGAGCCGCACCGTTGGACTGGCAATCCAGTCCATCCGCGGTCGGATCAGGACCAGGGAAGGGATACGGTGCGGGAGGTGGATTGGATCCTTGGTAAAGGAAGTCGAAGATGTAGACCGGGTCGGCGTCATCAACGATGCCATCGTCATTGACGTCTGCTGCATCTGCACACTCGATTGAAGTGCCATTTCCAAGCAACAGTTGCAACTGGGTTCCGTCGGTGAGATCGATCACACCATCTCCGTTGACGTCACCGCGCAGGAAATGAACCTGATCAGTCTCCACCGGGTCAGTGGAATCTTCACCACCGGTTTCCGGATCTTCATTTTCAGAAGGCTGCTGGGCGGGACTGCTGCCGCCGATGGAGACGGTACCTCCGACCAACTCCGGGAAGACGGAGTTGCCGTCGACGACGAAGGAGTTGTCGGTCTCCGGCGAGGTGTTGGCGATGATGCCATTTGCCGGAGTGAAGTCGTAGTTGCCTGCCGGTGCTCCTGCACTGATGAATGCATCACCGGTTGCCACGACGTAACCTGAACCCGGAGCGAGAACCTGATTGTCGAAGGGCGGTGCCAGATCAAGAATGTTGGCATAGATCACGGTGCCGTTTGAGTTGTCGATATTGGGCAGCTCAAACTCTACGAGCCCGGCGACATCGGTTCCGGCGATGGTGATGTTGTTCAGTCCCATGATGGAAGCGTTGTAGTCGAGTGCCAAAGTCCAACCCTGCAGGGAATCGATGCAATCGATGATCACCTGGTAGTTGACGGTATCACCCGGGTTTGCGCTGAGATCTTCCACACGGATACGGTTTGCGGGGGAGAGAACCACAGGCTCAGAACGCAGGATTTCAAAGTTTCCTGCTGAGGTCAGGATGGCCAGTTCCAGCGCACCATCGCCGTCGGTGTCTCCACTGGTCACCGCTTCCACTTCTGCGGCGTAGCCCAGAAGCTGGGGGCTCTGGAAGTTTCCATCACCCACTCCCTTGGCGAAGTAAAGACCGGCGGAACCGGCGATGGGACTGATGCAATCGAGACGTCCATCCCCATCCCAGTCGATCAACTCTGTGCCGGGAGCGACGACGTCGTCGAAGAGAACCCGCAGCGAGAAGTTGAAATCTCCATCGGAGAGGAGGGCGGAAGGAGTTCCCGCTCCGGATGGAATCAGCAGCAGGTCACGCAGGGAATCTCCATCGAGATTGACGGCGCGAATCTGTTGCGTGAGGTTGTAACCGAGGATGGTTCCCTCTGCGGTGAAGGTGCGATCGCCATTTCCTGCGTGGAAAGCGATGCTTCCGTCGGCCAGAACTGCTGCGAGGTCGATGAGGTCATCGCCATTGAGATCGGTGGCAACGGCACGATGAACCACAGGAGTGGAATCGACGGGGTGAATCACGCTGAGGGGATTACTGCTTCCACCCCAGGCAACGGCGAGACCATCCGGTCCACTGAGAACCAGATCGACGATCCCATCGCGATCACCATGGGCGGCTTCCAGATGAGTCGACTGTACCGTAAGGGGAATCAGTTCCGGATCCTCGAGGACGACAGCAATACTGAAAGAGCCACGCAAAAGATAGGCGGAGGTTCCCGAGTTTCCGAGACAGATCAGATCACTGCGTCCGTCGCCATCGAAGTCTCCGACAGCCGCATCGATGACTGCTTCCGGAAGATTCCAGGTGGTTGAACCTGCAGGGCCAGAGGGAGTTGAATCCTGATGGGTCAGGGTTCCGTTCGCCTCGACCTCCACCCACTCGTCGAGTCCGTCGGCGTCGGAATCGAAGAAGACGATCTTTCCACCATTGAGGGCAGACCCCGAACTCACGACACTACCGGGCCAATCGAATCCGAGATTGGCGATATGGGTGGCCAACAGCGTTTGCGGCAACTCGGAGGTGTCGAGACCGAAAACGTCATCCACGAGGGAAAGGGTCACTCTTTCTCCGGCCAGGAACGGGCGATCGGGGGAGAGGGTGATGGTGTTGATCCCTGTGAAGACGTTTTGCAGGCTGACCGTTCTCTGGCCGCTGCGGGAAGCGTCGATCCGAATCGTGGCGTTGCCGATGCTGAAAGGGTCGTAGGGGGCCGTGAGCACCGGATTGATGGTGCTGTTAACGTTGCCGTTATAGGCCTCGATCCCGGGAGTCATCGAAGAGACGATGAAGGAGGAGGGCGGCGGAGGAGTCCCTGCTTCGATGGCAAATTGCCATTGGAAAGGCTCGACCGATTTACCGGAGGTCGAAACCAGACCGGAGGTCAGCTCCACGGTGATGGTTTCACCACCCGCTGGCAAGTTGAGAGAGGTGAAGGTGACTCTGCGATTCTCATTTTCACCTGTAAAGGCTCCCTCGATGGGGCCACTCGTCGAACCTTCAACCTTGAAGCTGCTGCTGTCGAAGGTTTCCAGATTCATGCGGTGATCGAAGCCCACTTCGATGATGAGGGCGTTCAGAGGCACCGTCTGTCCCGCTGCGGGACTGACAAATTCGACCTCGGTCTTGATCGGTGAGCAGCCGATGAGGCTGATCAGGCCGAGGCTCCACAACATTGTCCTGAGCATGAAATCTCCAATCCAATCCAACTGGAATGCGGCAAATGCCGGGCCGATCACCTCTCCAGTCGGGTACAAGTTCCGTAAGATACACGATTGAAAGAGTTTACGGGTGATCTTTCCGGGGTGCTCCGGGGTCGATATGATCCTTTCCTGTCCCGGTTCGGGGCTCAGTTGAGGCAAATTGTCTTGGAAATGGACACCCTTGAAATCCGCTCAAAACCCTCCCCTGACGTCTTCCGAAGGAGATCTCGCCGACGAGTGGAGCGTTTTCGGAGAGGGACCCCACGTCCTCCTTCTCGATCATCGGGATTCCTTTACCTACAACCTGGTGCAATCCCTCTCTCGAAGCGGAGCCAGGATCACGGTACGCCAGGCGGATCAACGTCACCTGGAGGACTTGCAGGCCCTGAACCCCGATCGTCTGCTGCTTTCTCCCGGACCCGGAAAACCGGAGTCGGCAACTCTGGCGAAACAGGCTTTCGGGTTTTGGAGGGGGAAGATCCCTATTCTGGGGGTTTGCCTCGGGCATCAGGTCATCGCCCAGTGTCTGGGTGCACAGGTCATTCCCAGTGGTGTGCCTGTTCACGGCAAGCCCGATCTGATTCGTCATTGTGAGGTCGGCATCTTTGGCGACTTGCCAAACCCACTGAAAGTGGCCCGATACCATTCCCTGCATGTGGTTCCGGGATCGTTGCCGGCTGAGCTGGCGATTGCTGCCTGGAGCGAAAGTGGAGGGATCATGGGGCTGGGAATCCCGGGGGAATCCACTTGGGGGGTCCAGTTTCATCCGGAATCCTTCCTCACTCCGGAAGGAGATCATTTGCTGAAAGCGTTTGTGGATGGTCTTCCATGCCCTGAGGATCTGGGGGGATTTGAGATTCCGAATCCGCAAGAGGTGGATGGCACCGCTTCGCCAGTTGTTCCTCTGGAAGGGGAAGCCCGATGATCACCGATACTGCAGAATCCCTGAAGTGGCGCGTCGTCGAGCGTTTCTATCTCGCGTGGAACAACTTTCAGTCGGTTCATGATCGTTATGAACAGATCGTTCATGACTACGTCGACAAATTGGGTGTTCCCCGCGAAAAGATTCGTCTCGATCCCAAGGACCTCTTTGAACTGCTTTCCACACAGGATCTGGAAGTGTTGCGGGACGATTTTCTCACCCCCTTGAAGACGGCGTGTCATCGACTCTTCAGGACTGAGGACAGCACCGATTTTCTGGATCGTCTGGTCAACGACATTTTTCACGAGCTGAGCATTCTCAAGGAGGAGCACTACAACGTGCTCACCTATGCCACGGATGAAGCGGCCATGTTGCCGGGGACCGATCGTGATTTGCATCAGGAACAACAGGTGATCCTCGACGAGGTTCATGACATGTTTCCGCAAAAGGTTCATCGCATCTCCCATTTGTTTGAGACCGGTTCGGTGGCCCTGGAAGCACTCCTGCATCGATGGAGTTCCGATACGGTTCTGGTTCGATCCCTGTTCCTTCAGCGTGATGGCTTTGTGTCCCGGGCTTATGAATCGGGCCTCGATCACTTTTACCAACTGATGTATGGCCCCGATTCTTCCGCGATGGGGTATCTGGTGGTGGGCAGTTCCTTCCTCGATTCCGGGTTTCATGACTCTGCTGTCAAGGCCCTGGAGTTGGGGGCAGAGAAAGCCGAGTCATGGGGACAGGAATCAGTACTCAAGGAGTTGCAGCAGACGCTTGCCAGTATTCCCTCCAATGAATCGAGCGACGACGGGAGTCATGAGTGATGGATTTTGAAAATTGCTACGCAGATCGTTTGGCACAGGCCATCGAAAAAAAGGACAGTCGACTGGTGGTGGGCATCGATCCGCGACTGGATCGGTTACCCGAAGAGCTGAACGGCCTTGAGCCGGAAGACGCCCTTTTGCGATTGGGTAGCGGAGTCATCGAGGCGATCGCCGAGGACGCTGCTGCGGTCAAGCCGCAGATTGCTTTCTTTGAGCGTTGGGGCTGGCGAGGTTGGCGCGCTCTGGAGGGGGTATGTCAAAAAGCCCGCGAACAGGGACTGATCGTAATTCTTGATGCCAAGCGAGGAGACATCGGTTCTACCGCTTCCGCGTATGCGGAAGCGCTGCTGGGTACAGAGCCCGGGACTCCCGGCCCTCATGTGGATGCCCTGACCATCAATCCCTATCTGGGAAGTGATTCCCTTGAGCCATTCCTTGAAAGGGTGCGTGAGGGAGGAAGGGGGCTCTATGTCCTCGCAAGAACTTCCAACCCAGGGGGGGCGGAGTTTCAGAAACGTGATGGGGATGCAGACCCAATCTTTTTGCAGGTTGCCCGCACCTCTGAACAGTGGGGCGATGGATCCCGGGGAGAGTGTGGTTACCACGGTGTCGGTCTCGTCGTTGGAGCGACTCATCCCGAAGAGATTTCAAAGGTGCGCGAGTGTGCTCCGGGAGCCAGTCTCCTGATTCCGGGAGTCGGTGCGCAGGGGGGCAGTGTCGAGGACCTCGGTCCGGCCTTTGACAGCCGTGGGTTGGGAGCTCTGGTCAACTCCAGCCGTGGAGTGGTCCAGGCTTTCGAGAAACAGCCGGGCATTCCGTGGCAGGAAGCGGTTCAGCAGGCAGCGAGAGAGACGCGGGAGCAGCTCCAGGGGGCCATTACCTCCTGATTTCTCCTCAGATGGTATTCTTCTCGGGAGCAGTGGTGCTCCCGTACTTCGACTATTGCAGTCGGAGAAGGAGGAGTGTCGTGAACGTGCCCGCCCCGCACAACCCGGCTCAAGCCGGCCCGCTTTCAAATTCAGGTCTTTCAATTCCACGTTTGTCTGATTTGGTGCCATTGCCTTTGGCCACTTTGGATGCAGACAGCAAGGTTCCGGTCGACATCTATCTCGATCACGATGGTGACTGGGTTCTGTGTCGAAGAGCGGGAGATCTTCTCTCCGCCGAAGTTCGCAGGGAGTTGTTGGAAGCGGGGCAGGATGCCCTGTGGATGCCCCTGCTGCAGAGGGACAAATACCTGCAATATTTGCGCTCTTCGATTCAGGGAGAGTGGAATCCCCGCTCCGGAATCGTTTGGGTCAGCAACTTCCTTGAACAGCATGCTGCACAGATGCCTCAAGCCATCGAAGCCATTTATCGCCGTCTTCGATACGCACTGCTTCTCGCTCATGATGTTGGCATTCACTGCGGAGATCTGCTCGATGATTTTTGCCGTGGCATGTTGCTCCTCGGTGCACAGTTGGAAGGACTCGATGTCTCCACACTGGCAGAGGAGCACCGGTGTGGTGACAGCGTCCGTGCCATCCTGGAAGGCCATCGGGAGCGTTTCGATGGAACCGGTCCCCGAAGTTGGAGTCGTGAGCAGCAACGCCTGCCGGTGCGTATCGCCAGTCTGGTCATCGCCTTTGATGAGGCGACGATGGGGGGACCCGATCTGAGTTCCGATCGTCGTCGTTGCGCCTTTGATGTCCTGCGGTCTTTTATCGTCGAAGATCATGGAGCCTACGACCCACGTCTGGTGGCCGGTTTTATTCGCATCCTCGAGCGCTGAACCTCAGTGGATGATCTCGAGGGCGTCTCCGGGGCGAATCGTGCCGGCGGTGATGATCTCGCCGTGCAATCCTCCACGCCATTCCGGCTGCAGGGATTGGAGCAGGCCCGGTTGCTGATCCTCCATCTGCTGACAGGGGACAAGCTCACCGTGAATGAGGATTTCGACCTCGCCAATCCGCAGTTTCCTGCCGTCATGTTCCGGCCCGAAGGTTCCACCACTCACCAGCAGGTTCGCGCGGCGGGTGGTCCAGGCGACCTCCTGACCGACCTGCTCACAGGCGTTCTGCCACTGTTCCGTGGAGAGCAGGGTGATCTGACGCCGGCGGGTTGAGCCGTGGTCGCCGATCACACCCGCTTCTGGATCACAGGAGAGCTCGAGCACCCGCTCCGGGGTGGCCCCTTTCGATGGTCTCACGGCCAGATCGATGACCTGCATCAGATGATACCGATCTTGTAGAGGATGACTGCGAGTACACCGAGCGGGACGACGTATCGGAGCAATTGCAACCACAAACCGTACCAGCGTGCAAAGCGGGAGCCGGTGGTAAAGGCCTCTTCACGAGCCTTGTCCCCGACTCGCCATGCCACAAAGAGTGCAATCAGCAGTCCTCCGATGGGAAGAAACCAGTTGGATGCGAGGTGGTCAAAGGTGTCGAACCAATTCTTGCCAGTCTCACCTTCAAAGAGGAAGGCGGAGTGCTCCTTGAATCCGCTGCCGAAATACGATTCCGGTGATCCGGAAAGGGCAGAGGGCAAGCCGAACAGGGTGATGGTGCCTCCGCAAAGAAGGGTGGCCTTCAAGCGGGACATTTTGAACTCATCGATAAAGGTGGAGACCACCACCTCGAGGAGACTGATGGCACTGGTCAATGCCGCCAAAACCAGCAGGGCAAAGAAGAGCGTACTCCAGAAAACTCCTCCTGCCAGTTGCGAAAAGGCGATGGGAAGATTGATAAAGACCAATCCGGGGCCTGCCTGGGGTTCAAGGCCAAAGGTGAAAGTGATGGGGAAAAGCACGAGGCAGGCGACGAGGGCAATGACGGTATCGAGGATAGTGATCATTCCCGAGGCTGCGACCATATCTTCTTTCTTCTTCAGGTAGGAACCATAGGTGATCATGGCTCCCATACCGAGCGACAGGGTAAAGAAAGAGTGCCCGAGCGCCTCGAGGACTCCCGCTTTAGTCACTTTGGAGAAGTCGGGTTTGAAGACGAACTCGAGGGCCTGCCCAAATCCATCTGAGGTGATGGCGAGACCGAGCAGGACCAGCAGCATCACGAGCAGGACCGGCATCAGGATTCGCGCCGCGCGCTCGACGCCCTTTTGGATTCCTCCGAGAATCACACCGATGGTCATCACCATGAAAATCAGGTGCCAGCGGATGTTGGCGTCACCATCCTCAAAGAGGGTTCCGAAGGCATTGCCGATTTCATCTGCATTCATGCCGGCAAATCCCTGAGTCATCGAGAACACGGTGTAGTGCAGTGCCCAGCCGGCAACGACGGAGTAGTAACTCAGAATGATGAAGCCGGTCAAAACCCCGAGCCAGCCGGGTACCGCCCACAGGCTTCCCGGAGAAGACAGGGATTTGAAGGCACCCACCGGGCTCTTCTGGGTGCTGCGACCGACGAGGACCTCGGCGACCATGATGGGCATGCCGATCAGCAGAATGAAGAGAAGGTAAATGAGGACGAAGTAGCCGCCGCCATTTTCACCGGTGATGTAGGGGAACTTCCAGATATTGCCGAGGCCGACCGCACCGCCCGCCGCTGCCAGAATGAAACCCCAACGACTGCTCCACTGGCCGCGGTTTTCCGCAGCTCCTTCGGTGTCACTCATCGTGAACTACCCTTTCTTCAGTGCTCAGTATTTTTCAGCCCTGTTCAGTCACCCACTCTTTTGAGGAGCTCTTCCTCATCGATGACCTCGATGCCGAGATCGGTGGCCTTCTTCAGTTTGGAACCGGCTTTTTCACCGGCGAGGAGCAAGTCGGTCTTGCTCGAAACGGAACCGACCACCTTGCCCCCTGAAGCGATGATCTTCTGTTTCGCGTCATCCCTGCTCAGTGTGGGCAAGGTTCCGGTGATGACAACCGTCAAACCGGAAAATGCCCCGTCAGTACCGGAGGTCTCAGCCTTTTCCTGATGGAAGGTCAGACCTGCATCTCTCAAAACTTTGATTTCATTTTGTACCGCTGGAATTTCGAAAAAGGCGACGATGGAACGGGCGATGATTTCGCCGAGTCCCTCAATTTGTGCCAGTCGTTCTTCATCAGCGGCCATGAGGGTGTCGATGTCCAGGGTGTCATCGACGATCAACTCGGCGACCCGCTCTCCCACGTGTCGAACTCCGAGGGCATGAAGCACCCGGGAGAAGGGGCGCCCCTTCGAAACTTCCAGAGCGGCGAGGAGATTTTCTGCTGATTTGACCGCCATGCGATCGAGTCCCGCAATCTGATCGACGCTGAGTGAATACAGATCGGAGGGGACCGTGACCAGTCCTTCCGTGACCAGCTGATCGATCAGCTTCTCACCGAGTCCGTCGATGTCGAGGGCACGGCGGGAGGCAAAATGCTCCAAACGCCCGCGAATCTGTGCCGGGCACTGGAAGTTGTCGCAGTAGGGGATGATTTCTTCTTCGGGGTAGTGGACCGCGCCGTTGCATTCCGGGCACGAGGTCGGGAACTCGTAAGGCTGCTGGCTGCCATCGCGGAGGGAATCCACCGGTTTGACCACCTGTGGAATCACATCCCCGGCTCGCTGAATCACGACATCGTCTCCGATGCGCAGATCCTTGCGGGCGATCTCCTTGGGATTGTGTAATCCGGCCCGGGAGACGGTGACGCCACCGACATTGACCGGTTCCAGATGGGCCACCGGAGTCAATGCACCGGTCCGACCGACCTGCACCTGAATATCGAGGAGTTTTGTCGTCTCCTGACGTGCGGGAAACTTCAGTGCCACCGCCCAACGGGGGCTGCGGGCACGCATCCCCAACTGCTCACGCAGTTCCGCTCCCTGAACCTTGATGACCAGGCCATCGATGTCGAAGGGGAGATCATCGCGGACCTCCATCACCTCTTCGTAGATGGCGATCAATTCATCGGCACCCTTAGCTTCGCGAAGGAAGGGGCACGGCTGGAATCCCCAGCGTTCGATGTGTTCGATCAGATCCTTTTGCACCGACAGGTCGATGCCTTCCTGATCGCCGATGCCGTAGATGAAAACATCGAGGGGACGTTTCGCGGCAATGCGGGGGTCCAGCTGTCTCAGGGTTCCCGCCGCCGCATTGCGGGGGTTGGCGAAGAGGCCCTCCTCCTGACTGCGACTGGCGTTGAGTGCTTCAAAGTCCGCATTTTGCAGAACCACCTCCCCGCGCAGTTCGATGCGGGGTGGGGGAGTCTTGTCTTTCAATTGGGGCGGCACGCTGCGGATGGTGCGTGCGGTGCCGGTCACCTCTTCTCCTGTGACTCCATCCCCCCGGGTTGCGGCACGAACGAGGACTCCATCTTCGTAGAGGAGGGAGATGGCCACACCATCAAATTTGTACTCCACCGTCAGTGGTGGATCAGGATCGCCTTCGGCCAGTTCGAGACCCTTGCGTACTCGCTCGACCCAATCGCGCACTTCATCGGTGCCCATGGCATTTTCCAGCGACAGCATCGGTACACGATGCTCCACCGAGGGCAGTTTGTCGGCGACGAAATCTTCCGGGGTCCAGGTGACGCCGACCTTGCGGGTGGGAGAATCTTTGGACACCGCTTTCGGGTAACGGGATTCCAGTTCCTCCAGCTCTTTCAGCAGGCGGTCATATTCCGCATCGGAGATCTGCGGATCATCGAGGATGTAGTAGCGGAAATTGTGCTGATGAAGCGTGGCTGAGAGGGCCCGGATTCTCCTGAGATCGTCATTCTCGTTGCTCATCAAACTCCTGCGGGTGGGCGAATCGAAATCCGCGGTCACCTTTCATGCCAAGATCGCTGCTCTTCGGTTATCCTCGGGTGTCCCCAGGGTCCCGGGAAGGGAATCCCGGCCCAGCAGGAGGAGAACGCAACACGATGTCCGGATCAACCCCCAAGGGGATCCCAGACGAGCCATTGGTGATTCCGGATGCGGTCCGCAAGGTCCACGATCGCATCACCGGTGCAGGGCATCGGAGTGTTCTTGCCGGCGGGGCGGTGCGCGATTATCTCCTCGGCCTGGAGCCAAAGGATTTTGATCTGGCGACTTCTGCCCATCCGGACCAGATCGATGCCCTCTTCGAAAAAACGGTTCTGGTCGGTGCCCAATTCGGTGTCGTAAGGGTCTTGGTCGACGATGTCGAAGTGGAAGTGGCGACTTTTCGTGCAGATATCGGGATTGCCGATGGTCGCCACCCTGAGTCGGTGCGATTTACCGACGAAAAAGAGGACGCCCTCCGCCGCGATTTCACCATCAATGGTCTCTTCTGGGATCTGGACCGTGAAGAAGTGGTGGATCATGTCGGGGGAATCGATGACCTGAAGACCGGGGTGATTCGAGCCATCGGAGATCCCGGTGAGCGTTTTGTGGAAGATCGATTGCGGATGTTGCGTGGAGTTCGCTTCGCCACTGTTCTGGATCTGCCCATCGAAGAGGCAACCTGGAAAGCCATCTGTCAGGAATCTGCGGATTTGGCATCCGTCAGTCAGGAACGAATCCGCGAGGAGTTGCTTCGCATTCTTGTCTCGCCCCATCGCCATCGGGGTTACCACCTGCTTTCCGACTCAGGATTGATGCAGGTGTTTCTGCCAGAGATTGAAAAGATGAAAGGGGTTCAACAGCCCCCGGAGCATCATCCGGAAGGGGATGTCTTCGTTCACACCGGCCTCGTCCTCGAGAATCTGGAAGATCCTTCCCCTGAATTGGCCATGGGTGCCTTGCTTCATGACGTCGGCAAGCCGGATACCTATGAAGAGGCCCCCGATCGCATCCGTTTTCATGGGCACGACGAGCTCGGTGCACGGATGACGGAAGAGATTTGCGAACGCTTGCGTTTTTCCCGAAAAGCACAGGACCGCATCGTTTACCTGGTACGCAGACATCTCGTGTTCATGAATGTCCCGCACATGCGTCTGGCCAAACGCTATCGCCTCTTTGAGGAAGACGGCTTTGACGAACTGCTCGATCTGTGCAAGGCGGACTGTCTGGGGAGTCATCGGGATATGGGCCTCTATGAAGAGTGCCGCGAGATGTACCTCGAATGGAAAAAGATTGGTCCTCCCAAGGAGCCACTATTACAGGGCAGGGATCTGATCGAACTGGGGATGACCCCGGGCCCGGAGATGGGGGCGATGCTCGAAGCGCTCAACGACGCCCGTCGCGAGGGTGAAGTCTCCGATCGTGAGGCCGCTCTGGAATGGGTCCGACAGAGACTGGAGCAGAACGACTCCACCTCAGGGGAGGCCTGAGCATGTGGAAGCCAGGCTATGTCAGCCACGGATTGCTCGATCACTCTATCGATCAGGCGCTGGAGCTGCTTTCTTCATCGGGGTATTCCGCTTTGGGTATCACCTTGGGACCGACTCACCTGGATCCATGGAAAGCCACAGCTGCTGATCTTGAAACTCTGCGTAAGAAACTCGAGGAGCACCAGCTTCTGCCCAGTATCGAAACGGGGGGAAGGTATCTTCTCGATCCCCGAAAAAAGCATTGGCCCACTTTGGCCAGCTCTACGGAAGAGGGGCGAACACTTCGCCAGTCCTTCTACATCAGAGCGATCGACATTGCGGCAGCGTTGGGGGCTTCTGTCGTCAGCGTATGGAGTGGCTGCAACGACGACCCTACGCGATCAACCGACGAAGTCACGGAAACCCTGATCAAAGCACTGTTACCGGTTCTCGATCATGCGGAATCGAAGGGCATCAGGATCGGATTTGAACCGGAACCGGGGATGTGGATCGAAAGCCTTGAAGACTGGAAAACTTTTCGTCAGCAGATCGATCATTCTGCATTGGGATTGACGGTGGATCTCGGACATCTGGGGGTGACCGAGTCCCATGATCCACTCGGTAGCCTGAAGTCAGTTCTCGATGAAGTGATCCATATTCATGTCGATGATTGTAAAGATCGCAAACATGAACACCTTCCCCTCGGTGAGGGTGAGTTGGATCTGCCAGCTCTCATCGGTGCGTTGACCGAATCCGGGTTTCAGGGCCAACTGCTGGTCGAATTGTCACGGGATTCACATCGGGCACCGGAACTGGTGGAGCAATCGATGCGTTACCTTGAAGGCCTTCAAGGAGGGTGAGCCGATATGAACAAATCCAATAATTCCAAAGAACCGGAACAGACGGCGAATCAAGGGTCCACAAAGGATTCCCATTGGCTCGACATGATCTCCATGGCGATCAGGACTCCGGTTTTCGATCACCAGCGGTCCGTCTTCACCAATCGGACGATGCGTTTTGGACAGATCGAAGCAGTCGGCTTCGACTTTGACCACACTCTGGCTGTTTACAATTGTGAGGCGTTGGATGCACTGGCGGGAAAACTGGTGGCGGATCGCCTGGTTGAGCATGAGGGAATTCCCCGGGAGTGGCTCGAAGATCTTCCCGATCTGTCCTTTGCCAAAAAGGCGCTGATCCTCGACATCGATGAGGGGGTCATTCTCAAAACCGATCGCTACGGTCACGTTCTCCGCGCCTACCGTGGTAAGGAGAAATTGACCGTCAGTGAAAAGCGTAATCTTTATGGAGACCGGGACATCATTCCCCATGTCACGGATGGAGATCGCTTTATTCAGGTGGACCATGCCTTCAGCCGTCCGGAAATCCTTCTCTGGACCGCGCTGGTCGATCATACGGAAGCGGGGGAAAGGCGCAGTGTCTGGGAAAAAATCCGCAAGCACACTGACACCATTCACAGGGACAACTCCCTGAAGAGTGTGATTACTGCCAATCCCGAAGCATACATTCAACAGGACCCCCGTACTGAAGCTCTGCTGCTTCATCTCCGGGAGTGTGGAAAGAAAGTGTTCCTGCTGACCAACAGTGAGTGGGAATACACCCACGCGATGATGAATACCGTTTTGGGACGCGACCCTGAACGGGGGACCGAATGGCTCGACCTCTTCGACCTGGTGGTCGCAGAGGGCGGTAAGCCGACCTACTTTGATGCCTCTTCTGGCAGAACCTGCAAACCCGGCATCGAGGACAAAATCCTCCTCGGTGGTAATCTGACGGAAATCGAGGAGAGGATCGGCTGTGCCGGACCGGAAATCCTCTACGTCGGCGATCACATCTATGCCGATCTGATCTCATCCAAACGCAATGTCTACTGGCGAACCATGCTGGTTGTTCCCGAATTGGAAGAGGAGATGGTGGTCCAGTCGGCGATGCCGGGGCTGGTTCGCCAACTGCGGGAAGTGGATGAAAGGCGCATCTCCACAGAGCGGGAAGTAATGCACTGGAAGGCCGTGGAAGCGTGTCTCCAAAGTATTGAAGGTGTTGTCGAAGAAGAGAAGAAGGGCATCAAAAACCTGCGGCTGGAATGTCACAGTGCCCGAAAAAACGCGACCGATACTCTCAAGGCGTTTATCCGTCAGCGTGAGGAGTTGCGGGCGAAGTTGAGTACTGCGACCAATGAACACTGGGGCAGTCTCTTCCGCGCAGGAAATGAGTTGACCCATTTTGGAAGGCAGCTGGAAGACTATGCCTGTGCATACACCAGTCGTGCCACCAATCTGCTCTTCTATCCCGCAGGGCACTACTTCCGTTCATCGATGGATTATTTGCCCCATGAGTTGGAGTCGATGTAAATCGGTCAGATCCGTTTTTGACCGGTGATACATTCGTGGACGGTTCCACCGATCCAGATGGCATCGTCTTCCTCGAAAACTTCGATCAAGCCACTGAATCGAATCGCGGTACCCTGGTGAAGGGTGTATTGGGAGGGCGCCTTGCCGCGCTTTTGAAACCAGACTGCGATCCCTGCAGCAAGGCTTCCGGTGACCGGGTCCTCGGGGATACTCAGGGATTCCACAAAGGCGCGTACTTCAAAGTCGGCGTCGGGATGGGGAGAACCGGGACCGATGATGCCGAAGTTGATCTCTTTCAACTGACTGAAGTCAGGATCGATGGAGAGAACCCGTTCCGAGTCTTCCAGGAGGACTGCCGCCCATCCCGGTCCATTGTCGACCCAGTAGTGATCAACAATTTCCTCTCTGTCGATGGATAGCCCGCTGCAAATCGTTTGCAGGGTGGAGTCATCCACAGGTCCGTCCCTGAGCAATCCCGGGGCTGCAAAAGCGAGCCCTTGACCCCGTTTCCTGATACGAACCTTGCCGATGCCACATTCCTGAATAATCTGCTGGTCTTGTTGTGGCTCACCGCCCCGATTCAGCCATGCCCAGGCGCTGCCCAGAGTCGGGTGACCGGCGAAGGGCAACTCTCCCTCAGGAGTGAAGATTCGAACCCGGTAGTCCGCTTCAGGATCGGTGGGGGGCATGAGAAAAGTGGTTTCCGAGAGATTGGTCCAGCGGGCGAACTGGGCCATCTCTTCAGTGGAGAAACCTGTGGCATCGTGAACGACGGCGAGGGGGTTTCCCAGATAGGGACTGCTGCCAAAGACGTCCACCTGATCAAAGGGCAAGGTCGAGTCAGTCATGGTTTCACTCCGTTGGTTTCAGTCCACGGTAGACAAAACGGTAACCTCCGGCGGTTGCACCCCAGACCTGCTCGCCAGAACTGTTCCAGCCTCGATCCCAGGTGACGAGCAAGCCGTCACTCAGGGTCACTTCGCTGGTTGCGTACTGTGCCCCTCCCAGTGAACTCTGGCACTCTTCGCCGACGGTAGAACCGACGAACCTGGATCCTTCGGGTTTCAGAAGAACGGAACACCCTTCCCTCAGGGTCAGGTCCTGTGGGGTCAAGGCCGCAAACATCTCAGCAGGATTTACCCAGCCGCCGGCGAACTCCAGAGGATTACCCGGGAGCAGATAGACATCACTGCGAATCTGTGATTTTTCATCACGGTAGACGTGTTGAATCCGTTGCCGATAGGGTCGCTCCAGAGATTCGAAGGAGGCTTGCTCCACGTACATCCAGTGTCCGATTTTTTCTTCTGGCCAAATCGGTACAAGGATCAGCCGGATCTGAAAATAGTTTTCAGGATCTGAGATAGCCTGATCCTTGCTGTCGAAACAACCGGTCAGCATCCCTGCGGCACGTTGAACCTCTTCATCAATGTGCGGCCTCAGGTTCAGGGATCCACAGCCTGTAACTGTGATGAGAAGGACCAGGGTCCATGATGGGAAGAGGCGATGCAGGAACAAAAGAACTCCTGTGGTCAACGGTTGTAAAGCGTTGCCAACCTACCCCACGGTGACCGATTTTGCCAGTGCACGAGGCTTGTCGACATTACGCCCCAATGCTTTCGCAGTGTAGTAGGCGAACAGCTGAGCCTGCATCAGTTGCAACAGAGGGGTGGTCCATGGACCGGCGGAAGGACTCTCGATAATGAAGTCGGGGCGAGGCTCAGGAGGAGGAGAACCACTGGGCTGGAAGCAGATCACCTTGCCACCACGGGTCGAGATCTCCGCAATCGCACCGATCGCATGTTGACGCAACTCATCGGTGTCAGTTCCCGGAAGGAAAATGACGGTATGCATCGCATCGTCGATCAGGGAGATGGTTCCATGTTTCAGGGCTCCAGCGGACATCCCCTCTGCATGGCAATAGGTGACTTCCTTGAATTTGAGTGCGGCTTCCAGGGCCAGGCCGTGCTGTATTCCACGGCCGATGAAAAACCAGTTTCTCATGACACTGTGACGGCGTGCGAGATCACGGATCAGCCCGTGGTCGCCATTGGCGATGCTATCCAGACGAGCGGGCAAGGCCGCCATATCACTCTTGATGTCGTCGAGTGCCTGGCCACTGAGGACACCCTTGCGCTCTCCGAGTCGCACGGCAACTCTCAGCATGAGTGTCAGTTGGGAGATCGTCGATTTGGTTGAGAGAACACAGATCTCAGGACCCGCTCCCTGATTGAGATACTGATCCACTTCCCGGGCCATCGACGAGGATTCCACATTCAGGATCGCAGACAGGTTTGCACCACGTGCCCGCGAAAGGCGAAGGGCCCGCAGTGTATCGTAGGTCTCACCAGACTGACTGATGGCGAGGACATGATCCGAATCCCTGAGCGGTACCATATGGGGCAGCTCATCAGAGGACATCGCCGGAGTGAATTCGTCTGCCAATTCACTGATCATGTATTGACCCATCAAAGCGACGAAATAGCTGGTTCCGACACCGGTCAGGACGGTTCTCTCCGATTGCAGAATCGCTTCGACGATGGAGTCGATCCTGGCTTCTTCGATGGAGAGGGCTGTTTTTACCACAGCTCCGTTTTCAGCGATCTCCTTGGACATGAAATCGGGATGCCCATTCAAGTCGACCGCCTGGGCTGATACGGTCACCGTTTCCGGTTCGCGCTTGATTTCACGGCCGTCCGCAATCGTCAGCAGGCGGCAACTGTTGCGGTCGATACGGGCCATCTCGCCGTCTTCGAGCCAAATGACCTGATCTGTCAGTCCACCCAGAGTCAGGGGGTCGGATGAGAAACAGTGGAAATCTTCTCCGACACCGATCAGCAATGGGCTCTCGTTACGCAGTGCGTAGAGAACACCCGGTTCCTGGCGGGTCATCACTCCGATGGCATAGGTGCCCTGCAATTGTCTGGCGCACTCCAGAATTGCGTCTTCGACTTTCACACCTTCCTTGAGATTTTTCTCGATGAGGTGAGCGATGACTTCTGAATCGGTTTCCGAAAGAAAGGTGTGACCTGCGGAAACCAACTCCGATCGAAGCGATTCATACCCCTGCAAGATCCCATTGTGCACGATGGCAATATCGCCGTAGGAATCGACCAGGGGATGGGCATTGAGTCGACTGACCCTTCCATGGGTGGCCCAACGGACATGACCGAGTCCCCAATGTCCCTGAAGTTCCGAGAAGCGTTCTTCGGATGCCACTCTCTGTACAGGGCCCGCTCCCTTGCGGATTTGCAACTGACCGTCTTCACCGGCTATTGAAAGTCCGCAGGAGTCATACCCCCGGTACTCCAGTTTCTCCAGAGCTTCCAGGAGTGTGGGGGTCACATCGGATGGAGATGAGATTCCAAAGATTCCACACATCGTCAAGACTCCTCGTCAGCAGGTCCCCTGTAGGTACAACCGGTGTTGCACGTTTCATGGACGGTAACGGAACTCAGTCCGGGGAGGTTCCCCGCAATCCGGTTCCAGATCCAGACCGCAATCAGTTCGGAGGTGGGATTTTCCAGTCCTTGAATCTCATTCAGATAACGGTGATCGAGTTCTTCGATCACCGGGTTAACAACTTTTTTGAGATCGGCGAAATCCATCACCCATCCTGTGGTTTCACCAATGGGGCCGGTGACCCGGACTTCCACATGAAAAGTGTGCCCATGCAATCGATGGCACTTGTGACCCTCGGGGACGTTGGGCAGGGAGTGTGCCGAGTCGAAGGAAAACTTTCTCAACAGTTCAATCTCGTGACTCATTTGGCGACAGTCCTTTCCAATTTCCGGAGGAGAGCGGGGGGCTCAACGACCCCGTTCCTGGGGATCCCATATGAACTTGTGCTGCTGAAGGTGAAGTCTCACCTTCAAGTGATCTTCCAGTATCCATTCTGAAAGTTGGGCCGCCTCCAGCTCTCCATGAACAGGAGAAAACAGGATGGGAACCCGTATCTCATGGGTCTCAACCAGCTGTTTGGCCCAAAGATAGTCGTTTCGATCAGCAAGAACCAATTTGAGTTCATCGCCGTCTTTCAGGTGATCGAGATTTTCCAGAAGATTCCGATCCTCCTCACCGGATCCCGGAGCCTTCAGGTCCATGATGATGCCGACCCTCGGGTCAAGGTCTGCGATGGGATAGGCTCCGGAGGTTTCGAGAAGAACCTCTTCGAACCGATCACAGAGCATCGTCAAGAGCGGTCCTGCATCCGGTTGAGCCAGAGGTTCCCCCCCGGTGAGTTCGACCAGGCCAATTCCGTGTGTTGCAGTGGTCTCGCAAATTTCTTCCAGAGACATTTCGTCGCCACCCTTGAAAGAGTACACGGTGTCACACCAGCGACAGCGGAGGGGACAGCCCGCGAGGCGAATGAAGACGCAGGGAATTCCAGCGCGCGTACTTTCTCCCTGAATCGAGGGGTAGATTTCGACGACTCTCAACTGGATTCTCCCAGTTCATTCAACAGTTGGCGGATGTCTTCGGGAATTTCCACCGCTTCAAACTTGCCGTCTGTCTGGGGTTTGCAACAGACCTTGCCTACCTTGGCAATGAAGCAGCATTTGCTTCCCTGATATCCTTCAAATTTGAAGTGGACTGAGCGTGCGGAGATCTGGGTGGTCGAAACTCTCAGGGTCAGGGAACCGTTATATTCAACAGGAGCCAGGAATTCGACCTCGAGGCTGCGACTGGGGAAGCCGATCTTCCGTTCGGTGAACAGGGTGTGATAGGGAGTGTCTCCGCGTTCTGAGAAGATGGCTTCAAATGCCTGATGGCATTTGTCGAGAATTCGGGGGTAGTAGACGACCCCTGCTGCGTCGACGTCATCAAACCGGACGGGAAGGTTGATTTCGAACGTCATCGATCTTTCCTCCTTCCTGCCATTTCACTGGGGCGATTTGACCATACGGTGGGAGAAAATTCCCCCTGATCGGTTCAGGGACCCATCTGAGAGCATTGCCGCCCCTCCATCCAGTCGATAAAATCAGGATTGAGAGTATTTTGGAAAAGCAGATCCCGGTCTGATTCCAGCGACTTGAAAAGGGGAGCCCGTGTCACCGATCAGCGAATTGCCCGATCTCATCGGAGCTTTTGAAGAAACGATTGCCACCGAAAAGAATGAGCGCCGCCGTCTGAACGGACTGGTTCGCGTGGTCGAGGACTACTGCGCAGGTGTGTCCGACGATTTTCTTGGGCAGTTCGGCGAGAGTTCCCAGAAGTACACGCGTCACCTTTTGCATGCCGATGCTGAGGATCGTTTCTCACTTCTGGCTCTGGTTTGGAAACCGGGACAGGGAACACCGATTCATGACCACCCTTCCTGGGGTGTGATCGGCGTTCTTCGCGGGCGCATGCGATTCACGAATTATGCACCTTCCACAGAGGAGGGGCAGAGCTGCCTCGTTCCTGTGGAGACCTTTATCGGTACCGCAGGGTCAGTAGGAACGGTTTATCCGCCTGCCATGGACCTTCATCGCATGGACAACTGCTCCTCGGATGAGATTGCAGTGACACTTCATGCCTACGGCTGCCTTGTGAAAGAATTCCATATCTACAGCCCTGAAACCGGGGAGCGCCGAGAGGCGACCAGCGCTTTTGATACAGTGCTCGAAGGGGCGATGCCCTAGGCAGTCCCTCTGAATTGGACTTCGATTCTCCGCAGATCCCACCTCCGGACTTGCGTTGACCCCATCCGCAGAGTGTCATCCTTTCTTGAGGAAAAGAAAGGGGCCCCGTGCGTATCGGCGTCGTCACCATCAATCCTGAACTGACATCATCGCAGCGTATCCTTGCGGCGGGGCGTGAGCGTGGGCACGAGGTGCATCTGCTGTCCTTGCTCAATTTTTCCGTTTCGACCGGCGACCCCGGACTGCTCCATTCCGGAGAATCGTTACCCCCTATGGATGCGGCGATCCTGAGATTGGGAACCCAGTTACCTGGCCTTGCGGTCGCAGTGGGGAAAACACTGGAGTCTCTTGGGGTTACCCTGCTAGATCCTGTTTCCGCACTGGAGCTCGCCCGTGACAAATTTGAAACACTCAGAGTTTTGAACTCGGCGGGATTGCCAACTCCCAAGACCGAATTGGTTCGTGATCTCGATCAATTGGAAGCTGCTGTGGATCGGGTTGGGGGAGTGCCTGTAGTCATCAAGCCGCTGCATGGAGCCCAGGGACAAGGGACGATTCTCGCAGAGAGTACTGCGGGAGCAGTTTCGATGATGCAAAGCGTTCTTTTCCAATCGCGGGAGTTTTTGATTCAGCAGTACATTCCCTGCGCGGGTGAAGACATTCGGGTCGTCGTGGTCGATGGTGAAGTGGTGGCTGCGATGAGAAGGAAAGCACCGGCTGGAGATTTCAGATCCAATCTCGCCCGCGGAGGAAGTGCCCGTGTGGAAGAGGTCACACCTGAACTGGGTGAGCTGGCGGTCCAGGCAACCCAGGCTTTGGGCCTCCGCAGTTCCGGAGTGGATCTGTTGCCGAGTACGGATGGCCCGGTGCTTCTGGAAATCAACGGGTCTCCCGGCTTGGGAGGAATTGAGAAGGTCACCGGATCGGACGTGGCGAGTCGCTGGATCATGTCCCTTGAAAACCGGTGTACTGAAGCGAACTGATCGGAAGGAAATCCCATGTCTGAAACCTCGAGTCTGAGCAAGGACGAGATCTGCAAGACCCTTGTCGAATTGGGACACATCCTCGAAATCTCAGGATCCAGTCCATTCAAGGTGCGCGCATTTGCCAATGGTGCAAGGGCCCTGGAAAACTGGCAGGGGGATCTGGTCTCTCTGGTTCAGGAGGGGAAGGTGACGTCGATTCAGGGAATCGGCAAAGGACTGGCGGGCCTGATCGAGGAGTGGGTACTGGAGGGGGAGAGTGAAGCGGAGGAGGAGATTCGCAGCCTCGTTCCTGAAAGCCTGCTCGATCTTCTTAGGATTGCCGGACTGGGCCCCAAAAAGGTCCGTGTCATCTATGAAGAACTGGAGATTGAATCGGTCGATGAACTTGAAGAGGCGTGTCAGGAGAATCGAATTCAGGCTCTCGCCGGATTTGGCCAGACTTCGGAAAACTCCATCCTGAAAGGGATCAACAACTTGCGCCGCTTTGCCGGGCGCCACCTCGTTTCCCAAGCCCGCGTTGTAGCCCAGAGGTTTCTGGACGCCGTCAAATCCGTACCCGGGGTGGAACGGGCGGAAGTTGCGGGTTCACTTCGCCGCAACAGAGAAACCATCGGTGACATCGACGTACTGGTCGGGACACTGGATCCCATTCCTGTTCGCGAGGCATTCATGGCTGTTGAGGGAATTCGCGAGGTGATGGCAGAAGGGGAGACCAAGTCGAGAATTCTCTCGGAAGAGGGAGTGGGTGTCGATCTGCGAGTCGTTGAACCGGTCGCCTTCGCTCCAGCACTGCATTACTTCACCGGCAGCAAGGAACACAACACCCGATTGCGCCAAAAGGCTCGCGAGCGTGGCTGGAAATTGAATGAATACGGACTTTGGGACGAAGAGGGTGCGGCCCTGCCGACTCCTGATGAAGAGGATATTTTTCGACATCTGGACATGGCCTGGATCCCCCCCGAGTTGCGGGAGGATCTGGGTGAGTTTGAAAAAGCGGCGGACCTGCACTCCCGCTCTGCCGAATGGGAGCCGCTGATCTCTGAGCAGGACGTCAAGGGAGTTCTCCACTGCCACTCTACCTGGTCAGACGGCAAGGCGACCCTGCGTGAGATGGTTCAGGCCGCTTCAGATCTGGGTTGGGTCTACTACGGAACCGCCGATCATTCGAGAACCGCGTCCTATGCCGGTGGATTGAGTATTGAACAACTGGCCGAGCAGCGAGCCGAGTTGGAAGAGATTCGCAGCGACTTCCCGCATATGACACTCTTGCAGGGGATCGAGAGCGACATTCTTGCGGACGGTTCCCTCGATTATCCCGATGAGGTGTTGGCGGAGTTGGATTATGTCGTCGTCAGTGTGCACTCCTCCTTCAGTTTGCCCAGAGCGGAGCAGACGGCTCGTATCGAAAAAGCACTGCGTCATCCCGCGACCACGGTTTGGGGGCATCCCACCGGCCGCTTGTTGCTTCAGAGAGACGGTTACGAAATCGATCTGGATCATCTGCTGTCAGTGGCGGCCGAAGAAAAAGTGATCGTGGAATTGAATGCCCACCCCCGTCGTCTCGATCTGGATTGGCGTTGGGGGAGAAGAGTTCTTGAACTGGGGGTGGACATTGGAATCCATCCCGATGCACACTCCACTCAGGGTTTGCGGGACGTGGAGTACGGGGTCGCGGTCGCTCGCAAGATGGGCTTCAGTCCCAGCCAGGTGACGAACTGCATGAATCCGAAAGAGTACCTGAAGCGTCTGAACCATTGCCACAAGAGTTGAGAACTCCTGAGAGGGGTCCGATTTGAGCCGAGAACAAAAAAATCCCGCTGACAGCGCTGTGGAGATGCGTGAGCTGGTCCTGCCCAATGACACCAACAGTCATGGCAATGTCCTCGGGGGAAAAGTGCTCCATCTGATGGATCTGGCCTGTGCCATGGTTGCCATGCGGCATTGTCGCAGGCCTGTGGTGACGGCAGCGATGGACAACGTGGAGTTTTTGGCACCGATTCCGGGTGGACACTTCATGATTCTCAAGGCGATGGTCAATCACACCGGTCGCAGTTCGATGGAGGTGGGTGTTCGTGTAGAGGGTGAAGACCCTCGAACCGGTGATATCACTCACACTTCGAGTGCCTATCTGACCTTCGTCGCCCTCGACGACCTCAAAAACCCGGTGGTAGTTCCTGAATTGGTTCCCACTTCTCCAGAAGAGGAGCGCAGGTTCAAGGAAGCCGTCGGGCGCAGTGATGCACGGCGAAAGCATCGTCAAAAAGGGGATTGAGGGAGATCCTCAGCAGAGGCCCGCTCAATTTTTGAAGGAGCGAACTCTCGTTCTCAAGACTCTCACGCCTTCGTGAGCCGGGTCGACTTTGGATGCGCGCTCAAGGCAGGTTTTCGCAGTTTCAATATCTCCGACCGAAACTGCGAGCAAGCCTCGCTGGATATTGGCGAGAAGGTTTTCCGGTTCGGTCACAAGGATCGTATCCAGTGCCTGCTTACCGGTTTCTCTGTCATTCAGCTGTGTGGCCACCTCAAAGAGGCGGAATGCTGTGGGAACATTCTGTTGATTGAGTGAGAGAGCGGTCAGCAGGCTGCGTTTTGCCCCCTGAAGGTCATTCAAAAGTTGAAGACACTTGCCGAGAACGAAGTGGGCTTTCCAGTCCGATGGAGTATTGCCGATGACCTCATTGGCAATATCGCGGGCACGACGGATTTTTCGCTGGGAAGACGAATTGGCTCCCTGGGTCTGCAGATCCTGAGCTTCCTGAACAAGAATATCGACCAGCAGGAGGTTACTGCTGTCTGTCTTGAACTCACCGGGAATTTCCTCGAGAACTTTTCGGGCCTCCGCAGAGCGTCCCGCAGCATGCATGCATTGGGCAACCAGATTGCGAACACCGGGGTCACCGGGGAAAGCATTGAGCAGAGGTTGGGCCAACTTGTCTGCGGCAGCAGTGTTGCCTCCGCGCAGATTGGCCTGAATTTGGCGTATCTGATGATCCCGGCCTGTTTTCTGATTCAGAAATTTCTGTTCCAGAGGATCGAGCACGATGGTGCGCTCACTGGGTGTTGCCAGGACCAGCATGTTTTCCACCTGCTCCGGAACAGCATTGCCCTCCAGCAGGTAGACTTCTCCCAGAAGGCGATAATAGAAGGGAGTTCGAGTATCCCTTTCCGTGATCGCCTTGAGGATCTCCAGAGCCTGTTTGTGCAAACCGGAATCAAGCAGGATTTCTGCCTGTGTTGCCAACAGGGGATTGGAGCGGGGGGCTTGTGTCAGGCACTCGAGGATCAGGTTCCATGCTTTTTCCATCTGTCCCAGGTCGAGATACGCGGTAGCAAGAAAATGTTTGGCAGGGAGATAGGCAGGAAACTTGCGGGTGACCTCTTCCAAACCAGAAACATGGTCGGCCTTGTTGAGACCCGATTCGTACTCGGATCTTGCGGTGCGGTAGTGCCAGAGAGGGGAACTGGAATCGAGCAGTCGTGCATTGGAGAACTCGTAGGCGGCATCCTTGTGGAGGCCGTGAACGCTGAGTGCATAGGCGTATCTGGCTCGTTCTTCAGCACTCTTCGGAGAACGGAGTGCTTTGCTGCGAGCCTGATTGACGGCGGCTTTCTGTAAGGTGTCGTGGCGCCCGGTCAGCGTGCTCTGTGCTACCGGACCTGGTTCGGGGCTGGAGCAACCTGCGAGCACCAGTATCAGGAGCATGAACCCTTTAAGGCAGGAGTGGGCCAATCTAGGAATTTTCATGGTTTCCCAACACCTTCCTTTTGGGCCTGCCTTTTATTGAAGGATTCGATCTGCGATTTCAGAATCTGGGATTCCGTGTGGTCCGGGTTCACCGAGAGAAGTGATTGCAGATCCTGACTTGCCTCTGTGACCCTTCCCATTCCGAAAAGTAGTGAGGCTCGATTGAAAAGAGCGCTGATTCTTTCTGGCTCCAACTTCAGGGACTTGTCATAGGACTGCAGAGCTTCAGCATATTGTCCCAGACGGAAACAATTTCTTCCGATTCGATCATGAACCGCAGCCGCGTCGGGAATTCCTTGCGCTGCAAGTTCAAGATAGACATTGGCACTGGCGTAGAATCCTTTTGTTTCCAGATTCACAGCCTGGTCGAGACAGTGTGCGGGAGATTTTTTGAGTTTGTTTTGAACCTGAATCAGTGAATCACTGATGGATATTGGAGTTTCGGTCAGCTCTCCACTGCGCAAGAGAGCGAGGGTTTCCTGCAGCTTTTGAGCTTCTTCCCGGTTGCCGGATCGCAACTGGGCCTGTGAGAGTGCCGTCAATGTTCCCCGATCCAGGGGGTATTGCTCCTTCGCCACTATCAGGGCGGGGAGGGCCTCTTTCGGCTTGTTGAGTGCCAGCAAATTCTGACCGACCCTTCGATGAGCTGCAGGACAATTCGGGTTCGACTTCAGATAGCGGTTCAGAAACTGATTTGATTCCTCAATTTCACCCGTTCGATTCAGAAGCTCACCGATTCGGTAGAGGGTGACGGAGTGGTTCGGTTCGAGTTCGAGGTAACGTCGAAAAGATTCGAGAGCTTCTTCGACCATTCCGGACAACTCGAGGGAGTAGCCCAATCGGTAGTGACACTCGTGGAAATCCGCATCCCGGTCGAGAATTTCACGCAAAACCTTGACGGCAGATTCATGAAAATCGTAGGCGGCGAGCTGGATCGCCAATGCCATTTGACCATCATTCCTGAAGCGACTGGACTGGCTGATAAGGTCACAGCCGACGAGAGCTTTCCGCACGGGAAGAGCCGTGTCCTCGTCGACCAGTTCATTCACATCAAAAGGAGTATCCATCGTTTTTTCGGCGGATTGGGAGCCTGCTTCCGAGATTTGAATCAGGAATATGGAAATCAGAAGCAGTAATGCCACCCTGAAAGATTTGGGGGGGAGTCCACCGAAGTCTCGAATCATGGTTTGTTTCCTTCTCCGAATTTCAGTGTGACGTGTTGATTCCACTCGGGGATCTCAAAGATCTCCTCGATTCCACCGGGCCAGAATACTGTGATCTGTTTTCCGGGATCAATGGCCCCGAAGTGTACCTCATGGGGAAAAGAAGAAGCATACCCGCGACAGGCTGAATGGATTCGCACCAGAGGTACTTTTCCATCTGAAGTCTGGATACTCGCCCCTTCTGCAACGGGATCTGACCCTTCCCGTTCCAATCGAACGGTCAACCAGGAACCGGAGCGGGGAGCATCATTCCTGAAAATCTGGCTCGGTTCATGGAGGTGGGTGACGACCATGTCCAAGTCTCCATCCCGATCGAGATCGGCGTGTACCAGACCCCGACTGACTCGAACCGTATCGGTCAGCAGACCTCCAACCTGATCATCGAGAGTGAATTTGCCGCTCCCGTCATTCAGATAGATCAGATTCGGTTCGGAGTATTCCGTCAGTGGCTCAGGAGTTTGACAGGGGAATGGATTGTCGCCGCGAGTGACTTTTCCATTGGCGATCAACAGATCCAGATCACCGTCGAGTTCGATGTCGGCAGCGGTCAATCCGAAACCGGTATAGGCCATGCTGCTGGAGGCGAGGCGTGCCTGGCCGGTTTCATCATTGAACCCGATACCCGACCCCAGGTTTCTGTAGAACGTATTGCTCTCCATGAGCAGGTGGGTGACGAACAGATCAGCCAAACCATCCCGGTCCAGGTCTGCTGCCACGACTCCCATCCCTGCTTCGGCCTGACCATTCATGTTCAGGGCCGCACCGAGGAGAGAGGCTTCATCGACAAACCCTCCCTTTTCCACATTGCGGTAAAGATTGTTTTCGTAAGCGTCATTGGCGAGATAAAGATCCGTTCGCCCATCCTCGTCAAAGTCGAAGACACTCACCCCGAGACTGGCCGCTGCTGATTCTCGGATTCCGACTTCTTTGCTGATATCCCTGAAGGTGCCGTCACCCCTGTTCTCCAAAAAGACATCCAGAGATGGAGGGAAGGCTTTGGGTCCGCAAAACTCTGCCCTGCCGGCAGCGTCATTACAGACGGTTTCCGGATTGAACTCGATGTACTGGGTGATGTAGAGATCCAGATCAGAATCCTGATCAAAGTCGATCCACCCCGCCGAAATGGAGATACCCTCGACGCCAATGCCTGCTTCGACGGTGACATTGGTAAAGGTTCCATCTCCATTGTTTCGGTACAGGGCATCCTTGCCAAAGTTGCACAGGTAGACGTCGACATCTCCATCGCCGTCGTAGTCTGCGCAGGCGACACCCATTCCATGTCCCAGATCACCCAGACCACTCTGCTCGGTAGCGTCGACAAACTTCAAGGGAGCGGTCTGGAGAAACAGTTTGTTTCCGGTGGGGGGCTGTTTCTCCGTTGCGGATCTGAGGTCATTGGCCTGAACGAAATAGAGGTCGAGATCACCGTCTCCTTCGACATCGAAGATCGCCATTCCACCGCCCACCGCCGCTGCGAGATGTCCCTGCTCGGTGATATGTGTCTGGTAGGTGAAATCGACTCCCGATGCCGCAGTGACATCCTTGAACCAGCCTGAATTACTTTTGTTGGGCTGGGAGGAAGCCGTCGTCTCCGAAGATGGGGGTGGGGTGACAGGCTTTGATTCTCCGGTGGGGGCTTCGGAACTGCATGAAGAGAGAAGCAATGCAGTCATGAGCAGGAAAAGTTTGAAGAATCCAGAATTCACGGGCCCTCTTCAAGGGTATCTCAAGTGGTTAATCAAGTATCAACTCAATTGCCAATCCATAGTGGATCAGAGAGCAGACCAGTGGTCACCTAAATGGGGAGGAAGCCGTGAAAGAGCCCTTGCTTCCTGTTTTTTATAATAAGCATTCAACGGGATGAATGCGACAGGTTTGTGTGGTCTCGGTCCTTTAACACCGTCACGCAATGCTTTTAAATAGAGTTTGGCAATGTGGTCATCATCCTCAGCGCCAGGTGTTTTTTTGAGATGAGGGCATTTGGGATTTTGGCCAAACTCCGAGGAATCCACTCATCATCGCAGCGAAGATTTTCGGAACTGTTTCCTGCAAGTCCAAACCGACATTCGTGAGATCTTTGATTTGTCCACTGAAGAGTGGGATGTCCTTTTGGTACCGATGAACGGCTCCCTCGCCATTGAAAGTGTGATCCGAACCTTTGGTGGCAAGGTTCAGGTCCAGACAGATGGAGCTTTCAGTCAGAGGGTGGCTCAGGTACACCATGATCCCCATGCTCCCTGGTCCTTTGGTGTTCAGCACGAAACCAACGATTCCCGACTCTGTGATATCAGTCAATGCGACATCGTCGATGCGGTCTCCGCCTTGCCCTACTTTGATTTTCCCCACCAGGCCAAAGTGGTGATCACTGTCAGTTCCAAGCAGTTCGGAGCTGCGACGATCTGGTCTCTGGTGATGGTTCGAAGGAATTTCTGGGAGCAGGCCAATCCTCTCAAAGGGTACCTGGACCTTCAGCGCTACCGCGATTTTGCCATGATCAGCGAAACACCCTGCACGCCCTCCATCTCTGCTCTCTTTTCACTGGAAGAGAAACTGAGCGGATTCGACCTCAAGAGATTTCGCGATCGAATCAACGACCGATACCAACGATTGAGTGAGGTCATTATCGAGGTGGGCGGAGAGATCAAGGGCGGGAGGCCTGTTTTGACCTTTCGTCTTCCCCAGTCCCTCGAAATCATAACCGACCAACTTTGGTACCCTCCGGGCAGCGAAGGCTGGATGCAGGCCTTTATGTGGTCCGGTTCGGATTCGGAGGTGGAAGAAATGCGCGAGACCTTATCGAGGCTCAAGGCAAGTCAGATCTGAAGGCGTGTTGTACGCAAAAAAGAAGAGGGCGCTTTACCCGTCAGGTAAAGCGCCCTCTTTTGCTGCGACTGTTTGAATCTAGGGAAGGATCTCTGGGATGATTCTTTCCAGTCTCTGCTCGATGGCGGGCAGGGCCATCTCTTCTGTCAGTGCACGCTGACGGGCGGTGATCACCAGGGTGTTCTTGATGCGCACCGTGTTGCTCAGAGATTCGTAGGACTGTTTGACCTTGGAGCGGGTGACTGCGCCTCCGGCGGCGACGGTGTTGTCTCCATGAATGCTGGCAGTGGCGGTTCCTCCGCCGCGGCGGGACTGGTCATCCAGCTCCTTGCTGACGGTTCCACCGACCGTTTCATCGATTCGGGTTTCGATGATCATCGTGTACGCTTCGCTGCGGGTTTTGCGATCCATCAGTTCCCCGAGGGCGGAGCCGATCACCGCACCGGCTATGGTCGCGTTTTCACGGGTACTGTCACTGTTGTTTTTGGTCTGATTGCGGGCAATGGCCGCTCCTGCGAGACCGCCAACCAATTGACCCATCTTGCTGGAGTCGTTGGGCAGGTTTTCATTGCGGCCCCAGAATTTGACGACGGCGGTCAGGTCGTAGAGGGCTTCACCGGGGTCGCGGGTCACACGCCAGCCATCCTCTTCGACACGGGCGGCCAGAAGGGCACGCAGGCGCCGGGTATCAAGATCGATGCCGGAAGGATTGCGAACCTGAAGGCTGATGACCCGGTCGTCGCCTCCAGGTCTCTCACTGACGAACTCGGGAACGCCGTCGACCCATTCCGCCTTGACGACCATCTCGGTGTAGCGCTCGCTGCCACCGGAGGTGCTGGCACAGCCGCTGGTCAAAATCACGAGACCGAGGAACAGATACGTCCACGAGAGGCATGTGATTCTGGTACTTGCGGGTTTGGTGCTGGTCATGGAAAAACTCCTTCAATTTTGATCTTTGGCGGTACTGGGACCTTCATTCAGGAAGGCTAACGCTTCAACCATCGGGATATTCACCCCGAATTGGACAAAAATCCAAAAAAAAAGGCCTGCCCCGGGGGGCAGACCTTTTGCGAGGTGTGGGCAATGGAAGGGGTTCAATTCCGTTTCAGGGGCGGACACGCCACTTTTCGGCGCTCCTTGCTGAAGATGAAATCAGATCGGGTCTGGTCCTTGTTGTGGCAGACCAGGCAAGAGGTCTCCTTGACCTTTCCCCAGGGGTGACTGGCAGGGTCCTGGGGGTGGTTGGGGTTGAGACCGTGGCAGTTTTCGCACTGGACGTCCTTGTACGGCTCGGCGTCTTCGGGAGCGATAAAGGCCTGTCCATAGCCGAGGACATGGCAGGCGATGCAATCCTGTCGCCACTGGTCTCCGGTTTCGACAAGACTGGCAAAGGCATCCGCATGGGTGGTGCCCTTCCAGAACTCGGTCTGCTCCACGTGACACATGGCGCAGGTACTGGCAGTCAGGTACTTGCCCTTGTGAGGCAAGTCCGGCAACTCCTCCGTATTGACGAAGGAGGCACCTTTGCGGAATGCCTCGACGAGAGTCAGGATGTCAGGATCCTCCAGCAGGTGCGGCTCCATCGAGGCCCGTTCGTACCAGTAGGTGGAACGGCCTGCAGGTGGAGCACTGTCGTAGGAGAGGGAGACCATCGGTCGCCCATTTTCGATCCAGTCGATGTCGAGAGTTCCCAGCCGGGCTCCCTGTGCATCGGTTCTGACCAGCAGGGTTTCGCCAACCTGCTCCATACTCAGTTCCTCGTCGATCCAGATCTTGTGATTACCCAGTTCGATGAAGGGATCGACGATCAGGTCGATACCAGCCACTTCGGAGGCAATCTGGCGATTGGTTTCGGTTGAGTTGGCAGAGAGAAGGATCAGGAGGTCGCACTTTTCACGCAAATCCGGAACAAGGGATTTGGCCTCTTCGAGAGCGGAGGTCAACAGAAGTGGACGCTCAGGGTTGGCACGGGTCAGGTAGTACTCGGGAATCGTATCGATCGTCAGTCCGACGACTCCGACCTTGAGGCCATCGCAATCGAGGATGGTCGTAGGATCGAAAACCCGCTCATTGCTGTCCTTGAAGCGCATGTTGGCGGAGAGAAAGGGGAAGCGAGCCATCTTCTGGTATTCGCGCAACTTCTCGAGACCCATGGTGATGTCATGGTGTCCGACCAGCATCGCCTGGTAGCCCATGCGATTGTAGGACTCGACGATCAACTTGGCTTTTTCGTGAAGCTGCTTCTTTTCGAAATCCTTGGCCTTGCCATCATCGGGACCAAAAAGTGTGTTTCCGCCATCGAGCAGGCAAATATTGTCGTGATGGAAACGTGTCTGCTTGATGTAAGAGGCTCGTCGGGTCAAAGAACCCTGACGGACTTTTTTACGCTTGCAACCGCACACATCGATATAGCCGACGTTGTTGACGGAGTAGACCAGAAACAGATCTGAAGAATCACCATCTCCTGCAGATTCGGGAGCGGACTCTTTGTCATCGAGAGAAACCGTTTCGACGGACCTCTCTGCCACTGCAGAAGTCTGGTCGCCGAGGATGGCGGGGAGGACCAGCAGTGCGAGAAGGGCAATCGTGAGCCATTGCGGGGCAGTTCTCAGGAACTTGGCTTTCATCTTTTCTCTTTCCACAGGTTCATCGTTCATGGATCAATTTCTTTTCAGGGGGGGGCATGCAATCTTGGGCATGGCCACCGCAGGATCAAATTCGACACGGGTTTCAGCCGGATTGTGACAAGCCCAGCAACGGTCGGCGTCCACCTTGTCCCAGGGGAAGGCCTTCGGCTGGACCGGATGCCGCGGATTGTTGCCGTGGCAGCTCTCACACTGGACGTCTTTCCAGCGTCCCGGCTCATGGGCATCAATGAAGGTCTCTCCATATCCGGTCACATGGCAGGGCATGCAGTCGTAACGGAATTGGTCACCCGTCTCGACCAGCGTCTGGTAGGCATCCGCATGAGACGTCCCTTTCCAGAAAGCCGCCTGTTGCGGATGGCAACCGGCACAGGTGGTCGCTCCCAGGAAGTGGGGGACGGGGGAGAACTCGAGGGCCTCATCGCTGCTCTTTTGGTAACGGGTCGAGCGGACAAACGCCTGCACCAGCATTTCCATTTGGGGGTGCCGTCCGATGTGTGGAGCAAGTGCTGCGACCGAAAGGTCGGCAACATTGCTTCCTGCGGGCGTTTCCTCGTCCCAGATGTCATGCCACTTCTCGCCCTGGGATCGGAACCAGAGATCAGCTCTGGCAAATTCGGAACCCTGACCACTGGGCTTGAGGAGAACCGTCCCCTCATGGAGACCGGTTTTGATGTCCTCGGTGATCCAGGTGATTTCTGTCCGGTCATGGGAGTGGGGTTCGACGATGACGTCAATTCCCGGAACCTCCGCTGCGAGTCGGTCCACATCCCTGCGATCGATATGACCGAGGACGACACACAGATCAAATTTGCCCCTGGATTGGTCGATCTCTTTTTTGATCGCTTCGTAGGGGTCGCTGAATTGTGCGTCAGGGCAATGCTTGCCGATAAAACGCTCGTTGGGGATCTGGATTGCGCCAACCAGAAGAACTTTACGACCCTGACTTTCGATGATGGTGCTTCCACCAAAGGGGCGCGTTCCATCCTTGAGGGTCATGTTGGCACAGAGGAGTGGAAACTTGAGTTCCTTCGCCAACTCGAGAAGGCGATCGAGACCCAAAGCCATATCGTGCTCGCCCAGACAGACTGCTGCGGTTCCAAAGCGGTTGTAGGCATCGATAAGCAATTTGGCTTTTTCGTCCATTTGTTTCATGACCAGAGGATTGGAACGCAACTTGTTGAGGTGAAAGAGCCAGTCTCCACCGTCAACGATGCACGGTTCGATGCCCTGGGCTTTCAGTGAATTCAGGTAGGTGAGTCGCCGCGACAGACTGCCGAGCTTGATCTTTCTCTTGGGTCAGCCACAGGGTTCGACGTAGCCGAAGTTGTGGACTGTGGCGAGAAGAACAAAGGGTTTTTCCCCGTCGACATGGACCGGGGATCTGGAGCTTGCCGCAGCAGATTCCTCCGCCGGGCTGTGGAAGATCCACAATGGCAAAGCGATCGTCAGCAGAAGCAGGCTCTTCGGAAGCATGGTCGGGAATCTCCGGGTCTCAGGGGCAGTGTTCAAAGCAGGGCAGGGAATCCACTGTTTGGGAGTAAAGAATGGTGGAATCGAGCCCGGCCCCTTCGGTGAGGTGTGAAAGAGCCAAAACCGAATCATCGATGGTGATCTCTCCATCCTCATCAAAGTCACCGGCAGCAATGCAGCGCGGTTCCGGTCCATCCTCCTGCAGGAAATCGATCAGCCCCTGAACGTCTCGCCAATCCAGTTTGCCACTGGCATCGACGTCTCCGCGGATGAGGGTCAGGGCAACGGGAGCAGATTCTGTTCCGCTGGGAGAGGGGGTCTTTTCAGTTCCGGGGAAGAGGAAGAGGGCGAGTAACAGGGAGGCGGCCACGCTGGCCCAGCGACCAGAGCCCGGGCCGGGTACCGTCGCAGGAGCAGAAAGGGTGACCGGACTTTCATCGGTCGTGACCGGTTCCTCCTGCTGAGGTAGAGCAGAGGTGATGTCTTTGACCCAGGTTCGGGTTTCAGTGCTCGGGTCACCATGGATGACAGCGAGGGTGTCTTTCCACTCTTGCACCATATGGTCATGCTGTTTGCGACAACGACTGCAACGCTCGAGATGCTGGGCCACCCGAATCTCTTCGGTCGGTCCAGATTCGCCATCGATAAATCGGGGCAATGCCTCGACGATGGTGGGGCAGCTTTGCAGTGAAAAGAGAGAATCGGCACTCATCCTCGGCCTCCATTCGAAAGATCCCGACGGGCGGTTTCCCGTTGGTCGAGAAGCGACTTCAGGGCTTTTCGGGCCCGGCGCATCAGGTAATCGACCTGATGAAAGGAGAGGGAGAGTCTTTCGCCGATGGTGTCGTAATCGAGACCATCCACGTATTTCCAGGTAAGTGCGAGGCGCATCTCATCCGGAAGCTGGTCGAGCCATTCCCGCGATTCGGATTCACCGGCGTCGGTGAAATCCTGTTGGTCGGTACGGGTTTGGGCCCTGAGCAACAGTTCGTGACGGGCTTCCTCGAGGACCACGGTCTTCCGTTGCCGGCGCTCAATCCAACGGTGCGCACGATTGCGCAGCAGTCTGGAAAGCCAGCCATAGAAAGCCTGGGGTTCACGAAGATTTGGCAGTGACTTCCACAGGTGAAGCATCGCCTCCTGTGCTAGATCCTCTGCGTCTTCCCGTCCGACCTTTCTGCGGGCCATTCCGAGGAGCAGTGGTGCGATGTTCTCTGCCAGCTGGGTAAAGGCCTGTGTGTCTCCGGCCATCGCCAGGCGAACGAGACGGATGTCGTCGTTCTCCTCGGCTCCGGTTTCAGAGTCAGGCTTTTCAGCAGCAGGGCACATGTCCACTCCTTTTGAATCGACCAGCAAGTTGAATCGACCGGCGGGCGAAACGAACCAAAGAGACCCAAAGGGCCAAAAGAATCGCTGAAGGAGTATACCATGCTCCCGGAATTCGCCCGTTCCGGGTCGGCACCACCTCAACCCCCTCGGCTAAGGCCTCAGGGGACTGGAGACTCTCCATCTCCACCCCTTCAGTACCCGGAGGGAGTGGGGGTTCGGAAAGGAATCAGGACTGAAATTCGGCTGAAAAAGCCTCCAGGGCACGTTCTATCGCCAAATCGTCGATTTGACGGTGAACCACCGCCCGTAAGCCCCGAGGGCCGATACTGAAGACCTGGACGCCCCGTTCCTCGAGGGAGACCTGGAGCCGGTCGTAGTCCTCTGCAGTAGAACCCGCCTTGCGAATGAAAACGATATTCGAATGGGTGGGGTTCGGGGAGACCTCGATTCCCGGCAAGTTTGCGAGACCCTCGGCGAGAACCTGACACCTTCGATGATCATCCTTGAGGCGCGGCACACTCTCAGCCAGGGCCACCCGGCCTGCTGCCGCCAACACTCCGGCTTGACGCATTCCACCTCCGAGCAGTTTGCGCAGTCGGTGAGCTTCCGCAATCGTCTTACGGTCTCCACACAGGATGGAACCGACGGGGCATGAAAGACCTTTTGACAGGCAGAAGGAGATGGAATCGAAGTCCTTTACCAATTCGGCAGCGGGAATATCGAGGGCCGCTTGAGCATGAAAAAGACGGGCACCATCCAGATGCAATCGCAAGGAGTGCTTTTTGGCCGTCGCAATCACGGGCGCCATCTGTTCCGGGGAGACGACAATTCCACCTGCCATATTGTGCGTATTTTCAAGGCAGACCATTGAAGTGATCGGTTGGTGGGGGTCATCGGGGCGAATCCTTGAGTCGATGTCCCCAGCGGTGAGGCAGCCAGCGGTTGAGGAGATGGGGCGCGGATGAACTCCCCACAGGCGGGAGGATCCTCCCGCTTCGTAAAGAAAGATATGACTGTCTTCCATGAGCAGGATTTCATCGCCGGGCCGGGTCTGGGCTCCGATGGCGATGCTGTTGGCCATGGTTCCGGAGGGGACGAAGATGGCTGCTTCCTTGCCGAGCAGTTGAGCACTTTCCTCTTCCAGAAGGTTGATGGTCGGGTCTTCACCCATGACATCGTCTCCGAGGGGGGCGGTTCTCATCGCCTCGAGCATCTCCTCTGTCGGATGGGTAACCGTATCGGAGCGGAGATCAACTTTGCTGTCGGATGGATTCATCGCTCTTCCTTCTCAGGGTGGTTTCACCACCGATTTACTTCCGTCATGATACCGGTGATTTGGTTCCGGTTTCAGAAAACCGCTGCTGTCCGGCCATCATTCAGTCCAAATCCGCTCAGTTCCGGGGATTTGCGATTCAGGAGTCTTGAAGCAAGTGGAGGGGTGACCCGTGAAACTCGATGACAAAGTCTGCTACTGCTTCCACGTATCGATGAGGAAGTTGGTCAATTTCACCCGTCAGACGCGTCCGGTGAAACCATCCCAGCTTTCAGAGTGTTTCGGTGCGGGCACCGGTTGTGGTTGGTGCGTTCCTTTTCTTGAGCGAATCCACGAAAATGTCATCGGAGAAAAGGGAGATGTGGAAAGTACCTTTGGCATGACTGCAGGAGAGTACGCCCGCAGGCGCAATGTCTACCGCGGGAAAGATGATTCTGAACCGGATCAACAGGCGGAATAGGTTTCAGTCGGGATCGACGATTTTCTCAATCTTTCGATTGATGGCATCGATGCGAATCCGCAACTCCACGATGCGTCTGGGGTATCGACTGAGCGTGGTGGTACGGTCACCATCTTGCGATTCCAGTTCGACATTGAGTTTCTTTTCGAGCAACTCCAGCTCGGTTTCCAGAGCTTCTTTTTCGACCTTGAGCTCACGGCGCAGCTGTTCATTCTTGCGTCGCTCTTCCTCTCGCTTCTTTTTTCCAAAGAAACCGAAGATCATAAACGCCTCCTGTCCGTTTGAACGGGATTGGTCTTTCACTGGCCATAAACTTACCCATTTGTGAGCCGCCGGTAAATACCGACTGCTGCCCATGGATTTGCCAATGGATGGAGTTATCAGGAAAGTTCCTGAATCCACTGTTCCTGGGGTGTTTGACGAGCACGAGTCAGGCGGGGTTGGCCCTCTTCGAAGGTCACCTCTGCAGGTAACTCAAACCCGTTATAGCCGCTGGCCATGGATATTCCGTAAGCCCCGACATCGAGAAGTGCGAGATAGTCTCCGGTTTCCTGTCTGGGCAAGTGTCGGGGTTGCAACTCGCCTGCTGGCCCGGTGGTGAGGACGTCTCCCGATTCACAAAGCGGGCCGGCAACCAGCTGGGGCCACGATTTTCCTGTGGTTTCCCGAAGTGCAACCACCTCATGGTAGGCCCCGTAAAGAAGGGGGCGTGCCAGAGTGTGGAATCCCGCATCGACCATGATCCAGTCATGATCGGGAGTCGATTTGGTTCCCCGGACTTCCGTGATGAGGATTCCAGCCTGAGCGACCAGGAATCTGCCCGGTTCCACTTCCAGATGAATCGGTCTGCCGAGGTCGACTTGCCAACGGTTTCTGGCCTCGAGCCAGGTTTGGCTCCATTGCTCGACGGCGAATTCTGTTTCATGAGGTTGGTAGGGGATGGGCAGTCCACCTCCGGTGGAGATTCTCGATACTGATTCCGGAGCATCGCAGAGACAGCTCTGCATGAACCCGATCTGCTTTTCCAGGAGTTCGAGAGTCACCCCCGAGCCAATGTGCATGTGCAATCCGGTGACGGTCAGGTTGTTCGCGGCTGCCATTTCATAGGCCTGAGGCAGCTGCTCCCACCAGATGCCGTGTTTGGAAGCGGAGCCTCCGGTGGTCACCTTCTGATCATGGCCTCCACCAAACCCCGGATTGATTCGCAGGGTGCACTCCCTGCAGGGAGTGGAGGCGAGCTCCTGGATCATGTTGAGTGTGCCGATGTTCACACGAACTTCATGTTCTTCGATCACTTTCAGGGATCTCCGGTCGAGAACATCCGTCGCCAGTTCGATGTGTTCAACGGGAAATCCGGCATGGATCGCCTTGAGAACTTCCGTGCCCGAGACGGCATCGACGTGAGCGTTCTTTTTGGCGAGCCATTTCAACAGGTGTAATCCCGAGTGGGCCTTTTGGGCATATCGAATGGAGTCGAAGGCTGAGAGTTTGCTCCATTGCTGATCAACGATGTCGAGGTTCAGAATGTAGAGAGGAGTGCCATGTTCCCTTGCCAACTCTTCAAGAACTTGAGGAGCGATGCAGGGACGGGCTGAGGGATCAGCGGGATTTTGAATCAAATCCATCTTTTCGACGTGACAGGTTGCTGTTTTCGAGCTTGCGCACCAGTTCACGGAGAATGGAACTCAAGTGCCTGCCCGGGCAACCGGTGGTTTTGAGGTCGCCATGGCCAAAGATCTTTGAAGGCTGGATCCGGTAGAGGTCACAGAGGCTGGCCAAAAGATTTTGCAGGCTGCGGACCTGTGCGGTACTCGGCTTGGTGCGATCGAAATTTCCTATGAGGGCGATACCGATGTTTCCCCTGTTGAGTGTGGGATTTCCCGCATGGGCCCCCTGGTATTTCATCGGCCGCCCCTCCCAGATTCGACCGTCCTTGCTGATCAGGAAGTGATATCCAAGGTCTCCCCAGTCAAGATTGTTCTGACAGTGACGCTGAAGAATTTTCAGGTATTCACGGGGATCACTCTGACTGATGGAGGAGAGGCTCTCCTGATCAGCAGTGTGGTGAACGGTGATTCGGAAGGGCCGACTCATCGGATTGACGGAAGAAGTTCGAACCGGTCGTGCGTTCCATTGCTGTCGTTTCAGCAGGCGAAGCGGTGGTGGGGCAAGTCGGCGCACCTCCGGTTTGGGAGTGATCTCTCGCGGTGTCGTCTCGATGGGAGGTTGGGCGACAACCGTGGTCGGTTGCGACCAGATTCCGGAATATTCACTGTAATAGGTACCGGCGGAGGCTTCGCGATAGAGAGTGGAGACAGGATCTCCCAACTCCTCCTGTGTCCTGACGATCAGGTAGGCGGACCGCTTCTTCAGATCGCTGTTACTGACCCCTGCAAACGCCGCCTCCAGATGATTCAGTGCGCTCATCACTGATTTGGTGCGCAGATAGGCGACCCCCAAATGGAATCGTGCCTGTGCCTGATCCGGTCCCGGTGGCAATAGTCGCCTGGCCTTGTCCAAATGCAGCAGGCTGTCCTCGTAGCGCTTGTCGGCCAGATCACATCGACCGAGCCCGAGTCTGGCGATACCGCGGATGCTGTTGGCTTGCTCCGGGCTGGCGAAGGGTTCGATCAGTGCCCGTGCCTGATAGGTTTTTCCCCGTTGCAGCAAAGATTCAAATTCGAGAAGAGGGATCGGATTGACGGGTTCAGTGCGTGGGTCCGGCCCACCACCGCAGCCGCTCAGAACCAGAATCAGCAAACCGATCAGCGGCTTGCAGAGACCGCCAGAAGAGGCTCGTTGGGTCGGCGTAGCAGGTGTATTCAGCTTCAAGATTCCCCAATTTCCAGCGGTGCGGTCCCCTGTGGATCACGATACCGGAACAGCAAAGATTTACCAAACACAACCTCAGGGGGGCCTGGCAGCGGGATCTGGAACTTTTGTTAGGGTTATGTTAGGGTCCCCGGTCGACGTCGTTGCCGCCGTCTCTGATCGAAAGAGAGCTGATTTGGAAACCAGACCCCGAAGAAATCCCCTTCATGACTCGGCCCTTCATGAGGCACCCACTCCCCTCGAGGTGTTGTCGGATGTGGAATCCCGATTGGGTTCCGCAGAAGAGTTGGTGGCGCGGCAGACCCTGCCGGCCCGGGATGCGATTCCTGCGGAGGAGGCCCCTCCCCTGGATTCACGTATTCTGGAACATTTGCAAAAATCCGGCACCTGGCCCCTGTATCGGCATCAAGCCCAATCCATCTCCCGAACCCTTGACGGCGAGGATGTGGTGATTGCCTCTTCGACTGCCAGTGGCAAGACCCTGTGTTGTACGTTGCCGGTGATCGATGCAATGGTCCGTGATCCCGGAGCACATGCACTGTTGCTCTATCCGACCAAGGCGCTCTCCCAGGATCAGCACCGACATTTGCGCGGGGTCATCGATGGGATGGGTCTGCAGTTGGAGACCGGGATCTACGACGGCGATACGGAGCCCACAATGCGCCGTCGATTGCGCCGTTCAGGTCGGATCATCCTGACCAACCCGGATATGTTGCATGCTTCCATTCTTCCCAACCATGGGGGATGGGGGGCGCTCTTTGCCAACTTGCGCTACGTCGTTCTCGATGAAGTGCATACCTTGCGTGGCATCTTCGGATCCCACGTTTCCGCTGTGATCCGAAGATTGCGGCGAATCTGTCGGCACCACGGTTCCGATCCGGTCTTCATCGCTGCGAGTGCGACGATTCGCAATCCGGGAGAGCATGTCGGGCGGCTGATCGGCCGTGATGTCAGCGTCATTGAAGACGATGGTTCACCCCGCGGTCACAAGGAGGTGGTGTTATGGAATCCACCCGTGGTTGAGCGCACCGATGGAACCCTGACCCGGCGGGGACCCACCTCTGTGGCAGTCAGGCTGTTGCCGGAACTGGTTCGTCGGGGATTGAGAACCATCTGTTTTGCCCGAACCCGAAACAATGTGGAACTGATCCTGCGATACATACGCGAGAGGGCGCGTGGAGCCAGTGACCGTGAGGAAGTCGCCAGCAAGATTGAACCCTACCGTGCCGGTTACCTGCCGATGGAAAGACGTCGTATTGAGTCTTCACTGTTCGATGGAAAATTGGGTGGTGTGGTCTCAACCAGTGCACTGGAAGTGGGGATCGACGTCGGGGGACTTGATGGTTGCATCATCGTCGGTTGGCCGGGGAGTGTCTGTTCGTTCATGCAGCAGGCGGGCAGAGCAGGGCGTCGACATGGGGAATCACTGGTCTTCATGATTGCGGGCAATGACCCCATCGATCAGTGGTTTGTCCGTCATCCGGAGAGCCTGTTCGGGAGCTCGCCTGAAAACGCAGTGATTGAAACCGACAACCCCTACATCGTGGCGCGGCATTTGATTTGTGCAGCCTACGAGTTGCCACTGACCTCAGCTGACGATGATCTCCTTGGCCCCGGTGTGACCGCCATGTGCACCGTCTTGCAGGAGGAGAAACGCCTGCGGGAGGAAGGCGGAGCCTGGTATCTCGCACGGGAGGAGTATCCTGCGACACAGGTCAAATTGCGCACCGCAAGTGAAGAGAACTTCACAATCCTTGAACTCGGCCCTGACAACATCGTCGGCGAACTCGATTATGTCGCAGCGATGCTGAGCCTCTATGAAGGCGCTATCTACATTCATCGAACAGAAACATTTATCGTTGAGGAGATGGATCATGTGAACTGTCTGGTCAAGATCCGCAGAACGAAGACCGGTTACTACACTCAAGTACTGACCCAGAAACGGGTCACTGTCACAGAGGAATGGGATACCCGTGAAGTCTGTGGAGCGCGTATTCGCCTGGCAGAGGTGGAGATACGAACTCGGCTGACCGGTTATAAAAAGGTCCGCTTCCATTCGACGGAGAATATTGGATACGGTGAAGTCCATCTTCCTCCCCTCGAGCTGGATACCGTCAGTCATGAAATCTCTCTGGACAGGGAAACCGTCATGCAATCGGAAGAACACGGCCCCGGTTTCCTGCGTTCCGGAATGCACGGTGTCGCCCGTCTGTTCAGGGATTTGTTGGCAATCCGGGCAATGTGTGACCCTGGGGATATCGATCATCATGTCGACGACAATCTGATCCATATCTTTGATCTATATCCGGGAGGAATCGGCTATTCCGAGCTCGGTCATGAACAACACGGGGAAATCCTCAAAGATGTCCTCGAGGCGGTAGTCGAATGCCCCTGTGTGGCGGGTTGTCCTTCCTGTGTCTTGCCAGGGGCGTCGCGAATCGAATCTTCTCTCGAATCGGAAGTGATGGAGTATCCCTATCCGAAGGAGGCAACACGCTGGCTGTTGCATCGGCTGTTGGGATTGGAGCCCTATAAACCTGAACTCCATGGAGTGCCCGCACCTGTTGAGTCTCCTCTCAATCCTCCTGCACCAGCATTGGATGAACGGGTGGAACGCAAGATACGAAAGGTGGCACGGTTGACGTCACGGGGGAATCGCGGATGAGACAGGGGAAGCAGAGGCTCCGACGAGTGATTCAAAAACTCCAATCCAAAAACACCCTTCAAAGTTTTACGCCCACGATTCCTGAAGATGTGGAAGTCGATCTGGAGGGGGTCGTATCACCCGAAGTTCTGAATCAAACCCCCGAGGATGTCATGTTTCTCGATCTGGAGACAACGGGTTTGAGAGCCTCACGTTCTCTGGCAGCGATGATCGGGTTTCTCTACCGGAAAGGAACGGTTCTGCACCTTTCCCAATGGTATGCCGGTGATGCCGCCAGTGAGCGTCGGCAGTTGAAACGCTTGCGAGAAAAAATGGCGGAGTTTCGCGAGATCGTGACCTACAACGGAGATGGTTTTGATCTTCCATTTCTTTGCCAAAGATGGAAGTGGCATCAGCTGGATTCTGAATGTCCGTTGATTTCAAGGGACCTGTTACCGCTGATCAGGAAAAAGTATCGTCGTTCGTGGCCCGATTGTCGGCTTGTTACGGCGGAAGAGCGATTGCTGGGATTACCGCGCTGCGAAGCGGATGTTCCAGGATCCGAGGCTCCTTTGCGTTTTCAGGACTTGCGGGAAGGTGCTCCCTTTGAGGTGATCGAGCCGATCTACCTGCATAATCGCCGCGATTTGATCTCGCTGGTGGGATTGCGTTACCGGTTACAGGAAGAGATGTTGTCTCCGTGATGTAAAGTGTCATGGGTTCGGGGTCTTGATGGTTACGGGAGTCAAAATGGTGAAGGTTTGCAATCAGATTGAACCTGGAAACTGCCTGATTGCATCGCCGATGATTCCAATGGATCCCAATTTCTATCGCACGGTCATTCTGCTCACCGATCATGAGGAAGGGCTTGGAACATCCGGCCTGGTCCTCAATCAACCTGTTCCTGAAGAACACCGTTCGGTGATGTCGAAGTTGATCAGTGGAACGGAACTGAAAAGTCACTTTCTGACGGGGGGGCCTGTGGGAACGGACCAGGCCTTTTGTCTGATTGATACTTCCGAAATTTCGACGACTGAACTTGTTCTGCCAGACGGCAGGGAGTTATTGCCCGGGGTTCACCAGCCTTCTGATTTTGAGGAAACGGTTGAGGCGGTAACGGCTCAGCGGCTTTCTGAAGACAGGCTTCATTTCTTCCGTGGCTATTCAGGTTGGGAAGCAGGGCAACTCGAATCGGAGTTGTTGGAATCGGTCTGGGTCATGATTCGGACCAACACAGACGACCTGCTGTCTGGAGCTCGGGACGATCTTTGGAATCGCCTGTTGAATCAATCCAGTGATTCGAATCTTCGAGTATGGAGTCAATTGCCACATGATGATCGCATGAATTGAAGGGCAGACCCGTCGATAAAGCTGAAAGAAAAAGAGCCCGTTTTCCTTTGGGAAAACGGGCTCTTTCTTCAGGCGAAGTGCGAGTTCATTACTGAATACTGGCCTTGACCATCAGCAGGGGCTCACTGGTTCCACCGTGTCCAGAACCCCGATCCTCGAGGGCTTCCAAAGTCGGATGACCTTCGACCACTTCTCCGTAGATGGTGTGGTTGTCATCCAGATGTGGAGTGGGGGTGAAGGTAATGAAGAACTGGCTTCCGTCGGTATTCGGACCGGCATTGGCCATCGACAGCAATCCGCGGCGGTCGTGGCGTGCTTTGGGGGAGAACTCTCCGGCAAAGCGATAGCCGGGACCACCCATTCCGGTTCCCTCTGGGCAGCCACCCTGGGCCATGAAACCGGTGATCACCCGGTGGAAGGTCAGGTCGTCGTAGAATCCCAACTCGGTGAGGTACATCACATTGCGCACGTGATTGGGGGCGACGTCCGGCATCAGGCGGATTTTCAAGGTGCCATGATTGGTTTCCAGAACCCAGAAGATTTCAGCGTCCGCGTCGATTTCGACTTCAGGAAACATCGGCAGGGAAGTTTTCCAGCCGTCAGATCCGGTATCGATGTTCATGGCTTCGATTGCTTCGCGCATCGCCATGATGTTTTTTTCAGAAGTGCTCACTTCAACTTCCTTCTTTCTTGGGGGTTTCCTTTTTCGCCGGAGCCTTTGCGGATTCAACAGCGATGGATGCCTTGATAATTTTCAATTCTTCGGAGGGGCGGCCTCCGCGGCTGCCGGCGGCCTCCAGTTTTTTGAGGGTATCGTCACCGGATCTCATTTTTCCGAAGATAGTGTGCTTGTTGTCCAGCCAGGGAGTAGGAACAAAGGTCAGGAAGAACTGACTGCCGTCGGTTCCCGGACCGGCATTGGCCATCGAGAGCAATCCCTTGGTGGTGTGTTTGACGCTTGGAGAGTACTCACCAGCGAATCGGTAACCGGGATTTCCTCTTCCGGAGCCTTGTGGGCAACCACCCTGGGCCATGAAGCCGGTGATGACCCGATGGAATTTGAGACCATCAAAGAACCCCAATTGGGTGAGGTAAAGGAAATTGGCTACATGATTGGGGGCCACATCCGGCATGAAGGCGACTTCGATGTCCCCCTTGTTGGTCTTCAGCTTCCAGACGTAAGTGGCTCCTGGAGTGAATTCCACAGTGGGGAACTTGGGGAGTCGACTTTTCCAGCCGGCGACCTCCTTGTTGATCTTTTTGTCAGCGATGTTCTTGTCAATGAACTTGGCGACCTGGGCCACGGCAGAGTCCATTTTCTGCATTTTCTTTTCGCCTGCGGAATCGTCTCCCTGAGCGAGAAGGGGAATCAGCACTGCCAACAATGCTGGCAGGAGAAGGGTGAAGCGGTTGCGCGACACCTGTTTCATGAAGACCTCATTTCTTCAGTTCCGAATCATGGACGCAGGTCTGACTAGACTCCGGCGCCTTCCAGATTTTCAATTTCTTCACGGACCATTCCAATCAGGTCCGACAGATTCTCAAAGGAGAAGTCAAAACGGATTCCCGTCTCTTCGTAGAGTTGGGGAAGAGTTACAGTGTTGCCTTTGGAGAGACCATTACGATAGAGACGAATTGCTTCGTCTGCATCGTTCCGATGATTTCTCCAGACTTGCAGTGCTCCCAACTGGGCGATGGCGTATTCCACATAGTAGAAGGGGACCCCGAAGAGGTGGGACTGTCGCATCCAGCGGTGGGCGCGGATCTCTTCCAGACCGGTCCAGTCAATCTGACCTGTACCGAAGCGGTCCATGATTCCCAACCAGGTCTGGCGACGCTCGTCCCGGCTGTGTCCAGGGTTGGTGTAGAGCCAATGCTGGAATGAGTCGATCATCGCCACCCAGGGGAACAGGCTAATGATGCCTTCCAGATGATCGATACGGGCTCGGGTTACTTCGTCTCCATCACCGTAGAAGACATTGAGGTGGGGAGCGCCCAGCAACTCCATCGCCATCGAAGCGACTTCGCAATATTCGATGGGGGCGCTGCGATTGGCGATCAGGGAATGGTCGCGGGCCTCAATCGAATGGAAGGCGTGCCCTCCCTCGTGGAGCAATGTTTCCACATCTCCCTGTTTGCCAGCGGCATTCATGAAGATGAAGGGCTTGCGGATCTCATGGAAACAGGCCTGATAACCACCCGGTGCCTTGCCCTTGCGAGATTCGAGGTCGAGAAGGTCACCATCGATGAGAATATTGAACATTCCCTCGAGATCAGGGTGGACCTTGCCGAAAACCTGACGGCAACCGTCAATCAACTCTGTTCCCTTCTCCAGCGGACGAAGGGGTGAGCGGCCAAGGGGATCAACGGAACTGTCCCACGGGCGAAGTTTGTCGAGCCCCATTTGCTCGCGGCGGCGCTCGGTCCTCTCCCGGATCAATGGAAGCACGACTTTTTCGATGGAATCGTGAAACTGGAGGCACTCCTCCGGTCCATAGTCGAAGCGTTCCAGTTGGCGGAAACGCAGGGTCCTGTAGTTGTCCATGCCACAGTTGAGGGCCATCTGATGACGCAATTCCAGTTGGCGATCGAAGATGGTCTGGATCTGATCTTCGTCCTGAAGAATGCGCTCATTGACGGCCCGGAATGCCTGCTCTCTGCGATCGCGATCGGTTTCCTCCAGAATCCGGCCCATGTAAGGCAAGGTGCGGGTTTCTCCGTCAAAATCGATGGTCATTGCACCGATCACTTCATCATATTTTGCGTCGAGTTCTTTTTCCTCGGTCTGTAACGGGATGTTTTCTTCGCGGTAGAGTTCGACACTGTTTTTGACCGATCGGATCCACATTCCGAACTCTTCGCTGTCGAGTTCACCGATTGCGGGGGAGGCCATGAATTTGCGATCCATCTCAAAGCTGATCTTTTTCAGGCTGGGTGAGATGTCCTTGAGCCACTCCATGAATCGGGCCTTGACCTCCGGATCATCCGTGAAGCAGGTGTTTTTCACGTATCTTCTGGAGCTCTCCTCGGCAACGCAGGAGTCGAGTTCGCTCCAGTCCCGGCACCACTGTTCCAGGGCTTCGCGGGTCGTGATGTCCCGGTCAAGAAGCTGTTGGTAGGCGGCTTCGATGGACTCGAGGCTGTCTGCTGCAAAATCGGCAGCCAGAAATTCTCTTGGATAGGCAGTTTCGCTCATGATCTCAGGGATCCCTTCCTCATGTCAGGAACAGGTGGTGGCAGGCCCGCCTCAAAGACGAAAACCCACAGGCTTGCCCCCGGGGGGCAGAAGAGAGATTCTAACCCCTCGGGGCCGTCAGGCCAGACACACATTCGGAAAGGACGGGTGAAGTGCTCAAATATGATGGGCAACGCGGCAATGTTGAAGTGAGAGAGCATCACTCAGAATTGCTGTCGGACAATCCACGGGGCGATTCCTGCGACCGAAAAGTCGCCGTCTGGACCCCTCCTGGATACGGGGAGACGCAGGATCGCTATCCGGTTCTGGTTTATCTGGCTGCCTATACTTCCAGCGGTCTGAAATCTCTCAATTGGGACGGTTTCACCGAAAACCTTCCGGAGCGTCTCGATCGACTTGTCGGTACCGGTGAAATGAAACCGGCGATCGTCGTCATGCCTGATGGGTTTACTGCTCTGGGTGGAAACCAATACATCGACTCCCCGGCAGTGGGCCCGTGGGCAAGTTACCTGACGCAGGAATTGGTTCCGTGGATTGACCAGCAGTTCCGGACTCTCCCTGGACGCAACCATCGGGGGCTCTTCGGATTTTCCTCGGGAGGATATGGCGCACTGGTCCATGGGATGATGCATGCAGACGTTTGGGGGAGTATCGCCTGCCATAGTGGGGATCTTTATTTTCCCTATGCATGTGTGCCGGATTTCCCCCCGGCCGTTGATACCTTGAGAAGATTTGATGGTGACCCCGCAGCGTTCCTCAAAAAGATCAGCGGTAAGGTCAAGTATCGTGGTAGTGACATCATGACGCTGATGACCCTGGCTCTCTGTGCATTTTATGACCCTGATACGGATAACCCGGAACGAATCCAGCTTCCCTTTGATCCAAAGACCGGAGAGTTGATCGAAGAACGCTGGCAGAACTGGCTTCGCTGGGATCCGGTAGAGATGGTTTCCCGGCATGCAGAGTCCCTGAAATCCCTGAACCTGTTGTACCTGGACTGTGGTTTCCGTGATCAATATCGCTTGCACCATGGAGCCAGAATCATGGCTTCAAGGTTGGAGAATCATGGGATCGACCACCGGTATGAGGAGTTTGATGACGATCATTCCTCGATCCAGTATCGCTATGATGTTTCACTTCCCTTGCTGGTTGAATCACTTCTTCCCTGAGGGTGAAGATCCCAAAAAAAAGCCCCTCTCCGGTGATCCGGAGAGGGGCTTTTTTCGTCAGCGATCGCAAAATCAGCAGCCGGGGAACTCCTGGCAGGTCAGGTTGTCGACCGTCGGATCTTCCCCACACACTCCCGAAGGATCGGAAATCGGCGTGCCGCCGGAGAAGAGGTAGTCCAGCAGGAACAGGGGGTCGGCAATGTTGAAAGCACCATCGTCATTGGCGTCGAGTGAATCGGTGCAAACCGTGTCCTGTAACTGGAAGAGTTCAAGCAGCATTTCGGTGGCGTCGAGAAGGTTCAGGGAACCATCCGGCACTGCGTCTCCGCGAACGAAGTCTGAACCGGTACCACTGAGATCTCCAGAGAGCATGGTGATGGTTCCCGAGTCGCGACCGACCACGTAGGTCACCGGGAAGTTGAAGGGCCCGTTCGCAGTGGCTGCGAGCCCGTGGATATCGCCGGAGTTGACGCTGGGCGTGAGATCGAATCCCAGTCCGACCGGGGTATTCCCCACGAATCTTTCGAGGCGGGTGACACCGCCACTGTTGAGGGCTCCGAATGCCAGATCATAGACATTGGTGGATCCTGCACGGGAGGCGATTCCGCCGAAGAAGGTGGCCGCAGACATTCCTGTGGGAAGTGCGGCGGGGACCTCTTCGAGACTGCCGTCGGTATTGATTTTCAGGATCAGACCCTCAGCGAGGTTGACTGTCAGCCAGCCTTCCATCTGGTTAGACCAGGTCAGGCCGCTCAAGACGGCGCCGGGGTCCAAAGCCAGAGCGAATGCTGCTGTTTCGGTTCCACTCAAGTCGGTGATTCTCAAATCTCCGCTCTCGGTCAGCCAGGCCAGATTGTCGTCGCCATCGACGGCGATACCAGCGAGGGATTGGGCACTGCTGTAAGGGCCCGGGATGCTGGTGGAGAGAGGGGTGAGGTCTTTCTGGTAGAACCATGCGGTCAGTCCGCTGGAATCGGCAACGATCAACTGATTTGTTGTTTCGATGACGTCTGCTCCACCCGGTGAAGTGCCGGAGTGAGTGACCTCTCCCAGAAGTCTGCCGAACCCGACTACCAGCTCACATGTGGCGGCAGGCAATCCGACAGAGGATCCCGCAGGGAAGGGAATGACTTCATAGCTGTAGGTTCCCGGCTCAAGGTCCTCGTCCAGGAAGGTATCGCCTCCAGGGCCGAGGGTGGAGATCAGGGTTCCATCCCTGAAGATTTCAACCTGATCGTAGGCAAGGGGATTGGTCCAACTGAGAGTGACATTGTTGGAGCTGTCAGCGGTGCAATCCACAGAGGCGATAGAAGGCGCAGGCGGGTTGGGAACCGGAACCTCGACGATCACCCGATTGGTGAGATCGAGGATGTAGTTGCTGGGGGATTCCGCTGCAGAGCCCTGGGGAGCCCAGGCGATTCCGGTGATCCAGCCACTCAGGTTGTTGATGCTGGCCAGCGGGAATGAAAGACCCTGGGATTCACCATTCGAATTGACTCGCTCGACCAGGCTTGTGCGATTTGCAGAAGGTGGGCCGACCGGGAGGTCAAAGAAGAATTCAAAAGTGAGGATGTCCTGAGCGACCGAAAGTCCCAGTCCAAAGGCTCCCGCAGCTCCCGTAGATTGGGGATTTGCGAAGGAGTTTCCGGTGAAGGAACCGTCCATGTTCATCTCGAGGTACTGATCATTTTCAAAGTCATTGGTCCAAAGAGAATTTGTTGACGGGAACCAGGCCAGTCCTGAGAGGGCAGTCGTTCCCGAAGGAGGAGTCAACTCGGTTTCAGAGATGAAGCTTCCTCCAAGGCTGGAGACCACCAGCAGCAGGCTTCCCTGATCATTGACGATCCAGTAGAGGTTGTTGTCGAGTACAGAAAAGGCCATCCCGAGGTAGGTGGCAGGACCTTTGGGGCAGGGCAAGTTTTCTGCCGCTGCGGCGAGGTCGAGTGCGTTGTAGCGGTAGAACACACCACTGAGATAATCCGCCACGAAAAGATCGTTGGTGGCGGGGTTCAGGGTCACCGCAAAGGGAAGGTCACCGCTGAATGTACCTGTCTGCAGAAAGCAGGTTCCGTAGGTCGGATTGGCAGGATCACAGAACACCTGTGCCGAGGCCTGGTTTTGCACCGAACCGACGATCAGGATCAGCGCCAGCAGCAGCCAACGGTTCAAGGTCGCAAATTCGGAAGATCGAAGACCGATAATCGAATCTTTGGTGTGCAACATGTGAACACTCTTTCCTCGAGAATTACCTCATGGGAGGCCCCGCATGCGAACCACCGGGGTTCGGAGCGGAAAAGGTCGGGATTGGGCTCACCCGACGAAAAATGGTGAATACAGTCTGAAGCGAGCCGGATTCTCCGCAGGTTGGTTACCGGAACCGGGTCTGAATCAAGTTGCCCCACTGGATACGAATGATCTTCCCTGAAAAGAAGACACCGGGCCAAAAATGGGGAGACTCAAGACCTGAGAATCACTTTGCTCACTCTGACAGTGGTACCGATCTTTAATTCTAGCCGGGGAAGGACCGGTGTCAATCGGCACAGGAAGTGAGTGGGGGGGCTTGCCTGAACTCAGGGAAAACTTGCCGAAATCAGGTCATTAACCTGAAAAAGCCGCCAGATCAGGTTCCAGAGCGGGAGTTGCGGGCGAGTTCGCGGTTGCCAAAGTGTTTTCCCACAGCCCGACGGGCACGGACCAGGGCATCCGCCACAGCCTGTTGGGTGACTTTCAGGCGTTGGGCAATTTCCTGCTGCTGCATGGCTTCACGATAGTAAAGCTGGACAACTTGCTGCTGCCGGTCAGTCAGCAGGTGGGTGTTTTCGAGGAGCACGTTCACGGTACGTATCCCCATATACAGGCGAGGGAGGTCTTCGGCGTCGACCCGCCCTTTCTCCATGCTGGGGATCACATTTTCGACCAGATCACAGATTTTGAGGCAACCGGAGCGAACGGGACACTGGGAGCAGACGGGTCCATAGGATCCCGGTGCTCGTTCTTCCGTTCCAGTGGGTATGCCGGTTCCGGTGATCATTTGCCGCTTTCAATCCAGTTGCAGACGAAGTTTCGTGGTCCTGTTCATGGTTTTGGCTGAGGGTCAGGGGAGACCTGCTGGCCATGCTCTGCCCATGTAAACAAGCATAACCCGAGAGCCGGAATCCGGCACCCCGATAGGTTGGATTGAACCGGTGGAGGACGCAAAAAAAATCCCCCCGCCGTCTCAATACGGCGGGGGGATTTGACAAGATCTCAACGGGATGAAGGCCTAGTAGGGCGAATCAATACAGTCGAGAGTGTCGTCGGTCGGGTCGAGACCCGGCTCCGGGTAGTTGTTCGCCGGAGGCATGCTCGGCATACCTTCAGCGTGCAGGTAGTAGAAGATCATCAACATGGCATCGCCAATGGTGACAAGTCCGTTATCGTCGAAGTCGGCGGAGTCGTAACAGGTCGGCTCCTGTCCTCCGATAAAGAGCCAGTTCAGGACCCAGATACCGTCAGCGATATCGCAGTTGGTGTCGCTGTTGGCATCACCCCTGAGGAAGCGCTTGACGTATCCGGAGCAGGTGGTCGAGGTGGTGACACCGTCGGCATGCTCACCATAGATCACGTAGCTGTAGTCACCTTCCACCGGAACGATGTCCTGGTACTGGGTGGCATTGCCGGAGATCGAGGCCAGAAGCACCCCGTTACGCTCGATGTGAATCGTCGTGTAGTTGGCAGTATTGACCCAGCTCAGGTTGATCGGTGCACCGTAGAAGGTACACGCAAGGTTGATCGGCGGCGGCAGGATCGTGACAGAGCAGGAGACCGGAGCAGTCTCGGAGCTGCCGATGCTGGCGATCAGGTCGTAGTCGTAGGTTCCGGCATCCAGCGGGAAGTCGGTGAAGGACTCGGTTCCTCCATTTGCGGCACCGATCTTTTCACCATTGCGGAAGACGGCAATGGAGTCGTAAGTCTCACCATTGGTCCACGTGAGGATGTTGCCGTCACCGATGGTCGTGCAACCGAGGCCAGACAGCGGCACCGGAACGACGATGTCACAGGAAGTCGCCGGTGAAGTGCCGTCGGCACTGTTGTTGACCACCGAGTAGGTGTAGACACCTGATCCCGGGGTATCGGTGTAGCTCGTGGCTGATCCACCAAGAGTGTCGATCAGGGCACCGTCCCGGAAGATGCTGACGGAACTGCCGGCAGCCGGAAGATCCCAGCTCAACTGAACCTGAGCACCATTCGAAAGGGTGCAAACAAGGTTCTCGGGAGTGGACGGAACCTCGACGGTGCAACTGGTCGCATCGCTTTCGATGGAGCCGGCAGCAGCCACCAGAGAGTAGGTGTGAGCACCGAAGGCCAGCGCGTCCGCATCGTGGTAAGAGGTCGCATCTCCGGAGAGAAGGGCAAGGAACTCACCGTCACGGCTCAGGCTGATCGACTCGTAGGTGTCGTTGACGTTCCAGGAAAGATCGACTTCACCGGCGGTGACAGAGCAAGCCAGGTCGGAGACCGGTGCCAACTCGTGAAGCACGGTGCAGGTGGAAGTTCCACTGGTGGTGTTCTCCGTCTCCACAGAAGCGGTCAACTCGTAAGTGTGGTTGCCGGTATCTGCAGTGGTATCGACGTAGGAACTGGTATCACCATTGAGGCTGGCCAGTTTTTCGCCGTCCCGCTCCAGCAACAGGGCACCGTAGGTGTCGTTGTTGGTCCAGGTGATGGTGACCAGACCGGCAGCGGAGCTGCAGGAGAAACCGGTCATGTTGGCGAGCACTCTGGCAGCGGTGCACGCAGTGGCACTGGTATTCCCGCCGATGGAGTTGGTCACGCAGTATTCGTAGGTGCCCGGTCCCGGGGTGTCGGTGAACATCGTCATTCCACCACCGATGGTGGCGATGACAGCTCCATCGCGTGTCACTGTCTGAGCCTCACCCGGTGCCGCAAGGGTCCAGGTCAGGGTGACGGTGTCGTCGAGGGTACTGGAGGCGAGGTCCATCGGCATGGCCGGAACTTCGAGGCCACAACTGGTCGGATCACTTTCGATACTGCCACCGGTTGCCACCAGGGAGTAGGAACGGGATCCATAAACGATAGTGGCATCATGGTAGCTGGTGGCATCTCCCGGAAGAATCTCGAGAAGGGTGCCATCGCGGCTGACGACGATGCTTTCGTATGTGTCACCATTGGTCCACGACAGGTCGGCTTCTCCGGCAGTCACGGAGCAACTGAGGTTACCCGGTGCCGTAAGGAAGTGGTCGACGGTGCAGCTGTCATTTCCGCTGATGCTGGTCGAGGTCTCACCACGGAGGGTGTAGGAACGCAGGCCCACCGCGGCGCTGCCGTCAGTGTAGCTGGTGTCTGTACCGGACAGGATCGCCAGCAAGGTTCCATCGCGCTCGATGACCAGATTGTCGTAAGCGTCGTTGTTGGTCCATGAAAGGTTGACGAAGCCTGCAGCGGAGACACAGCTGAGGTCACTCGGGTTTGCAAGAACGTGAATGAATCCGCAAACGGTCGGGCTGGTACCGTCACCGATGGTCATCGTCAGGCAGTACTCGTAATCACCGGCAGCAAGGCCCGTATCGGTGTAGGTGGTCTCGGAACTGTTCAAAGTGGCGATCACGGTTCCGTCACGGGCAATGACCACTTCGTCGCCGGGGCCACTGTGATTCCAGTTGAGGGTCACCGTATCAGCGAAGGAGCTCAAGGAGAGATCCGTAATCGCAGCAGGCACATCTTCCATGCAGGAATCGTAAGTGGAGGTATTCCCCAGAATCGTTCCGGCAATGGAGTACATGTGATTCCCCGGAGTAACCAGCGGATCGGTATACGAGGTGCTGGTTCCCTCCAACTCTGCAATGACGTTGCCATCACGACGCAGGGTCAGGGTTTCGTAGGCATCATTGTTGACCCATGCCAACTCCACGTCTCCGGAAACGGAGAGGCAGGTGAGATTGGTCGGCGGTGCCGGAACAATCAGGTCGCAGCAGGTCGGTGCACTGGTCTTGGAACCGGGAGCATGGGCAAAGACATTGACCACACAGTAGGTGTAGGTGGCCGGAGCAACACCTGCATCCGTGTATCCACCGGCATCCGGTGCCACTTCAGCGATTTGAACTCCGTCCCTGTAGATCAGGATGCTCGTGGAAGGCTCGGTGTTGATCCAGCTGAGGACCGAATCCGTGCCATTCGCCAGAGTGCAAACCAGCTGCGCCGGCGGGTAAGGCACGATGACCTGGCAGTCGAGGCTTTCGGAGACGAAGTCACCGATGCGGCCGAAGACCTGATAAAGGTGAGGCCCTGGTCCCGGGTTGGTATCGGTGTAAGAACTGGCGCTACCGGCAATTTCTTCTTCGATGGTTCCACCATCACGCATGATGATGATGTTGTCGTAGAGTTCACCGTTGGTCCAGGTGACTGTGGTCACAGCGTTATCAACAGTGCAGGTGATGTCAGTCGGCGGAGCCGGGACGATGGCATCTGCACAGGAAAGACTGCTGTAGTTATCATCAATCTCTGCCCGCACACAGTAAGTGTAGGTTCCGACCAGAAGGTCCGGATCAAGGAACGCAGTGGTGGTCGGCGGAAGCGAGGCAATCTCATTGCCATCGCGGAAGAGGCGCACCGAAGTGGCTTCCGTCACCGGGTTGGCCCAGGTGATCAGTACGTTGCGACCATTCAGAAGTCCGGTTCCCACCGTGTTGATCGGCTCAGGAATCACCGTATCGCAATCGGAAGAATCACTGGTGCTGTTTCCAAGGCGTGCCTTGATGGAGTAGCTGAAGGATCCCGGGCTCAGAGGAGCATCGATGTACTCCATATCGTCACCGGAGACGCTCGTCAGGTACTGCCCATCCCTGTAAATGTCGATATCGCTGTAACTGGGAAGGGGGTTGGTCCAGTTCAGGCGAACCTGATCTGCTTCACCACGGCAGGTGAAGTTCTCGGGAGAACGCAGCACCGTAATAGAGGTGCTGATATCGTCGGTCACACCCTGACGCAGCTTGGCTCGCAGGGTGTACTCCCTGAGTCCGAAAGGAACTGCGTTGTCAGTGTAGTTGGTCAGGTGACCACTGATGCTTGCAAGGAAGAGGCCATCGCGAAGGATTTCGATGGTGTCATACTCACCGCCATTTTCCCATTCCAGATTCACGACTTGACCCTGGGCTGACGAAGTCAGGTTTGCCAGTGGGTAGGGAACGGAAAGGGTGCAGCAGATCCGGCTGGACTGGCCGAAGTTCGGCGAGTTGGGATCCATCAGGCTTTCACCGCGAATACACACGGTGTACTCACCCGGAGCAGCAACAGTTGTCTGGTAGGACTGGGTGTTACCGGCAAGAGTGGCCAGATTCACCGGAGGTTGAGAACCATCTGCAGGTCCAAACTCAATGATGATCGTGTCGTAAGCATCGGTATTGACCCAGTTGAAGAATGCGATCTGACCGATGGAGCTGCACTCCAAAGCTTTCGGTGCGATCGGATCGACTACTTCACAATAGATTTTGTCACTGAGTGCACGTCCGGAATCATCAACACCCTGCACTGAGTAGGTGTAGGTTCCCGGCTCGGGAAGCACTTCCGTGTAGGTGACCGCTGTTCCGGAGATCGTGGCGCGAAGCTGATCGTCGCGGAAAATACGGATGTTTTCATAAATCGTGTCAGGGCCATTGGTCCAGTTAATGGTGGCTTCGACATCATTGCTGACCGGGTTCGGCTCAGCAAAACAGCTGGGCAGGTAGGGGGGCTGCAAGACATTGATCATGCAGTGGGTCGGCAAGGTTTCGCTGCGGTCTCCACGAGATACGAGAGTGTAGGTGTGGGGGCCATACGAAACGTCGATATCAGAGTAGGACTGTGCGCCACCCGGAGTGGTCGCAATCAGGTTCCCATCACGATAGACATCCGTGGAAGAGTAGTTGTCGTTGTTATGCCACTCGAGGGTCACATTGCGACCCTGAGAGGTGCACTCGAAGTTGGAAATCGGCGTCAGTACACGAATAGTGCTCGACCTCTTGACGGTCGTGATATGCCTGCGATTTCCGCGGACTCTGTAGGTGTGATCCCCGTAGGCCACATTTGAGTCGGTGTAGGTTTCAGTATCACCGGGGAGTGTGGCCAACAGCATGCCATCACGGAACAACTCAACTGTGTCGTATACGGCACGGTTGTTCCAGGTGACGGTCACAACTTGACCGACGGCACTGGTTTGAACCTGATTCGGAGAACGCAGTTCCTTACCGAGGAAGAAGTAGGCAACACCGGCACGGAAACGACCGTAAGGACTGGCACCGGGAGCACCGATGACGAGGTCGTTGGCACGGTCGTCGTTGATATCTCCTGCTCCACCCACGGAACGTCCCACGGACTGGTTGTCATGGACTCCCAGATAGGCTCTGCCTTCTTGCTGGTGAAGATCGAGGACTTCATTGGCTCCAAGATCCTGTCCACCATTGACGCGATGGGCGCTGCCTTTTTCCTGCTCAAGAATCACGGTTCTCGGGATGCCAACGATGTGATCGTCGAGGCCATCTCCAGAGTGGTCATAAATACCGTGAACCGTCTGGCCATCTTCATCATTGTCGAAGAGGGTTTTGTAGGCAGTAATGCCGGGCCCACCCTGACCGAGGTGAATCGTTGCCGGGCGATCAGAGGATCCGCGCACCAGGTAGGCAATCGTCTGCAGAGTGGTGGGGTCCTGATCGTGAAGGGAACGGCTGATCAAAATCTCGGAATCACCGTCGTTATCGGCATCACCGGCTCCAGCGACAGACTGACCCAGCTCATGGTCTCCATCGGGAACGCGGATTTTTGTGCCGGAAAGGCCGTAGTCCGAGAGATTGTTCAGGTTGACGTTGGATCCTGTGGACATTCCACCATAAACCACCCAGACCCGTCCGGCGTTAACACCACCATCGTCGGGATGACGCATGGCAGTGATCGCGATGTCATCGTGACCATCACCATCGAAGTCTTCGAGGTCAGCAACGGAATGACCGACATTGTCACTGTTTCCACCGGTTTTGAATCGAGTCACAGAAGAGTGGCCGAATTTCAGATCGATGGTTCCAGAGAGCATGCCCCCGTAGATGAGGTATGCGGCACCGCTGTTGGAAGATCCATGCTCTTCATCTGGAGCACCGATCAGGAGATCGGCATATCCATCGGAGTTGAAGTCACCCGCACCACTGACAGAGTAGCCAAAGTGACCCGATTCCTGTCCACCAATAAAGGTGACGCCCAGGCTACCCAGTGATCCGACGTGGATGACAGAGGGAAGGCTGGCAGAACCATAGATCAGGTAAGCACGTCCATTGCCGTCCTCGTCCGATCCACCGCTACCGTATGAGTTGGGGGCTCCGATCAGGAAGTCGGAGATACCGTCACCGTTGACGTCTCCTGCGTCGGAGACCGAGTAACCGAGAAGGTCTCCCGCATGTGAACCGACGATTTTAATCGTGGTACCCGGTGTCGGGTTTTTCAGGTCGATTTCAGTCTCGATATTGGGGGAACCCAATACGATGTAGGCATGACCCCTGCGACCATCCGATGTGTTGTCATTTTCCGGTGCACCAAGAATGGTGTCTTTGTAGCCGTCCATGTTGACGTCACCGGCACCGGATACGGATTTACCCAGATTTGAGTTGGATCGCGCACCGTAAACCTTGATTTGAGCGGTATCCACGAAGACAGCATCGCCAGCAACTGTGACGTCGCTGCAAATGACACCGGTTACCAATACAAAAATCGCCAGTAGCAAAGTGGCAAGGCGATGACGAAGGAGCTGAGACATAACTTCTCCCGGGCAAAATAGGGGAATCCATGTTCCATGGAAGAATCCACGTGCACTTTTGACGGGTGCCGGGGACACACCTCCCATAGAGATAAATCAAAACGTCCTGCCTGAACGATCAGGCGGGTTAATAAAACAGTTACGACACAAGAATAGGATTACAAAGTCAGTGATTCAACCATTGTAAATCACTTGGCCTCATGAAGTTATTCACCCATGGGTTAGCCTGCATGCCCTCACGACATGAAAAAAGCCTGCGGAGACTTATAAGTCTCCACAGGCTTGTGGTTTACGAAGTGTAGTCTTTATCGATTCAGGAGGTGTAGGTCTTTGCATTTGTATCTTGAATGACATTCATGTCAGACATGACACTTTTTACGCTGTTAGCCACCACAGTATCAGCGTTGTTATTAACGGTGCACTCCGTGGCAGTCGTGGCACAAGCGGCTGCAACCGTCTTGCAGGTGTAGTAGGCGCACATGCCAATAAAGAAGGGGAAAAAGGCCGGGGTCAGGGCGCTGACGATGTTGGAGCTGCCGGCACTGTTGATGAAGGCACCAGCGGTAAAAACCACGCAGGAAACAATGAAGCCATTGGCAAGCTTGTTCCAGAAGGTGTTGGCCTCAACAACATTGTCGACGTTGCCGGAGAAGACCTGGAAGCCGTTCTTCCACATACTTGCAGTGCAAACCGAGAAGCAGATCACCATTGCCATGGCGACGATTCCGGAGAACACGTTGAAGTCAAAGTTGGTGGTCACGGTGTAGTTGGTGGCAATGGTGCACAGGGCATAGAAGCCCAGAAGACCACTGACGACGCGAGCCGTGGGGAAAATCACACTGTTAATGTTGTTGGTCGCAGTTTGACCGTTGTTGACGTTGTTCATATCCATACCCTTTCGGTTTTTGGCCAGAGGCCTTTCAAGGCCACTGGGGCCATGGGCGAGTCCTTCCCGCCCAATGGATTCCTCGACACATGGGCTGGTGATCTGTAGGAAAAACTCTGAAAAAGGGCCGTTTTTCTCTAAATAGTGCTGATTCTGCCCTGAAGCTCTGATTCGAGTGCCTGGGACAGGGTCTCCGCATTGCAGAAGGACTCGGTATGGGCACGTCCACCGGCGGAGAGGTCTCCTCTCAGCCCTGTTTCCTGTGACAACTTCAGGATTGCCAGAGAGATGGCTTCGGGGGAATCGTCATCGAGGAGAAGTCCCGCCTTGGGTGGAATCAGTTCAGGCAGCAAGCCACGGCGGGAGGCGATGACCGGAACTCCACTGGCCATGGCTTCCCGGGCGGCACGACATGTTCCATCTGAACCCGGAACCAGAAAGATCAGCATATCCATCTGGGCGAGGTGTCCGGGGTACAGCTTTGAATCCAGATATCCCGGGAAGTGTATACGATCGGCAAAGCCGCTTTGTCTGGCAGGTTCTTTTGCAACTTCCTCCTGATGGGTTCCGCGTCCAAGTATGTGAAGGTGCAGTGAGGGATTTTCCTTTGCCGCAAGTGAGAAACCCCGAATCAACTCAGCGAATCGCCGGTGGTGTTGCATTCTGGCCACGACTCCTATGTGTATCGAATCCTGGTCCTTGGCAATCGGGGTTTCTTTCGATTCAGGTTGGAAGCGAAGGAGGTCGACGACGGGAGGGTGTTCCAAAATCCGGTCTTGACTGATTTTCCATGAGCACAGATTTCGTGTGGCCGATGGGGTCGGCGTGATCCACAGATCTGTTCTGGAGCGACAGAATCTACCGCGTAAATTTTTTACAGGATCCAGATCATATTGGCTTTTGACGATGGGGGGAGATTGCTTTTCTCTTATCAGGCAACCCAGGAGGTGGTCACTGGGGAGGTGGCAATGAATCCAGTCAGGTTTTTCCTCTTTGATCTTCTGTTTGAGGGTTTTGAAGTCATTCAGAAGTTGCCGTAATCGAAAATGCTTCGGCAAGAACAGATCTGAACGGACATCTATTCCCCGCTCAGTGGCAATCTCGCAAAGGTGGTTGGGAGATTCATGGGGAGGGGTACCACTGAAGAAGATGACCTCGTGGCCGAGGTGTTGCTGAGATTTCGCCAGCAAAAGAGCAAGATCTGCTGGCCCGGTGAATTTGTAGTTTGAAAACAGGTGAAAAATTTTCACCCGTCGCCCCCGGATTTCACCAGTGAAGGTGGCAACTTTCTGGGGGGCTTCCATTCAGGGCCGCGATGATTCCTCGGTTGGGAATCTGGATCGAGACCTCTTCGCTTCAGTTGGCGTCTCTCCCAGAGGCAAGCATATTTGAGGAAGACATAGATCATCCCGAGACCTGCAAGAATGAATCCGGCGAATCCATCCCGGTAACCTTTTTGAAGGACCAGCATTCTGAAAAATCTCCACGGAGCTCGGAGAAGCATTCCCAGCAGTGGACTTCGCACTCCATGAAGGTCCATTTCCTTGCCCGAAATGCCGGTAAAGAAATCCATTCCTTCAATGTGGTGATGAAGATCGCGAAAGGAATAGTGGAGCAGGTCCCCTTTCAATTTCATGGGAGTCCCTTGAATTGAAATTCGATCATGAGGATTCATTCCCGCCCAGTGAGCTTTTCGCCGATTGAAAACCCGGATCTTTCGATCCGGATACCAGCCACTGTTACGGATCCATTGACCCAGATGCCAGGTTCGCCTGGGCATTGAAAAACCCGGAACATCAGGCTCGGTTTGAAGGTTCCGGATGATTTCTTCCCGAAGCTCTTCAGAGACTCGCTCATCCGCATCAAGGGAGATGATCCAGTCCGTCTTGGCGAGGGAGATTGCCCTGTTCTTTTGCTCAACGTGGCCAGGCCAGTCGGTGACATGAACATGATCTGTGTATTCCCGGGCAATCTCGACGGTTCTGTCTGTCGATCCGGAATCGACAACGATGATGTTCGAAACCCAACTGAGGGATTCCAGACATTCACGGATGTTGCCTTCTTCATTGAAGGTGATCACCGTGGCTGTCAGTTCAATCATGAGTCGTCACCGATTTCATCTGCATCAAGGAATCGGGGTGACCATTGCGGGTTCAGGTTGGGGTCCAGCTCACAGCGCAAGCGATGGAACTCGCTCAGAGCCTCAACCTGTCGATCACCCAGTTCATAGCGAATGTTTTCATGAAGGTAATGCAGAGCGGAAGGCAAATCGAGGACTCCAGGGTTCTCCCGGCAGTAGATCTTTGCCATCGAATCACGGTTTGAGAGCCCCTGCCTGGCGGATTCGTGAATCGAATCCACTACCCATTGGGGGATGGGAGGTCGAGCCAGCCACACAGCAAATACGAAGGGAAGTCCGGTCCTTTCTTTCCACATCGTTCCCAGATCATGGCGGTGGTATGGAGAGTGGGCATTTTCCAATGCCGGATCTCCTATAAGGAGAACCGAATCTGATTTGTGATCTGCTTCAAGTGGGGAGAGATCCGATTGGCCAACAGAGACTTCCAGTGGGGGTAATCCGTCCAGATGTCTCAAGACAGAGAGCAGAGCTACAGAAGAATTGCTGGCCTTGTCGACCGAAACAGTGCGCAGGTCCTTCCACTCAGTGTCACCAAAGAGAAGAATCGATCCCACTGCTCCATCACAGGAGATGCAGTGACCGGGAAGAATCCGGTAGTCTTCTGATCTGCAGGCTTCCACTTGAGGAACCAATGCGACATCCAATTCCTTCTGGCGTAATTTTGCGGCCAAATTACTGGGAATGTCATGAAGTACTTCCCAACGGTGATCCACATCCTCCAGTTTCCTGCAAAGGGGGTCCGCATTCAGGAAGTCGATGGAGCCAATAACTGGTTTCAACGGGAGCGTTCTCTTTCCGGCAGATGAGGGAGGCATTGCTTGAGGGCCGCTTTCAACAGAGTGCGATCTCCCCCTGTTGCACAGTACAGAAATCTGAATCGGTCACCGGCTGTTAGCCGAGTGCCCCCTTTGTCGATGATCTTCGCATAGGAACGGGCCAGTCTGGCGAGATTTCCTGTTCTGTTCGCACCCGGTGGAACAGAGCCCGGATCCAGATCTACCAGAAGCGATTTGACCGGCGCACTCGGATCAGCATTGACCATGATGTTCATGAGATTCAGGTCCCCATGGAGAAACCCTGCACTGTGGAAGCGGTGAATCAGCTCTCCCGTGCTTCGAACCTGGGGTCGGGCAGGGGGCGATTTTTCGATTCCCAGCAAATCACTGATGGAGACGACATTCTCTTCCAATTGGATGATTTGGGCGACTTCGAAACCGAGCCCCATTCGTGTTGCCGAAAATGCCAATACTCTGGAAGAAGGGATTCCTGATCTGTGCAATCGATCAGAAAGAATCAATTCCTCCACGAAGCGCCGGGTGGAAAAGTAGGTCTTTCGGTTGAACCGGGACAGAAATCCTCCACGGCGGCATAACTTCCACATGTACTTTTCCGAGTTTGAAATCGAATATACGGGATGCTGTGTTCGCCCCGGCAAGTGTTCAGTGGCTGGAGCAGACGGTTTACCCGACAAGAATCCGAGTTTTTCGAGGATTGGCTGCGAATCCCCGAAGTAATACACAGTTCTTCCCTGGTCCCGATGAATCTCGGGCACTCTGGCCTCTGCAGAATGGGGGGAGTCCTTTGGAAGGAAACTCGGGGGACTTGAG
>JAAXJX010000006.1:0-51065 GCA_012269595.1 Planctomycetia bacterium | reverse complement strand
TCTGGCCTCTGCAGAATGGGGGGAGTCCTTTGGAAGGAAACTCGGGGGACTTGAGTCTGTGGAGGCTGGGTCAGTCACGGATCATGCCTCACTGCCGGATTTGGCCGAACAGTTGCCTGGTATTCCGAATGATCGGCAAGTCGACCATGATCAAAAAAGACTTCGCGATTGAAAAGTATGGTCGGACCGAGTGGATTCGAACCACCGACCTCCACGGCCCCATCGTGGCGCGCTACCAAACTGCGCTACGGCCCGACCCTTTGACAAATCAGCATTTCCAGAAGCCCGATGCTAGTGGGGAAGATTCTCCCGTCAAGCATTCGGACCATCTTCTGCAGAATTTGAGTCCCCAGATTTCTCTCCGGACGCCTTCAAATCGGGTGCAGAGCCCATTTGGGGAATCTCATCTGTTGGCACGATCACTCCACCTGAGATCGTGAATCTCAATACTTCGTCGACGCTCAAGTCGAGCGGAATGATCTCGTCTCGGGGAACCAGAATCGTGTATCCGGTAATCGGCGTGGGACTGGAAGGAATGAAGATGGCGACCATGGGGCCTCCATGTTTTTCCTGAATCGTCTTGAATCCATTGCTGGTCACGAATCCAAGGGACCAGATTCCCATTCTCGGATACTGAACTGCCACAGCAGTGTCGTATTCGATCTTGTTTTTTTCCTCAAAGAAGAACTCTGTCACCTGTTTGGCATAGGGGTAGATGATCTTGATGAAGGGGATTCGTTTGATCAGGCCTTCGATCAGTCTGAGTAACTGTCTTCCCAGGACTCCACGGAAAACGATACCCACAGCGAGCACGAGGATAATGGCGATAACGAAGCCCAGCCAATTCGGGATGATTTGCTCGACCTGTTGAGAGAAGGGGATGTCATCCGCACGTTCCGGGAGGCCACTTTCATCGATGGCTTCATCCAGTTGCCAATCCTGAAGCTTGACAGTGTCTTTCCAAAAGTACTCTTTGGCGGATTCGGAAGAGAACCCTTTGCGGATCAGGCTTGTGATCGGTTGGGCGATTTTCTCGTCGAGGAAATTATAGGATACCGTAATGATGATGATGGTCAGCACCGTAGGCAGCAGTGTTGCCAACCCGGTGATGAAGGCACGGGTCAAACTTCCCCTCGGTTTTGAAGCTGTCTTCGCCATGGAGGCTTTCTCCTCATCTGATTCAGGATCTTCCGCATTTCAGTATTGGCGATCAAGAGAGATCATTCTGCTCAAGATCTCTTCTGGGGACAAGTTTTGCTGTCTTTCTGGTGTTCTGCGGTGATTTCTGTACCCTGATTCCAGATCAATGGACTCCTTGGGGGAGACCCCAGGGAAAACCCTCCGTGCCCGGGGCAGCCCGGGTATCGGTCAGCAGGAACAGAGCAAAGGACGGGAATCAGCGATGAGTCAGGTCACACTCTCTGGATTGACTCCGACCAGTTCGGGAATCCATCTGGGGAACTACTTCGGTGCTGTTCGCCAGTGGATCGACCTCCAGAGGGAGGGCGGAGCTCACTATTTCATCGCCACCTACCACGCCCTGACCACCGTCAAAAAAGCCGAAACACTCCGCGATAACATTTTTGGTATTGCCTGTGATTATCTGGCTCTGGGACTCGATCCCGAAAAAGCGGTGATTTACCGGCAGGAAGATGTTCCAGAGGTTTGTGAGTTGTCCTGGGTTCTCTCGACACTGACCCCCATGGGACTCCTTGAGCGTTGTCATGCCTACAAGGACAAGGTCGAAAAAGGAATTTCTGCGGACCATGGTCTTTTCGCCTATCCATGTCTCATGGCAGCAGACATTTTGATCGTCCGGTCCCATCGTGTTCCTGTGGGACAGGATCAGAAGCAACACGTAGAGGTGACCCGGGATATCGCAGGAAAGTTCAATCAACTGTATGGCGAAGTGTTTCCACTTCCCGAGCCACTGATCCTGGAAGGACAGGCTGCCAAGGTTCCCGGTGTGGATGGCCAGAAGATGAGCAAATCCTACGGGAATGACCTGGGGATCTTTGAACCGGAGAAAAAACTTCGAAAAAAGATCATGGGAATCGTCACCGATTCTCAAGGGGTGGACGATCCCAAGGACCCCGAGGGCAACACGATCCATGAACTCTACAAGTTGGTCGCGCCTCAAGAAAAAGTCGACGAGATGGCGGACAAGATGCGATCCACAGGCATCGGTTATGGATACGGTCACGCCAAGCAGGAACTTTTTGAGGCCCTTCTTGAGCACTTCGCTGACGCACGAACTGCAAGGGCGAATCTGGAGAGTGATCCTGACAAGGTTGAGGAGATCCTCAGGGAGGGTGCACGGAAGATCCGCCCCATCGTCGAGGAGACGATGGATGCGGTTCATCAGGCGATCGGTATCCAGTCCCGTTCCAAGAGGTCTTGAGCCGGATACCGGTCTTGAGACGGATACGGGTCTTGAGACGGATACGCGGATCAGATTCTGGTCGGGAATTCCCCGCACATTTCACGGACCTGAGAGCGAATGCTCTGATGGAGTGAAGTGTCCTCCGGACTTTTGAGAACTTCCAGAATCCAATTACCGATACGTTCGATCTCAACATCTCCCATTCCCCGACTGGTGACAGTAGGGGTTCCGATGCGAATTCCACTGGGTCTCAGCGGAGGATTCGGGTCATGGGGAATCATGTTCATGTTGACGACGATTCCAGCTTCACCCAGAGCCCGCTCCGCAATGTCGCCCGTCAGATCCAATGAGCGAACGTCCGCCAACACCATGTGATTGTCGGTACCTCCTGCGACGAGTCGAACTCCACCATCCATGAGGATTTGCCCCAGTTTTTGAGCATTGGCGACAATGCTGCGGGCATAGTTGCGGAACTCGTCAGACATCGCTTCACGGAAACAGACCGCTCTCGCAGCGACCAGATGCATCAGTGGGCCACCCTGATCTCCCGGGAAAACTCCGGAGTCAATTTTTCGGGCCCATTTCTTGCGACAGAGGATCAAGCCACTGCGTGGTCCTCTGAGAGTTTTGTGAGTTGTGGTGGTCACGACATCGGCATGGGGGACAGGACTGGGATGGACGCCGGCGGCAACCAACCCGGCGATGTGTGCCATGTCGACCATGAACTTCGATCCGACTTCGTCGGCCACTTTGCGGAAGGCTTCAAAGTCGATGACTCGCGGATATGCACTGGCACCTGCGATAATCAGTTGAGGCTGGACCTCTTTGGCAATCTTCATGACCTCGTCGATGTCGATGGTTTCCGTGTCTGCATTGACGGGGTAGTGGGTGAAGTTGTAGACCTTGCCGGTCAAACTCACCTTTGCACCGTGCGACAGATGTCCACCGTGGGCGAGATCCATCGCCAAAACCTTGTCACCCGGTTTGAGAAGAGCAGAGTAGGCGGCAATGTTCGCCTGAGTTCCTGAATGGGGCTGAACATTGGCATGGTCGGCGCCGAAGAGTTCCTTGGCCCGATCCCGTGCCAGATTCTCTGCTTCGTCAACCACTTCACAACCACCGTAGTAGCGTTTACCCGGGTAACCTTCAGCATACTTGTTGGTCAAAACCGATCCCTGGGCGGTCAGGATCGCTTCACTGACGATGTTTTCACTGGCGATGAGGTTGATCTCATTTCGCTGCCGTTCTTCTTCGCGAGTGACGATGGCGGCGATGTCGGGATCGGAATTTTCCAATGTTTCCATGATCATTTCCTCTTTCACTGTGATTCCGTTTCTGTTCGGTTCCTGTGGCGCAACCAATGCTCAATGAATGGCTGCAATTCACCGTCGAGCACGGCATCGACGTTACTGGTTTCGTGGTCAGTTCGGTGGTCTTTGACCATCTTGTAGGGGTGCATGACATAGGATCGGATCTGACTGCCAAAAGCGATGTCACTTTTTGAACCCTGGATGGCGTTCATTTCTTCGCGACGCTTTTCTTCCTGCACCTCGATGATCCTGGCCTTGAGTACCCTGAGAGCCTGAGCCTTGTTGGCATGCTGACTGCGTTCATTTTGGCATTGGACGACAATCCCGGTGGGCATGTGAGTGATGCGAACCGCCGAGTCGGTCGTGTTCACGTGCTGGCCTCCAGCTCCGCTTGCACGATAGGTATCGACACGAAGGTCAGAGTCGACGATTTCGACGCCATCTGTATTGTCGGTTTCCGGAGTGACACGGATAGAACAAAAAGCGGTCTGCCTGCGTGCCTGTGCGTCGAATGGGGAAATTCGAACGATCCGGTGTACACCGGATTCAGAACGCAGATATCCGTATGCATAGTCCCCCGAAAGATGGATCGTGGAGGATTTGAGACCGGCTTCTTCACCGTGCTGTTCGTCGATGATCTGGGTTTTATACCCCTGTTTTTCACCCCAGCGCAGGAACATGCGCTGAACCATCAGGGTCCAATCTGCGGCGTCGGTACCCCCTGCACCGGACTGTATTTCGATGTATGCGCTTGCCTGGTCGTATTTCCCATTGAGAAGCGTTTTCAGCTCAAGGCTCTCTGCACTTTCCTGAAGCTTCAGGATTTCCGATTCTGCTTCCTCCAGAGATTCTTCATCCGACTCTGATTCTGCAAGCTCTATGAGAACCTGTACATCTTCGAGTCCCTGTTCAAGTTTTTCGATGGATTGAACCGAAGACTTGGTCGATTTCATCGACTGGATAATTTTCTCTGCGGCTTCCCGGTCATCCCAGAAATCCTGGGCGGACATCTTCTCTTCCAGACTGCCCAGTTTTTCCTTGAGCTCATCAAATCGGACGGCATGGCGGATTCGTTCGAGGAGTAATTGGATGCTCTTCAGTCGAGCCTTGGTCTCGGCACTCAAGGTGACCCGCTCCTCGTCATGGGGAAGTTTCTGAACCCTGTAAATACGAACTGTATCCATCATGTCGACAGGGATGCCCCGAAACAAGCCTAACGGCGATCCATGGGAAGGAATTTATCGGTCAGGAGTGGAGAGTGGCACAGAAGGCAGGACAGGAGGGGGACAGGAGAGAGCCATGAAATCGGACAGCACTCACCGGAAAAAGAAGAAGGGCCCGAAGGTTTTCCCTTCGGGCCCTGTTTCTACCAGGTGGATTAAGCGGATTCACCGCTTCCCCCGTCAGAGGCGCGGGTTAACGAACCCACCTCCTGATAGAGCCACGGACAATCATCAATGGACCACCTCCTTTCTTGGTTTGGAGTTTCCCGGTCTCACGTGGACGTGACACCCACAACCGGGCACCGTCCTCACTGGCAGCGTCCTGCCAGTGGAAAAAGTCTGGCAAAACTCCGCAGTACCTGCGCACGCCGCAGGTCACCCTGCAGAGGGACCCTGTTCGGATCCACAACTCCATGATATCACCAAACCCGGAATCCGCGAAAGATCCCACTTCGACGGCCCATGGTGGACCTCGAGAGAGGAAAATTGTCAGTGCATTCGGCAAAAGAGCCACAGTCTGAACCCGCAAAAACGGGTGAGAGCGGTCCACTTCCTGTGGGCAGGCTCGCCCCCAGTCCGACCGGTGTTCTCCATTTGGGCAATGCCCGCTCCTTTTTGTTTGCCTGGCTGTCGATGCGAAAGCAGGGCGGGAAATTGCTTTTGAGGATCGAGGATCTGGATGGTCCCCGGGTGCGGAAGGGCGCGACGGAATCTGCCATCGAGGATTTGCAATGGTTGGGTCTGGATTGGGATGATGAGATTCGTATCCAGAGCCAGTTTCGTCAGCGTCATGAGTCGGCGTTGAGTGAGTTGGTCAAACAGAAGATTGCCTACCCCTGTGTTTGTACACGGAGGGAGATCGAGGAAGCGGCCAGTGCACCCCATGAATCGAAATTGCCGCCCTCGGAGACGGTTTACCCCGGTACCTGTCGCGATCAGTGGTCCTCGCTCGAGGAGGCCAAAAGTGCCACAGGAAGGGACCCGGCCCTGAGATTGAGGCTCGAAGAGGATTCGCTTCCATTTGAGGATGGGTTTCGGGGGAAAGAGCAGGGGGCGTTGTCGGGGGATTTTGTCCTCCGAAAGCGGGATGGAACCCCGTCCTATCAGTTGGCTGTCGTCGTCGATGATGCCGCAGATGGGGTCACTGAAGTGCTGAGGGCCGACGACCTGATCCCTTCAACCCCGCGTCAGATCCTTCTTTACCGGTATCTGGGCTGGAGCCCACCGTCTTTTATTCATGTCCCTCTATTGGTGGGGCCGGATGGGTTGCGATTGGCCAAGCGTCATGGGGATACGAGCCTTGCCCACTATCGCCGGCAGGGGATCTCACCTGAGGAGATCGTCGGTACTCTGGCGAGCCTCAGTGGCCTCGCACCGGAGGGGCAAAGATTGAGGCCCGAGGACCTGATCGACCGCTTCGATCTCGGAAAAGTGACGCCGGACCCAGTGGTTTGGGATGGCATGAAACGATCACCTGCAGTGGACGCAGACCGGGATTGAAGTTTTTTTGTGATTCCGGCATATTTGGTGTGTCGGGTTGCCGCCCCGGCAGCAACCTCGGAGTCGCCACATTTACCGATCAAAGATCACTTCCCTGGGGGAAGTGAAAAAGCCCATTTCCAAAGTGGCCATTCAGCCACAAATTGATTCAGGAGATGACCTGCCCTTGAACAGGTTTCCATCGCTCTTGGATCTGCTGAAATGCGCGGCTCCGGTTCTCTTCTCATGTTTCATTCTGTGGGCAATTTCGAACCCTTCCCATGCACAGTCTGTTTCACAACTGATCGATGAATTGTCTGGCGACCGACCGCTGAGCGAGGGCGAGCTCTTCAATATTCAATTACCTGAATCGGGGGAAGACCGTCATGTGGAAATCCTCCTGAAAACTGCAGAGTCAGAAATCCGCCTCGCTTCCTTTTATGTGGATGGGAAGGAAGCGAATCTTGGAATCAGTGGTGAAGAACTTTGGGGACCTGATCCCGGTCGAGTACCTGAAGGTCAAGTCGTCACCAGAATCTGGAGCGGGTCGGGAGAATTCATCGACCATCTGACAATTCAAAATTGGAATCAGAAACCTTGGTACCCGACCGGCGGAAGCCGCACAGAGGCCATGAACCGGGTTTCAAAAAACTTGCGGGATGGGAATCCCGTGGTTGCCTATCGGGAATTGAAGGAGCTGGAGGCTTCCGCTGCCAACCGGGAAGAAGAAGCGGAGTGGTATCGGTTGAATGCCTCCGTTCTCGACGTCTTTGCAAGGATCGATCGTGTTCAGGGCCCAAGGTCAAAAAGAGATCTCAACCGTGCGTTTGAATTGGCTCCCGAAGATTCGCCGGTTCAGACGAGAGCCCTGATTGACAGAGCTAAAAGAGCACGGGAAGAAAGTTCGGGCAATTTCGATGCCGGTGAAAGTCGGCAAGGCCTGATACGGTCAATGTATTATTACCGGAGTGCTTTGAATAAAGCCACATACAGCTGGGACAGGGCTTTGGCTGCTGAAGCATTGGTGGAGATATCACAAACTGCCGCAGAGAGGGGCTGGCTCACAGAAACGAGAACAGCTGTGGAATCTGCACGGGAGTTGAAGGGTGACCTGGAGACGCTCTGGAAGACCGATCTGGCTCTGGCAAAAGTACATCAATTCCGGAGCGAATATCCTCTCGCCATTGAGCATGCCACGCTTGCTGTTGCGACGGTGGAACAGATTCGCATGCGATACAGTTCCGATCACGCCGCCATGTTCCAGCGTCGAGAGCCCGCATTCCTGTTGACGGAACTCTTGGCGCAATCCGGAGAAGTCCTCGCTTCCCTGCACGCTTCAGAATTTCTGCGGGTGCGCAATCCCGGTGAAGTTCCTCCTGGTGTCAAAGAGATCGAGGCCCTGGCAGTGGAAGCGGGAGATGATTTCACGGTTCAGGTCATGGTGAACTGTGGAACCCGATTGCTGATATGGACGACCAACGCAGGTTCATGGAAGCTGAGTCTTGTGGATTGTGAAAAGGGTGAGTTGGTCGGTTTCATTGACCGACTTCACTCCAGTCGCGGTAAAGATCTCGAATCAGCATCGTGGATTTCCTCAAAGTTGTTCGGATCGAGGGTGCCGGATACTGAGAGACTGTTGCTGGTGCCGTTGGACGAGTTGAGAAGAATCCCGTGGGGAATGTTGCCCGTCTCAGGACGATCGCTGATAGATCGAACCGCGGTCAGTCTGCTGCCAAATCTGAAGGCTGCATCACGGGAACTTTCTTACCTGCCAGCGGAGGACTGGTTGTCTCTGGTCGATCCCGATGCCCCGGAAAAAGCCCGGTTGCCCGGGGCCAGAGCGGAGGGGGAGACGGTCGCCAAAAAGTTGGCCAGTTCGACGATCCTCTCGGGTGGGGCTGCAACCGTCACCGGGCTCGGGGATCAACTTCATGGCAAAAAGGTCCTGCACCTCGCGTGTCATGGGGACTTCGACCCGCGAGACCCCCGATCCTCATCTCTTCGATTGACCCCGGACCGGAATTTCACGGATGGGAAGTTGTTGGCAAGAAATTTGGCGGGCTGGAATCTTTCCGACTGTCGCCTCGTTTTGCTCACAGGTTGCGAGACCGCAATGGCCGGGGGGCCTGGATCCGATGATCTGGCAGGCTTCCCGCGAGCCGTTTTTGAAGCGGGATGTCAGGGGATTCTGGGGTCACTGTGGCCTGTCGAAGATGAAGTGACCCGTCAAATGACGCTCCATCTCATCGACTCCGCCAGAGCCCGAATTTCCCCTGCAGAGGCTCTCAGAGAGGCCTGCAGGTCGATTCGCGACAAATCGACAACTGACCGTGTTTCTGGCTGGAGTGGCTGGGTTCTGGTTGAGAATGGAAGATAACGTGCCGATAATCGATAGCTTGAGCACTGCGACCCTGTCCAGAGGCCCCAATCCGGGCCTTGCCGACTCTCGTAGAATTGCCGTAACAAATTGCCTGCCGGAGAGTCGATTCCCACTCAAAACGGGAAACTCCGTTTATTCTCTGGCATGTAGAGATCGGCTCGCCAACTGTCGAAGTGGACCCGCAGTCGCACTCGCAGGAGCAAGGAAGAAAATGGACCGTTCCAAAAAGTCCGTACAAGTCAGCAACCCCGATCAAATGAGACGGGGAAGATTCAATTTCGGTTGGATTGTGCTCACTTTGTGCGTGGCCTTCTTTGGCCAGGCCCCGGTTGTCGACGCTCAGGTCCCCAACATCACCTTTGTGGAACTCTTTCATGCTGAAACCGACGAGGTGTTTCAGTTTTTGAATGACACTCCAGGGCTGAAAAAGTTTGTCGACGACAAAACTATTAGCCGTGTTGCTGGCCGCGAGAACTCCCTGATGATCAATGGTTCAAAGGAAATCACAGAATCGCTGATCAGAACGATTCGCAACTTTGAACAGGTGGGAATTCGGGATCGACTCAAGCAACAATCGATCACGGTAAAGTATGCGGGAATCCAGTTGGTGCTGGAGTCCCTGGCAGCCAGCAAGGTTTGCCAGGTCTATCACCGAACCGAGGAAGTCAAGACTGACGCAGTCAAACAGGGTAACAGGACGATCACCCGCAAATATGAGAAAGCGGTCTACTCAAAGTATGAGGCTGCCAGCGGAACGATGCTCCAATCCTGGGATCTTCCTGAATACCCATACGTTCTGGAAATCCCGCACGTCGATCCGATTTCACTGCCCCCAGTCAAGTTGGGTACTGGAATTGAAGATGCTTCGCTTTCTCTGACTTTTGAGGAATCACCATCGACGGAAACACGAAATCGTATTCTGATGGTGGGCACAGATGAGGATTTGAAACGGATTGAAGATTTCATCGCCATGATCGATGTGCCCGCACGGCAGATCATGATCGAGGTGCAAATCATCGAACTGGAAGCGGACGCTCTTTCCGATCTGGGAGTCGATACACTCGCCTTTGAGAAACGCAATTCCGTGGTGAATTTCGCCTCGCCTCTGCCGGGAGAGCCTCTTCCCGAGATCAGCAGCAATTTCAATCCGATTCAGCAATCGGGTCTCTCTTTCCTCTTTGATGACACGACCGAGGCTCTGTCCTCCCAGTTTCTTGCCGGTGTTCATGCTCTGGTTCGCAACGGTGACGCGATTATCAAAGCACGTCCCAAGTTGTACGCGCTGGATGATCGCCAGAGTCAGCTTCACCTTGGAGAAAAGATTCCAACCTTTATCTCTACCGACGTTGTCCGTGACGTCAGTGGTGGAAACTTTGTCGAGAATGCCAACAAGGTTGGAACCGAGCACATAGGTACGACTCTGGTCGTCAAACCACGAATCAGTGGTAATGACGAAAACGAAGTCTCGATGCTGGTCGATATCACGGTCAATAACCTTCAGGGAAGACAGCGGGTCTTCGAAGAAGACCTGTTGGGAATCCCGCAGGTGGCGACCCGGAATTTCAGGGGACAGGCAAGGGTTAAAAACCATCGGCCCCTGATCCTGGGTGGTCTGATCAAGGAAAGTGAATTCGACACCAAAAATTCCATTCCCGGATTGGGTGACCTTCCGGTTATTGGAGGATTTTTCGGGCGCAAGAGTTCCCAGAAACAGCGTTCAGAAATCATCATCGTTCTGACTCCGCACATTCTTTCGGAAGATGGGGTCGATCCCATTTCCACTCCGAAAGAGAGTCGCCACTTCGACACCCGCAACAGTGTGCTTTTCAATGATCGATACATTCTCAAAGGACGAGACCTTGTCGGACTCGATCCCATCAGCAGAACACCGGTGGAGGGATTCTCCCGCGATGAGGTAGTCGACTTGACCTTGCTGAGCATCGTCAAGAAACGTGAACTCATCAGTCGACTGAAGATTTTTGAAGACTACCTTCCCGAAGCGACTGAGAAGCTGAGCATGCTCAAACTCAGGCACCCGGAGAAGTCGGTCTCGACCTGGTCCAAGAATGAGCGTCAACTCTTCTTCCAGGCAGCGGCAATTCTGGTCGAAAACATCAAAAGCCTGAATCCTGACCTTGATTACGACGACGTGGTGGCTCCTCGCAGGGAAATCGTGGTTCCCACGAGTCCCTACGCGGTCAGCCTCTCCTTCGACAAGTTGAAGACCTTCTATGAGAAGGGGGACATGGTCGTCATGAGAGGTGAAACCGACCTTTCTGACGAAACCATTTCCTTGTTGAGAACTTTCGACAAGGACAGTCTCCAGGACTTTGCTGTCTTCATTGATGGACTTGGACGTGAAGCGAACCAGCATGGCAAGTTCAGGAATCTGCTCGAGGAGCAGTACCAGATTCTGTATCCCTCAGCAGGCGACCTGACTCAGTTGGGATATCCTGAGTTGCTGACCAAAATGTCCGAGCGTGGGGTCGATTTCCTGTCGGTGGCAACGTTCCTCAGTGTTCGTCTGCAGGAGGCCATGATTTCTGGTGAGATCCCACTGGGCATCCTCGAGGACGACCTTTCTGCATTTGCCAGAAGAACGGTGACCCTCGATCAGTTGGGTGGGCGCCTCCAGACTCTGGATGAGCGCTGGGAAGATCTCAACACCTCTTCCAGCAGACCGGTACAGGGACTTTGATCCGTTTGCGAAGCTCGGCCGAAAGGCGGTTTGCGATGATTGACGGTGACAGGGTCTTCACGGAAACCCAGTTGTTTTCACTGCGCTGGATACTGGCTCTCACAGTACTTCTGTCTGTGGGTTGCTCGACCCCCGATAAAGCACCGGATCGTGAAGATGTTCTTGAGGACATTCGCAATACGACCCTGATCCCGAATCTCGGCTCTTACGATGAGAGCATCCAGAAGCGGGCTCTCGACCGGATTCTTCTCAGCCTCAGCAAAGCTCCGATCATCACGCGAAACCTGTTGGCCGCTGAACTCGATGATCCTTTTATTGGAGCCCGTACCAAACGGGTGATTTGTATGATTTTGGCCAGAGAGGGGGATGAACGTGCATTGCCCCGTCTGATCTCCATGCTGGCTGAAGGCAATGTCGTCGATGACAATTTGATAGAGGTTGCCCTTCTTGAATATGGCATTGCTGCATTGTCTCCCGTTGTCACGGTCCTTGCAGAGGGAAATGTCACGGCTCGCCGGTCTGCTGCTTCGATTTTGCTGACGATGAAACTTCCTGAGGCATTCGATGCCTTACAAGATCGCTTTACCATCGAGAGAGATTCAGAAGTGCGGTTTTTGTGCGTTTGCGGATTTGCCGAAGATGCACGGCAGAGCTCCCTTGACCTCTTGGCCAGTGCCCTCGATGACCCTGATGAAGTCGTGCGTCAATCTGCTTGGGGTGGTCTCAAGAGACGTGCTCGAGTTCCCGAGAGCCTACCATTTGATCCAGTTGCAGATCCCTTCCAGCGTCAAAAGCAGATCGAGAATATCAGGTCATGGCTTGTTGGGGATTTGTTGATCACACCTGAGCCTACGATTGGCGAACCGCTCTAGTTGAAAGCTCATAAAATAAAGAGGCCGGAAGCGATCAACGCTTCCGGCCTCTTTGTGTTTTAAGGAGAAAGTGGTTCAGGCATTTTCCTTTTGGTTGTCCATGAACTCTTTCCAGAACTCTTCCGGCATGTCGAGAGCGATACGCAGGGCACCATTGGAACCGGCGTATTGTGGCTCTTCCACACTCTTGACCTTGCCTCCACCGTACTCGACGAGGGCTTCTTCCATCGCACGGGCGAGACCGGTGATCTGGCTACCGCCTCCACCAAGGAGGACATGGTTGCGCATTTTCTGCTGGAACTCGGGGTCGTAGGTGGCGATCAGGTCCTGGAGAGCTTCGACCGTCGGTTGCACGATTCCCATGCAGGCTTCACGAACCTGGTCGGTGATGTCGAACTCAGTCGGCTTGCCCTTGACGGGGAAGGTGGCCATGACCGCATCCTGCTGGCGTCCAACGCTGGCAAAGTTCTCTTTGATTTCACGCACCATGTTGACGGAGAACTGGGCTTCCGGGTGCTTCTCCTGAATCAGGTCAAAGAGACGCTGGTCGATAGCATCTCCACCAAAGTGGTGGGTTCTCTGGTCGTCTGCTTTCGGCATCGTTCCATGCACTCTGCACAGGTCGACGGTTCCTGCTCCGATGTCAATCACGAGTGTGTCGGAAAGGAAATCCAATCCATAAGCCACCGAGAAGGGTTCAGAGCAGACGATGATGCTGTCCATGAATTCGGAAGCAGCTTCAAGAATGTGGGCCTTGGATCCGACGCTGGCTTCTGCTGGTGCTCCGATGACTCCATAGACAGTGCTTCCGGAAGGGATCTCAGCCTGTTCAAGAATGTGCTCGATCAGGTCACGGGTTGCCCGCTTGGCATTCTCGTCATCACGGATGACACCCTTGTCCAGAGGGCGGACCAGATCGACCGCCATGCGGTTTTGAACCGCTTCTTCGCCGAAGACCTTGTCTCTGCCGCCGAGCAACTTTTTGCTGACGTGGTCCTGAGCGTAGCCCACATATGACCACACCGTGGTTCTGACTCCGGTGGAAGTGGTGATGGAGGTCCGGCTGGTACCGAGATCCATGCCCACGTATACGGTTTCACTCATCGATCGTCCTCTCAGATTTACTCTTCAGAAAGCCGAGTATGGCTCAGGCAAGATCCTTCTCAATCTGGGGATCATGCCCCCGTTTGGGATCTGAAGGTACTTGTTTTACAATTTGCTGTCGAAGTTGGCGATTTTCGGAAACGAGGTCGGCCAACAGTGCCCTGCGACGGCCACTGGGGTCTTCTGCCGGACTGGATGAAAACGCAGGAATGGGAGTGCTTGTTCCTGACGAACTGGAGTCACGACGGTCCAGCCTGCGGGCGGTTTCCAGAGCTTCGTCTCTTTGGGATTTTGCAGCATCCAGGTTTTTCGCCAGACGCTGCACTTTCCGTTCGAGGAGCTCGATGTTCTCACTTCTGGTTTTCTCTTCACGATCTGTCGCCCTGGAACGTTCAAGATCGAGCGAATTCTGAACCACTTCGCGAATCTCCTGACCCACCTCTTCAGGGAGGTGGTGGGCACCGGCCGCCTTGTCGACGATTCGATCGAGCGTCGACTCCAACTCCAGCAGGCTTTCCCGTGTCAATGCGAAGCGGTCCCGTGCAACTTCCCGTTCTTTTTCGCTGCCGAGGAGTTCCTGGGTTCTTTGCAGTTTGGCATTCAGGTTTTCGATATGAGAGTGCAAGTCTGCATTCTCATTCTGGAATTCGGCCAGCTTTTCCTGAAAACTTTTTTCAGACTCTTCTCGAAGTCTGCGCAGTTCTTCCTCACCGAGTGAGCGTCCACTTTCGCGAATCACTTCATCCACGGAAGCCTGAATCAGTTCCTTGATTGCGGAAAGGTTGAGAACGCGGACGCTGTCACGCTGGGCAGCGATGGCGGAGGTGCGAACCAATCGGGAGCGGGATCTCAATGCCGATTCGAGGTCACCACTTTCGGGCGCCTTTTGTTCTTCATCGCCAAAGAGACGCTCGAGTGCAGAGAGTTCCCGGGGGTGAGCCGGTTTCCAGCGTAAAAGAAGGCCAGCGTCATTTCTGCGCAGAACTTCCGCATGGATCAGTTCCGCGTGACCATCCGGTCTCTCGACGATCAATTCGTAGCGTTGTCCCACCTGAAGACGAATCGTCGAATCGACGAGCACTTCCCTGGAATCAATCCGTGATACGGGAAGCCGGACGATGCCGGCGGAGACCTCAAGGACGATGCTCCATCTGGAGGAAGATTCCGGCTGGGAAGTGTTCCTTTTTGGGTCCATCAGTCTCCGAAGCAGGGTCTTTTCGGGAAACCACGTCCCCGGAAAACAGGTTGATTTGATCAAGGGTCGAATCGGTCGGCACCTGAGAAGGCTATACAAATCGCCTGCAAAACGCAAGTTGAGCCCCTCAGGGTGGCAAGGAAGCCCGATCTCAGGAACCTATTGCCGGAACGGCTGCCGATCGGGGCCCGTCTATATGGCTGAGAGTCTGTGAAATGAGGTCCGGGGGACTGGTAGACGGCGTGGATTTTGCGATTATGGACCCAGAGTTTCCATTTCATGCACGAGAACCCTTAAGGGGAGCACGGTGCAATTGATCCAACGCGAAAGGTAAGAGATGAACGGGTGCCTCATCATCATCATGGCGACAGCCTTGAGTGGGCTTCCGGTCGATCTCATTCCCGGTTCAGAATCCCAACCTGGGGAAACCATCTCGCTGGGTGCTGTCCGATTCGAAGCGGCGACTGCGACGATTCACCTCGATGGCTTTTTCAACATGTCTCAGGGGTTCGTCGAGTATCTGATCAATCTTCCCGGAGCCAAGGCCCATGAATGTCTGATAGCCGTCGACTGTGATCCCATGCATTTGCAGACGGCGTTGATATTAATGGAAGTGAAAGAAAGCAGAAGTCCGGAATCAGAGCGTGATCTGGGTGGTTTGACCGGGGGTGACAGATTGGTCATCCATTTTCATTATCCGGTGAAGGATGGCGAGGGCCGTGAATTCGTTCGTCGGATCAGAGCTGAAAATTGCATCATCAATGCTCCCATGGAGCGTGAAATGGCACGCTGTGGATTTGCCTATACCGGTTCCGGTTTTTTGCTTCTCGACCCTCCCCCGGGTGCTCCGGAGGGGACTGAGGCAAAAGAGGAGTTCATGGCGAGGGTGACGGGTGAAATGATTTCCCTGAGCCACAGACCTTGGGCAATCCTCGATAATCCTCTGGCATTGCCCTATCCTGACGGAGACTATTTTGCATATGGGGACGTGTTGCCCTGGAAAAAGGACGGCAATGAGCCTCCACCGGTGAGGATCTCAATACGAAAAGCCCTGCCGGGGGAGATTGATCCTGCTGCCAATCGCATGGAATTACCACGGAGAGGCTCGATTGAGCCTGAAAAACTTGAGGAGAATCGCTAATGAAAATGAACACCAAACATTCAGCTCAAATGATCAACGGAGCCCCTTTTATCTCAAGTCTCCTTGTTCTGCTTCTTATGGTCGTTTGCCCAGTGCTCGAGGTATCTGGACAAGAATCCAAGGCTCTCGACAAAGCAGGCCTGAAGAAGGCCATCGATCGCGGAGCAAATTGGCTGATCGACAACCAGCGCAGTGACGGCTCCTGGGGATCGATGGCGGGGGATCCTGGAATCACCGGAATGGTGATCAAGGCTCTGGCGGATACTCCACGTGCCTACCGCGAAAAGGATGGCCCTTTTGTCACCGCTGCTGTGCAGTCCTTGCTTGATCAACAGCAAGAAGACGGAGGTGTTTACATCCCGGGTCAGGGCTTGATGAACTACAAGACCAGTATTGCCATTCTGGCTTTGTCGGCTTTGGACCATAATCGCGAGGAGCCCCTCTACCGGGATGCCATCGCCCGAATGCGTGATTACGTTGCTGGCCTTCAGTGTGCAGAAGATTCGACACCGGTGGCATTCGACCGAAACAAGCACACTGGATCCTATGGTGGCGTCGGCTATGGCAGTGATCGTCGCCCGGATTTGAGTAATACCCAGTTGGCCCTGGAAGCCCTTCATGCTGCAGGACTGACAGAAGATTCGGATGTCTGGAAGAGGGCTCAAGTTTTCGTTTCCAGATGCCAGAATCGAAAATCCTCGAACGACGTTCTCGACGGGGTCAAAAAAGCATCCAGTGAGGATGGGGGCTTCTTCTACCACCCGGATGAATCCAAAGCAGGGAAAACCGTCGATGCTGGCGGAGCTGTGACCTTTTCCTCCTATGGTTCGATGACCTACGCTGCTGTGAAATCTCTGATTTATGCAGGGCTTTCCAAAGACGATCCGCGGGTCACATCTGCAGTGGAGTGGATCAGTCGTAATTGGACCGTGACAGAAAACCCGGGAATGGCCACGCCAGAACAACCTGCTCGCGGGCAGACTGGCTACTACTACTATCTCGCTGTTATGGCCAGAGCCCTTGAGGTATTGGGCCAAAAGGAGTTGGTGGATGCCGAGGGCAATTCACATGACTGGGCACGGGAGATTGCGACGGTTCTTCTTGAGCGCCAGGGAATAGAGGGTTCGTGGACGAACCCTGTGGACCGTTGGTGGGAGGGTGACCCTGTTCTGGCTACCTCCTATGCCTTGCAAGCTCTCAATATCTGTTACGCAAACATGGAGGAGTAAAACATGCCGAGGATGAGAGCGTTCAGGGGATTTGTCCCCAATCCAGATCGGGTCGACCCGGGTGCGGTAATCTGTCCACCCTATGACGTGATCCCCGATGAAATGCACGGTCAACTCCTGAATCATGCTCCGGAAAACGCTGTACGTTGGATCCTCGGCGATGAACCAGGAGTGACACCTGACGAAGATGTGTTTCGCAAGTGCGGAGAATCGATGAGATCCGCTGTCGAAGCGGGGACCATCGTTCACGAGGAGAAACCTGCGATCTATCGGTACAGCATCCGATACGGCAATCGAGCCGGAGGGACCTCTCTTTTGCAGGGAGTGATCGCAGTTGCGGAAGCTCTCCCCTGGGGAGAAGGGGTGGAAAGGCACGAAGAAATTCGTCCGCATACCGTTGCCCGACTGGTTGCCCAGGCACGATTGACGACCATCGACACCGGTGTGGTTCAACTCTCCTGTGAGGGACTGGAAGAAGTCCTTGCGGGAGTCGATGCCGGACCTGAAGCCGGAGAGTTGGTATTTGAAAGCAAAGACTTCAGGGGGGATGTCCACACCCTGAGGCGAATCGATGATCCGGATCATGTCCGGGCCATCGAGAAGGCTTTGGAGCCCCTGCCTTCTGCAGTGGCAGATGGACACCACCGTTACACGACTGCGATCGAACTTTCCGGTGACGATCAATTGGTGGGTGGGGGCTATGTCCTCGCTTTCATCGGCGATCTTCGTCAGGAAGGTCTTCATATTCATCCGACTCACAGAATCTGGAGCTGGAAACCAGGCGACGGTCCTGAATTGGGACAGGTTGCCGATCGGATCATCGAGGTTCTGGATGATGGTGAAGGGGAGGAGTGGAGTCTCGTTGCCAGCAATGGCAAGGAATGGACTCTGAAAACTCGACCCGATCTTGATCAACCCACACTCGCTCGCAGGCTTGCGGATGTAGTCGGTGAATTTGATGATCTGGGTGCACCGGCGACTCCTCATCTTGAGCCCGTTGCCCGTGAGCAACTGGATCGAAGCGAGCACGGCTTGCTTTGCCTTCTTCCGCCCGTGGGGAAAGAGGAGTTCTGGAGCAGAACCCTCGCCCAAGAAGTCTTTCCGCCGAAGACCACCTTTTTTGAGCCGAAAATTTCCACCGGAATGGTGGTCCGTTACACCGACGAGGAGGATGTGTAATGTCAAATCCTGAAGATTCCCAAAGAGATGTTCCTCGACTGTTCATTCCCGGACCGGTGGAAGTCGAGGATTCCATCCTGCAGGCGATGACTCGCCCGATGATTGGTCACCGTGCACCGGAATTTTCGGTATTGGGTGAAGAGTTGCACACGAACTCACAGCGACTGTTCCGTACAAAGGACCCGGTTTATGTCTTGACCTCCTCTGGAACCGGAGGAATGGAAACTGCCGCACGCTGTGGTGTCCGTGAAAATGTCCTCTGCTTCGTCAATGGAGCCTTCAGTCAGAGATTCTTCAAGGTTTGTGCCAGTAACGGCAAAAACGCGACCCGCGTGGATGTTCCCTGGGGACAAGCGGTCAAGCCGGAACTGGTTCGGGAAGAGTTGTCCAAGGGCAACTACGACGCGGTCACCATCGTTCACAATGAAACCAGTACCGGAGTCATGAATCCCCTCGCCGAAATCGCCGAGGTCGTTGCAGAATTTCCGGATGTGTTTCTCCTGGTTGATGCCATCACCAGTGCTGGCGCTGTTCCGATTCATTTCGATTCCCTGCCGCCCATCGACTATCTGGTGACAGGCAGTCAGAAGGCTCTGGCGATTCCTCCCGGCCTTGCTTTGTTGGCGGTTTCCGAGCGGGCACTTGAGAGAGCAGAAACGATTGAGAATCGGGGGATGTATTTTGATGTTCTGGCGATGCACAAGTCGTGGAAGAAGCATCAGACTCCCAGTACTCCGACGATTGCGGTCATGCAGGCGCTCAAGGACCGATTGCGGATGATCCTCGCTGATGAGGATGCCTGGTTTGGGGCTCATCAGCAAAAGGCGAATCGCGTGCGGGAATGGGCGAGTGACTCCTTCGGCCTTTTTGCAGAGCCGGGCTATGAGTCGGTTTCCCTGACCTGCATCGAAAACACGCGTGGAATTTCGATTGCCGATCTCAACGGATTCCTCCGTGAGCACGGCATGTTCCTCTCCAATGGTTACGGTGATCTGAAGGAAAAAACCTTCCGCATTACCCACATGGGAGCCGTTTCCATGGCAGACACAGAGCAGTTGCTGGGGTTGATTGACGAGTTTGTGGCAAAATCTTGAGGATTCGTAGTCCGGAACTTTGCTGATTTCCTCTCGGGTTTTCTTGACCGACTCTCCGGGATTTCGTACTTTCCCTCTCTTGCCAAATGAATTATCGCGGGGTGGAGCAGTTGGCAGCTCGTCGGGCTCATAACCCGAAGGTCGCAGGTTCGAGTCCTGCCCCCGCTACCAAAATATCGGATCCCCCCGATTCTTCGGAATCGGGGGGATTTTCAATTTCAGGTTCTCGTGCAGACACTTTGGCTCCGCTTCCGATCTCAGGCGGCAGGATTGGCGAAACAAAGAGGACCAACATGGCAAAATTCCCGAGACGGAGCGATTTTATCGGGGTTAAACCCACCAGATTTCCGTTCTCATACCGGGTATGTGAACCGGTGCCATTCGTGTCAGCAGTGGTATGATGGGCGAAGGTATATCCATGCCGTCTGTGACATTCATGGAGGTGTCACCCCGCAAGAATTTTGACAGCGGGGTGTGACGGGCGGGATCAGGGTAGTGGTCGAATTGTTTTCGATCGTCTGTAGCTGGACAAACGACATGCAGAGGAGCACGTCAAAAATGTATCAAACCATCAAAATGGCGCTCGTCGTCACTCTCATTTTGGGAGCAGCTTCCTTTACTGCACCGATTCAGGCACAGCCCTGTGATCCAGGTCAGGGAGGAGTAGGCGGAACCGGAACTGATGTGATCATCGGTGATCTTGTCGGAACCCAGAACTATGGTTCCGCAGGTGGATACCATGCTTACAGTGTCGGTACCACTTCCTGCAATATTGGTACCGAGCCGCTGTTGTGGATCTCCAATACAAATGAACACCCGGTTATCGGTCAAAACCTTTACCGTCTCCACGAAGGCAAGTTCGAGCAGATCGGAATGAGCTGGCTGAAGCATGGCTTTCTGGCTCTGACCGGAAACGTATGTGGGTGCGGTTGCATCAATCCGGGTACAGGCTCCCTTTTGGGAATTGGCTGTTCCGACCCTTACTCTGCAGGACTCAATGGTCAGCAGAGTGGCCTCGGTCCCCGTTCTGAGGTGTTTGATGTTGCCAGTGGTCTCTTCCAGTACCCGATCATTAACTCGGGCCTGATCAGCGACGCCACCTCCAAGCGCCTTCGAGTGGCGACCAATGACATCGACAATGGTGCTTTCCCCGGAGCGATTTACATCGTTGAGGGACAGTACGTGACGGTGGACGACTCCGCCGCCGGCAATTCCCACAACAACTGCTCCTACCGCACGGCAACCTTCGGGCAGACCGGCAACCGCAATATGAGCCTGACCGGAAGCACCCAGCGTCAGCAGCCGGGGATTCAGGCCTGGCAGGATTTCGATCCTCAGGTGACTCTGGTCGAGGTCTTCGACGCGGATAACGGCCTCGTGATCGTGGGTTACCGTGTCACCGATTTGGGTGGGGGCCAGCACGCCTACGAGTACGCCATTTACAACATGGATTCGACGCGCAATGTTCAGTCCTTTGAGTTCCCGCTGGCCGGGGGAGTGACCCTGACCGGTGTCGACTCCACGCACCCCGAGTACCACAGTGGCGAGCCCTACAGCAACCTCGCGTGGACCCCGAATCAGGGTGCGGGCACCATGAGCTGGTCCACCCAGACGGAAGCCCAAAACGTGAATGCCCACGCGATTCGCTGGGGCACCATGCACAGCTTCCGTTTTGTTGCGAATGCTCCGCCGACCCTTGTGACCGCTACTCTGGATCACTTCACCGGTGGTGGCAGTTCCAGTGTCGAGATTCTGGCACCGAGTGGTGATTTCACCCTTCCGGTGACTGGTCTCACCTGTAATCAGAATGGCGAGAGTGTGGATCTCTCCTGGGGTAACGGTGAAGTGTACGACCTCATTGAGATCACCCGTGACGGAACTCCGTTGACCAGTCTTCCCGGATCGTCCACTTCCTACACGGACAGCTCGGCACTGCCAGGTGTGCACGTCTATGGAGTGAACGCTTCCGCCGGCAATACTCCTTCCGGAGTGGTGCCCTGCGAAATCGACGTGGCTGCAGCACTGGCGATTGCAGTTCCCAATGGTGACCCGACCGTGTTCAACCCTCTGGGTGGAGAAACCTTTGCGGTGACCATCACCCCGTTGGCTGGATCGGCAGTGGCTGCCGGAACCGAGTCTCTGCAGGTGGAAACCGCTTCCGGAAGTCAGAGCATCCCGCTGGCCTCGACCGGTGGACTGAATTACGAAATGACTTTCCCGGCGATTCCCTGTGGTGAGACCTTTGGCTGGTACATCGTTGCCCAGAGCACGGGTGGTCAAACCGTGACGTACCCTGAGGGAGCCAGCAGTGGTGCCCTTGCCACCGGTGTCAGTGCCTTTGGTCTGACCGAGGAAACCACCGATTTCGAAGTGGCCAGTGGCTGGAGCGTGGGTGCTCCGGCGACGGCGACCACCGGTGTCTGGGAGCGTGGTGCGCCGATTGGCACCGCTGCCCAGCCGGGTGCGGATCACTCCCCAGCTGGAACCGACTGCTGGTTCACCGGTCAGGGCAGTGTGGGTGGAACCCTGGGTGAGAATGACGTCGACGGTGGAGAGACCACCCTCTACAGCCCGGTCATGGACCTGCTGGGTGCCAGCAGCCCCGTGATCAGCTACTGGCGCTGGTACTCGAACAACTCCGGGGCCAGCCCGGGTGCCGATACCATGACGATCCAGATTTCTGATGACCTGGCCAACTGGACCAATGTTGAACTGCTCGGTCCTACCGGTCCGGACACCATCGGTGGCTGGATCCAGCATTCTTTCAACGTAACGGACTTTGTCTTGCTGACCTCGACGGTGCAGATGCGCTTTATTGTCGGAGACCTTGGTGCCGGTTCCATCGTGGAAGCCGCCATCGATGACTTCGCCTACGAAGACGTGGATTGCTCCGGCGTGGCCGACTGCAACGCCAATGGAATCCCGGACGCCGAAGACATTGCCAACGGCACCAGCATCGACTGTGACTTCGACAACATTCCGGATGAGTGCAGTACTGCCAACGGCAGTGTGGCGGACTGCGACACCAATGGTGTGCCGGATCTTTGTGATCTCGCTGCCGGTGCGGAAGACTGTGACACTGATGGCACCCTGGACGCCTGTGAGGTCGATACGGATCAGGACGGAACCATCGACGACTGCGATGACGACATCGACGGTGACGGCATTCCGAACAACTGTGATGCCGATCAGACTGCGGGTGCCGACTGCGACAGCAATGGTCAGCTCGACAGCTGTGATTTAGCCGCCGGCGCACCGGACTGCGATTTCAACGGCCAGCTCGACGCCTGCCAGATCGCTGCCAATGCCGCTCTGGACTGCAACCTGAATGGTGCTCTGGACATCTGTGACCTCGTGGGTGGTCTGGAGACGGACTGTGACGGAGATTCAACTCCGGACAGCTGTCAGATCTCCGCTGACCCGGCGAACGACTGTGACAGCAGCGGCGTTCTCGACAGTTGTGAAGTGGCCAATGGCACAGTAGCAGACTGCAACGCCAATGGCATTCCGGACAGCTGTGATATCGCCTCTGGAACCAGTGCCGACGCTGACAACAACGGTGAGCCGGACGAGTGTAATGTTCAGGAGTGGGTCCGTGGTGACATCAATGGTGACGGATCTCACGACATCAGTGACGCCGTGGCTTCTCTGGATTACCTCTTCAGCAGTGGAACTCCGACCTGCATTGCAGCGGTTGACGTCAACGATGACGATGCGACCAACATTGCGGACACCGTGAGTCTGCTCTCATACCTGTTTGCAGGAGGGGCGCCCCCGGCGGCACCGTTCCCGGCATGTGGGGTGGATCCGAACGGTAGTACTCTGAGCTGTGACTCGTTCCCACAGTGTCCATAATGCTGTGCACCTGATCAGGCCTGACAGGTTCGAGTGACTTTGACATGACTTGGAGGCTCCCGTGATCCGGCAGGATCACGGGAGCCTTTTTTGAATTTCACCCAGTAGAATGGGTATGTCCCGATTTTCGGTTCTGGAGGTCTCATCGGTTTCTATCGCTACGCATGTCTACTCCTGTTGTCCGTTTGTTGCCCTGGCATACTCTCTGCCCAGGGTGTCGGTGGAGAAGATTGTGCGTCGGCAGCAGTGATCGGTGCGATTCCCTTTGTTGGGAGTGGTGAGACCTGCGGCGCACTGGATGATTACAACGAAAGCTGCCCATTTAATCCGACAGGGGGACGAGACCTCGTTTATCGCTACACGCCCGACAGGGACCTCACCGTGACCATCGATCTGTGTTCCTCCGGTTTTGATACAAAGGTTTATCTTTACGAGGGCAGTTGTCCGTCTGTTTCCAATTCGGGCGTGTACGTCGGTTGCAATGATGACGCCTGTGGAGTGAACGGCTGGCGATCACAGCTGGTCGACGTCGACTTGCTTGCGGGTGTGGACTATTTTCTGGTGGTCGATGGTTACGGGACTACCGACTGCGGAAGTTATGATCTGAGCATCGCTGAGAGGGTCCCCTCGGATCTTTGCGAGCAGGCCGAGATGATTTCGATTCCGTGGAGTGGCACAGTCTCGACCAGCGGGGCCGTCGATGACTACAACGAATCCTGTCCTTTTGACGCGGTTGGTGCTCCCGATGTGGTTCGCCGATTCATTGCGGCAGAGACAGGCGTGATCCGCATCGATCTGTGTGATTCCAATTTTGATACCAAGGTCTACGTCTATGAGGGAACCTGCCCGCAGGGTGGATCCCAGAATGGACCTGCAGGGTCTGGTACCGCGATAGGTTGCAGCGACGATGCCTGCGGAGTGAACGGTTGGCGCTCCCGATTGTCTTTCATGGTGACGGAGGGGGTTGAGTATTTCGTGGTTTTTGATGGCTACGGAATCAGTGACTCCGGTGAAGCGGTGGGGACGATAACAGCGATTCCTCCACCGGGGCCCGGTGAGGTGTGTGAGCAGGCTTTTGTCATCCCTTCACTGCCTTTTCAGGTCGATGGAGTGACTGCTGGAGTCTCCCGCTTCGAGCATCAGTGCCAGTTTGTTTTTGAGGGTGCGCCGGAACACTTCTATCGCTTTACCGCAACTCAGGACACCTGGATTGAGATCGACAGTTGTGGCAGTGATTTTGATACTGAGATCGCCCTTGTCAGCGGCCCCTGCCCGCCTGTTTCCATAGAGCCCACCAATGCCAATGTCAGAGCCTGTAATGATGACGGTTGCGGTCTCGATGCGACACGCGCACGCATTCCAGCTGCCTTCGTGGCCGCAGGTGAAACGGTCACCATCGTCATCGATGGACATGCCAGTGGGGAATCCGGAGAGTATTCCCTGATCGTGCGAGAGACGTGTGCACCGGATCACCCCTCCGAACTCGCCAGTCCCATCGAAGTCGGCACCGGGCCTATCGGACTTGCCCTGCATGCCGGCCTCGGTCGACTCTTCGTCACGAACTTCAGTGGGGCATCCGGTGGCAGTTCTCTTTCCGTGATCGATACCGCCACCGATGAGGTGGAAGCCACGATCCCGGTTTCCCCGGGGCCCTATCGTCTCGCGCTGACCCCGGATGGCACGCGTCTCTACATCGTCAATTACACGGCGGATCGGATCGAATGTATCGACCCGGTGACCCTCGACCTGATCGATTCGTTTCCCGCATTGGGGGTGAGTCCTTTGGGACTCACTATCACTCCGGATGGGGAATCCCTGTTTGTTGCCACTGCAGGAGATGGCCGGGTGACCCGTTGGTCAATTCCCGGACATCAGGTCCTCGGAGAGGTGGGTGGCCTCGGTGCTCCCCGGGAAATGATCTCCTCTCCCGAGGGAGATCTGGTATACGTTTCTGACCCTACGGGGGTCAGGGTTTGGGAAATCACGGTCAACACCCTCGTCGCGACTGCGATCGCCGTGGATGAGTTTCCGCAAGCGCTTGCGTTGACCGAGAATGGACAACACTTGCTGGTTGGCAACTTTGGCTTCGATCGATCTCTGGACCATGCCTCAGTCATTGATCGTCACTCCAGAGAAGTGGTCGCCAGACTGCGTATCGGAACCGGACCGGAAGAGATGGTCCTTGTTCCAAATACTCCCTACCTGGCCGTCACCAACTGGGGATTCAGTCGACACCCCAACACGGGTCCAGGAGAGTTGGGGGCGGGTCTCGGCAATGTGGCGATCGTGCGTCTTCCTGACTTCAACCTCGTCGGTGATCCCAACTCCCCACCGATGATCGACGCCATCGAAAGGGTCATTCCGGTTGAGGGGGATTACACCTTTGGAATTGCCGCCAGTCCTGCCGGGGACAAGATCTACGCCGCCAACCTTGGTTATGGCGCGCAATCCGGGAACACGGTCAGTGTGGTTCAGTTTCCTGGCGGGTGGGTGAGTGGTCGCTTCGTCCGTGGAGACGCCAATGCCGACAGTATGATCAATGTCGCCGATCCCATTGCACTGCTGGATTTTCTGTTTGCGGGAGGACCTCTTCATTGCGCGAATGCAGGCGATGTCAATGATGACGAAGTTCTCGATATTGCCGATCCCGTCGCACTTCTGGCCCATCTTTTCTCCGGAGGATCTGCACCTCCGGCACCGGGGGTTTGCGGAGTGGATCCGACCGCGGGGGATCTGTGCTGCGACGAAGGCTGCGAACCCTGAGTTCAATTCCTGGAATCGCCGTTCAGGAAGTGGATGATCGACTTTCGATCAGGCCTTCTATTTCCTGCTGGAGTTTTCCCAGAATTTCATCGTAAGGGTACGCTCCGAGGGATTCCTCACCGCGCTTGAGATTGACGAAGCTGGGGGCACACCAGAGTCCCAGATCCGCATCATCAGTTTCGCCGGGTCCATTCACCCGGCAGCCCATGACGGCGATGGTCAAGGAGTGTTCCTGGTAGGCTTTGGAGAGTTCCTTGACCTCTTTGGCCAACTTGACGAAGTCACCGTTCTCTACCCTGGAACAGGAGGGGCAAGAGATGATGTTGGGCCCGCTCGATTCGTAACGCACCACGCTGCGGACCCTGCCGGCATAGACATCATCGATGATTTTCTGGCCCTCGATAATCTCCTGATGTTTTTCTTCATTGGGAAGGGTCAATGACACCCGCAAGGTGTCACCGATACCCCGGGAGAGCAACTGCTCGAAGGCGACCCGGGTCTTGATGACTCCGTCAGGGGGCAATCCCGCCTCCGTCACCCCGAGGTGCAGGGGAATTTCCGGTCTCTGTTCGGCAAATCGGCGGTTTGCCTCGATGACCGTATTCGGATTGGAATCCTTGAGAGAGACGACGTAGCGTTCAAAGCCGATGGAGTCGAGAAACTCGGAATGCTCGAGTGCACTGGCAACCAATGGAGAAATGTCATCTTCCACAGGCCATTTTTCTTTTTGAAGCGGGTCGACGGAGCCGCAGTTGACGCCAATCCTCAGGGCAATATCAGAAGCGACCGCCCAGTCGGCGATGCGTTGGACCTTTTCCTGCCACGGGACCTTCTTTTCGTGATGGTGAAGGTGCCCGGGGTTGTAGCGGATTTTTGCCACGTGGGGTGCGAGTATCTCAGTGAGACGCCAGTTCTCCTGCAGATCGATGCAGATGTGGGCCTTAACCCTGTCGGCGATAGCGATGGCTGCTTCCGCATCCTTTTTCGAATCGACGGCCAGGCGCACGATCCCTGCACCAGCTGCTGACAAGGCATCGACCTGTCGACAGGTGGCATCGAGATCGGTGGTGTGGGTTGCGCACATGCTCTGAACCAGAATCGGCTGACCTGATCCAATGATGCGTTCGCCCACGCGTACGGCACGTGTCGGATTTCGGGTGATTTCGTGCGAGGACATCGAGCCTCCCGGATCACAAAAAGAGCAGCACCACTGCCACTGACTTCAAGTATCTCCCCGGTGGGGGTTTCTATCGAGCGGTTCTGGTCCCAACCGGTAAAATGGTGAACAGGAAGGAGCACCGTGAAACAGGTCACCGTCTTGAAGATATCTGCGCTTCCAATGCTCCTGAGTTTGCTGCTATGGCTCTCTGGGGCATTTTCAGCAGAAACACCCGTGTCGGGCCCAGCCACTGCTGAGGGGACTTCTCCGACTGCAGGCTGGAATTCCACTCCGGCAGGGAACACGAGGAGCCCTCTGGTCCTCGGAGTCGGCATTTTTTGCTCACTGGGCGTCCATTTCGCCCTGCGTTTTCAGGAGTCGCTGCAGGAACATGCGAGGACTCATTAGAGACGGTGCGGTTCATTTCTTGCCACCGTTTCGAGAGAACCTGATTTTCAGTAATTTTGAGCCGGATTTACCGGGGCTTTACTGCCTTTCCCCCGGTAGGGATCGATGGTCCAATAGGAGAGTCAATTATTCATTCGGAACTTGAGGTGTCGTTCCAGGCTTTTTTAAAGCAGAGGTGTGTGGTTCCCACGTTTTGCCGGGGTATCGAAGAGTCCCGCGGATTTGACGATGGAACCTTTCAGTCAGACCAGACGACTATTCCTGAAGTTTTGAAACCGGTCTCATGAGGAGGGACTTGGCAGATGCGATCGATGATTTCCACAGTCCGCAAGAGTGACTCTCAAGAGCGCATTCCCGTTGCCCGCCGGGCGGGAATTTTGGCGCATTGTCTGGTCGCTTTGGTTCTGGGAATCTCCTCCTTGACGGTCTCCTCACTCCATGCCCAGTTCAGTGAACCGGAATTGATTTCTCCCCCTGGGTATCAAATGCAGCAACCGTATGTCGAGGTCGACAAAAGTTGCCCCGGTTGCCTGCCACCCTTTCTGACCTTCAGTGCTCACTCCGACACCCAGATTCTCTTTGGAGGGTCATTGGTGGGGGGCAATCAGTTGACCCCCGTCTTCGATACGCCTTCCGGTCTGGGTGATCTCGTTCACAAGCAGGGACCTCTGGCCAGTATTCATATGGCCTTTGACCTGCCCCTGCCTTCAGGGCAACGAGCGATTTTCGTGGCCCAGAGTGTTGCTTCAGGTTTTGAGTTGCCGGTTCAGTACAGTGCAGGCCTGGGCGACGCGCATGATCCTGTGGTGACTTCCCTGGTGAATGGAACCTGTCTGAGCAGCTGGATTGAAACCTCCGTGACAGGACAAGAGATCTTCTACCGCCTGGGAGGCAGTCCTGAAGTTTCTCTGGGAACCGGATCATCCTGTGCAGTTGCTCGAATGGGTAATGGATCTGGAGCCATCCTGTGGAATGAGAATGGGCTTTTCCGATTCTCGGTCGTCGATGAACTCTCTCAGGGGCCCACGCTGGAGCTTCATGATTTCGGATTCACTCCCGATGACTGGGCCGCTTCTGTTCTTCTCGATGGATCACTGCATCTGGTGGCGGTCTCGGGGATGGTGGTTCATTTCATCCATGCCGACCTCAAAACAGGAGTTGTGAATCACGTGGGAAGCCAGCGCCAGTCCGGTGCTGCGATCACGGATCTGAATCTCGATTCTGTCGCTGAAGGATCGTGGAAAGCGACATGGATTCAGGGGGGCTCGATTCGGTTGGCCAGTATGGCAGCTACGATCCTGACCACTGAGGACACCGGAATCGAAGCAGAGGATCACTCCATGAGTCTGGATGTGGCGGCGAATGTTCATATGGCCACCCTGCGCAGCGATGGAAGTATCTACTACCAGAACAACATTCCTGCTCCGGAGGCTTCGCTTGCGATCTCCTCTGAGAATGATGGAGTGGCGCCTCATCAAATTTATTTTGAGAGCAACAGCAACGGAATGATCGCCAGCCACTTCTGGGACTTGGGTGACGGAACCACCAGCACTGCGTCCTCAGGATTCCACACTTACACGGAGCCAGGGGAATATACGGTTTCCCTGACAGTCGAGGGGCCTGGTGGAAGTGATCAGGCGCAGACAGTCATGCCCGTCGTTGTGACAGCTCCCGAAAACTACATGATGTTTGCGGATATCTCAGTCTTCGGTGGGCAACCGGTTTACCACCCGGTTCTGGGGACACATGTGGATCCCCTGCAGGGTTATCAGATCGGCGTCGAATACGATGGCACCTTTTTGCAGATGAATGAAGTTTCCATCGATGGTACCCAGGCAGCCCAGTTGTCTCCCGAGTTCATCATTTCAAACATTTTCGATGAAGGTGAGAACTCGAGCCTCTATCTGGCGGTGATATTCGATACCCTGCCGCCCTTCGACGGTCGCACTGTGGATCCCGGGGTCAATCACACCCTCTGTACCCTGAACTACGAGGTCGCCTTCGGATTGCCTTTGGGCAGTTCAACAGAGTTGCGATTTGCAAACGGGATCGGTTTCCCTCCGATCAATACGATTTACGCCATCGAGGGTGGATTTGCCCTTGAGCCCTATTTCATCCCCGGCACGGTTCTGGTTTCAGAGCAGCCCCAATTTCTGTTTGTCAGGGGAGATGCGACCTACGACCAAACAGTGAACATTGCCGATGCCATTTTCATGCTCGATTACCTGTTTACCGGTGGGGCTCCCTCTGTGTGTCCAGATGCGGCAGATACCAATGACGACGGCATTCTGAATATTGGCGACGCCATTTACAGTCTCTCCTATCTCTTCTCAGGAGGAGAAACGATCCCTTATCCCTATCCCGGATACGGGCTGGATCCCACGGAAGACTCTCTGGGGCCCTGTTTGCCCTGAGATCACGGAAGATCTCACTCCCTGCGGTTCCTGAAGCAGTTCTTTCGCAATAAAACCCCTCAACTCTTCTTCGTGGAAGTGTGGAATCTCCCGCTTTCGGTGTTTCTAATGGGACCTGAAAACCGGCACCGATCTGAAAGTGTGGGAGGTCCAAATGAAAATCGTCAGAAGTTATGCGGCAGGCAATTGGTACGCTGCAGATGGGGACAAGGGAGTCGAACTCCGTGATCCCACCACAGAGGAAGTTCTTGCTCGCGTTTCCGCTGAGGGATTGGACATGGCCGAGGTCGTCCAGCATGCCCGGGTACAGGGAGGATCTGCACTGAGAGAGCTCTCCCATGAGGCTCGGGGTGAGTTGCTGATCGGCATGTCGAAAGCGATCCATGCCATTCGTGATGAACTGCTGGAGTTGTCGATGAAATCCTGCGGTACCACCCGCAAGGATTCCAAGTTTGATATCGACGGAGCATCGGGAACCCTCTATCACTACGGTGCCCTCGGCAAGGAGTTGGGGAGTGGGGCTTTCCTCGAGGATGGGGAAGGCGAGCAGTTGGGCCGCTCTTCCGTTTTCTGGGGACGTCATGCCCGTGTTCCCCGCAATGGCGTTGCCGTCCACATCAATGCCTTCAACTTCCCGGCATGGGGCTTTGCCGAAAAAGCAGCTGCCGCCATTCTTGCGGGAATGCCCGTGATCACCAAACCCGCCTCGAGCACCTGCCTGGTGACCGAGCGCTGTATCGAGGCCATCGTCGATTCCGGTGTGTTGCCGGATGGCGTGCTGAGCCTGATCTGTGGTTCGGTGGGGGATCTTTTCAATCACCTGAATGGTCAGGATGTGGTCGCGTTTACCGGGTCCGCTGATACTGGCCTTCGTATTCGCTCCCATGAAAATCTTCTGTCCCAGTCCGTCCCCGTCAATATCGAAGCGGACAGCCTCAACGCGGCGTTCCTCGGTGATGATGTGGAGCCCGGGTCGGAAACCTGGAACCTGATGGTCAGGGAAGTGGCGCGGGAGGTCACCCAGAAGAGTGGCCAGAAGTGTACCGCAGTGCGGCGAATCTTCGTTCCGGACTCGCGCCGGGATGCATTCGTCGAATCCTTCCTTGAAGAGGTGTCGAGCAGGGTGACAGGCAGCCCTGATGATGAAACTGTCAACATGGGCCCCCTGGCCACCGCGGATCAGTTGAGTTCAGTACTCGATGGAGTCAACAAACTGAAAGAGGTCGCGGATGTGATCCATGGCAATGGTGAACGTTGCGACGGCGTGGGTGCAGAGGCGGGCAAAGGCTATTTCTTTGCTCCGACGATTCTGGAAGCGCGCGACGAGGGTGGGGCGGACGTGATTCACGATCTGGAAGTCTTCGGCCCTGTGTCGACGATTTGCCGGTACGACGGATCCGCAGCCTCTGCAGCATGTCTCAACAGTCGCGGAGCCGGAACACTGGTGACTTCCGTTTACAGTGACTCGGATGATTGGGTCCACGATTTCCTGCGACGCGGGGGATCCTACAGTGGACGCTTCTATCTGGGATCAGAAAAGATGGCCCCGCAGGCGCCGGGATCCGGACTGGCACTGCCTTCCTCTCTCCATGGAGGACCGGGCAGAGCAGGTGGTGGAGCCGAGCTCGGAGGTCTCCGTGCTCTCGATCTTTACTCACAACGGATCGCCCTGCAGGGATCGAAGCGAACCGTGGAGACTTTCGTTCGCCCCTGATCAGATCCAGCCAAACCAAAAAAAGCGCCCGCAGGATCGAATCGGTCCTGCGGGCGTTTTGAATTTCAGATCAGGGAGAGACTACTTCTTCTCTTCCTGCTCCTTCTTGTACTCGGCGATCAACTCTTCCTGAACATCCCGCGGTGCCGGGGAGTAGCGAGCAAACTCCATGGTGAACTCGGCTTTACCCTGGGTCGCAGAACGAAGAGTGGTCGAATATCCGAACATTTCCGCCAGCGGCACATCGGCCTCGATGCGAACGAAACCGTCCTCATCAAAGGTGTCGGTGAGAATACCCCGACGCTGGTTCAGGGTTCCGATCATGTCGCCCTGGAACTCACTGGGGCCCTCGAGGCTGACTTTCATCAGCGGCTCGAGCACCTCCGGCTTGCCCTTCATGTAGTACTCGCGGAAGCAGCCCTTTGCCGCGGCCTGGAAGGCCATGTCAGAGGAGTCGACGTTGTGGTAGTTACCGTCACTGAGCACCACGCTCAGACCATCGACAGGCGCACCGATCAACTGTCCCTTATCGATACTGGCGTTGAAGCCTTTCTCGACGGACGGAATGTACTCGCGGGGGACGTTACCACCGGTGACTTTACTCTCGAATTCGAAGTTGCCCTCTTCGTTGGGGCCCATCGTTCCGATGATGCGTCCAAACTGACCCGATCCACCGGTCTGCTTTTTGTGGGTGAAATCGAACTCTGTCAGTGAGGTGATGCGCTCGCGGTAGGCGACCTGCGGAGCACCGACTTCCACTTCTGCCTTGAACTCCCGCTTCATGCGTTCGACGTAAACCTCAAGGTGAAGTTCTCCCATACCGGAGATGATGGTCTCACTGCTGACCGCATCGAAACGAACACGGAAAGTGGGGTCTTCCTTGGTGAAACGCTGAAGGGCCTTGGACATGTTGTCGGAAGCCTTGCGGTCGACAGGATTGATGGCGAGGTGAATCACCGGCTCCGGCACGTGCATCGAGTCGAGAACCAGCTCGGTATCGTCGGAGCGGAAGGTATCGCCGGAGGCGCAATCGATTCCGAAGAGAGCGACGATGTCGCCTGAGCCTGCTTCGTCGATGTCGTCCATGTCGTCAGAGTGCATACGCACGATACGTCCGATCTTGACCTTCTTGTCGGTGCGGGCGTTGTAGACGAATTCGCCTTTCACCAGTTTTCCCTGGTAAATGCGGATGTAGGTCAACTGACCGTAGGCACCATCTTCCAGTTTGAAGGCGTAGCTGAGCAGCGGGTCATCCGGGCTATTGGTGACTTCATGGCGCTCTTCTTCATTTTTCGGATTGATGGCGTAGTTCTTGATGTCTACCGGACTGGGCAGGAAAGCGTTGACCGCATCCATGAGCGGCTGGACACCCTTGTTCTTGTAGGCAGAGCCACAGAACACCGGACAAAGCTCGAGAGAGATCACACCGCGGCGGGTGGCCTCAACGATCAGCTCCTCGGTGACATTTTCCTCCAGCATCGCCTCCGTCAATTCGTCGGAGAACATGGAGATGGCATCGAGCATCATCTCACGACGCTCTTCTGCTTCGTCCACCATGTCTGCAGGAATGTCTTCATAGCGGAGATCTTCACCATTGTCGCCATCGAAGTAGATCGCCTTCATGGTGATCAGGTCGACGACACCCTCGTGATCATTTTCCAATCCGATGGGAAGTTGGAACATCACGGAGTTCAGACGCAGTTTTTCTCTCAACTGGTCACAGACACGAAGGGGATCGGCACCGGTGCGGTCACACTTGTTGACGAAAGCCAGTCTCGGAACGTTGTACCGGCGCATCTGACGGTCAACAGTGATCGACTGACTCTGCACTCCCGATACGGAGCAGAGCACCAGGATCGCTCCATCGAGCACTCGCAGGGCACGCTCCACCTCCACGGTGAAATCGACGTGGCCCGGGGTGTCGATGATGTTGATGTGCTTGTTTTTCCATTCCAGATAGGTCGCAGCGGACTGAATCGTGATACCACGTTCACGTTCGAGTTCCATGGAGTCCATGGTTGCTCCAACGCCGTCTTTGCCTCGCACCTCATGGATGGAGTGAATGCGGTTGGTGTAGAAGAGGATCCTCTCGGTGAGGGTCGTCTTACCGCTGTCGATGTGGGCGCTGATGCCAATGTTGCGCATCTGCGTAATGTCTTGACTCATCTGTCTTCTCCTCGGGATTGACCCGGCGTTATGGGTGGGGCAACGGTGTAACGTCACCGGTACCCTGATCATCAGGCTCCAAGGATATCGTCAGGGGTGTGTTCTGTGGACAGATTCTGACAGGATTCAGCAGGTTTCCGGGGACTTGTCCGGAAACCTCAAATCGCCGAATTTCCTGCTTCTCCGGAGGTTTGGGGAGGGATTCGCCAATCTGCCTCCGGAAGGATGTTTTTGCCCTCCTCCGGAGGATCAAAGATCAGTCCCTCTGGGAGGGGCCCCCGGTTCAGGATCCAGTCTGCCAGTTTTTCGCAATGGTCCGCCTGCACGGCAGAAAACCAGGTCCCTTCCGGCTCCACTGCAACGATGGGGCCGTGTCCGCACTGGGCGAGACAGCCGGATTTGACGACGCGGATGCGGTTCTTTTGGCCGGCCTGAAAAACCTGCTCCCGGAGTTTGGAGCAGATCTCTGCACCGCCCTGGCGCGGGCAACTTTTACCCTGGGTGCAGACAAGAATAAGCTTTTCATAAGGCCTTGAGATGTCGGAGTCGTCGCTTTTTTCAGTCATGGTGTTCAGGAACCCTCGGCGAGCAACCTGCGGATGACCGAACGGTAGAGCCCCTTGTCCCAGAACATGGGGTCGATCACTTCCCAACGAACCTTTTTGTCCTTGTCGATGATGAAAAGGAGGGTGCCCCCGTGCGAAACCAGATGTCGATCGAGAATTCCTTTTTCCTGACCCGCTTGGACCCCGAAGGTCCAACCCAGATTTTTTGAGGCTGCCAGACTTTTCATCGCAGCGATTTCACGGTCAGCCCTGTCTTCACGCAGAATACCGCTGATCCATACGACGGAGAGCCCTTCAGAGGAGAACTCCTGCTCCAGTTCCTTGGCGACATCCAGAAAACGGTTCTGGCGATTGTTGCCCCGACTGCTGTCACAAAAGATGCGCAGCTCAATTTTTGAGTTTTCGTCAGCAGGGTTTTTCTGGACCCAGGTCATACCCTCGAGGGAGGGGGCTTCCCTGTCATGAAGCACATCGATTCGCTGTGCCATGGGGACCGACTGAAACTCGAAATAGGTTTTGGTCGGCATCGCCAGTGTTTCACCGGTGTTGATGCGTTCATAAAGGTTATCGTTGAACTTGAGCATCGCCTGCAGGGCGGCTTCCTTCTCTCCCAGGGCCAACTGGTAGAAGCCCTCATAAAAACCCTGACGATCCGCCATCATGGCAAAATCGGTTTCCTTGCCTTCAGGAACGACATAAGGCGGTTCCTCTTCTCTGCCGGGGAGAGTCACCGATGCTCCTGCCTTGCTGCCAGCGGTCAGCACTGGTCCCCATTTGCGCCACAGGTCGCGCCCCTGAGTCAACTTGCCGAGGTGCCTGCAGGCTTTGTGGGTGAAGTAGACGAGGTGGGGCAGGTACGGGGAGCGGGGGTGGTTTTCGAGGCAGTTCATTCCCGCCTTGACCATCGCTTCGTAGTCTTCAGCAAGTTCGAGGGCTTCCACTTCCTTGATTCGAAGCTCGTCCACGTCAATCTCACTGGTATCGAGTTTGAGAGCCTCTCCAAACTGCGCTGCAGCCTCTTTCTGTTTTCTGCACTTCAGAAGAGCATCTCCGAGAACCACTCTCGCGCGGCATTGTTGTGCCTCGGACAGGTCTCCCTTCGAAAGAGAAGAGTTTGCCAGGTCCACGACCTCCTGAAGATAGTAAATCTGCTCACCCAGACGCTGGGCGGCGGTCATGGGTGATCCGGATTCTTTGGCGGCTTGTGCGAGCATGCCCACATGGCGGTCGACATTCAGAATCAACAATCTTCCGAGATCCACTGCGACTCTGGAGAACTCCTTGCCACCATCCGCATATTGGCTGACGTAATCACGACCGGCATCGATACCTTCATCGAGAGTGATAAAGACAGCAGCGAGGTCTTCACGCTTCAGAGTTCGCGGATCCGGAATCGCCGCCAATTTTTCGCGGACCAACTTTGCCAGTTCAGCAGATTGATCGGTGGCGGTTACGGCTGGAGTTTTTGGATCGTCACTTTGTGTTTCTTCAGCCTGTGCACCGAGGGTAGCGGGCATCAGAAACAGAACAGTGAGAATCAGGCAGAGGTGGAGCTGCGGGCATTTTGACAGGCTCACAATAGAAGCCACAGTAGAACCCCTGCGACCTGGTCCTGATTGAAGAGAAGTCTCTACAGCAGACATCGATTTCAATTCCTTTCCGGTCCGGACAGGGAGAATCTGCCGGATCAGAGATCTCGGGATCTGGCATTATCGGCAGTCAAACGCGACAACATCGTCCAAATCACTGGAATGGTACCATAGCGGCAAAGAAATTCGTAATCAGGCTGAACGGCGTTCCGGTGGAACTTTTTCCGGCCTTCGATGGTATTCTTTGTTGTTCAGTCATGCGGAGGAGAATCATGCCGGTTCATTCACTTCTGATTCCATTTTTGACTCTGGTCATATCCACCACTCCAGCGGTTCAGGAAGCACCTGTCAGTGACAAGGTCCCGCAATCCGCTGCCGTGGATCCCACAAAAATGATCGGCAAACCGTTGCCATCTGTGCAGGTAGCGGATCTGGAGGAGAAGATCGTCGACCTCTCCAAGTTGGGGGAGGAGACTCTGGTTCTAGAGTTCACCCTGCCCAGCTGCAGTTTCGCCAAGCGTCTTTACATCCAGAAAAGGGTGCAGCCGTTGATTCGTCGGTGGGGCAAAAGCGGAGTGAAATGGGTGAGTATCGATTCCACCTTCTTTGCCCATCCCCAGCGCTGGAAGGATTGGGCAGCCAAATACTCGCTGGATCATCAGTTCCTTCTCGATAAAGAGGGGCAGCTTGCTGAATCTCTGGGGGTCCGTGTGAGTCCGACCTACGTGGTGATCCACAAGGGAAATGTCGCTTATCACGGAGCTCTGGATGACGATATCTGGGGTCAAAATATGGAGAGGGTCGTGCTTCTCGACAATGCCCTGAAGGCGATCCTGGCTGGCGAGCAGGCACCGGGTGCCTACAACAAACCCTATGGCATGGCGATTCGGACACGCAAGGTGGAAGACGTCCGCCGCAAGGAGTTTGAGGAGGCCCGTAAAAAAGCCCTCAAAGAATTACAAAAGCCGGGCGAGTCCACCGACAAACCTTCCTCGAAAGACTGAATCTCCAGCCCCGACTTCTCCCTTTCGAAATCAACTCCACACGGATACTCTGTGTAAACCTGACGACGCCTCTCCCCGAGGCTTGCCGCAGTTCGTCCAGGTGGGGGGAATCACATTGCTTTATTGGTTAGGGGAGAACTTCAGAGATCTCTGGGGTCCTCTGCGTTTGCTTCAGTCACATCTCATGCTGGCTTCCATTGGTGCACTTCTCGCAGCATTGGCTACTTTCTGGATTCTGCGATCCCGCTCAATGCTGTTGCCCACAGACAAGGGCAGGGAGCACGCCGCCCAGGGAGCCGTTTCAAAGGGAAAGCCCACCGGTGCCGGAGTCCTGTTTATTCCGGTTCTGCTCGTGGTGAGTCTGCTGACTGTTCCCTGGGATCCCTATATGGGAGTGATCTATGTTTCAGTCATGCTGGCAATGTTGGCGGGTTATCTGGATGACCGCAGTACCACTTCCTGGGGAGAACTCAAGAAGGGCACTTTTGATGTCATCATTTCAGGGCTTGTCGCATGGGCGCTGATCCGTGGGCAATCACATATTGAAGTCTGGTGGCCTCTTTATGCTCCCAAGATGGGGGCAGAGGCTGCTCTCGATGGAACCATGGGATTGTTGGCGCCATTTCTTTTGTCGAGCTGGGTTTACTGGGCTGGAGCGACATTCCTTCTCTTTGTTTCCATCAACACGACAAACTGCAGCGATGGTGTCGATGGACTCTCGGGAAGCCTGCTCGTGATTGCATTCATCGCCCTCGGCGGAATTCTGTATGGAGTCGTGGGGCACGTGGAGTCTGCCCGCTACCTTCTGGTTCCCTTCAATGAAATGGGAGCCAGTTGGGCGATCGTGGTGACCTCGTCTCTGGGCGCACTGATGGCTTATCTCTGGTTCAATGCGCATCCGTCCCAACTGTTGATGGGTGATGCGGGGTCGAGACCTCTGGGATTGCTCCTCGGCATCTTTTCTCTGGAAACAGGGAATCCATTGATCTTCTTCTTTGTGGCATTCCTGATTCTGGCCAATGGCGGGACGGGATTGGTCAAGGTTCTGATGTTGAGGATCTTCAAGAGGAGTCCGATCAAAGTGACTTGCCCGCTCCACGATCATTTCATGAAAGAGAAGAAATGGTCACCCACTCAGGTATTGCTGAGAATGGTGATCATGCAGGCGATTCTCACTCCGATATTCCTGGTGATTTGCCTGAAGGTTCGATAAGTGAGCTTTCTGGATCAGGCCTTTTTGACAGGGGGCTGAGTCGGAATTCTTCATAAAAAAAGTCCCCGCAGGTGTTCACCTGCGGGGACTTTTTTGAAGAGTGATTTCTTCGATTCTAGTAGTCAACCTGACGGAAGTTTCCGCCGTTCATGGCAGAAAGGTTCACGTAGAAGGACTCTTCTCCCGAGTAGAATGGACTCGTGAAGTAGATCGTGTGAATCGGCAGGTTTTCGAAGTTGGCAGCGGTAATGGAATCGAGGCACTGGTCGGCGTAACTGCCGCCGGCTTCTCCACCGCAGTAAGGCTCGCGTGCACCGCAGATAATGACCTGCTTGTGGTTACCGGGAGACTGCTGCGCAAGGCCGAGTGCCACGAGTGCGGCATCGAGAAGGCAATGGTTCTCGATCGGGGTGAGGCCTCCGAGCCATGCCTGTGCAGAAGCCTTGTTACCAGCGTTGGCGCTGCAGCAATCGGGCCTCCAGATGTAGGTCTGGGAGTTGTAGGCCACGACGGAGAAATCCACTGCTGCAGAAAGCTGATTCAGAGTGCCGCTGACTTCCTGACGAATGTTGTCGAAGATGTCGGTCTCACCACAGAATCCATAAGCAGGAACGACAAAGACGAAGGTGTCACCTTCGAATTCGCCCCCGTAGAAGTTGATACTCTCGGGAGAGTCCTCTTCTTCATCGTCATCTCCCGCACCTCCCGCTGGAAGGTCGAGGGGTTTGCGAAGTCCATCAGCAGCGTCGGTGACGGGGTATCCACCCACCAACAGTCCGGCGAGAACCAGAAGCAAAAGAAGGATTGAGCGAAGGTTCATTCAGAGACCTGCTTTCCTCAAGGGGTCAGGGTCCATCTCATCATCTTCTTTGCCAACAGGGGGAGACCCGAGAGTCGAGCCCTCATTCCCCTGAAGGGCACAAAAGGCAACCGGAAACCACCGGAGACCTGTATCCAGAATACGACATCCACCCCCGCATGGCCAGTCTTGAGTTTCAGAGGGGATTCAGGCCCGATTTCGCGGAAATAAGGACATTTGTGGCGGGTTGCCACGGTCCATGGATCGGATACCTTCTGAGAATCGTGATTTTTCCGGATTTGGCCGATATTCGGCTTACTTCAGTCTGCAGAGACAAAATCTGCTGCTCATCCGGGAGTTGACGAGTTTCCTTGAGTGAAGGGGTTCTCTGCATGAAGCATCTGAGAGTTGAATCGTGGTTGAGCCGGTCTGGCCTTTTGGCCAGCTTGGGATCCACCACGATCCTCACCGTGTTGGGGGCATTGTTCCTTTTCCTGATTTCCCCCTCGACGGGTTGGGGTGAGGAGCCCCCGGTGGCGACAGCGACCTGGGAGGTGCGCGAGCTCAAGGGGGACGACGAATCAAAATACACCGTCACCATTTATCAGGTGGAAGCTCCGGGTGGTACTCGCTGGATCTGGCGGGCAATTGACCCCGAGAACGGAACCTATCCCGGCGGTTTCCCGATCGGTTCTGTCCGATTGCAGAAGCGTGGCAAGCCGAGGCCGGAACTCTTCGACCCCCTTTCACCGGGAGTGACCCAGGCATTGATTGCCATCCACGCCGCGGTGGCTGCCCAGGAGGGGGACGGTTGGGCGGACGGCAGTGCTGTCGGAATTCGTCGCAACTTGCCGGTCAAGCGGCGGGACGTGGCGGTCGAAACGGGCTTTTCACTCAAGGGATCCCTGAGCGTGGAAAAGTTGGAGATTCGTGGAGGCAAAAAGCCCCTCGTGCTGACCTCTTTGGAAGAAGAGCTGCACTACGATGAAAAAGGTGGACTGACAGAGGCTCACTGGGTTGCAGGCATGACGCGCGGTGGGGAAGCCTATCCAGGTCGAGAACTTCATCTGGTTCGCAAGGAAGTCGCTCTTCTTGAAGAAGAAGAGGGCAAAGAGGTTCAGAGAGGCTTTGAATTTCTCAAGCCTGTCGTCTCGGTGTTGCGCAAGGGCATGTCTCTGGTCGCCGTTGAAATGGCAGAAGAAAGATTCAACAAGGATCGCAAGGAGTTCGCGAAAGGCCCCCTGGGTGAGGTGGTCAAGGACGTGGAGGGGATGCTCAAGGAGATCCGCGAAATGGCTTCGCAGCCCCTGGATCCCGATGAACGAGCCAAGAAACTCCTGGGCAAGGCTGCTCCAGATTTCACTCTTGAAGATCTCGATGGCGATGAGGTCAAGCTCAGTGATTACCTCGGCAAGACGGTGATGCTGGCATTTTGGGGCTACTCGTGAGGGATCTGTCGTGCGGAGTCTCCGCACCTCAGCAGGATTCAGAAGGAATACAAAAACCAGGGGGTCGTGGTTCTGGCAATTAATGCCGACAACGATGGTCGTTCAAAGATTCGCGAATACGTCAAAGAAGAGGGTCTCCAGCAGAAAATGCTTCTGCGGGGGGACGGTGTCGGTTTTCAGCAGTATCATATCAAGAGGATGCCTACGGTCTATTTCGTCGATCGAAAGGGCGTTCTTGTATCAAGAAGTCCCGGTTACCAGGATTTCGCAGACCTCGAAAAATCCCTGAAGAGCACTCTTCGCCGATAGTGCAGGATCCCTGCGGTCGGCGGCTGATGTGCAGGAGATAAAGCTTGGGGAATTTCCCCGCGCTGACATGTCTCTTCAGCGGTCAAAAAATGAGGGAGAGCATTACGATGACTCATCTACGCTATGGATTGGCTTTCTTGCTCGTGCTCGGTTGCCTGAACAATGTTCAAGGACAGGGTACGTGTGATGTCACTTTTTTCCTGACCGTTTCAGAGAGCGATGATGTCTTGAGGACCGTTGAGGCCTCCTCGATGACCGTCGAGGATTCGGTTTCGCTGTCTTTGCCCGGAACTTTTGATCTGGACAGTGTTCTTGGATTGGCGATCGATCCGGTGACAGGGCTTTACTACATGCTCGGCATCGGAACTCTTCCTCCGAATCCACCTTCTGCAGTCCCTTACCTTTTCTTCTACGATCCTGTGGGACTTTTCAGTTCTCCGGTGGGATCGACCCTGCTTGATTTCAATGATCTGGCCTTCATGCCCAATGGAGAGATCCGTGCGATCACCAACAACCTTTCTCCCACTGGACAGACTCCCCAGATCAACTTTTGTGATCTCAACCTTTTGACTGGAGGGCCCACGGACCTGTGCCAGTTTGATGACGGAGATTGTGGAGATTCGATTGCCATCGATGGGATTGGCAACCTTTACCGCGGAGTCGGTGGTTGCGCTTTTGGTGCACGCCTTCAGATTCCGGATCCCACGGGGAGTACTCCCTGTGACCTTGATACGATTGGCACTCTGGACCCGGTTCTGGTTGATAACCCGGTGAGGACGATCACCTGGTGGGAAGAAGAGCAGGGCTTTATTTGGGTCATGGGGGATGTCGATCGGTCGATCTATTTCCTGAGTTTGAGTGGGGATGTGACTCTGCTCGGCAATGCGGACCACGATATCAATGGTTTGGCTGTGATCACTCTTCAGGCACCGTGCCCACCATCGGGCAACCTGTTCATTCGTGGTGATTGCAACCTCGACCAGGGAGTCAATGTTGCGGATGCGGTTTTCCTGCTGTCCAGTCTTTTCGTTCCCGGAGCGACCCCGCTGGGTTGCCGTGATGCGGGAGACGTCAATGACGATGGCGGAGTCAATGTGGCGGACGCGGTCTTCCTGCTGTCGAGCCTCTTTGTCCCCGGTTCCGCTCCAGTGCCTTTCCCCAATATCGGTGACGGGTGCGGTGACGATCCCACTGCGGATGGCCAGACCTGCGACTCCACCGGATGCCCCTAGGTCTCTCCGGAGATTCGCAGGAGTCGTCCTTGACGGTTGCAGATCGGGTGTGAGATTCCCGGACTTCTGATACCATTTCGACGGGTCGCTCGCAGGGAGCACCCGGTGAGGAATGGCATGTCTGCAGCAGCGGATTCTTCGAATCAGGGTTTTGAATTTCCCGAACCGGTCAGTGCTCCTAACTTCCCCAAAATAGAGGCGGATGTTCGCAGTTTCTGGGATGCAAACGCCATCTATGAACAATCCCTCAAAGCTCGTGAAGGGGCTGAGAAGTACGTCTTCTTCGAGGGACCTCCCACTGCCAATGGAATGCCGCACCCGGGTCACGCACTGACCCGGGCGATGAAGGATCTGTTCCCCCGATACCAGACGATGCGAGGGCGCCTGTGTGAACGCAAGGCGGGCTGGGACACCCATGGCTTGCCGGTTGAAATCGAAGTCTGCAAAGACATGGGCATCCATTCGAAAGAAGAGATCGAAGACTACGGCATCGAGCCCTTCGTCCGTCGCTGTCAAAAGTCTGTTTTTCGGTACGTCAAGGAATGGGAATCCCTGACTCGCAACATCGGATTCTGGGTCGATCTCGATGAAGGCTACGCCACTTACCACAAGTCATTCGTCGAAAGCGTCTGGTGGGCCCTGAAGAGACTCTTTGATGGAGGACTGCTTTATCAGGGAGAAAAGATCGTCTGGTGGTGGGCCCAGGGAGGGACCGGGCTCTCGGCAGGTGAAGTGGGGGAAGGTTATCGGGAAGTCGATGATCCCAGCGTTTACGTGAAGATGCCCCTCCTCGATGCATCCGGTGAGCCAACAGATGAGTCTTTCGTGGCATGGACCACCACACCGTGGACATTGCCATCGAACCAGTTCCTTGCCGTTCATCCAGATGTGAAGTACTGCCGCGTTCAGGACAAGGAGTCGGGAGAGGTTCTGATACTCGCAGAGGATCTGCTGGAACCCCTTTCCGCAAAGTGGAAGCGGGATTTGGAAACCCTCGGAACCGTGAATGGCTCAGAGTTGGTGGGCCAAAGGTATCAGCCACCTTTCGATCACTACCGTGAAGAGTGGGGAGCCAAAACTTCAGAGTTGGAGTCGGGAGAAGCCGAGCCAATTCTCTGGCGTGTCGTCTCTGCAGACTTTGTGACCACCGACAGTGGAACCGGTATCGTTCACCAGGCACCGGCTTTCGGTGAGATCGATCACGAGGTTCTCCTTACAGAGCGCAAACGCTTCAAGGATAAGGGTGTGATCCCACTCCTTTGTGCCGTCGATCCAAATGGCCAGTTCAATGATGCAGCGGGCTCCCAATACGCCGGCCGCTGGGTCAAGGATTGCGACAAGGAACTGGCTCGGGAGTTACGCGAGAAAGGGTTGTTGGTGCATCAGGAGATGTACCGCCATGATTACCCTTTCTGTCCCCGTGCTCCCAAGGACGCGCTGATCCAATATCCAAGACACTCCTGGTTCATTCGCACCACTGAATTTGTGGACGACATGTTGGCCAACAACCAGAAGATTACCTGGTTGCCGGAGCATATTCGGGACGGCCGATTTGGGAAATATCTCGAGTCCAATGTGGACTGGACCCTCTCTCGCGAACGGTTTTGGGGTACCCCTCTGCCGATCTGGGTCTGTTCTGAATCCGGCAAAATGGAAGCGATCGAAAGTTATGACGAGCTTCTCGCCAAGCCGGGCGTGAGTGGTCAGGAAGTCTTCGAACAAGCGAAAGCGGAAGAGCCTGATCTGGACGACAACCTGAAGGTTCACAGACCCTACATCGATTCAGTGACCTATGATTCTCCCTTTGCCGAAGGTGCAAGAATGCAGAGGGTTCAGGATGTTATCGACTGCTGGTTCGATGCCGGCTGCATGCCCTTTGCCCAGTGGGGTTTTCCCCATCAGGGTGCCGATCGATTTGAAGGCCAATTTCCAGCGGACTTCATCAGTGAAGCCATCGATCAGACCCGCGGCTGGTTCTACGCCCTGCTCTCGATATCGACGATTCTGTTTGGTCCGAAGGGGGCAGCCAGAGGAGATGATCGTATCTCTGAAGAACTCTTCAAAGAGTGGCCGATGCCCTTCAAGACCTGCATCGTTCTTGGCCACCTTTTGGGGGAAGACGGCGCCAAGATGTCCAAGTCTCTCAAGAACTACAAGACCCCTGAATACATCTTCGAGAATGAAGGGGCTGACGCCATGCGTTGGCTCTTCTATGCGGGTCAGGCGCCATGGACCAGCCTCCGTTTTCAGGAACAGGCGATTACCGAGGGCCAGCGGGAATTTCTGTTACGGCTCTGGAATGTCTATTCCTTCTTCGCCATTTACGCCCGCATCGATGGTTGGGCCCCGGAAGGGGGACTCACTGCAGAGCCCGGAGAAGATTTGCAACTCTCCGATCTCGATCGCTGGGTTTTGGCGGAACTGAATTCAACGGTTGCTGTCATGAGACAAGCTTTGGATGCCCATGATAATTTGACCGCAGCTTCAGCTCTGAATTCATTCGTCGATGGCCTTTCCAATTGGTATGTCCGCAGGGGAAGGGATCGATACTGGAGTGAAGGCATCGATGCCGACAAAGCCGCTGCACAGGCGACTCTGTATCACTGTTTGGTCACGACGACCCTGTTGGCAGCACCCTTTGTGCCATTCATCACAGAGCATCTTTACGGTGCGCTGGTACGTCCACGCGGAGAAGGATTCCCCGAGTCGGTGCATCTGTGTGACTACCCCGAGGTCAGTGGCCGGTTTGCGGATCATGAACTGTGTCAGCGCATGACTTTGATTCGCGAGATCGCTTCTTTGGGCAGATCCTGTCGATCAAGAGAAAAATTGAAGGTACGACAGCCTCTTCCGGCAGTCCGCATCATTCTTGCCGATCCCGCCTGGGTAAAAAGCCTGGAAAAGGATGCGGATCTGATCGCTGAGGAACTGAACGTCAAGGGCGTCGAGTTTGTCGAAGATGCTTCCGAGTACGTTTCCTACGAAATCAAACCCAACTTCAAGGCGATTGGTCCCCGGTTTGGCGGGTCCGCCCGCCATGTGGCTGCAGCACTCTCATCCCATCCCGATCCGGCAGCCCTCGTCGAGGCCGCAAACTCTGGCGAATCGATTCAGCTCACCATCGAAGGGGATCAACAGGTTGAACTGACCAGTTCAGACCTCGACATCCGCATCCACCAGAAGGAAGGTTGGAGTGCGGCGGAAGCGAAGGGGGTGGTGGTGGTTCTCTCCACTGAAATCTCACCGGAGCTTCACCGGGAAGGCCTCGTCAGGGAGGTGACGAGCCACATCCAGGGTATCCGCAGGGATCTGGACCTTGGATATGTCCAGAGAATTCGACTCTCCCTGCTGGCTGAAGGAGAGTTGGCACAGGCACTCAGTGAGCACTCTGGACATATTCAGTCTGAAACACTGGCAACGGAACTTTCTCTCACAGAAGTTCTCGGTGGTGAAGTCCGTGAGCTCGATATTGAGGGACAATCCATAAAGATTGGCGTCGAACCACTTTAGTCACTAGACTTTGTTAAGTGACCTGCCCATGTTAGTTCATTGTCTTCTTCGACAATGACATTCGTCATTGGGCCCAGTGGGTTCCTCAGCGGGATTTTGCAGATTCAACCCAGTTGATTTTGCGGGGAAGAGTACTTTGACTGATAACAATGACGCCATCCCTGACCAAATCGGCCCATATCGTGTCGAAGCGTTGATCGGACGGGGAGGTATGGGGGTTGTTTACCGTGCCCTCGATACCCGACTCGATCGCCAGGTCGCTCTGAAGGTTTTGCCAGAGGAGTTTGCGCGCGACGAAAAGCGCCTCTCACGATTTGAGAGTGAAGCGAAAACCGTCGCTCAATTGGACCACCCGGCCATTGTCACTATCTATGCGATCGAAGAGTTCGACCAACACCGGGTTCTTTCCATGGAGTTGGTCAATGGGAATACCCTTTCGTGGCACATTGCACAGGGCTCTCTTGAGTTGACCCGAATCCTTGATCTTGCCTTGCCGATGGCAGAGGCCCTGTCTCTGGCGCATAAAACCGGAATCGTTCACAGGGATCTCAAGCCTGACAATGTCATGATTTGTGACGACGGACAGGTCAAGGTTCTCGATTTTGGTCTGGCCAAGGTGACAGGCCCAACGTCTCGCAATGATCTGGCTGACGATGACATGACTCTCGATTACGCAGTCGGTGTCACTCAAGAGGGGCAGATTCTGGGCACGCCCGCCTATATGTCACCGGAACAGGCAGAGGGCAAGCCCGTGGATGGACGAACGGACATCTTCAGTCTGGGAGTTATCCTTTATGAACTGGCAACAGGAGTTCGTCCTTTCAGGGGTGATACGCCGATTTCGACGATCACCTCAGTGCTCAGGGAAGACCCACCATCACCCCATGAACTGAAACCCGGGTTGCCCCGGTATCTGGGGAGGATTATCTCCCGTTGCCTGGAAAAATCTCCGGATCGGCGGTATCAGACCGCGCTGGATCTGAGAAATGATCTTGATCAACTGCGATCTGAAATCGAATCAGGGGTTCTTGCCAAGCCAGACATTCTCGAATCGGGGATTCACGAAATTCGTGCGCCTCGCAGCAGGGGCGGTTTTTTGATTCCGATTCTGGTGCTGGCTGTTGTTTCCCTTGCCTGGTTTCTGATCTTCATGAAACAGGAACCGGAACCATTGAAGAGAGAGCCCCTGCCGGTGAGCAACTCTTCTGACTCTGTGGGGCAGTCCGCAGTGGCGGTCGTCGGCTTTTCAAACATCACCGACCCCTCAGACAAAGAAAATCTCGGACCGATCCTCGTGAGCCTGATTGCCAGTGAACTTTCGAGTGGAGATGCCCTGAAAGTGGTATCACAACAACGGGTTTCCTTTGCCAGGCAGTCCGTCACCGGCGAGACCAATTCCTCCTTCAATCTTGCCAATGCAGACCAGATTGCCGCAAAAGCCGGAGCCGGAATCATGGTTACCGGTTCTGTCAGCAAGTTGGGGACCAACTATCTCGTTGCCACCGAAGTCACCCGCATCTCTGATGGAACCAATCTGGTATCCGGAAACGTCAAAGTTGAACAGGCCACGGAGCTGTTCACGGTGGCGACAGAGATTGCCAATCTGATCAAGGACGGTTTGGGTAAATCCACTCGCTCCGGTTCCTTCGAAGCCAAGACCCAATTGACCGAATCTTCAGAGGCTTTGAACTGGTACATCTCCGGAAATACTGCGGTGATGGCGCTGAACTTTGAAGAAGCGATCGATTGTTTCCGCAGAGCCCTGACCATCGATCCAACCTTTGCCAGAGCCAGTATGGAGCTTGCCATCGCGATCCGGAAAAATGGCGGCAAGAAAGAGGCTATCCAGACTCTCGAAGAAGGATTTGCCAATATCAATCGGCTCTCCGCTGACGATCAAAAGATTTACCGCGCCCAATTGGATCATCTGCAGAACGTTCGTTATCCCTATCAGGCGATCAAACTTTTGGAGGAACTGGTAGCCGAGGGAACAGACAATGCGACCGCTTACTACCTGTTGGGTGAGTGCTATACCCACGCAGCGGTCGTCAAGGATCTGCAAAGAGCCCACGAGCTGTTTCTGAAAGCCGTGGAAATCGCACCTTCCTATCGCATCGTGCTCTACCACATCATTGAGGGATTCATCGGCAATAACAGAATTCCCGAAGCCCACGCGTATCTCGACAAACTGGAAGTCGATGCTCCGGGAGATGAATCTATCCAGAATGCACGATCGATTTTGTGGAATACAGAGGGGCGTTATCAGGAGATTCTTGACCTCCACAATCTTGAAGATGGCGAGGGTTATGGAGACATGGATCTGGTGGCCACCTGCTATTGCGAGATGGGCGATGAAGAAAAAATGCTCGAGGCAGAGTCCCTTGCCATTGAGGGAACCGGCGGATTCCGATTGACCCAGGCCTACCTGTCAAATCACAAGCGCAGAATCCGACAGGGGAAATTCACGGAAGCGACCGGGATTTACGAAACGGCATGGGAGAATGTTCAGGGGAACAGGGGTCAGACAGGAGTGGGGGATATTAACCACATTCCAATGATCCTCGCGGAAGGCAGTGCCCAGTGTTTGAGTGGCGATACCGCAGGGGGATTGAACACCCTGAATCTGCTCAGAGATCGGCGGGATTCCCAGGGACTCGACCAAATCTGGTTGGGATATTTCCTGATTGAATCCGGAGATGTGGACACCGCCCGGCAAATCCTTGTCGAGATGGAAAAAGAGGTTCAGGGGCGGGTGGCTCCTTTTGCTTCTGCTCGCATCGAAATGTTGCGCATTTTCATATTGACGGCTGAGGGCAAATTGGAGGAAGCACTCGCTCGCCTGGAGAAGCTCCAGAAAACCCCTGTCATCAACAGGGACATGGGTGTGGAATCTCGTGTGGCAGCGGCACTTTACGAGAAACTGGGACGCACTGAAATGGTGGCTCGCCAGTTGAGAATCTCCAACCGGCCCCAAGGCAACTATTTCACCTCGAATGCCATCAATATCGATTCAACTTTCCGGTTGGCGCAGGCTCTGGATCGGGCCGGTGACTCGCAAAGAAGTATCGAGTGGTATCAGAAATTCCTGAATGCCTGGGGTGAGGCCGATAGAGAGATCCCTGCAGTGAAGACCGCTCAAAACAGACTTGTTGAGCTGAATTCCCAATAAACCAATAAACAGCAGAGAAGACAGGAGTACCTCATGGAGTGGTATCCGGATTTTGAATCGGCATGTGCAAATGCCCAGCAGGATCACCGTCCCGTGATGGTGATTCTTCATGCCCCAGGCTGACTGGGTTGCAAGAGACTGGATACCGTGACGTATCCAGACCCCGTCTTTCAACAAGCTGCAACAGCACTCGTCTCACCCTTGAAAATCAATGTGACAGAGCGTCACCCGGATTTCAAAACAGTCGCTGCAATGACCAAGATCCCCTTTTCACCCCGTATTCGATTCTTCAGCAGTGATGGCCGCAGGCTGTTGAGGGAATGGACCGGCTGGATGCCGACGACAGAGTTGCTGGCAGAGATCCATGTTGCCCGAGCCATCGATCTTCATGATCGCAAGGATCCGTTGGCAGCGGTGGAGGAATACAACAGTGCGCTGTCCGTTGCCCCGGAAGGGCCAGCGGTCGCAGAGATTCTCTATCGCCGGGGCATGGCGGCCTACCTCGGCAACAAGTTTGACATGGACCTGTTGCGCAAGGACTGGCAGGCAGTGGTGGACCACCACTCTGGAACCCGCTGGGCTTTGCACGCTTCAGTCATCGCTGACGTCGACTGATTATTCCTGCCAAGTATTCAGGGGCAACTGGACAGGTCTGACAGACATTCCAGATCATCGCTGGTCGGATCGGGTCCGCAAGTGACGGGACCCGGTTGTGGAGGTGGTGTCTGGCCCAGGAACAGATACCCCAGCAGATTGATGGCGTCAGAAAGATCGAGGACTCCGTCGTCATTGCAATCGCAGGCATCAAGGCAACCCGGTTCAATTCCACCACTGAATTGGTAATCGAGAAGAAACATCACATCACTCACATCGACGAGATCATCGAAGTTGCAGAGTCCACGTCTGAACAAGGGTTCGTTCAGAGGTGGTGGTGGAGCCTGGGTGAGGGCGGTGAGAGTCGAAAAGGGTGAGTCGGCGTGACTGTCCATGAGGACTTCCGCAGTTACCGGAGCGACATTTGCGGTGAATCCAAAGTTGTACAACCAGCCCCAGCGCAGAGGGTTTGCCACCGATCCCGCACTCTCATCCCGGGTTTGCCAACGAATGGCTGAAGAAGTCTGAATGACTTCCCAGGGGATGTCTGAATAGAAGGGGGAACTGGTCAGTGGGGCATGGAAATCAGCCTCTGAAATTTGAACTCCCGACGGTAATGGAATTTCAAAGGCACCGATTCCCGCACCGAAGCTGAGATTGTAGAGGGCGTACTCATAGCGCCATGTACCGTTTGCAAGGTCTGTGACTTTCGAGGCCAGATACAGATGACCGTCACCGATCCCCGGTGGCGAGACGGTGACCACTTCAGCCCCCGGCCAGGCATCCTGAACGGGGGAATTGATGCTCGCTGCGGTCATGTCGATGTCCCAGGTTGCTCCCGCTGATCCGCTGATGCCGACCGGTTCCCAAGCGTGATTGGAGAAAGGGTCCACATCTGCGGGCTGGATCACATAGACTTCTGCGATCCACTGGGATCCAGGGTGTAATTGGGGATCGAGATCTGCGTCCTCGATGCTGAGCCGTTCTTCTGTTTGATTCCACGGGCCGGTGTCCTGGGACATGTACGAACCATCCCACGTAAAGGACCCATTCCAAGGTTCGATTTCAGAGCGCGGTCCCATGTTGATCTGGGCTGCATTGCCGGCGGCTCCGTAAGTGTCAGAGCAACCGATCCCGGTCTCCTGATTGGTAGGACTGGGCTCACAGCCGAAGCCGCAGGCATCTGCTTGTGCTGAACTCCAGCCATGCTTCGCCCATGAACCGCCGATTTGAAGAATTCGATCTTCATTCACGCGGAACATGTTGAAAATCATCATCGGGTGGCGGGGGTCGGGATTGGCATACCAATGAAGAGGATCGCTGCCACCATTGCAGATGACAGATTCCATTCCAAAGCTGGCGACGGAACCTTCACGTCCCACCTGAACGACATTGTTGGCGTTGCCAATGATCAGGTCTTGTCCTGAAGAGGGTGGGGAAGCCATATCGAAAAACCGCAGACAGGCATTTTCCACAGCGCCCATGACACCCGGAACTTCATCGGAGATTCTCAGTGTCCAGACTCCCGTCTGCAGGGGGCCGCTGAAGGCATAAAGGTTGCCACTGGAAGGTAACCAATAACCCCCATCGTCGAAGATTTGTCCGGGTGCCGAGCCACTCATCCACCAGATCAGATCGAGTCCGGAAGAAGATGCATTGGGTGGCATGTTGTGAAGCAACTCCGTCGTGCCGTCGGGAGCTGAGAGTTCGACGATCAACTGGCTGGCATCGGGATGGGATGTCTGCAATTCCAGGTGCAGATCCCAAACGGTCAGCGTTGGATCGCCTGTCACGATCAGCGGAATCTCCACAGGTTCTCCGGCATCGGGAATCGGAGACAGGGAAGTGTTGCACGCTTCAGCAGAC
>JAAXJX010000015.1:92602-114704 GCA_012269595.1 Planctomycetia bacterium | reverse complement strand
CAGTACTCCGGTGCGCTGCAGCGACAGCATCGATCATCTCATCGGCAAACCGCTGACCGCAGAAACCATCGCCGAAGCTGCCGCCCTCGCCCGCAAGGGAGATGGCGCCAATCCTCTCGGCAATACCGACTTCGCCCCCCAATGGCGCGGCAAAATGATTGAGAAATATGTCGATGCCGTTCTCAGGGAAGTGGCGGGCTTGCCGGTGGAGCGTCTGGTTCCGCACCACGGTTAGTCACAGTTTTCAGGCTTTGGTGGTGGACCGGGTTTCCGGGTCTACCTCAATCAGTCGAGAGGGCTCAGTTCCAATCGGCGGAATTCGACTTTTGCACCCTCTGCCTGGACTGCGATTTTTCCACTTTGGGCAGTGCAGTCGTAACCTTCATTGACCCGATCACCGTTGACGTCGACGGTGACGCGGTCGCCTTCGCAGCGGATGACCATCGTGTTCCATTCGCCGACCGGGTTCTCTGAGTCGTCGGTCATGTTCAGAACACGACGGCTCTGACCTTCTTCCACTCCCCAACGTTCTCTGGGACCTCGGCGTTGCTCCATGTTGTCGACGGTGATGTCTTCACCGATACACCAGAAGTCACCGGCGTTGCCGTGATACATCTGGCACTCGATGGATTGGGGGAACATGCCGTAGAGGCGGCGAGGGGTGGAGGCGTGGACGAGGATTCCACAGTTTCCAGGGTCTCCCGCCCAGCGGTATTCGACAGTCAGGGTGTAGTCGGAAAATTCGGCGTCAGTGATCAGATGTCCCCCTGGGGAGCCATGGCTGATCAGCAGGCCATCCTGGACGGAGAAGGAAGCTGGAACCGGATCTCCCGAATCGGCGGCGGGGATATCGGTGTGCCAGCCACTGAGATCCTGACCATTGAAGAGAGAGAGGGTTCCCTGATTTCGGAGGCCGAGACCTGAACAGCCGCTCATGAGCACCGCGAGGGCCAGGGCCCCTGTGCAAATCTGTTTAAGGCTGATCATGCAGGCAGGGGCATCGTATTGCGCAGGGCCATGAACTCTTTCCACGAGTGATGCCATGCTTTCTGCGCTTCGCTGACCGCCTGACGCAGGGATTCGGTCACTTCCCCATTCTTCACGGCGCGTCGATATTCTCTCAGCTGTTGCGCCCATTGGGTCAGGGTTTCCTCGACCCTCTGACTGGCACTTTCGACGCGGACTTTCCATTCGCCATGGACTTCCGGAAGCGTCTCCGCAAGACGGTCGAGGTAGACCTCCAGTTGGCGGTCATGACGCTTTCTCCACCTCACCGGTGCTTCCGTTCGCTTCAGGTTACTGGTCAGACCGAGAAGGTTGCCGGTCCAGATCAGCCACTTGGAAGGGTCGAAGTGATACCACTTCAGACCGTTGCGGTAATCCGCAGGGAAGGTGTGGTGGAAGTTGTGATAGCCCTCACCAAAGGTGATCAGGGCACAGATCCAGGAGTCTTTGGAGGTGTCTTTTTTGGACCAGGGCTGATTGCCGATCATGTGACACAGGCTGTTGATGCAGAAGGTGGCCTGGTGGGTGAAGACGACCCGGGCGAGTCCGGCAAAGAGCAGCATGCCGAGGGGGCGATCGATCATGAATCCCAATGCCAGGGGGATCAGGACATTGCAGGTGAAGACGATGCTCCAGTAATTGCGGTGTTGCCACATCACCAGCTTGTCCGCTGCCAGATCGGGTGCGTTGCTGTAATCGTGGACCTTGTCATTCTCGTGGAAGATCCAGCGCATGTGTGACCACCAGAATCCCTTGGTGGCATCGTAGGGGTCTTCATGATGGTCGGTGTGCTTGTGGTGTCGGCGGTGGGAAGCGGACCAGACCAGAGCACTGTTCTGCAGGGCGGCCGCACCGGAGACGAGAGCGATGAATCTCCATACCGGGTGGGCATCGTAGGAACGGTGGGCAAAGAGGCGGTGGTAACCGACGGTGATCCCCATCCCCGCAAAGATCCACAATGTGATGGCAGTGGCCGTCAGTGCCCAGTGATGGCCGGAAAAGTAAATGTAGGCAGGAATCGACAGCGCAGTGAGAATCGGACTCAGGCTGAGGAAGAGTGCGTTCGACCAAATGATGGGACCGCGAGTGGGGGTGGACTCATTCGACTCTGGAACGAGAGTGGATTCCTTGGGGCTCGTCGTGTCAGACATCCTCGACCATCCAATCTTCGGGTTGGTGTCGACCGTGGGATCTTTTTCCTTGGGTGATTACACCGAATCAATGGGGGCTGGGTCAAACCGATTACGGAAGAAAGATGGCTGTATGACGCAGTTCGGCCAGAGAGGGTCTTCTGGCGATATCTCGGAGGAAGCCGATTTTGAAAGATTCGCAGAAGAACAGGTTTTTGTCGTCCAGAATCTGTCTCTCGACATTTTTGGGCAGGGGGTTTCTACTCTTCCTCACTTCTCCCTCACTTGTCCTCCTCAGGTGAAGCAGTTCCGCAGATCCCACAGAAAGGGACCGCCATGTATTGGCCCATACTCGTTTTGACTCTTTTGAGCCCGGTTTCCATCTCAGAGGAAGCGGAACTTCCCAAAGATCTTCCCGCACCGCCGATGATTCTCGAATCTCTGGGAGAGTTCCGCAGGGATGTGGTGACCGATTCGGAGGAGGCGCGCCGCTGGTTTGATCAGGGATACAACCTGATGCTCTCTTTCAATTTTAACGGTGCCATCCGGTCCTTTTATCAGGCGACCCTTCTCGACCCCGAGTTTGCAATGGCCTGGTGGGGCATCTCCCATTCGGCGGGGCCCAACATCAATGTTCCTGAAATCTTCCCCGGTCCCTTTGCCGGCTGGTGTTACTCCGCGAGCAAGAAAGCGGCGGAGTTTGCCGACCGAGAGTCGGCGACTAACCAGGCGATCATTGCTGCCCTTCAGAATCGCTACGCATGGCCGATGCCCGAGGATCTTTCCGAAGTGAATGCCGCTTATCGGGATGCCATCCTGGCTGCCCACGAAAAGTATCCGATGGATTCCGACATCGCGGTGCTCGCGGCGGAATCGATGATGCTGATGCAGCCTTGGGAATACTGGAGCCTCGAGGGAGAGCCGCAAAAGAGAACGCTGCAGTTCAAGGGCATCGTCGAGGATGTGCTGGAGAGGGATCCCTACCATCCGGGAGCCTGCCACCTCTACATTCACATCATGGAATCATCCCAGAATCCGGGAGTGGCTGAGAAGGCGGCGGATCGTCTGCTCGATCTGATTCCCGGAGCGGGCCACATGGTCCACATGCCATCGCACATCTGGATGAACACCGGTCGCTATGCGGAATCCGCCGATTGCAACCGGGATGCGGTGGCCCTCGATGATCTGTGGTTTGAACGCAATGGTGGCCCGACCGATTACTACTTTTACGGCATGCACAATCGTCACTTCCTGGCTTATGCCACGCTCATGCTTGGCAGAAGCCGGGAGTGCATCGAGGTTTCTGCGGCGATTGCCAAAGAAGCCCCCGAGCCCCTCTTCAAGGAGTTTGCCTCCTTCAGCGACAGTTGGGCTGCGGCGGAATATCACGTGCTGGTCCGTTTTGGTAAATGGGAAGAGATTCTGGCCAAGCCGATGCCGCCCGAGTGGAGAGCCGTTTCCCGATCCGTCCTGCACTATGCCAGGGGGGTTGCTTTCGCCAACACTGGGAGATTTACCGAAGCGCGCGAAGAGCTGTCGAAACTCGATGCCGCCATCGAAGCGATTCCGGAGGAATACAAAATGGGATCGCTTCCCTGCGGTGAGGTCTGGGAAGTGGGCCGTCGGGTTCTGGAAGGGGAGATCCTTTTCAAGGAAGGAAACCAGGAGGCAGGCCTTGCCAAGTTGAAGGAAGCGGTTGAACTGGAGGACCAGTTGGCCTACTCGGAGCCACCTGCGTGGCCAGTGCCCGCACGTCATCCACTGGGGGCACTGTTGAATACGGCCGGTCAATTTGAAGAAGCGGAAAAGGTCTTCCTCAAGGATCTGGAACATTACCCCGCCAACGGCTGGGCCCTTCTCGGATTGACCAATGCCCTCGAGGGGCAGGGCCGCAGTGACGAAGCGGAAATCACCCGCAGGGCCTTCCGCGATGCGTGGAAGGATGCGGATGTGGAACCCACCTCCGCCTGTTACTGCGGCGAGATCGGTTCGCGCTGATCGAGGAATCTTCGTCGATGGACTTCAAGCCCCGGTACTCTCTGGAGTTCCGGGGCTTGATTTGTTTCTGGGGGCATGCTCGACTCAAGACAGCTTTCTGAACACATGAGGGGGCCATCCAATGGAATTTGAGATCAAGGGAAACCCCGATTTCGGTGAGGCGGTCGCCCAGCTGGAATCCGGGGATTCATTTCATGCCGCATCGGGAGCCATGAACTGGCTTCGGGGACCGGTGTCTTTCAAGGCCCGTCTGATGGGGGGACTGGGCAAGTCTCTCGTCCGCAAGGTTTTTGGCGGAACCTCCATGTTTGTCAACGAGTACAAGGCCACTGGTTCTTCTGAAGTGGCCTTTTCCCACAGTGTTGCCGGAACTCTGGTTCAGATTCCCGTCACTTCCGAGGGGATGCTCATCTCAGGCGGAGCCTTTACCGCTTGTACTCAGGGAGTGGATCTGCGTACCCGATTCGGAGGCCTCAAGGCATTCTTCAGTGGCAAGGGGGCTTTCTTCATCGAAGCCTCCGGGTCTGGGGAAGTCTTCTTTGGTGCCTATGGGGCGGTGGTCGAGAAAGAGTTGGATGGCGAGCTGATCGTCGACAACGGTCACGTCCTCGCCTGGGAGAACACCCTCGACTGGAGCCTCAAGGGGGCGGGTGGGCTCAAGAGCACTCTCTTCTCCGGAGAGGGACTCGTCATGCGCTTCAGTGGTCGCGGTCGCATTTGGCTTCAAACCCGTCACCTGGCGGGCACGGCGGGGTGGATCACCCCGTTCCTGAGAGCTTAGGGGGATCGATGAAATTCAACATTCTCGAAACCGGAGCGTTTCAGTCTGCACTCGTCGAGTTTGAACATGGCGAAGAGTTCTTCAGCGAATCGGGAGCGATGGTGCGGGCTTCCGGCAATGTCGATCTGGATGTGTCGACCCGCAGCCGCGGAAAGAGCGGCATCATGGGCGGGATCAAACGCCTCTTCAGTGGCGAGTCCTTTTTCCTCAGTACCTACAAGGTCGGCCCCGGGGAAACCGGTGAGGTTGGACTGGCGCCGGTTCTGCCCGGAGAGATGAAAACGCTGAACCTTGACGGTTCGACCACCTGGGTCTGTTCCGGAGGTTCCTTCATCGCCGCAGGCGGGGAAGACGTTGATCTGGAATCCCGCTTTCAGGGTTTCGGCAGCGTCTTCAGTGGTGAGGGCATGTTTTTCCTCGAGGTCGCCGGAGTCGGAACGGCTCTTGTCGGGGGCTTCGGGGCTCTCCACGAACTCGAAGTGGATGGTGAGCTGACCCTCGATACCGGTCACCTGATCGCCTACGAAAAAACCCTCGATTACAAGGTCACGAAAGCGGCCAGTTCCTGGACCCAGAGTTTTCTCTCCGGGGAAGGCTTTGTCATGAAGTTTGAAGGTCAGGGCAAGATCATTGCCCAGACTCATGATGCAACGATGTTTGGCGCGACGCTGGGGCCCCTGTTGCCGGAGAGGAACTAATCGATGAAGTATCGCATTGATTGCCAGCCCGGTTATTCGTATCTCGAGGTCGAACTCGACCCCGGGGACAGCATCGCTTCCGAGTCGGGTGCGATGGCCTGGATGGATCCCACCATTGACATGGAGACTTCGACACGGGGTGGGGTCTTCTCAGGACTCAAGCGAGCACTCCTCAGTGGAGAGTCCTTTTTCCAGAATACGTACACGACCGAAACGGCGGGCTCGCGGATCGCATTGGCTCCAGGGCCTTCGGGAGCGATTGTTGCTCTCGAGTTAAAGGGTGAAGAGATCTTCCTGCAGAAAGGGGCCTACCTCGCCTCCATCGGTGACATTCAGATCGATACCAAGTTCGATGGACTGAAGGGCTTCTTCAACGAGGGTCTCTTCATCCTCAAGTGTTCCGGAACCGGAACCCTCTTCTTCAATGCCTATGGGGATATTCAGCAGGTGCAGCTTACCGGGCAGAATGTCGGTCAGGACGTGGCTGATCTCTTCGATGACGAGTGGGAGAGTTCGATGCAGGTACCGGGTGATTACACCGTCGACAACGGCTTCGCCGTGGCCTGGGATCCGAGTCTCAACTATCGACTGACCACCGGGCGCAAGATCCGACAGTTCCTCTTTGGGGATCAGATCATGTTGCGTTTTTCGGGGCAGGGTCGGGTCTGGGTCCAGAGTCGGAGCCCACAGGCTTTCGCCAGCTGGGTCCACCCGTATCGACGGGTGAAATCGAAAAGCGAGTAGTTCGGTCCGACGTGACACCGTTTTCCGATGAGTAAGGGTTCATGACAGCATCAGGAGGTGGAAATTGGTGATCAATGAAAAAGCCACTCAGGCGATCCTTGAGGTAGGGACCCGCAGCGAAGCCCCAGCCGGGACGGTTCTGATTGAGGAGGGGGTCTTCGATGAAACCCTTTTCTATCTGGAATCGGGAAGTGTGGAGATCCTCCGTGGAGGAGAGGTGGTCGACACCATCTCCGCTGGCGATGTCTTCGGCGAAGTTGCCTTTGTGGAGAGGCGCGCTCGAACCGCCACCGTCCGCACCGCGGAAGATTGTGCCTATGTGGCCGCGGAACGTCCCGATCTGCTGAGATCCCTCGCTGATGATGCGGAGACTCTCTTTGACTTCGTCCAGGCCATCGAATCGCGACGCAGTGCCCATATGCATTCCGACAGCGATCAGGAAGTGGAGGCCTTCCTCGCACAGGTTGCTGAAGAAGCCACTTCTCACCGGGCGGTGCACCACCCGTACCTGCTCGCCCTGCGGGACCGCTCTCTCCCGGACATGAAGTGGGCTCTCGCCGATTTCGCCCGTCAATACCTCGGCTACTCCTCCCATTTCCCCCGTTATCTGACCACTGTCATCGGACGCCTGGAGGTACCTGAGCATCGCGCTGCACTCATGGAAAACCTGACGGAAGAATCGGGGATCTACGAGAGCGAAGAGATGGAAGAGCTGGCGGAGATCGGTGTCGAACAGGAATGGATCGATGGGATCCCCCATCCGGTTCTCTTTCGCCGATTCTGCATCGCCGCCGGAGTCGAACAGGATTCCCTCACGGAAGATGCCGTCGAAGTGGTCTGCTGGCGTGAAATGTTCCTGTCGATTCTATCAGGGGGATCGACAGCGGAAGCCCTGGGTGCCCTCGGTCTTGGAACCGAGAATGTGGTCAGCACCATGTATCAGCATTTCCTTCCGGCGCTGGAAGTTCTGGATGCTCCGCCATCGGAGACGGTGTTCTTCCCGCTTCATGCGGCGGTAGACGATCACCATCAGGAAACCCTGATGGACATCTCCCGCCATTATGCTGCAACAGCAGAGGGACGCCGGGATCTGCTTAAGGGAATGCGCAAGGCTCTCTCCCTGCGGGCCGGATTCTGGGATTGGCTTCATGCCCGGGCATTGACCCAGGGGAAGTGTGACGAGGGCGCGACACTGATGTTCTGATTGCTCAGGCGATCAGGGATTCATCCTGCAACCGATCATCCCACAACCGGTCACCCCACTACCCATTGACGCAGCAGGAGTCTGGGGGCGTCAGGGTCGTCCTCATAGGCGGTTCGGTCGTGCAGAGTGGTCGTGTTGTCGACCCACAGCATTTCTCCACGCTGCAGGGTGAAAGTGGCCACCGAATCCGGTTCCTCGAGGATGGCATCGAGTTGATCGAGTGCTGCCTGCAACTGCGGGTGCGGTTCGATCTCCGCCTTTTCATATCCCTTTTCGATCCAGAAGCGCATGTAGCGACAGACCGCTCCTCGGGAAGGATCACTGACATCGAAGACAGGGAAGCGGTTGCGCTCTCTTTGGCTCTGATCCGCACCGGGCGTGACGATATCCCGGTAGTGGGCTTCTTCGAGGAGGCGGCACAGTTCGGGATGTCTGTGCGAAAGTTTCTTATGGGCGAGGAGGGCGCAGGCGATGCGTGAAGCTCCACCCACCGGTGCAGGGCGGATACAGATCAGGCCGACCAGATCGGGAAGCACATCAACGGCACTGGAATCGGTATGCAGCCCGGTGGCCGCCTTCGTCTGGCTGACAGGGATCGCCGTCTTGGTGTAGTCGCCGCCGCGATCCTTGACCTCGTAGAGTCGGCCGTAATTTCCCAGCGGAGTTCCCAGGTGAACGCCGAAAGCCAGGTAGTAGCGACGCAAAAGATCGTCATCCACCCGCTCCAGAGGAGGGGCGGAGACGCGGACGACTCCGCTGCCGTGGTAGACCTCTTCACGGGTGCGGAGCGCCAGCTGCTGCAGGCGGGTCATGTCCGCCACGTGGGCATGGGTTACTTCATCTTCGATGACCTCGGGAGAATGGTTTCGCCACTGCTCCAGCTCTTCGATGATTCCTTCATCGAATTCGAGGGTGTGCTCACGACGCTGATTCAATTCCTGCTGGGTCCACGGAGATCGGGTGTGAGGGGCTGAGCTCATCGACTTACTTCCTGATCCTGAAAGCCATGTGCAGGGGGAGATCGGCCAAGGGGCCGAAGAAGTCGGCGTCTTCAGCGATCATTTCTTCGGTGACGGCCAGTTCCCGGAAATCAGGGAAGTGGGTGAAGCCTGCGGATCGCAGTCCGTCGAGTACATCCTGAAACGTTTTATGCAGACATCGCACCGAAACTTCTGACCCATCCCTCTGTGCCATTTGTCCTTCGAAGGTCTGGTCCCGACCACTGAACCAGCCACCGGATCGTTCAAAGTGAAAACTGTCAGTGCCCGTATCCATGAAGGGGTTGACCGGATGGGGCAGAGAGAAAACGAAGTGTCCGCCGGGTGACAGATGGTCGTAGACCCGTCTCATCGACTGGTGCATTTGTTCGACAGTCGTGTAGTTGTAAACAAAGACGGCAGTGATCAGATCGTAGGAATCCAGGCGGGGGGTGAAATCGGTCGCACAACCCACCGAGTAGATGATATTGAGCGGGGCCTGATTTTCATTGGCCTCGGCGAACTCGATCATTCCTGCGCTGAGATCGATGCCCTCCATGTGGGCCGCCGGGCCTTTATCCGAGCGTGCCAACTGCCGGGTGAAGTAGCCCTCACCACAGCCGAGATCGAGAACCTTGCAATCGCGGATCGAAGGACACCACTGGAGCAAAAAGGGGCGGGCGGTCCAGTCCGACAAAAGTCGGGGTTCATCACGGGCCCATTTTTTGGAGGTGTCATCAAACATGTCGCGGGAAGATAAATCTGTCATGGCAACCTCTCCGAAAGCAGCCTGATGAACCGGGTTTATACTAAGTGCCCAGAGCCCTGATTCCCAGAGAGGGATCAATCGGGGATTTCCAGTAGCAGCACTCGACGAGCGACGCTCTGGATTGCTGGTTCCATTTCGTCTGCCCCTAGAGGCGGTTGGGAAAGGGGTCGGGAATTTCCTAATTTGATCCCCGGAACCGATCAAACGCACCTTGCGCCGTGCTATCATTCATCTCTGAGCAGTCCCCAACAGGCGGCCAGATCACGGGCCGAATCGGGGATTGGGAAAGGCGTCACTCCCATGACCGATGAACTGAATATCCATGTCGAACCCTGGGAATCGGATTCGGACACCTGTGTTCTGCGATTGAACCGCGTGGTGGCCACATCCCCCGAGTACTTCTCTACCGCTGAAGAAGCGGCGGACAGCCCACTGGGAAAAAAACTGGTCGCAATACAAGGCCTCGAAGCCGTGTTGATGCAGGACAAGGTCATCACACTCCTGAAGCCGGTGGACGGTTCTGATTGGCAGCCGATGGTCGATCAGGCCACAGCGGTGGTCGAGCAGCACTTTGCCGATCTGGAGAAGGTCATCGCCGAGCGTAGCCGCGACATGAACGAGGAGGAGAAAGCCCTCTTCATCGAAATCCAGAATCTTCTGAATTCAGATCTGAACCCGATGGTGGCCGCCCACGGCGGATTCATCGAGGTGGTCGACGTCAAGGACCAGGATCTCTTCATCCATATGGGTGGAGGCTGTCAGGGCTGTGGCATGGCTGCGGTCACCCTGCGTCAGGGCGTGGAAACCCTGATCCGTCAGAAGGTCCCTTCCATTCAGAACATCCACGATGCCACCGATCATAAAGCCGGAGAGAATCCCTACTATGCCAGCTGATGCCGGAGACGAGTGGATCGACCTCTGTGCTCTCGCCGAGGTCGATGAAGAAGAACCGTTCTTCACCCAGGGTGGGGGGCGCGAATTGATGGTGACCCGTGTCGGAGACGATATCTCCGTGTTCACCGATTCCTGTCCCCACATCGGCGCATCGATGATGGGAGCCATGGTCGAGGACGGACATGTGGAGTGCCCACTCCACGGAGCCTGCTTCGACGCCCGTACCGGCAAGGTCACCGATGGGCCCACCGACCAGAATCTCCAGTGCCACGAATCGCGGATCGACGGAGATCGGGTTTTCGTGAAAGTCATTGCCCCCGCAGAATAAAACCCTTGTTCCTGCCCTTTACCGGTTCAGAATGAGACAAAGTTCCTTGTCCTCATTCCAGCGGAGGGTTCCATGCTGCGGAGTGCTTTGTCTTGCCTGTTCTTGTCCCTGTTTGCCCTATCTCTCACAGGGTGCCTCGTCGTCAAATCGGATGTCGCCAAACTCGACGATGAGAGTGGTGCTCTGACCCTCGAAATCGATGCGACTTCCACCACCGAGCCTGCTCCTGCCGAAGAACCTGAAATCGACCCGGAAGAGGTCGCTGCCCAGGAGAAGAAGGTAGAGGAGCTGGAGCACAAATTGGCGGAGATGGAGATCGACTTCCATATCGCAGAAATGGAGCGCGACCTCGCCCATGAGGCGATGGAGCACCGCTTCGAGGGATTGCGTCGTGCGATCGAGGAAGCGGAGCATGACATGCACATGTTCCACGAGTTTGATCGCCCGACTCGAGAGTATCAGAGTCGTCGATCGGTGATCTTTGCCGAGACCCGTCTTCAGGATTCCAGAACTGAGCTGGAGCAACTCGAGTTGCTCTATGAGGGATCCGAGTTGGAAGATGGAACAGCGGAACTGGTTCTTCAGCGTGGACGCATGAGCCTTGCCCGTGCCGAGGAGGCTCTTGGCCAGACGCGCAGGGAACATGAAGTCGAAATGAACGTCAAGATTCCGCGCAGTGAGGAAAAGCTTCAGCGTGCCATCGAGAGTGCCAACAGGGACCTTCACCGTGCTGAGGCGGAAGCGGAGATCAAACGCATTCAGGAAGAACGCAAGTTTGAAAAGATGGAACGGGAACTCGAGGAAAAGTCGGAAGAGTTGGAGAAGGCGATCCATGACCTTCGCAACATGACCGGTGTCGAGGAATCTCCCCAGCCTGTGGCATGGGGCATCTTTTGATCGTTGCCACTGTCCTTCTTCTCACTCAACTGGTGCAGGGGCCGTTGCCTGTCAACGGAGCAGAGGATGACTGGAGGGTTTCGGCCCGAGCTGGTCTGGACAAGGCCCTTGTTTATCTGTTGGCCCAGCAGGAAGAGGACGGAGCCTTCGGCCACTGGCGCTTTTCCTCCTCCCCGGACGACAAAAATTGGATGGTACCGGAGCAGCACTACGCTTTTCAGGTTGCCTGTACCGGGATCACCTGCGTCACGCTGATGGACCTGGGCGACATGCTCTCCGAAGAAGGGGAGAAGGCGCTCGAGAGAGCTCTCGACAACATCTGTATCCAGGGGCGTCGCAAGCGGATCGACAACTGGGATACGGACAATCTTTGGGGATATGTCTACGTGCTTGAAGCGGTCGCCCGTGCTCTCGCTGAGCCGGAACCACGATTCGGGGAAGAGCGTCGCCAGCGTCTCAGAAAATTGGGTGAAGACCTGATCGTCATCCTCGGGAAGTATCAGAGTCCCGATGGAGGTTGGGCCTACTACGATAACCGGCCTTACACCCGTCGACCCACATGGGGGACCTCCTTTGTGACCGCCTCCCTGTTGCTGATCTTTGAACAGTGCGAAGAGGTGGGACTGGCTGTCCCTGACTTGATGCAACAACGGGGCTTGAGAGCCTTGAGAAGAACCCGGCTCCCCAATGGGGCCTACGACTACAACATTGCCCCGATTCAATCGACGAGGAATCTGCTTTCCATCAACCAGATCAAAGGCTCCCTGTGCAGGATTCAGGTTGGGAATCTGGCACTTCGGAGATTGGGTGAGCCCGGCGAAGTGACGGATCAGAATATCGTCACCGGACTGGAGCAGCTGATCCGCCACCACAAGTTCATTTCCCTTTCACGGGGACGGATCTATCCCCATGAAGCCTACTATGCCAACAGTGGTTACTTCTTCTTTTATGGGCATTACTACGCTTCGGATGTGATTCGCCAGTTGCCCTGGAATCTGCGAGAGCAATGGTGGCCAGTGATCTGCCAGAAGATCCTCGAAACCCAGGAGGCGGATGGATCGATGTGGGACTATGCGTTCTTCACCTATCACCGCATCTACGGAACTGCGTGGTCGATCTCAGTCCTCGCCAAGGCACTGGCAGACGGTGAAGAAATGAAAGTTCCCGCCAGAGGCGAGCCGAATGGTTTCAAGGCAAGAGGAGCGGAGCCAAAACCTGAGAAGAAGAGGCTTCCCCCCAAACCACAAAAACTGCGTTGATGGGTGAAGTGGAACTTTGAAGTCAGCCTGTCAGATCGGGCCCTGATTCAACTTCGCTGCGGCTCAGGAAATGGCATCAAAAAAAGGGCACGAAAAAAGGGCACAGAGATGACTCTCTGCGCCCTTTTTTCTGATTTCAGTCAAACTACTTGCAGGAACCGCAGCAGCTGTCTTTCTTGGTGCTGCACTCGGACATTTTCTCGGAACTACATGCAGTGGCGCACTCGGAGGCGCAACCGGCCTTCTCTTCACCACCCTGAGGAGCAAAAATACATCCGGCAGTGGAAAGTCCGCCGACGACGACAAGAGCAAGAAGAAACTTTTTCATCTGACTCACCTTTTCTGGCCGCCATTGCGGCAAACAATGAAACAAAAAGACCGCGGAACCGTACCGCAACTATGATTAAAACACGATTCACGGCCATCACAACGGGATAATTGAGCCGATCGTTCCAGAGCATGACCAATCTGCCGCAAATTGCCGGAATTCCGTCATTACCGGCTTCCAAAGGGAAGAAGACGGCTCTGTCTCGATTCCTGAAGGGGGGTTTCCGGAGCCTCTGAATCGGTGCTCCAAAAGGAGGAATAGGCAAAATGACAAATTCCCTGACACCCCTGAAGAAGTGCGCTCTTTTGTTGTGCGAGGGTGACTTCAGGGTCTTCGTGAAGATATGTGCCGAGTCCCATGATGACGGGGTAGCCACGGGCGGCATCCAGGCATTCTCCAACCCGTGATTCGAAACGGGGTACTTCCCGGTCGTACTGCATGGGAAAGACCGCATCGATGTATCCTCTTCGGAGCCAGTTGGGCCAATCCTGACGGACGCGATCATGGGCGATCCGGGGAGTACGGTACACGGCGGCGGTCATGAGGACGTCTCTTCGCTCCTGCCGACAGCGCTCTGTGATCACCCGAACCATCTCTGTGACCTGATCCCTGCGCCAATCATCCCATGCTTCTCTTGAGTCATCCGGAGAATCCCATCCTGTGTCAGCCGTGAAGAGTTCCTCACTGCGAGAATCGCGGGGGTAATCGGTTTCGACACCCGCCTCAAGAAATCGGATGTAGTCCAAATGAATGCCGGCCACGTCCGGGTACCACTTCAGGATCTCTTCACAAACCGACGCCACATGATCACGGACTTCCGGGAAGGAGGGATTCAGGGCAACGTAGTAATTCGGCTGCAACGGTTGGCGTTCACCACTCTCGGAGTGGAGGAACCACTCGGGGTGGCTGTTCCAGAGTTGTTCCGGGTTGGTTGCCGGGGGAGGAGTGATTCCTCGCCAGCCGGGAACCGCATTGACCCAGGCGTGCAGATTCAACTCTCGAACCCGGGCTTCCCTGCAGGCCGCTTCGAGGGGGTCAAATCCAGGGTCCTGATGATTGAACTCTTCAGCCCACGGTTCCATCGATGAGGGATAGAAGACCGTGGCATTGCCCCGGACCTGAAAGAGAACCGTATCAAAACCGGCTTTGTCGATGTTCTCCATCAGGTCGACGATATCCTGCTCGGTTTTGTAGTCCCACCGGGTGACCCAGATCGCCTTGCGGATCGGGACTTCAGGTCTCGATTGACACCCACTGAACAGGGTGACGAAGACGACTCCCAGCAAAAGGAGTCTCAAGACAACTGTTTGACTTCTTCGCTTGGTCACGGGGTACTCAACTTTCCATTGATTCAGTTCATGGTTTCTGTGATCAGGTGCAGGCTTTTGGGAATCACCTCAAACTCAAGGACTTCAGGTGAACCGAGAACGTCGCCATCGACAAGGACAGGTTCTGCCTTCTGAACCAGTTTCACCTTTCGGGCCTGACGGTATATCAAATCAGGATACTGGTCGAGATGTCGTCCCGCAGAGACCTCCCGGAAGAGTGAAAAGGCTTCCAGATAAGAAACTTCCGGCAGGATACACACATCCAAAAGACCATCGTCGAGGAGGGCCTGGGGGCAGGGAGTGAATCCACCCCCGATCGTGGCTTCATTGCCGACAAAGATGGCAGGCCCTGTCACATTCAATTCCTCACCGTCGATGATGACTTTTGCACCCCGATTCCGGCGGGTCTCCATCAGCAAAGCCTGAATCGCCAACCAGCGATAGAAGCGGTCACCCAACCAGCGAACCGGGTGCCGGAGCACCGGAACTTTTCTCCAGCGATCAAAGCGATGGGTGATGCGGGCGGGAAGGCCTGTGGAAGTGATCTGCAGCATCTGTCCCCAGTTCTCGCCGTCAGCGGTGATGGAGATGGTGTCAATGAAACGCTGGCCCTGACCGTGGAGCGCCACCTGCAGAGCTTCTTGCAGGTCGAGAGGGAACCCCAGACCCTTGCAGAGATTGTTGCCTGTGCCCGCGGGGATGATGGCGATGGGACACTTCCACGGTTGCCGGTGCAGCCAATTGACGGCAAGGCGCACTGTTCCGTCGCCACCGATGACGAAGACCCGATCCGGAGAAGATTCGATGTGATCCGTTTCAAACAGATTGACCTGTTGAACCTCGAAATCAGCAGCGGTCAATTCCGGTGACGATTCCAGCACCTGTTGTGCTTCTGCGGCGCGTCGGGATCCTGGATTTCCCAGAATCAGAATCTTCTTGGGGGTCGTACTCACTCGAGGATTTGTCCCGGTTCCAGATCGATCACCTGAATCGGCAGGGATCCGACCGATTCCCGCAACTGGTCAGGTGTACCTGAAAGAAGAGGGAAAGTTCCATAGTGCATGGGAAGGACCATTTGCACACCGAGCAGGTGGGCAGCCTTCGCCGCCTCTCTGGGGCCCATCGTGTAGTGATCTCCGATGGGCAGGATCGCCAGGGTGGGAGAGTAAAGTTCGCCGATCAGGGCCATGTCCGAGAATACGCAGGTATCTCCTGCGTAGTAAAAGCGGAATTCATTTTCTGTCTCAATCACGAAGCCGGCGGGCTCACCTCCGTATTGCAGCACTCCATCCACCTCGACGCTGCTGGAATGTTTGGCATCTGTCATCGTCACCCGCAGGCCGCAGATTTCGATGGATCCGCCCTTGTTCATCTCCACTACCTGATCTTCAGGGAGCCCCATCTTCTTGAGCCAGAACGCCATCTCGACGTTGCAGACCACACGGCAGCCATGCTTGGTGGCCTGGGGAATCACATCCGCAACATGGTCGAAGTGACCATGAGTGAGCAGGATCAGGTCCACTTCTTCAGGATTTTGAAATTCTTCAGGACAACTGGGATTTCCCAGCCATGGATCGAAGAGGACCTTTCTTCCCGAGGGAGTTTCAACGAGGAAGGTGGCATGGCCCAACCATTGAAAGGTGGTTTCTTTACCGAGGTAGTTCATGTGAATTCTCCAGGTCTGTTTTCAAGTGACTCATGCAGTGGGAGATTGGCACAGATCGAGAAGAGATCTGCCCCTTTCCTCCAGCCGGGACCAATTTTTGCGACTCAAATCTTCCGGATCAAAGAGCGGAGCGACAAAACCGACGGCATGGGCTCCCGCTTCCAGGAAACTGCGGGCATTCTCCGGGGTGACTCCACTGGTAGGTACGATACGCAGGTGAGGCAAGGGTCCCAGAGTCGCCTTGACCCAGGAAGGGCCTCCCGCTGGACCGGGAAAAAGTTTGACCAGCGGTGCACCGGCCTCATGGGCTGCCTGCATTTCGGTAGGGGTCGAACAGCCCGGAATGATGGCGACTCCGAGGTCGCTGGCGAGCTGAATCATCTTTGGATCCATGATCGGGGAAACGAGAAAGCGGGCGCCATTGTCGATGGCTTTTCGAGCCTGATCCTCTGTCAGAACTGTTCCTGCCCCGACGACGACGTCTTCATGTCTTGATGAAGTCTCGCGAATACACTCGAAAGCCCCCGGTATGGTCAGTGTGTATTCACAAACCCGAAAGCCTGCAGCCAGAGCCGCTTCCATGGCGGGAATCGCCAGATCCCCATCGTCAGTGCGCAGGATGGCACTGGCTCTTTCGGAGCCGAGAAAAGCGACAAACTCCTCAGGTTTCATGGCAGTCGTTCCCCTTCCGGAAAAATCAGGATGGACCTCTTGCACGTTGGACGCCATGATGCGGAAGGGACCGACGGTGAGCAAGAAGGCCGCCACCAGAGAATTCCCGGATCCTGATCAACCCGGTTCTGAAACCGATTTCATGGGGGTACGACGATGACCAGTTTTGATATCAGTACGCTTGTTCACCTGCTTGTGGCGATTCTGATCGCAGGTTCGGTCTTTATCCAGTGGCGGGCGGTCCACCCTGCGGTGACTTCCGAAGAGGGGGGTGAAAAGGTACGTGAGGGGATCCGTCGCCGGTGGGCCCCATTTGTTCATTTGGGATCACTGTTGCTGATCGTCACCGGATTGTACCAATTGATGGTTCACGGCCTTGCGACGGCTGATCACCAGAAGACGTTGGATGACCCCGGCATGCCGTATCACATGCTCTTCGGGATCAAATTTCTTCTCGCCATGGGAGCCCTCTTCATCGGGTCCGCAATGGTGGGACGAAGTGAGGCTCTTGCCGGGATTCGCCGCAATGGTGGAATGTGGCTGGGTCTTGCGGTGATGCTGATCATCGCCGTCGTCGTCATCTCGCGCCTGCTCGCAGGACTCCCCGAGCCGGTGTAAAATCACCTTTCGTTTTCGTTAATTTCCAGTCAGGACCGATTTCCCATGCCGCCACTTCGACAGCTCGCCCTGTTGTGCCTGTTTTTGTTCTTTGGATCTTTGCAGTCATTTTCTGTGCTGTTCGGATCGGACTCCGGTTGTGATTTCCCGGATCGACCGGTGTTCAAGAACACCGTCGATGACTCTGACGAAGACGACGACAGTGATGACGAGGAAGAGGAACCGAAGGACCCTTCGGAGATCGCCCTCGAGAAAGCGATCGATGGTCTCAACAGCCTCCCTCGGGCAGCCAAGGCACGGATGGAAAGACTGGTCGATCTGGAGGATGAGTTTGATGCCATCCACCTTGAGCATGTTGGCAAAGAGGCGGCGACAGAAGCCCTCGCTTACCGTGCGGAGTGCCAGCGTCTGCTCGGCCGTTCAAGATTGGCTCGGGAAGGCTATCAGCAGTATCTCAATCTCGACAGTGGTGGTGAGGCCACACCGGTGGCATTACACGGCCTGGGGCATTGTTTTCAGGACACTCTCGAGTGGAATCGGGCTTTCGATCAGTTTGACCGGGTCAATCGTGACTTCAGTGATCACAATCTGATCGCTGAGTGCCAATATGACGCCGGCTATTGCTTGCGCGAGATGGGGGACTTCCAGGAAGCAAGAGCGATGTGGGAGAAACTGATCCGCGTCCACGGTTCCACCCCGGCGGCTCGCAAAGCGGGGTCGAAACTGGGAACCCTGCGCCCTCCCATCGAAAGGCTGAAGGATCTGTTTCCACGCTGGGATCGGGAACGGAAAACCTACGATTCCCTGCCCTACCGGGATAGAGCCAAGGGCCTGAAGCCCATCGAGGAGGTTCTGGCCGAGTTTGGTGATTGTCGTTGTCCTGAATCGGAAGCGTTTTTGACGCGACTGTTGAAGGACAAGGACAAGGAGATTCAGGCTGCGGCGGCGGCTCCCCTGCTGAATGTCGGGGGGAGTGGAGTGACGCGTACGGTCCTCAGTCAGATGAAAATGATGACCAATGCGGGCAAGAAGAAGGTTCTCGATGCCTTCCGTCCGCGGCATTTGAGAAAGGCTTCTCTCAAGCCGATCGAAGCGGCCGCTCGCAGCAGTGCCATCGGAGTTTCCACTTCAGCGGTGGAATTGTTGGGGCGATTGGGAGATTTGCCGGCAACCAAAATCCTCGTCGATCTGATCCCCAAGGGTAAATCGATCGAGGCATTGCAGGGGCAGCAGCGACAGTCCTTTGAACGAATCCTGCGGGCCCTCCGCTCAGTACGCGAAGAGGCTGCCCTCGACTGGTTGTTGGACAAGGTTCTGGACCGTGAAAAGAGTGACCTTCTGGTCCGTGTCGGAGTTGCCGAAACCCTGGGCCGTGCCGGTCACAAAAAGTCGGTCGACAGTCTCGCCGGACTATTGCTGCATCCGAAAGCACCGTTGCGTATCTCGTGCCTGAAAGCGTTGGCACAGCTGGGAGAAGACAGTTGTGTGGCAGATATTGTCCGTGCCTCGCGAAAGCTTTCCCGGGATCTCGATTTTCAGTTGGAAGCGGTTCGGGCCCTGTGCCGTCTCGATCCCACCGACGCCCTGGACATGCTGTTGGCTCTGGGCAATCACAAGGATGTTGCCCTGCGGACTCTCGTGATTACCGCTCTCTCCCGCATCGATGGCGAAATCAGCCTTGTTCGCCGCCTGGAAGCGCTCGATGACCCTGCCTGGCAGGTGCGTTCCGCCGCCTTGACTGGTCTGAAGAGTGTTCGAGACGTCAAGCTGGTGGATGCCCTGCTTGTGGCAATGCGCCGTGAAACGGGATCACTGTTGCCCAAGGTGGTGGAGCTTCTGATCGCTTCCACGGGTGTGGACCTCGGCCCCGACCCGGACAATTGGGACAAATACTGGGGGCGTGAGCGGGACCGTTATGACCCCATCGCTATCCGTGAACAGGCGGGTGAGAAACACGGGGGCAAAACCTACGTTCGCAAGGCTGACCCGGGCAAGGCGAGAACGCCTTCCTACTTCGGTGTCGAAATCATCAGCAAGCGTATCGCCTTTGTCATCGATTGCTCCGGAAGTATGGCCCAGCAAGTGACGGTGCAGAAAGAGGGAGGCGGAGTTGAAACGATGAATCGCCTCGACCTGGCAAAGAGTGAGCTGAAGACAGCGATCGAAAAGCTGCGCCCGGGAACCCATTTCAATCTGGTCCGATTTGACAACACCTACAGGGTTCTTCATGAGAAACCGAAAAAGTTGTCCCCCCGTTCCGTCAAGGAGGCGCGCCAGTTTATCGATGGTTTGCAACCGGGTGGGGCCACCAACATCTACGATTCTCTGGAGCAGGTTCTCAAAGCCGGGGACGTGGATACGATCTTCTTCCTTTCCGATGGAGCTCCCAGCTCAGGCACCTTCATCGACCCGGGCAAGATTCTGGAAGAGATCGGTCGCCTCAATGAGCAGAGTCAGGTCACGATCCATACCATCGCTCTCGGATTTACCTCCGACTTCATGCAAAGTCTCGCAGAGCAGAATCGCGGCTCTTACATCGTCGCCGGCCAGTAGGAAAAATCTGATTTCCCACTCAAGTGGGGCGACTCTTCAGCCGATGAATCCCTCAGAGGAATGTTCCGGGCTGGGAAAATGCCGGTAAATCCGGTTTGAGGCATGGAGTCGACGATGTTCGAAATCTGGTGGTTGTTGATCGCAACCGGTCTAGGGTTGCTGTTGTGGAGCTTTTATCAGGCTCGAACAGCGGCTTCAGATGGACAAGCGGCCACAAATCTGCCCAGGCGATCCAGCGAGTGGCACGACCGGGGGCGCGAGCTGGGTCTCGATGCCGCTGAAATCGGCCTTGTGGAACACCTTCTTCTCCAGGACGAGTCTCTCGATGGGGAGAGATTGCTCAATTCCCGTATCGCCTTCGAATCTGCCCTTGAGAGAACTCTTCAGGGGGGCAGTGACCTGTTTCAGGATCTCGAAATGCGACGTGCACTCGACCGTCTCCGTTTGCGGAGGGGTTGGGAAGTCTGTGGGGAAGTCTCCCAGAGGGGCATGAGTCCCATGGAGGAAGATGAACTGCACATCGAGGGCCCCGGAGGGTCTTGCCTCAGAAGCGTTTTGATTCACAAGGATGAGCAGAGCATTGCCTTGCGAGTCCAGGGCAGCCACGGGTTTTTATCCGGGACTCCCGACTGGACCCCCGGTACCTCTGTAGAAGTTTCCTGGTTTCAACCTGAGAGTGGTTGCCTCACCTTTGAATCAAGGGTGCAGGAATTGAGGGACCTGGGAGACTGGTTTCTCTTTCTTGAGAGTCCCCAACAGATTCGCATTCAGCAAAGACGACAGTATTTGAGAACCCCTCTCGAGGGGCGATTCCGTTTTCTCCGTCTTTCGATGGGAGAGTCCGGTTCCATCATGGATGAGCCGGAGGGAATTCATGTTGGCGGAGTTCTGGATGTGGGGGCCGGTGGAGCGGCAATCGTAACCGAAACCCCTCTGGGTCATCAGGACCTGCTGGTACTCCGTGATTTTCCGGGTCTTGAAGACCTCGATCTGACTGCCAGAGTGGTTGATATTCCCACAGGGGAAGACGCGGACAATCCTGTCTACGGAATCCGTTTCATCGGACTCTCTGCCACAGCCAGGGACGCTCTCGCACAGTTCGTGTTTGCCAAGCGCTCCCGGGAGCTTCCGGAGACGACGGAATGTGCGTTGCCACTTCCTGAACTTGGGGCCGACAGCACCCACAACGGGTGATCCTTCACGAGAGAGTCTGTTGTGAGGTGCTTCAGGCGAGCCGGTGGCGATACACCGTCTTGTCAGCAGGGAGTCTGCCAGGGTTGGGCAATACCTCATCGGCATGACCCAGAGTGACCAAAACCGCGATGGAAATTTCTTCCCGATCTCCGGCTCCAATCACTTCCTTGACTGCAGGTTCCATCCAACCATTCATGAAGGTTGTTTTCAGTCCCATACCAGTGGCTGCCAGCACGCTGTGCGTTGCAGCAATCATCGCATCCTTGATCGCATATTCCCGCAGGAGTCCTGCTTTCTCCAGCGCCGTCTGTCCTCCAGGAATTGCCTGACGGGCAATCTCGCAGTAACTGTCCGGCCACGCCTCGCGTTCGCGGGCCTGCTCGATGACCTGTTCCATGTCAGCTTTCCAGGACTGGTGATCGACCGCAAAGACGAGGGTCACCGGAGCTTCCAGAACCTGTCTCTGGTTGAAACAGGCGGCGTGCAGTTTCTCCCGGTCTTCAGCCTGATCGATGACGACGATGCGCCACGGCTGCAGATTCCAGGAAGAGGGTGCTGCAACTGTCAGGCGGAGGATCTCATCGAGGACTTCAGGATCGATGGGAGTATCGTTGAAATCCTTGGTCGACCGTCGCATCTCGATGGCTTCATTGACCGGGAGTGAGGGCCGGCTCATGACTTCTTCTCCATCAGCGTCACGACGGAAGTCCTGTCGTCGCCTCCCATGTTGGCGCAGATTCCGCGGGTCGGCTTCTTCTGCATCTGGTAGTCACCGCAGAGACCATTCATTTGGCGAAAGACTTCAAAGGCCTGCTTGACGCCAGTGGCTCCCACGGGGTGACCAAAAGCCATCAGGCCACCTCCGGTATTGACGGGGATGCGTCCTTCCAGAGAGGTGTCTCCATTCGCCGCGATCTGGGTTCCTTCGCCTTCCTTGCAGAAGCCGAGGGCTTCACAGATCAGGGCTTCCGTGATGCTGAAACAGTCGTGGACTTCAGCAACTTCGACGTCGGTCGCGTTCCAGCCGGCGGAGGCGTAGGCCTTGCTGGCGGCAGCGGC
>JAAXJX010000015.1:90959-92502 GCA_012269595.1 Planctomycetia bacterium | reverse complement strand
GCCTGTGCGGCCTGCTCGGCACTCATTTGAACCTCACGCATGTGGGCGTTGGGGTTGCGATTGGCGTTGGCGTAGGCCTTGGCGACGATGGGGGCCAACGCCTCGGGAGTCACACCATGGCGCTCGCAATAGGCTTTGGTTCTGCGCGCGAACATGGCCGGGAAGGTGAAGGGGTCCAGTCCGCGCTCTGTTTCATAGTGGGAAGCACGGGCAAGAAAATCGGCACCCTCCTTGGCATTGCGAGTGGTCTGGACCTCTGCACCGATGACGAGAACGATGTCGGCACCCGCCTGAATGGCATCCACACCTGCCGCAATTCCGAGTCCACCGGAAGCGCAGGCACCCTCCACACGAGTGAAGGGCGTGTAGGTCAAGCCTTCCGCTGCAGCGGCGGCCATCGATCCCAGGTGTCCCTGATTGGAGAAGAGCTCTCCAACAAAGTTGCCGACATATCCGCGGTCGACGAGAGCCGGATCGATACCGACATTCTTGCAAGCCTCGAGAGCAACCTCATGAATGTACTGTTCGAGGGTCGGGTTCTCTTTCTTGCCGAAGTCGGGGTGCTTCTTCCAGATGAAATCCGGATGAAACTTTCCGATGAAGGGGGTGATGGCTCCTCCGGCAACGGTGACGCGACGTGCAGGTTTCATGTTTCAGTTTCCAATCAAAGTCTGACCGCGGGGGCCGACTCGGTTTCAGTGGTCGAACCCTCGGCGGAGGGCTCTTCAACGGGCGCGGGGATTTTCCATGCACCCAACCAGTAGATGTCCTCGGGGATCCACCCCGACTCCAGCAGCCTGCGCCGGAGGTCCGGCATGTGCGCTGCACCATAGAAAATGGCGGTTCGTCGCCAGTTTTCGCTCAGGGAATTTTCGAAGATCTCCCATGCGCGATCATTGCGCAATCCCAGAATCAGATCTTCCGGCTTCTCGATGTCCTCGACACCCAGGAATGCCATTTCTCCCACCGACTGGGCCATCGTTTTACCCATCGTCCAGCGCAATCGGTTGGTGGTCTGGTCATCGCGACTGGCCAATGCGGCCTGAATCGCAAGACCGTCAAAGGTGCTCGATCCCATTCCCTGAAGAATCAACAGGGGATCAAGATTGAAAAGGCCGCGCTCAGCGAGTCCCTTGCTGAATCCTTCAAAATCGAGATCGGCATGACGCAAGTTTCTGCGGGTGTAGTCGATCCCGTTCATTTGGTGGGAGAGTCCCAGCATCTCGGTCATACCGGACTGCATCATTCCGATCATTCCGAGCATGGGATCCGACCCTCCCTCTTCTTCAGTGGGAAGGGACCCATCGTCCTCAGGAGATCCGGGGGCGGGTCCACCGACCAGTTCATAGAGAACCAGGTCGTAGGAATCGAGTTCCTGTTGAATGCGGCGGAAGTAACCGGGATCTCCGATGTGAACCACTCCGACCAGACTGACGAGTTGGTCTGTCTGCGGATTGCGGTACGTGGTCACGGAAGTCTGCAATTCGGCGTTGGGTCCCGACATTCTCAGGAAGCGAATGAAGTCCTGAATGACGTCGGCTTT
>JAAXJX010000015.1:85789-90859 GCA_012269595.1 Planctomycetia bacterium | reverse complement strand
CCTAACATCCTCTTGATGTTTGGCTTTTGTTTGGCGAAAATCCCCCTGACATCGGGACAGGAACACAGACCAGATCGTGGTCACTGCCTGAGACAGTTTTCGACAGACAGATTTTGACGAAGAAGAGAAGAGGCCAAGCCATGGCAACCAAGCTGATCCAGAAAAGCACGATCTCAAAGGTCACCCGGAATACTCAAAACAACAGTACCCGCATTCAGGCCGAGACCGCAGCCGTTGAAGCCCGTTCTTCAAAGCGCCGTGCAGCCTCTGCGGGGACCGGTTCCCCCAAAAGGGTTCAGCTGGAGATCTTTTCCCATAACGAATCTGCCACGGATCTGGATCGGATCCCCTCCGACAGAATCAGACAGGAGCCACTGGTGTCCCCGGAAGCTCCTCGTCACTGGTCGGGAGCAACCGGAGCATGGAAGAGGGTCGAGAGTGCCCGAGCCCAGGGAGCGGCGACCGTGATTCCCGATTCGGGGGACGGCAGTCCGATTTCCGAGATTGCGGAAGAGCAGGAAGAATCGGAGTGGGTCGATCAGTTGTGGATGGTTGCGGGGATTTTGTCGATGGCCGTGATGTTTTTCACGGGTGCCTGAGAGTCAATAACCAGAAACAGAGAAGAAAGATCAGGGGGCTGCGCGTGTACTACACCGATCGCCAAATGGAAATCATGGAGTTTCTCCAGCGCTTTTTCCAGGAGCGTAATACCTCGCCAACCCTGGAGGAGGTCGCCCAGGCCTTTGGAGTGACGAAGGTCACCATTCATGGCCACCTCAAGGGATTGGAAGAGCGTGGAGCGATTCGCCGAACGCCACATCTGTCCCGGGCGATTGAGATTCTGGATACCGATTATCTTCCCAGGGATGAGCGATCGGAAACCTCTGTGATGGGTCAACTGCCTGTTCAGGTACTCGGCCGTATCGCTGCCGGTCAACCGATCGAGGCGGTGGAGGGGACTGAGCAGGTCGATCTCGCTGAGCTTTTGCCGATGGGCAAGGATCACTACGCCTTGCGAGTTCGAGGAACTTCGATGATCGGCGATGGCATCCATGATGGAGATCTGGTCATCGTCGAGCATCGAACCCAGGCGATCGATGGTGAGATGGTCGTCGCCATCGTTCAGGATTCAGAGATGGAAGAAGCGACCCTGAAAAAGATGTATCACGAAGAGAAGGATGGCGAAGCGGTCATTCGCCTGCAGCCTTCCAATCCCGAGATGGAGCCGATCTTCGCCCGTGAAGTCGAGGTTCGCGGCGTCGTTGTGGGCGTCGTTCGCAAGTATCCCGGCTGGCCGGGAGGTTTGACGGCATGAAGTGACCTGTGAAGTGGACTCCTGATCAGGAGTTTGTCCTCGCTCCATTTACTTCTTACCGACACTCCTTACTTGTACTCCTTACCCCTGAACGGGAGGAGCCCATGCCCGGTTGATCCGGGAGGGCTTCTCCCGGCTTCCTTAGTATCGGCCTGCTTTCATATCTGAGAATGGCCAGCCCGCCAGAAGCCATTTATGGCGATCCCGTGGATTGAAGGGACCGATTGAGTATCCTTGACGGTCCGTTTCCGGAGTGGGCGACGATTCGTCCGGCCTTCAGAGCCGTTCACTGGAGACACCGGATTGAAGAAGGGGCACCTTGGCAATACACGGTGATGACGACACTTCCCCTGAGGAGGAGACCGAGTCGGGCAAGGGGTTCCTTTCGGGACTCTTTGGCGCTTCCTCCCCTGAGGAGGAACCGGACCAGGGTCATTCGGTGGAAGCCGAGAGTCCTGTGGATCCCGGCACCGTTTCCAGGGGCGATGACAAGGGTTTGGAGTCCGGAGATTTTTCGGAGCCTGATTCTGTTCAGACCCCAGCCCGCATCTACACCCGTGACGAGCATGACCTTTCACGCAAGCAGATCGACCGGGATGCACTCAAGGCTCTCTATCGACTTCACGACCATGGATACAAGGCTTATCTGGTCGGTGGGGCGGTTCGCGATCTTTTGATCGGCAAGGCTCCCAAGGATTTCGATATCGCGACCAGCGCCACTCCCCAACAGGTCAAGAAACTCTTCCGCAACTGTCGCATCATCGGTCGACGATTCCGACTGGCGCATTTGTACTACGGGCGCGACAAGATTCTGGAAGTCGCCACCTTCCGTTCATCCGGAGGGGCGGATGAGGTGATTCGCGATGGAGAGCTGATTCGTCGCGACAACGTCTATGGAACTCCAGACGAAGATGCACGCCGACGTGATTTGACGATCAATGGCCTCTTTTACGACATCGGTACCTTTTCGATCCTCGATTATGTAGGGGGGGTGACCGACCTGCGTCAGGGTGTCGTACGCATGATCGGTGATCCGCAGCACTCATTCAGGGAGGACCCGGTCCGTCTTCTGCGAGCGATTCGGCATTCGAGCAGACTCGGCTTCCGCATCGGCGAAGAGACTCTCGAGGCCCTGATTGATAACAGGGAAGAGATCCTCAAGGCGAATCGGGCCCGCTTGCTCGAAGAGTTTCTCAAGGATCTTGTTTCGGGTCGGGCCGCCGCCTATTTCCAACAACTGTTGAAGTTGGGTTTCCTGGAACTGCTGATTCCTGATCTGCACGAGAGGCTCGAGGAAGAAGGGGAGGAATCGCAGTGGCTCGAATTGCTCGAGCGAGTCGATGCCGGAATTGCTGCCGGTGAACCGATTCGACCCCATCAGGCTCTGGCGGCACTGATCGGTCCCTTCGTTCGTGAGGTCTACGAAGAGGAAGAGGTTGGGCAGCTGAAAGCTTTCCGTGACAGGAAGTCGGCTTTCAGGGAGTTGACGCAACCGGTTCTGCGGCAACTCAAGGTGTACAAAAAAGACGAAGATCGCCTGTGGTCGGCGATGGGTGGGCTTCACCGTGTCTCCGGTTGTGACAGTTGGGATGAACTTCCGAGTTCTCTCCAGGGCAAGCACTGGTTGAGAGATTCCCTCCAGGTTTTGCATCTGCTTCAGCCCGAGTTGCCTGCGGTCGGGGAGTGGCTGATCCGATCCCGAGAAATGGAGCTCGAAGATCCTCCGGAACTGACCCGCAAAAGGAGGAGACCCCGACGTGGGCAGGGGAAAGGCCCAGGGAGAAGGTCTTCCCAACCCGTAGGTGAGGGGAAGAGGTCCTCTGGAAACAGTTCCCAGACGGGGGATTCACCTCAGGGTGAATCCGCAGGAACCGGGCGACGCCGGCGCAGGCGCCGCCGCAGACCCCGCAAAGACACTCCGAACGGCTGATCCGGGACCCCGGGTTTCCCTGTAAGCTGGTATCCATCCGCCCAATTGTCTCTGAGGAGGGTTTCCGGCCCTTGGAAGAGGGCTTTCCTTTGTACTCATGTGGTTGCATCCCCATACCCTGAGAGGGTACCTTCCCTTTTTGCCGATCCGGTCTCCGGGCCAGCCTGCGTACCAGTGCAGACTGCCGGGATGGCGGCCCAAAGAGCCATCTACTGAATCCGCCAGGTCGGTCCAGTTTGTCGTGACAGATTGAGAGAGCCCTTCCTTCAGAAGAGATTCTGACAGGAGACGGTTTCTGCGAAGGGTGGAGTCCCCGCCCTCAACAATCGAATGCGTGATCGACTGCTGGATTCGGACTGCTTTGTAAGGAGAGATGAAGAATGAAGTTTTCCAGTCAGCCCAGCCGTAGCCGTCTGTTGCTCCTGACCCTCAGTGTGGTCCTCGTCGGGCTTTCCGGTTGCCTTGCCCCCGGTTACAACGCCCGCGAAGCGATGCTCTTCGAGGACAAGATGCACACCGAGTACAAACTCGGTTCCTTCTCGCCTTCGAGCAGCCACTTTTCCAGTGGCCAGGGTCTGGGTATTCGCATGAGCTACGAGTACGAATACGGCATGCACTTCGGATTCGAGTACGGAGTCGTCAGGGATGTGGATGGAGCCGCCTACGATGGCCCCGCAGCACTGAACAATCCGACCACCATTCGTGGTGCCGGTGAGTCTGCTCTTTCTGGAGCCGATCGCAGATCCTTCACCCTGAACTTTGACTGGGATGTTCCTCTCTCCGAGGATCCCGGGATGCCTTACCTCCGTTACGGATTCGGCATCGGTGGACTTTACTCGGATCTTTCCCTGAATCAGGGCTTCCTGGATGCGGTTGAGGCCGGTTCACCGGGATCCGTGATTGAAGTGACTGATCAGTTGATGTTCCTGTTCCGCCCGAGTGCATCACTCCGTTGGGATCTTTTCGATGGAAATCTCGGTCTGATTGCCGAGGCCCAGTACGACGTGGCCAGCCACCCGCTGATCATGGACATCAACACGGACGGCGACAAATCCGAGGACATCGACTACGGTGGTTTCGGAGCGTACGTCGGAGTGGATTACAGTTTCTAAAGAGGTGGGATTGACTGACCGCAACTTTTGAAATTTCGGGGCCGGACAGAGTCTCCCTGCAGGGAACCACTGTCCGGCCCTTTCGATTTGAGTGAGGCAGTCAAGTTCTTCGATCGAGGGGAAATGGAGGGGCGATTGAGGATGATGTTCAGAGTCCATTTCCTCTTGCCGTTGGCTCTTTCATGGCTGACCTGTTGTGGTTACTCACAGGAAACGACAGGCCAGATATCGGAAGCCCGAATCGGGTCCCTGAAATTTCAGGCGCTCCTCAATGACCCGCCAGAGGGTCTGCCTGCGCTGCCCGATCTGTCCTATCCACGCACGGTTGCCATCCCGGGGACCGCTTCCCTCGACCAGGTTCTGCCAGTTTTGTGGAACGGAGTGTTGATCCCTCCCGGATTGCACCGTGTGGAGATTGAATCCTTCCGCGATCGTGAACCTCAATTAAGGGTAATCCCCTACGGAGGGGGCAACGGGGTTCGAATCCCTGCAGTGCGATCCATCCTCGATCGTCCGGCAGGTGCTCTCCGATGGACACTTTCTTCCATCGTTGAAGGGAAAAACAAGAATCCGGAAGACGCCCTGCTTCAGCTCGATCTTCGCTGGGGGATCCTTCAGTTGACCTGTGAAGGAACACCTCTTTCAACCGAGCTCATTCAACAGGGACGTTGGAAGTTGGAAACCCATCCCTTTCCTTCGGGAACAGAGGTCGG
>JAAXJX010000015.1:58274-85689 GCA_012269595.1 Planctomycetia bacterium | reverse complement strand
AACAGGGACGTTGGAAGTTGGAAACCCATCCCTTTCCTTCGGGAACAGAGGTCGGTGAGAGCCAGTTCCTTGGAATTTTTGAGGATCCCCGTTTGTCCCCTCGCCGTTGGCGTTGTCTTCTTGAAAAGACTTCCAACAAAAAACTTCAATTGGTCTTCGTCGATCCTTCCCGGGATCGCAGGGCTGCAAGTCATCAGCAGTGGTTCGATCGTTTGCGTGGACTTCGCCGCCAGTTGAAAGGTTTGGAGGGGGAGTCGGGGAATGGTGTCGAGGATCAGCGAAAGGTTCTCACCAAGGAGATCTCCCGTGCACAGACGATGGTGGGGGCCCTCGAAGAAGCCTTGAGAAACCTTGATGACGATGCACGCAAAAGGACTCTGGAGCCCTACGGTCAGGTCGGGCCGGGCCGAAGTGGCCTTGAAGTGGATCTGAAAATTGGAGAACAGGGAGCCTTTTTGCACGTGCTTTGCAAAGAGGGTCGCTTCCGTTTTCTCGTCTCTGACTCGCTCTAGTCCAGTTGCCTTTTCAGGGGTTTCCATTTCCGGGAGGAAATGACGAACCAACCGGTCAGCAATAGCGCTGCGACGATGAGTCCGACCATGAATCCCCACCAGATTCCTGCGAGTCCCCAGCCGTATTTGAAGGCCAGTGTGTATCCCACTGGCAGGGTGATCAGGGGGAAGCCGATCAGGCCCATCACAGCAGCGGGGATCGTTTGCCCTGCACCACGCAGGATTCCTGCGGACACCGCCTGGATCCCGTCGAAGAGTTGGAAACCGGCTGCGATGGGTAGCAGGGCAGTCGCCATTGCCAAGACAGTTTCGTCTTTGGAAAAGATGCCGGGAATCGCAGGCCCCAAAAGCAGAACCCCGCCACCGATCAGCAACATGGTGACAGCGGTCAGTCCCAGAGCCGCCCGGGAAGTCCGTCGGGCTTCCTCAATTTGCTGATCACCCAGAAGATTGCCGACGCGGGTGGTGGAGGCCCCACTCAATCCCCAGGGAAACATGAAGGTGAAGCTGATGATCTTGAGAACGACGACGTGGGCAGCGAGGGCTTCCTCACCCAGTTTGCCAGCCATCAATGTTGCCGCCTGAAAGGTCCACACTTCCACACCGAAATGGATCATCACAGGAAACCCGAAACGGAAGAGGCGAAACAGGCCACGGGGTGAAAAGGATCGGCGGGACCAGGGAGTCCAGCCCCCTTCGAGGTGTCGACCGCGAATCATGAATGCGGCGAGGATCAGAAACATGACCACCCTGCTCGCTCCGGTGGCGTACCCCGCACCCTCGATGCCCAGCGCCGGAATACTGCCGGCTCCGAAGATGAGGACTTCATTGAAAATCACATTGGTGACATTCGCGAGGAGGATGGTGACGACGATCGGTTTGAGGACTCCACGCCCCTGGAGGTATTGACGCATCAGTGCAAAAGCGAGCAGTGCGGGAATGCTGAAGATTTGCGCCTCGACATAATCCGCTGCCTTGCCCGTCAATTTGGGATCCTGTCCGAGCCATTGCAGGGCGGGGTCAGCAAAGATCCAGCACAGGTAGAGGACAGGGCTGAGGATCAGGCACAGAAGAATGCCCCTTTGCAGGGTCCTGCCCAGAGTGGTCGCGTCTTTTGCTCCATGGGCCTGGGTGAAGAGAGGGTCCGCTCCCTGAATCAGGCCAAAGAACAGAATCATGGTGCCGAAGGCCCAGAGGTCGCCCAGCGCAGTTTGTGCCAAAGGGACAGTACCGAGTCGGCTGATCATCCAAACATCGACCAGTCCCATCACCATCTGTCCCACCTGGGTCAGAATGATGGGAAGGGCAAGTTGAATCAGGGGTCGGGTGATGGGGTTCGATAAGAGAATGGGTCCCCGATTCCTGTCGGTCGGCGGTTTCCCCGGAGTGAAAACCGTGGTCAGATTCAGTTGCCAGCAAGAGTGGTACTCTGTGAGGAAGATCCAGCAATTCAAAGGAGTTGTCGAGATGAAATCCCTGATCCCGTGCCTGTTTGTGATCCCGTTCCTGATTCTCGGTGCCTCCATGGAAGTGGTTCACGCACAAGACTCTGCAAAGGGCACCTTTGAGTATCGTTCGGATGATGCGTATGAGGGTCAGGTGGCCACTGCTGGTGAATTCTTTGGCATCCCCCTGGGAGAGCGATTCACTCCTCACAGGGATGTCATGGATTACTGCCGTATGCTGGCGGAGAAATCACCTCGAGTGGTTCTGCAAAAGTACGGAGAGTCCGTCGAAGGCCGCGATCTGGTTTTGATGCTGATCTCCTCGGAAGAAAACATTTCCCGCTGGGAAGAGATCCGTCAGGCCCAAATGCTTCTGGCAGATCCGGTCCAGCTTCAGCGACAGAAGAATGGTGATCTCGAATCGATTTTGCCCAATCTCCCGGCGGTGGTGTGGCTCTCCTACAACGTGCACGGCGATGAATCCTCCGCAACCGAGGCAGCACTGGCGACGATGCACCAGCTGGTCGATGGAGCAGGGGAGCGCTGGCAGTCGATACGTGAAAACACTCTGGTCGTGGTCGACCCGTTGCTGAATCCGGATGGTCGCGAGCGTTATCTGCAGTGGTACAACTCGGTTCGTGCTCATCCTGCGGATCCCGATCCGCTGGCGAGGGAGCACTCACCCCCATCTCCTTCCGGTCGAACCAATCACTACTATTTTGATCTCAACCGGGATTGGGCCTGGCAAAGCCAGCCTGAGACACGTCAGCGCATCGTTGAGTACCTGCGCTGGCAGCCGCTGGTCCATGTTGATTTTCACGAGATGTCGCCCAACTCGACCTACTTCTTCTTCCCGCCGGAAGAACCCTTCAACGCCAACATTCCCCAGGATCGCATCTCCTGGTCCGAGACCTTCGGTAAAAGCAACGCGGTAGCCTTCGACCGCTTTGGTTGGAAGTACTACACCGGTGAACAGTTTGACCTCTTTTACCCCGCTTACGGTGATTCGTGGCCGACCCTGAATGGGGCGATTGGCATGACCTATGAGCAGGCGGGAGGCGGGCGTGCCGGCTTGACCTATCGCAAGTCCAACGGAGAGATCCTGACGCTGGTCGACCGATTGCACCACCAGCATGTGGCAGGTCTGGCAACGGTTGAGTGTGCTTCCGATCACCGGGAGAAACTGCAGAGGGATTTTTACAGTTTCAGGGAGCAAACCATCTTTGCCGGTCGTACCGGCGAGGTTTCACAATTCATTTTACCGCCTGCAGAGGATGACCATCGAAGGCAGGCTCTCGTGGATCTGCTGAGGCGTCAGGGGATCCAGATGGTGGTCACGATGGATGAAGTGGTCACAGAAGGTCTCCTCGACCATTTCGGAAAAGCAGTGGGAGTGCGTAAACTGCCAGCGGGAACGATTGTGGTTCCGATGGATCAGGCACAGGGACGTCTGGCGATGACCCTTCTCGAGCGCGATGCCAAAGTGGGGGAGGCATACTTCTACGATGTGGCAGCATGGTCTCTGCCGTTGACCTATGGAGTCGAAACACTGGTCGCGAAAGACCCTATCAATGGAATCCTGATCCCTTCCGGCGCCAGCCCCCAACCGGAAGGGCGTGTCGAAGGCAGCGGATCTCTGGCTTTCCTTCACCGCTGGACCGGAATGCCTTCCGCCAAAGCCCTGAGACAGTTGCAGGATCGTGGTCAATCTGTAGACCTGGTGACCGATGACATTGAGATCCAGGGCCATTCCTATCCGGCTGGAACGCTGGTGGTTCGAGTCAAGGATGAAGGAACACAGAAAGCGGTTCAGGAAGTGGCCGCCGCCACGGGGACCTTTTTCCGTGGGACTGACAGTGGCTGGACGGACGTGGGACCTGATTTGGGTTCCGATCGATTTCCCACACTGGCCCATGCCCGGATTGCAGTGTTGGGACCGGATGCCGCCTCCAGTTACGGATACGGAGCGGTCTGGAGTTTTCTTGAGCAAGAGATGCAGATTCCTTTCACGGCGATCTCCGAGTCCGGCTTGCGTCGAGGGTTGGATGATTTCGATGTGTTGGTGATCCCCTCAGGAGTCAGTTCGTCTGTGATGGGGGAGAGTACCCGTGAATCGTTGCGGAACTGGGTTCGCAGCGGAGGTATCTGTATTGCACTGGGTAGCAGTGCGCTGCGCGTGTCTGGCAAGAATGGTCTGGTTTCCCGGGATCTCCTCGATAATCAGGAGTCGAGCAAGGAAGAGGATCCACAGCCGAAAACCCGAACCGAGATTCGGGAAGAACAGCGCAAGGACCAGGTGCCCGGTAACATCGTTGCTCTGGATATGGATCGCGAGCATCCCCTCGGGTATGGATTGCCGGAACGGATTTACGGCTATATTTCCGGAACCCGGGTCTTCGAGGTTCAGGGTGACGGTCAGGATGTGGCAGTTCTTCCCGGCAAGTCTCCCGTGGTCAGCGGATTCATTTCGGATCTGAATCAGAGAAGACTGGCAGGGGGAGTCTGGCTTGCTTCTGAGCGAAGTGGCAGGGGGCAGGTGGTCCTGTTTGTGGGCGATCCGCTCTTCCGCTCCTTTTGGCGTCAGACTTCTGAAGTCTTCCTGAATGCCCTGTTGTTGCTGGCGCGCTGAATTTTTGCAAAAAGACTGAAGTTCAGCGTCTTCAGAGCCGATCGATGCATGGGGGAGTTCCCTGCTCAGATCGGAGGAACATGGCAAGAAGTACTGAGGATCGCGAAGTATCTGTGGATCAGGCGACAGCGGTTCGCAAGATCCGTTTTTTGATCGACACCCATCATGAAACGGTTCCCGGGCTCGCCAAGGGGATCGGAGTCCTTCCCGGCACGATTCAGGATGTGCTCGATGGCCAATCCCTGGTCAGCTCAGCACTGGTTCGCAGGATTGCGGATCGATTCAGTCTGCCCATGGATTTCTTTTCAGCGGAATCCTTGAGTGAAAAAGAAACGGGGACCGGAGAAACCACAGTGAAATCGACCCGGGCACGCCGGGTCGAAGCGAAGTCTGAATCCAGAAACTCCACTTCCAGCGAAAACGAAGTGGAAGAATTACGCCGCACCCAGAAAGCACTGGTGGAGTTGCTGATCGACAAAGGCGTGATTCAGCCCGGTGAATGGCAGGCGCGATTGCGCCGTACCAGAGTTTCCCGCTAGACGACGAGTGAAGGAGTTTCAGTCGACCCTGATCGCAGGGGCAGGCTTGAGACTGCGGGCTCCTGATTCGATCGCTTCTCCTCTGGATTGCCACCCCGCTTTTCCCATGCGGGCAAAGGCGACCGCCTTGCCGCCTTCCACTCCCGGCTGATCGAAGGGATCGACCTTCAAATGATCCGCTGCCATCACGGTGGCCACTTTCATGAGCAAGATCCAGGCTCCCAGATGGGCTTCATCGAGGGCTTCAAAACGAACCACTGAGACCGGTCTTCCCGCAGACTGGAGTGCGGCAACAGTGCCCTCCAATTCTGCAACCCGCAATTCCTCGATGGATTTTCCCGAGAGATAATTGAAGTCCTCATGCAATTGAGCGGATTCTTCAGAAATCGTCCCGAGTGTTGAGGGGAGATCCGCATCCAGCATCAGAAATTGCTTGTCTGCGGGACCCTCCACAAAGAGCTGAACCAGAGAGTGTTGATCTGTCACTCCGCGGGCAACCATGGGGGTGGAGCCGCGAAAAACCTCGTTTCCGTCAAGGTCGAAGCGTTTGCCGAGACTCTCTGCCCACAGTTGGGCGAACCAGTCACCAAGGGTGACCATGCGATCCCGATAAGCGAAGTGCACCACGTTGGGGCAACGGTCATGGAGCAGACGCCAACCGGTGAGCCAGCGCACCAGTGCATGGTCGGAGGTCGCCGATCGCAGACTCTCCAGGGCACTTTTTGCTCCGTTGACGAGGGCACGGATATCGATGCCGCAGAGAGCGGCGGGCAACAGACCTACCGCTGTCAGCACCGAGTATCGTCCTCCAACTGCGGATGGAACAGGCAGGCTTCTCCAGCCCTGCTGTTGAACCACCTCGCGCAGGCATCCTTTTTCGGGATCGGTGATGGCGACAACGTGGTCCCGGGCGGAAAGTCCGGCTTTCGTGAAGGCGTCCAGGATCCACAGCAACTGTGCGGTGGTTTCAGCGGTCCCTCCCGATTTGGATATGACGAGTACGGTGGTCAGTTCCAGATCCAGAGTGGCCAATGTTTTGGCGAGGGTGTCGGGGTCGATATTGTCGAGTACTGTCAGGCGGCTGGCATCTTCCGGGCACAAGGCATCGACCAAAGCCAGAGTTCCGAGGGAGGATCCACCGATGCCGAGGAGCAGGATCTCATGATCTGCGGGAATGGTTTCAGCGACCGATTCGATGAGGTCGAGGTCTGAACTCTCTGGCAGATCTGAAATGAACCCGGGAGGCTGCTGCAGAACTGCGGACAGGGTGTCCAGCAAGTCTGCATCACCCTCTTCACATTCTGGCGACCATAGAAGGCTCATGAGGTTGTCGCCTCTCCGTCTGTTTGAGTGGCTCTGAGTCTCTGAACCAGACGCTCCCAGGCGGGAAGGGAGTTCTCGACCTGCTTTTTGGGGACCGCGTAGGAGAGTCTGAAGTGTCCCGAGCGACCAAATCCACTTCCGGGAACGACAAGAATCTTCTCTTTGAGAGCTTCACGAACGAAGGCAACATCGTCGAGCCCGAGGGATTTGGGGAAGAGGAAGAACGCCCCATCCGGTCTGACGTACTCCAGGCCTATGGCATCAAAGTGATCCATCAAAAGGCGACGGTTCTCTTCGTATTCTGTGGTGTCGACCGCCTGATCCTGACAGTCCGCCACCGCCAGTTGAAGCAGGCTGGGTGCGTTGACAAAACCGAGCGTCCTGTTGGCAAAGGTCGCTCCGGCGACCAGTTCCTGACGCTGGGGAATCTGCGGTGAAACCGCCATGTAACCGATGCGGTCGCCGGCGAGTCCGAGATCTTTTGAGTGTGAAGTGATCACTACCGTGTGGGAGTAGTGGGATTGGATTTCCGGGGAAGAGACTCCATCGTAGGTCACCTTCTTGTAGGGCTCATCGGTGACGAGGAAGATGGGCTGTCCATTTTGCTCAGATGCCTCTTCCAGTGCACGGGTGAATGCTTCCACTTCCGCCGTGGTGTAGACCCTGCCCGTAGGGTTGTTGGGGCTGTTGATGATCACAGCCCGGGTGCGCTCAGTGACGCACTTCAGCAGAGCCTCGGGGTCGGGGGCGAAGTCTTCGGTGGTGGGACACTCGACCACTTCTCCGCCATGATTGCGGACATAGAACACGTATTCGACAAAGTAGGGGCTCAGAACGATGACCTCGTCACCTGGGTTCAGCACCGCCTTGAGGAAGATATTGAGAGCTCCTCCTGCTCCGACTGTCATGATCACATCACTGCCTTGCCAGGGGAGGCCATCGCGGCGGTTCAGGTCGACAGCGATTTTTTCGCGGACCTCGGGCCAACCCGCATTCGGCATGTAGCGGTGGATCGTGTCCTGGGGACCGTTGGCGATTTCGCGCAGCCGATCGACAAAGCCATCGGGGGGAGGAAGGTGAGGGTTGCCCAGGGAGAAGTCGAACACCGCCTCTTCCCCGAACTCGGCCTTGAGGCGATTTCCCTCCTCAAACATTTGGCGTATCCATGAGGATTTCTGCAGAGAATCCTGAATCTCGGAAGAGATGAGCAAAATCGATCTCCTGACGGAAGGGTTCACGAAGTAGGGGGAATTGTCCCCAAATGGGCCCCAAGAGGCTCAAATGTGAAGGATAGGCCCCTCCGGCCGGTGGGGCAATGAATCCTTGAACTGACCCAGAAAGTCGAAAAAAGCACTGGAAACTCGTGGAGAACCTGTAGACAATCGTCGGGAGTCGATAATCAGACTCGGAGAGATTTTGTGGCTTTTGCGGATGGGTCTTAGTTCCCGCAGGTTGCAAACTTTTCAGGTCAGATTTGCGTCAGGACGACAGACTGGGTTCGATCTGATCGAGCCATGTCTGCGGGATCTGGGGATCCCGTTTGTGAAGCTGGCCCCCGCAATGTCTCATTTGAATGACTTCTGGTCTTCATTTGAAACACCGTTGTCAGGAGTGGCTGCCCTCTGCCTCTGTGATTCATGCACCGCCTGGGTGCGGATCGCCTGCCAGAGAGATTCACAAATCTGTCCCGACACGACGATTTCATTCGTTCCTGAAGACCCGGCCCGGAACATTCCCCTAATTTCCCCCTTCTGGGTTGGGTCTCTTTTTTCTTTTCTCCGAATGATGAGACAGCGGGTCTGCTGATTCAGGCCCCCGTTTCATTTCCATAACATCACGACTGTCCGATGGGTGTTTGAAAACATGGGCACCTTTCGGGATCACTTTGTCCCTATGTCCAGAATCCCAATGCAATCAAAAGATGATCCACGGTTCTCCCGGTTCGGGAGGCGGGGCCCCATCGATGCCCAGATTCCGGCAGAGTTCGATGGTTTCGGGGAAATCACCGGGGTTGGGTCCGGGGGCCGGATCCAGAATGTGAAGGGGATAGGAGAACGCCGCTTCTTCACCGAAGAAAAGAGATTTCGGATTGTACAATCCATGGCCCGGCAGTGTTTCTTCGCCACCCGCATTGAAATCTCCCAGAACCATGCCCGCCGGGTCCTGGTCCGGGACGGGTGAGGGTGCATCGAGTTCCTTTGCCAGAAGATCCCTGCAGCGTGATTCAGCGGCAGGGTCGAAGAGGAATCGCATTGGTGCCCCGGAAAAGGTCTGAAAGACGGCAGCCATTTCGTCGCGAGCGAGAGGATTCCAGGGGTCGGATGATTCGCGAATCAGGAGCGTCACCTGACACCGATCCGCCTCATTCAGGAGTGGGTCCAGATTTTTGAAGAGAGCGTCCCTGCGTGAGCGGATAGGCAGCAGCTGTTTGTGCCAGACCTTCAGGAATCGCTGATAATCCGCTCGCTCCTTGCCGATTTGAATCTCCGCTGCCGCAGCACTCTCCACGTCACCGGGAGTGACCGCATTTTCGCAGCGGAACTTTACTTTTTGCCATTGTTGTTGCCTGCTCAACAGGGATGCGCGGTCCGATTCCTGTGGCAGCAAAGATGGCGTCAGAATCAGGGCCGGAATTCCCAGATCCCTGCAGTGGGCCAGTGCGGAGAGAGTGACCGATCGTGCGGCCTTTGCCTCACTTTCCTCAATGGCGTCAAGGCGGGGGAGGCGTCGCAACTGCCGGGGAAGAAAAGGTTTTTCCGGAACCGGGGCAGTGGCCGCAGGAAGGGAGTGTCGTGAACCGGTGATCTCTCTGGCCAGCATTGACCACTGATCGAGGGGATCCTCGGAACTGAGGATGATACCCGGAATATCCAGATCGAGGATCGTACGCAGTCGATCCTGAGGGTTTTCGTCACTCCATGGCACCCAGCGGGTGGTGAGGCACAGCATGACGTTCCTTTCCTGCACTCGGCGTTCCCAGAATTGTCGGAGAAGGCTCCTTCGGCAAGATCCTACCCCCCGAGTCGTGAAGATGTATCCTGACTCATGTCTGGAGGAAACACCCATGTCTCAGGATGCACATCCGCAAACCGATTCTCTTGCAGGAGATCTGGCCCGATCGTTGGACGAATACCGTCAGCGGAGTCAGGCGGCCATCGAGGCCATTGAGATCACTGCCGTGGCCCGGTGGACAGCAGAAGTCTTTCAGGCCTGGAAGGATGATCGCCAGCTGCTCGTTTTTGGCAATGGGGGCAGTGCCGCCACCGCTTCTCACCTGGCAGAAGATCTGGCCACTTATGCGATTCCTTTTTCAGAGCCACGACGCCTGAAGGTTCTTTCCCTCAATGACAGCCCTTCTACCCTGACCGCTCTGGGTAACGACATCGGTTTCGAAGCGGTCTTTACCGAGCAGGTCCAGCAGTGGGCTCGCCCTGGAGATCTGGTTCTGACGATGAGTGGTTCTGGAAATTCCCCCAATTTGGTCGCAGCGATGGAGCGGGCCCGGCATTTGGGCTGTGTCACATCTGCGATGACCGGTTTCTCGGGAGGAGCCCTGAAAGATCTGGTTCAGCATCCTCTGCACGTGGAGATTCACGAAATGCAGCCGGCACAAGACGCCCACATGATCATGACTCATATGATCATCGATGGGTTCAGGACTCTGGTCAGGGAAGATCTGGCCAAAGGTTCCGACGGTGGTGCCGGGGAGTGAGTGCAAAACCGGCTGCATTCCTCGACAGGGATGGGGTGATCAACGAATTTGTCCTCGAGGCGATTCGCGACCCCGATCAGTTCCGTTACTACGATTTCACGGCTGAAGCTCTGGCCCGATTGGGAAGACTCGGTCTTCCGGTCGTCGTCGTCACCAATCAGTCTGCGATCGGTCGTGGTTGGACGACAGAAGAGATTGTTCAACAGATTCACCAGCGATTGCTGAAGGACATGAACTCCTGGGGGGTACAGGTTCTTGCAATCAAGCATTGTCCCCACCACCCCGAGGATGGTTGTCATTGCCGCAAACCGGATACGGGAATGCTGGAAGAGGCGGCTGAGGAATTCGAAATCGACCTCACCTCTTCCGTCATGGTCGGGGATTCTGTCGTCGACATGCAGGCGGCGGATAAACTGGGAATGACGAAAGTCCGCGTCAAAACAGGCCGGGGGGAATCGCCTCTGCCAGACGGACTGCAGATCGATGCCCACGTGGCCGACCTATCGGAAGCCGTTGATTGGATGGAATCATGGTCAAGCACGAACCCCTCACCCTGAATCGGACCCTCAGTGGTACCGGAATCTGTTTCCTTGTTTCACTGCTTCTGATTTCCGGTTGTCAGCTGACTCCTGAAAGAGCGGCTTCTTCCGATCGCCTTCGTTTCTTTGATGGGGTGACTGGAAAAGAAGCGTCTCTCGAGGAAATGGTCGAAGACCTTTCCAACAAGGATGTGGTCTTTCTGGGTGAAACACATCTCGACCATGAAACCCACCGCATGGAAATGGAACTGATCCGTCAGTTGCACTCGCGCCACGAAGCCGCAGGCCGGCCCTTCATTGTTTCGATGGAGATGTTCAGTCGAGACGTGCAGAACGTGCTGGATCGTTATCTGGCCGGTGAGATGACAGAAACCGATTTCCGTGAAAACTCCAATCTGTGGGGGAACTACGACACCGGTTACCGGGCCATCATCGAGTGGGCCAAGGATCACAAGGTTCCGGTGATTGCTGCCAATGTACCCTCTGCGGTATGGAGAAAGGCTGCGTTTGGTGGGGGCCTGGAGGCTCTTTCCGGGGAGGAGAGAGGAACCATCGCCAAAGACCTTCTCCCGGGAACCGAAAGGTATTGGGAACGCTACGATCGAACCGTCCGTGGGCATGGTCACGCTCCCGCATCCGGATCCCCTGAAGATCGCGTCGAGAAGGTCCAGAGTTTGTGGGACAACACCATGGCGGAGTCGATCTACCTTGCAATTCAAGAGATCCCGGAAGCAGCGGTGGTCCACGTCAATGGCGGATTTCACAGCCTCGAAAAAGATGGCACTGTTCATCAGCTGAAATTGAGAAATCCCGGTCTGCAGGTGGGGACCGTGGATATTGTCCCTGTTTATGATCTTTCCGCTGTCACGGTCAACACCGATCGTTACCGGGCTGATTGGCTTGTCAGATCTGAGGCGGTTGCGCGGGGTCTGTATGCGGGAAGCCAGGCGATCCTGTCACCCAGACCATTGCGATACCAAATCGACTCTGCACCACGCAACGGCTCCAAAAATCCGGCTTTGATCTGGCTCGGTTCTGCCGAATCGGACCCTTCTGCTGAACTGAAACGTCTTCGAGAAGTTCATGGAGAAAACGTCACCATCGTCGTTGTCGAACAGACCTACTCCTCCGGCACGGGAGGGGATTGGTTGGCGAAGGATCATCGGATCGAGGACCTCTCTGTTCTCGACTTCGCCCTCGACCGGTTGAGGGAACAACTCTTCCTCCACTACGACATCGATCCTCAGCGTTGCGTTCTTGCGGGAACCGGTGCAGGAGTCGAGGTGATTCTGACGAGCGCCGCTGGCGATCGGGATTGGCCAAAGGTACTGGTCGCGAGCCGCTCAGGTCCTGGCTGGTTTGGTATGGAGGGCCTCTCAGAGGCCCCTGCGGAAGCCCACCCGGGTCCGGGTGTGCACGTCATCGGTGTACAGGATCATGAGGCGGCATGGAAACGGGAAGTCTCAGCCCGAATCGCGGCCGGCGAACCGATGGCCTGGACTTTGTATGAGGGAGACGAAGACCCTGAAACCCTTCTCCACGAGATGATTCTGGAGTGGTGGAGAGAGTAGTTAACCGAGGAATTTGAGAGCGAAGAATCCGAGGATGCCGAGGAGCAAGGCTCCAAGCGTCAACCAGCCGAACCAGCGATCGATAAATTCCTTCACCTGATCCCCGAAGATGCGGATCAGGATGCCCTCACCGACAAAGCGTGCTCCACGGCCCAGAAGACTGGCGCTGATAAAGATCACCAGAGGCATCCCCGCTGCTCCGGCGGCAATCGTGAAAACCTTGTAGGGGATGGGCGTCAGGGCCGCCGCCAGTACTGCCAAAAAACCGATTTCGAGGAAGCTCTCAGCGACCTTGTCGTAAGTTTCCCGGGCATTGAAAAAGTCGATGATGGCGACCCCGATGGTATCGAAGGCCCACACTCCGATGACATAACCGAGAAGTCCACCGGCGACGGAAGCAACGGTGGTCATCAGTGCGAGGGGGATCGCTCTCTTGGGATTTCCCAATCCGAGTGCGATCAGCAGGGGATCGGGAGGAATGGGGAAAAAACTCGACTCCGCAAAAGAAACGGCGGCCAACACTGCTGGGCCCCTGCGGGTATCCGCCTCATCCAGGATCCGCTGGTAGAGGCGTTTGAGCCAACCCTCTTTTGCAGGGGATTCAGTCATGGGCGTGAGATTCACGTTCAGGCTTTGTGACTGGCGGTGTGGAGTCGAGACCGGCCTCGATCCGCTCGATGAGATGACGCGTCGCCGCCTCAGGGTCCTCTTGGGCAATGATCCCCGTGCAGACTGCCACCCGATCCGCTCCGGCAGCCATCACACGGTCAATCGTGGTGTGATCGACTCTGCCAATGGCGTAACCGGGAAGGGGGGTCGCCTCCCGGGCAACACGGATGTATTCGGGGCCCACCGCTTCGCGATGTTCCTTGGTTTGTGTTTCATGGATTGGTCCCACTCCGATGTAGTCGGCACCGAGGGGGGCCGCAGCGGCGGCCTGATCGCGACAGTGGGTCGAGAGACCGATGATCGCGTCCGGTCCGAGAATCTTGCGGGCTTCCCTGGGGGCAAGATCCTGCTGTCCCAAATGAACTCCATCCGCACCACTGAGACTGGCGACCGTGACGTCGTCATTGATCAGGAACACGGCGTCATGCTCGAGGGTCAGCTCCCGAAGCTTGCGGGCGATTTCGAGAAGTTCTCCGCTGGGTCGCTCTTTTTCACGCAGTTGCACGATGCTGGCACCACCCCGCAAGGCTGCGGCCGTGGTCTCATACAGGTCCCCGCGGCACAGGGATTCGGTGACGAGAACATAAAGCCGCCGATCCTGAAGAGTCCTTCCCCTCTGGAGCAGTCCCTCCATGATCTGCTGTTGGGCATAGATGCCGTAGCGAATCTCCTGCATCGCCTGCGACAGATCGGCGTCGACCAGTCTCAGGTGTTCTTCGATGGAGCGGGCCGATTCGCGGCAACGGGACAGATTGGCGAGAACCAGATTTCTGAGGGAGGCATGTTTGCCCGTGCCGGCAACCTCCAGCAGGGGGTCTCCTCCCAAATCCCTGTAGGGGGCCAGGCTCCCGACCCTACTTTCAAGAAGCTGGCGCAGGTTGCCCGATTTTCGGCGCAGATCCTGCCAGTGACCGGCGAGGACCTGATTTTGCAGGTGAAAGCGGGTGGGGTCCTCAACACTGCGGAGTCCCTCCGTCAAACGCTGGAAGGCGGCGTCCAGTGTTCTGAGAATCCCGGGGGCATCTGCGGCCTCGAAAGAGTGTTCATTGAAGGTCGGTTTCATAATCACAGATTCCTCTTTGGAAGGGTCAGCATCAACCCATCCCATTGTGCTCCCCTCCGGGTTCCCGGGACCTTACACTGAAGTCCGGTTGGAGGTCTTTCGTGCGAGCCTTGCTGGTGTTGTCTTCTGTCATTCCGGGATTGCCGTTGCTGTTTTATGGGCGTTACGCCTATGGACTGCTTCTGTTCCTCTTTGGCACTGCCAGCTGGATCCTCCATCTGGCTTCTCACCTGCGGGTTGGCGACGATCGCGGACTGTTCCTCGCCACCAGTTTTCTGGGAGGACTTTTCTGTACACTCGTGACCGTCATTTGGTCGATCCGCTGGACCTCTGAAGACCGGATCGAAATGACCCGGAGGGAAGTGGAGGCCGCACTGGACGATGCCCAGCGTTGCTATCTGCGCGGGCGTCTGGAAGAGGCGCGTGTTTCCCTCGATCGAGGTCTGAAGATGGATGGTCGCGACATCGACCTGCTTTTCCTTGACTGGCAAATTGCCCGCAAGATGGGCGACGAAGGTCGGGCTCGACGCAGCCGAAGATTGCTTCGCAAACATGATCTGGATGAAAAATGGCTCTGGGAGGTCCAGAGGGAGGAGTTGGCCCGTGGTCGATGATACACCTGTCGAATCCCAATCAGGGAAAGTCTCCTATCGCGATGCCGGTGTCGACATCGATGCGGGAAACGAAGTGGTCTCACGTATTCGTGATGCGGTTCAGTCGACCCAGGATGAACGGGTGCTGGATGGATCCCATGGTGCATTTGGCGGTTTCTTCCGTCTGCTCGATGGAGCAGGACAGCTTTTTGGCAAGCCGCTCAAGGATCCGATTCTCGTAGGGGCCACCGATGGAGTCGGTACAAAACTCAAGGTCGCCTTCGCGTGCAAGAAACTGGATACGGTCGGCATCGACCTGGTGGCCATGTGTGTCAATGATCTTGTGGTCGGTGGAGCACGACCGCTCTTCTTCCTCGACTACGTCGCGACCGGAAAGATTTCTCCGGAAGCGATCGCCGTCGTCGTTGAGGGCATCGCTGAAGGCTGTCGCCAAAGTGGTTGCGCCTTGCTCGGTGGAGAGACCGCAGAGATGCCCGGTTTCTATCAGCCCGGAGAATTGGATCTGGCCGGTTTTTCAGTGGGCGTGGTCGAAAAGGATGAAATCCTCGACGGAGCCAGGGTGGCAGCGGGGGATGTGATCATTGGACTCGCATCCAACGGTGTGCATTCCAATGGATTCTCATTGGTGAGACGGGTGTTGATGGACGGGGAAAATGCCATGCCCCTCGATCAGGATCCCGCAAACTGGGGACACACCCTCGGTGAAGAGTTGATGCGGCCGACCCGCATCTACGTCAAATCACTTCTGGCAGTTTTGGAGAATCACCGCTCTTCAGTTCATGCATTGGCCCATATCACCGGCGGTGGTCTTCTGGAAAACATTCCCCGTGTTCTTGGCCCAGATCAGGGAGCTACACTTCACAGATCTGCTTGGGAGAGACCGCCGATCTTTTCACTGATCGAGGAGATGGGACCTGTTGCCACGGAAGAGATGGACCGGGTCTTCAATCAGGGAATCGGAATGACGGTCATCGTGGATCGTGCTTCAAGTGAAACTATCCTTCAGCAGTTCCGTGATCTGGGTGAAACCGCCTGGGTCATTGGTGAAGTGGTGGATGGCTTGCAGGTTGAGAGTGGTGCCGATGTCGGCGAACGGGTTCAGATCGTTTCCTGAACCTGTTCTTCAAAATCGATGATGCCAACTTGTTCCGTGTCGAATCGAAGGCTGCCGCGATAGTTGATTCGAGCGGGGCCACAGATTTCCACATGATCTGGCGATTCGGTGAGCGATCTCAGTTGAAGGTCTCCCCCTGGCATCTCCACCCTGACCTGTTCAGCGAGTAATCCCCTTGCTTGAAGAACCCTTACTGCTGCGGCCGCACCGGTACCGCAGGCGAGGGTTTCTCCGCATCCTCTTTCCCAAACACGCAGCTTCAGGTGAGTTCTTGAGACGATTTCATGGAAGCCCACATTGACCCTGTCGGGAACACAGACTTCCAACCCCGGACCGAAGTGCCTGACCGGGTCGTCACCTGGGAAATCCGAGATCGCAAAAACAAGATGGGGATTGCCGACATTTGCCGGGATCCCGTGCACCGTTTTTCCAGATACGGTGATTTCGACCTCTGCAGAGTGACGAACCGGCCCGAGGATCGTCCGTGCCAGAAACTGGCCATTTGCGTCGCGGAGGGACTCGACGGTGATCGTTCCCGCATCCGTGCCGACTTCGGAGACAGGACTTTGTTCACTCAGAATCCGGGTGATCACCCGCAGGCCATTGCCACACGCTTCAGCCCGGCTTCCGTCCGAGTTCCAGCACTCCATGGCGACCGGGTTTTGATGACGGCGAATCACCAGAACGCCGTCTGCGCCGACACCGGTTCGACGACAGCAGAATGCGACAGCCCACCGGGAAAGATCCCGTGGTACCACTCCAAACTTCTCGTCGAGGACGACAAAATCGTTCCCTGCGCCATGCGCTTTGAAAAAATCGACTTTTTCGATCGCCAAGCTGATGCCCCTCACGCTTTTGTTGAGCGCTTCCCACAAACCGGTGGCTACGCAGTCTCCTCTGGGGGAGACATGGTTGCATCCGGGTCGGTCCCGGCTTGGAATGATAGTCTCTTCAGACCCGCTGATCGAGAGGTGCCGTCATGACCGATGCCCCGAAAGATTCCCAACGCTTTCCCTGGTGGCTATTGCTGATCGTTGCCCCTTTTGTCTACTTCGCTTTCATCGATACCCCGACAGAGACCTCAGAAGGGGATTCCAACGGCGAAAGAGTGTTGAGTCGGGCAAAGATCAAGGTCGAGATCACCGAGAACCTGGATGGCAAGGCCACAGAAATCAACATCTCAGACCTGATTCTGCGAAGAACTCTGGCTCTGCATGGATTCGAGTTGGTCGACGAGGGACACGAGTATCTCCTCAGTGGTGAATTGAACTGCGACTTCTTTCAGGACCTGACCTTTGATTTTCAGGGATCTTCCCAGCATTTGGAGTATCAGTACCATGCCCGATTTTCGGGGGGCATCCACGATGCACAGGGCAGGGAGATTCAGGATCTGTCATTCCCGGAACCGATGATGAATGGACGAACTGATCTGGCTTTGGCCCAGCGTGATATCCGCCGCAGGGCAGCCACGCTGATCGGATCCCGGACTGTCGGAGGAGCGACTCTCGGAAATGCCCAGATCAAGGGACTGCTTGATGCCCTGACCGACAGTCTCGATGGTCGAAAATGGAACGTCATCGTGGGCGAACTGACAGCAGCTGGAGCTCCGGCTGTCCCCTATCTTCTCGATGCCCTGCGTGATGAACGATCGATACAGCTTCCGGGATCCTATCCCGGTTTTGAGGATCTGAAGGTGGGTGACCTCAAGATCTACCATGCTGCGGATCTGGCACTCCGCGACATTCTGGATCGTGACAGTTTCCTGGATCCCGATTCCACGGAAGATTATCTCCACAGGGTTCGAACTGCGTGGTTGTGGGTTTGGGAGGATATGCAGTCGATACCTGAGACACTGAGGGTTCGATCTGCGGATCGTGAAAAGTCCATCCCTGCTGCCCAGGGTTGAGTTCGGAACAGGATTGAGGAGACCAGATTGAGCATTCACCCGACAGCCGTGATTCATGAAAGTGTGCAGATCGGACTCGACGTTGAGATCGGTCCATACAGCGTCATCGAAGAGGGTGCGTTGATCGGAGATCGCTGCAGGATTCAATCGCATGCATTCATCGGCCCTCGCAGCAGCCTTGGCAGCGGAGTCGAGATTCATATGCATGCGGTTGTGGGGCATGAGCCCCAGGATCTGGCCTGGGCCAGGGAGCCCAGTTCCTGTGAGATTGGTGACGGTTCAGTACTGAGGGAGTTCGTCACGGTACACCGGGCTTCTCGCCCTGGCGGAGTGACGAGGATTGGGAGTGATTGCCTGTTGATGGTGGGTTCCCATGTCGCCCATGACTGTGATGTAGGGAATGGCGTGATCATGGCCAATCACTGTTCCCTCGCAGGACATGTGACGGTTGGGGATGGAGCCTTTCTTTCTGCCAATTCTCTGGTCCACCAATTTTGTAGAATAGGCCGGTTGGTCATGCTGGGAGGAGCGGCGGTGGCGGTTCAGGATATCCCACCCTTCATGCTTTCGACCGGGGACCGGGCATTGGTTCGGGGAGTCAATGTCATCGGCTTGCGACGCGCCGGATTCTCAGCGGAGATTCGGCGGGCAATTCAGGATGCCCATCGTTTGATTTATCGCAGTTCCAAAACCATCCCGGAAGCGGCGCAATTGTTGAATCACAGTGAGATTCATGAGATTCAGGAACTTTCGAACTTCATCAGCAATTCTGCCCGTGGAATTGCAGCGGGGGCTGTGACCGCCCATCTGTCGCCAAAGTCGGGGGAACGGCCTGACTGACCGATGAAGATTCTTTATTTGGATCCAGCATTGCCTGAGACCACTTCTGGAAACAACAGTACTTCCTCTCGCATCGCTGAACACTGGCGGAATCTGGGTCACGCTGTCACTTCCCTTCCAGTACGGGGAGAGTTGCCAGAGAGCGAAGCACAAGTTCGTAAACAGATCACCGAATCCGATCTTCTGGTGGCATTGCATGCGAAACACTGCCATTCAATTCTCAAAATTTGGCATGACCTCCATAAACCGGTTCCGCTGATCCTGATCGTCAGTGGAACTGACCTGTTTGAGCCACTTCTTGAATCGGGAGAGGTCTCGAATGAGTTCCGCTGGGCCTGTGAGGAGGCGAGCAGGGTCGTCACTCTCGCCGGGGGATTGGAAAAGTTCTTTCCGGCATCGCGAGAGCAGGAGTGGGGGACGAAGACGCGCGTGATTTATCAGGGTGCAGAACCCGTGGAGTGGAGTTGTCAGGAGTATGATCCGCAGCAGGCTGTGGTGATCGGTCATCTTCGAGTGGTCAAGGATCCACTTCTCCCGGTGCGAGCGGTTGAAATTCTGAGGGAGAGGCTGAGTCGCGATGAGGCTGCCTTGAAAGATGTGCAATTGACGATTCGTCACTTTGGCAAAATGCTGGATTTGACTTTGGAGGAACAGGTCGAAGCCGCACAAGAACAGCTGGCGAGTGGTCCCTTGCGGTGGCAGTGGAATGGTCCCGTCAGTGAAACAGGAATTCGTCAGGTGATGAGTTCTGCGCCTCTACTGATCATGCCTTCCCTTCATGAGGGGGGAGCCAATGTGGTGGGTGAGTTCCTGGTGAGTGGATTGCCCATCGTTGCAAGCCGTGTCGCCGGAAACACCGGAATCCTCGGTGAAGATTGGCCTGCCTTGTTTGATGCTGGAGACTCCCGGGCCCTGGCTGATCTCCTGTTGCTCTGGAATCAGGACGAGGGTTTTCGCGAGAAGATTTACAAGGCGGCCAAAAACCTTGCAGGCCAACACGATTTGCGGCGTGAAAGGCAACGGTGGGGCGATTTGTTTGAGGAGTTGGGGGGCTCCAGAACAGGGAATTAAAAAAGCGCACGGTGGTTGAGTACCGTGCGCGGGAAGATAGAGATGAAGACTAGGTCTTTGCAGTCAGGAACTCTTCCATGGAAATAATCCCGACCGAAAATGCATTCTAAGAGTTAACTTTTGAGTTAACAAACAGATTCCTTTGAATAGGCTTCGCGCTGTTCCATCGATCCTGATTGACATATTGGTCCGATTTTGTCCCACTGTGTAGCACGTGCGGAGGGGAATCCGCACCTTCCGGTTGAAGCCGGGGAATGGGGGAAAACGTGACTCAAGTGACTCACGACGCACAACGGAAGCGTCTTTTCTGGGCGAGCTGTATGGCGCTGGTCGCCACCTCGGTGGCATTCGGGGTAATCACCTCATCGATGCAGGACTTCACGGGCCTCTTCGGGCTCACGGAATCCCAGTCCGGTTGGATTGGAGGAGCCTCTTTGGGGGGCTTTGCCATCTCCATCATTCTGTTGGGAACCGTCATTGAGAAGATCGGCATTTCGATTTCCATCAAGATGGCATTTCTCTGTCATGTCTTTGGAATTCTGCTGATGACCTTTGCGGAAGGATTTTCGCAACTTCTCGCAGGAGCATCGATCATTGCTCTCGGTAATGGTTGTGTGGAAGCGGGTTGTAATCCCCTGGTGGCAACCCTCTATCCGGAAGACAAAACGGTTCGCCTGAACAAGTTTCATATCTTCTGGCCTTTGGGAATTATCGTGGGCGCCCTCTTCGGTTTCTGGGTGACGCAATCTGCCGCTGCAGTTCCCGCGGGAGAGACCTGGGCATTGTTTGGCCTCTCTGTTTTGCAGGCAAAGTTGGCCTTTGTCATGATCCCAACCCTGATTTATGGGTACCTGTTCCTGGGGCAGGAGATTCCTGCCACTGAGCGTGTCAGTGCCAATGTGTCAGATGAAGAGGTCAAGGAGTCCCTGGTGTCTCCGCTCTTTTTGACGATGCTGTTCTGCATGGGACTGACTGCAACGCTCGAGTTGGCTCCCGGTCGCTGGATCGAAAAACTGATGGGGCCTGCTCTCGTTGAGGCGAATCTCGTGACCGACGGCGGAGTTCTCGTATTGGTTTACGGAGCGGCGCTCATGGCCGTTTTGAGGTATTTCGCAGGCAACTTCATGAAGCGGTTTACTCCTACCGGAGTTCTTCTCGGTTCTGTGGTGGTTGGTGGAGCGGGTCTGTTTGCCATGACCTATGCAAGCAGTGCCTTCACGATTCTTGCCACTGCGACACTCTTCTACGCAGGTGTCTGTTTCCTGTGGCCGACCATGATCGGGTTTGTTGCTGAGAGAGTTCCCAAGAGTGGTGCCATGGGACTTTGTCTCATGGGTGGTGTCGGGATGTTGGTAGTCGGATACCTGGCGGTTCCCGGAATCGGAGCACTGACCGAGTACTACACCGAAGCAGCGCTGAGTTCCGGCATGGAAAAAGCCGATGCGACCGCCTACGCCGGCAAGATGGCTTTCCGCTGGATTGCAGCTTTGGCGATTCCTTTGGCCTTAATCTTCAATGGACTCAATCAGAAGTATGGTTCTGGAGCAGCCGTCAATCAACGCGAAGCAGTGACTGCCTGATCGATTCAAGTACTGCAATGAAAAGGTCCCGGATACCTGAGGTATCCGGGACCTTTTTTTGTGTCACTGATGGTCAAAACTCCATGAAGTGGTCAAGGGCAGGCGTTGAAACTGCTGCAGCCTGGTCCACCCGGTGCGAGTGGCCCACAATTCGGGAAGGGCCCCACCGGATTGGCACCACTGTCGAAGAGGAACACCAGCATGTAGACCACATCGGAAACATCGATCTGTGCGTCTCCGTTGGTGTTGAGCGCTGCTTCACAGGTGACAGGAGATCCGCCGAAGAGATATTGGAGCGATTGCACCGCATCGCTGATGTCATGACTTCCATCAGCATTGGCATCGCCGGCAATGTATTCGATTCCTCCTCCACATTCGTCAGGGATTCCGTCCAGATCTGTGTCTGCACTGGTTCCCGAACTGATGTCACAACTGTCGAGGATTCCGTTGGCATTACAGTCGTTGGCTGCAGTCAATTCGCAACCGTCATGAACTCCATTGTTGTTGCAATCGGGGATGCCCGCACCTGCAACCGCGACTTCGAGAGCCCAGTAGGTGAGCACACCTTCATCACCGCCAGCATTGTCAGCGATGGTCAGGGACCAGTCTCCCAACGGGTTGCCATTGTCCAATGCTGAAAGGGGAGAGGCGGGACTGGTGGTGTTGGTTCCTGTTTCATCATCGTAGGTCGTATTGATGTCGTCAGCAGATCCACCGGATCCATTATGAAGCATGACGGAAGTCCCGTCAGGCGAGGCGATGGAGATATCGAGGTCACCGATAAAGGTGTGAGTCAATTCGACCTGGACATTCACATCATCGATCAGGCCTGCTTGCGCAACACTCAGGGTTCGCACCACAGGAGGCAGACTGTCATCGATGGGAGCAGGTGGAGTGACGACATCTTCAAAGGTGAAGATGCCTGCTGCTTCACAAACGTCGAGAACGCCGTTGGTATCACAATCGAGAGCAGGGTTGGCCGCGATTTCACAATTGTCGATGACGCCATCAAGGTTGCAGTCGTCTGCGGTTCCCTGGAGCAGTTCGCAACTGTCGAGTGCTCCGTCAAAATCACAGTCTGCTGCCCCGGCAGCAATCTCACAGGTATCGGGAAGGAAGTTGCCGTTGCAATCAGCAGCACCCGCGAGAATCTCGCAGGCATCGGCAATGCCATCGTTGTCACAATCGTCCTGGCATTCGTCGAGGAGCCCGTTGCCGTCACAATCGGATGCACCAGAGGCGATCTCGTCTGCATCAGGAATGCCATTGTTGTTGCAGTCCAGGTTTCCTGCCGCGGGGCCGACGGCTGCAACCAGAAGACTGTCGACTGCTCCGGGAGTGAAGAGTCCAATCGTCAGGTTTGCGGGCACCGGTGGGGAAGTGGTGGTAAAGCGGAAGTTGTAGGTTGTACCCCAACGGATGGCATTTGCGTTCACATTGGTGGCGTGGGTATCGGTACTCCAGGTGATGGCTCCACTGCTGTTGCTCGACGCCCAATCGGTTCCGTCGTAGACCTCAGTACTGTGGTACTCCACATCATGGAAACCTATGGCACTGGGAACGACGCCCAGAAGTGGCACCGAGAAGCTGCGGGCACTTCTGGTGGAATCCATGTTGTAGAGGGCGTACTCGTACTCCCAGAGGTTTGCGGACAACTGAGTGACCTTGTATCCAAGGATCATGAGACCGTCATCTCCATCGGGAATGTCGATGAGGGTGACGGAAGGATCCACATCCTGCCATGCCTGGATCGCCGGTTGCTGACGCTGGGTCGATCCGACAAAAGAGATGGCGTGGTTCGATGTGCTGCTGGAGATCGTGACTTCCCGGTAGCTGCAGTTGTTGTGATGGTTACCTGCTGCAGCATCGTCGGGTGTCACGTAGTGACCCTCGATGAAGTAGCGGGCATTGGTGTTCAGGCTCGGAGTCAAATCGTTGCCATGAACCCGGAGGCGGCGGAAAGTCAGGTCCGAGTTGGGCGGATCCAGGGTTTGTGGATAGGAGAATCCACCCCGAGCCGGATCTGTCACTTCAGATCGGGCCCCCAGGCTTCCCTGACTGCCATTGAGACTGGCTCCGTAAGGATCGGAGCAACCGACGCCGAGGCGCGAGCCGGTTCCCGAAGAAGTGCAACCACAGCCGCATGTATTCCCCTGAAGTGCGGTGAAGCCATGTTTCAACCAGCTGAGACCGATCTGTTCGAAACGGCCATCTTTCAATCGGTACATATTCTGGCCGATGACCGGGTGCTCATTGGTGCTGGCGATCCACAGCAGCTCCTCAGTGCCGATGTTGCAGGAAGTGGTACCGACTGAGTAGGCGTAGTATCCGCCGGCGTTGCCGTAGCTCTGTGTACCTGTCAACTCACCGACGATGACGTCGGCACCGGTTCCGCCAGTGCCACCCCCGGGGTCGCACTGGGCATGGAGATCCATCCCGAGCAGACTGAAACAAGCTATGAAAACCCAATAACGCATCGAAGTGCTCCCATCCCGCGGGCAATCAAAAGGTTTTGAATCAAGAAGTCCGATTCAGGAAGCAGAAAACCCTCTGCTCATTCCGAATCAATTTCCATCATAGTTTGCCCGGGAGGGGGAAGCGAGCAGTGCTTCTGTGCGGTGGAAGTGCCTTATTGGGCGAAATGACAGCTGGCCCCAACGATGTCGTAAAGAAAAAACCCGCCACCGGAAGGTGACGGGTTCGATTTTCATGGAGCTGGCGACGGGAGTCGAACCCGTGACCTCAGCTTTACGAAAGCTGTGCTCTACCAACTGAGCTACGCCAGCCTGAATGGCCTAACAGGAATCAGAGCATATCTTCTTCCGTGAGGGGCGGCAACTTCAGCAAGAAAGTTGAGCCACCGGAGGATCAGGGGTTGGAGACCTTCTGATCAGGAAGTGTGCTATGGGGGTGCTTCTGATATTCCGCAGCCTTTGCCTCATTGGTCAGGTGTCGGTAGACCTGAGTGGTGGCCAAATGCTTGTGGCCCAGCAACTCCTGTACTTCCCGGAGATTGGCTCCACTGTCGACCAGGTGGGTGGCATAGGAATGGCGAAGCGTATGGGGGCTGGTCCTTTTGTCGAGGCCTGCCCTGCCCACATAGCGATCGAAGATCTTGCGGATTGAACGGTCCGAGATTCTCTGGCCGAACCGATTGAGCAGCACCGGTACAGGGCCCCAGTTTCCGTCTTCCGGAATCCACTGGGATGGAATCGCTTCACGGTAACTGAAGAGTGAACGCAGGGCATGTTCGCCGATGGGAACGATGCGTTCCTTGCGGCCCTTGCCGAATGCGCGGACGAGACGGATTTTGCTGTCGATGTGGCTCCAGTCGAGCGCGACCAACTCGCTGACCCTGAGTCCCGTACTGTAAAGAATCTCAAGGATCGCCCTGTCACGGAGTCCACGATAGGAATCGGTTTGGGGTTGATCGAGGAGTCGCATGACTTCCTGGATCGTCAGGAAGTGGGGCAGAGATCGGGGAACCTTGGGTGTATCGAGTTCCAGAAAAGCACAACGCCCCTCGAAACGGTTTTCCCTTTGAAGGAATCGAAAGTAACCCCTGACAGAGGCCAGTTTTCTGGCGATGGTAGAGCGGGAGTATCCACGCTCACCAAAATGGGCCAACCACCGGCGGACTTCCTCTGCACTGGTATCCACCAGCTCAGAGAGTTTTTTTGCCTTGAAGAAATCCTGAAGCTGTTCCAGATCCTTGCGATATGCGCGCAAGGTTTCCGGGCTCAGATTGCGTTCCGTCTCAAGGTGCTTGAGGAAGGATTCCATAATTTGCACCAGTCTTCCCAGCCCGAAGGCATTTCCCTTGGGCATGATCCTATGAAGTCCGGAAAAAAATTTGAAGTCGATCCGCAGGGTTGAAGGCAGGAGTGAAGGCAGGAGTGAAGGAAGCAAAGAGGGATCCTTGAGGCATTTCCCTGCAGGAAATGCTTCGAAAGGACACAGGGCACCCCATGCCTGTGGATAACCCGTGGATAAGTTACTTCAGTTGGCCATGCATCCGTGAGATCAGTTCGCGAACAACGGCTCTGAAATGGTCGACGGTCAACTCTTCTTCATCGAGATGGGCCGCTTCATCCAGTGAGCGGGGAGCAGGAGATCCGAATTTCAGCAATTCTTCACACAGTCCAGGCAAATCCTCGCGATCGTAGAGGATACAGAATTCCTCTTTCTGACTGACCACCATCAGAGAGCCATCTTTCGAAGAAAGGGGGTTCGGAGAGTTGTCCATGGCTTTATCGTCCTTCTGGTATCGGGAACCTCTCCTCTGAGGTTCTCTTTCTTCATCGTCCGGATTCCGGTGAGACTGGAGTCCTTTCCCCGGTTTATTTGAGGAAAAAACCGCATGAACAAGCCCCTTGGCGCCCCATTACAGGTTCAGGAAGTTCCTCCTGCAGATATCGATCGGATCTTGCAGAGATGGCAGGAGGCGGTCCCGCAATTTCTTCTGGAGAGTGGTCTTGAGGTTGGGGGAACCGGGCGCTGGAATTTCTGGGGAAGTACACCGGTTGATGAATTCCTTCGCCTTGCCGGTCCTGCCGAGAAATCGGAAGGAACCCAACGATCACAGCGACCTCTTGAGGATCTGGATCGTTGGTTTCGGGAATGGCGAACCGAACAGGCTGATCTGGTTCTGTTGGGGGAGCGGGTTCCCTTTACAGGAGGGGCGGTCGGCTGGATCAGTTACGAAGCTCTCGATGATTTTCACCAATTGGGCCCAGACCAGCGTTCGTCTCCGGGGGCACCCGAGTGGTTGAATCAGTTTCCGCTGATGCACTTTACTCTTCATGACGAGTTGTTTGTCCAGCACCGTGAGAGTGGAAAGACCTGGTTTTTACACCGGGGACGACAAGGCTGGGAAGAGCGACTGACTTCATCCCTTCAAGTCCCGGTCAATAATCCTGTCGAGAGCCTTGCCAGCACTGTCCATCCTTTGGAATCGAAGGCGCAGATCCGGTCCGCCTTTGATGAGGACCAATATCTGAGTGCGGTTCGTCAGATTCAGACTGGGATTGGGCAGGGTGATTATTACGAAGTCAATCTGGCCCGCGGCTATCTGGTTGAAGGGTGTCCTTCTCCAGCAGAGTTGCACCGTCGCTGGAGGCAGGTGCAACCAGTTCCTTATGGAGCCTTGATCGAGAGCCAGCGTTTTGGCGTGGTCAGTGCATCACCTGAACTTTTTCTGCAGACGAGAGGTGCAACGATCCGCACTCGACCGATCAAGGGGACTGTGCCAAGAAGCGGAGATTCTGAACGGGATCGTCAAGCAGCCGAGGAATTGCGAACCAGTGAAAAAGAGCGTGCCGAGCTGGCGATGATCATCGATCTGGAGCGCAATGACCTGGGACGGATCTGCGAACCGGGCAGTGTCGAAGTGACACAGGTCACGGCGATAGAAAGTTACGCCAGTGTTTTGCATGCGGTTGCCACCATCGAGGGGCAACTCAGTGGAGAACCCGGTCCCGGTGCCATTCTGGAAGCCACCTATCCGGGTGGATCGATCACGGGAGCTCCCAAGCAAGCGGCAATGAGAGCAATCCGTGAGTTGGAGTCGTGGCCGCGTGCGGTTTATACCGGTTCCGTGGGCTGGATCGATGGGAGTGGTGATCTGGAATTCAATATCGCCATTCGCACCGCGACGATTCATGGGAGCGAGGCCCTGATTCCATTCGGCGGCGCCATCACCTGGGACTCTGATTGCCATGCCGAGAGCCAGGAGATTGGGCACAAGGCACGGGCGATTCTGGGAGCATTGGGGTTAAAAACTCACCCCAATCATGAAGCCCCCGACTTGCAAGAGTGAATCGACTCAGCTTTCCAGCCATATCGCAAAGGCTCTGAGCATCTGTGCGATGACTCCCTGACCTTCGACAAAGCTTTGCCATGTAAACCAGGCGCCCACGGCGGAGACGAGCAATGCGGACAGCACTGGAGCCCAGCGAAGGAGAGATCCGGTGGCCCTAAGTCCCATACGATCGATCACTCCCTCTTTTCCGACAGTCAGCAGAATGCCGATGCCGATCAGTGTTCCACCCAGACCGAGGCTGAAAAAGGTCAGGATGATCAATCCCAGCCACAGCGCCTGGAAGTGGGCGGCCACCAGCAGGATGGTAAAACCTGCAGGGCATGGGACGATGCCGCCACTCAACCCCAGTGTCAGCAAATCCCTGAATCGGACTTCGCCTGATTCACCCCATCCTTCAGGAACATGAGAGTGATCATGAGAGTGGTCATGAGAGTGGTCATGAGAGTGATCATGGGAGTGGTCATGGG
>JAAXJX010000015.1:3905-58174 GCA_012269595.1 Planctomycetia bacterium | reverse complement strand
TCATGGGAGTGGTCATGGGAGTGACCGTGGGAGTGACCATGGGAATGATCATGACCATTTCCGGAGTTGCGGACTCTGCGCAGGCGATGTCGAGCGAGAATCAAGCCGAAGAGAATCAGCATGATTCCAGAGAGGACACTGAATGTGGTCGTGATCCAATTCTGATACGTGGCAGAAAGTGATTTGTCCGCACTCCATTCGATCAGGGCCAGCAGCACCAGACCCAGAAGAAAGACACTCGCGGTGTGGGCGATGGTCACGATGATTCCAAGGACAATGGCATCCCGAATCCTGCCACGGGTTCCCACCAGATAGGCTGCGACCATCGTCTTTCCGTGACCGGGGCCGAGGGCATGTCCCGCGCCGTAGGTAACAGCGAGGAAGAGGGCCAGCAGAATCTCCCAAAGTTTGGCTTTCCCGGAAACGATGGTCTCGACGATGTTCCCAATCTCCTCTTCTTCAGTGGGGATGGGAGGCGTGTCTCCCGGGTTTTCGCCTGGAGGTCTGCTGGGGCGGAATATCGGTTCCGAATCGGTGTCTTTTGAGTCATTGGAGTCGGCTGCCCGCCCGGTATTCGCATACCAGTTACGGACCTCTTCTGCACTCGGAGGAGCATCACTGAAGGGATCAAAGGAGCTTGCACCGGGATGAAAATGCAGCAGTGATTTTCTTCCCGGAGTTCTCAAGAACGCACCCTGATCATCGATCATTTCGAAACCCGGTTCGAGAACCATCACCGACAGTCTCGGTGAATGATCTTCCAGTGGAATCCAGGTGATCTGACTGGACAGGCGATCGAGGTGGGTCTGATCATGCCAATGAAGCCACCAGCCACCGGCACCCCAGGGGGCATCATCCGGAAGTGGTTCCGGCAGTTTGCCGATCAGTGTGTAGTAAACATCAAAGGAACGGGCGCTGACTGATCCGCCTATACCCTCCTGCTCGATCATCTGTAACTCGAGATCGATGGGGAATCCGTTGATCGTCAGGGTGGTGGCGGGCAACAGATCGGCCAAGAGCTTCTCGAGATAGGGACGCCATTCCGGCTCGCGAACTTTCCCGTCCCCGTCCCTGTCCAGGTCAGAGAGTACGGGGAACCCCGCAGGTGTGCTCCAGCCGTGATTGAAGAGGACGACGATATCATCGCCCCTCAAGGTAAAGGTGGCCTGGGTTCCGACTCCCTCAATCAGTTCATGTGCATCGGTTTTCCCCGGTAAACCGGGAATCAGCAGGAGGAGTATTCCGACAAGGGTTAGCGAGAGTCTCAGCATGCTTCCCACTCCTCATCCGGAGGTGAGATTACAGAGAGAGGGGCGTAAGCCACGACGAGTTGTCTCTCTTCACCATTTTCAAACCTCACCGTAATGCGTCTCGCTGCACCATATCCCTGTACAGCATTGACACAGCCCCGGCCGAGCAACTCATGGTGGACCCATGCACCCGGATGCAAACCGTCGTCCTCTTCCGGATCGTGGTGATATTCGGGTTCGGGGTCCCATACGTTTTCAGAGACGGAAGTACGTGCTCCTGGCTTGCGGTCGAACTCAATTGAAGTGCCTTCAAGATCGGCCAGAAAGGAGGAGGGGAGACGGGGTTCCCGATCCTGAAAACGACGTCGCCAGGAGGTATGCGTGAGAACCAGTTCTTCCATGGCTCTGGTCACTCCCACGTACAAGAGACGTTTTTCTTCGTCGATGCCCTCGATCTCACCATGGCGTGAGTGGGGGATCAGCGTTTCCTCTACTCCAGCGATCATCACTTTTCGAAACTCGAGTCCTTTCGCGGCATGCAATGTCATCATCGAGACTTTGCCCCGCATTTGGTCATCCGATTCGGCATCCGAGACCAGAGCGATCCGCTCGAGGAAGATCGTCAGGGGGTCAGGGACTTCTCCCTCATCGGCATTGGATTGCTGAAGAGCCTGATCGAGAATTTCTTCCGTTTCCGCCGCTGCTGCCACCAGTTCCTGCAAGTTGCGTTCCCGCTCCTGCCAGCTTTCCGGTTCTGATTTTTCCAAATGGGCCAGATAGCCACTGGCCTCGATGGCCTGTTCGACCATGTCAGCGAGTCCACCGGAGAGCCGGTCTTCCAATTGTTCAATCACTTCCCGAAGGTGCTCCAGACCCTTGCGAGCTTTTCCGCGGATTCCATCGGTGCAGTCACTTCGGCGCAGGTGCTCGCCCATCGTCCTGCCATGGGCGAGGGCATCATCCTGAAACTTCTCGAGGCTGACCTTTCCAATACCGCGCGCGGGAGTATTGACGATCCTTTGCAAGGCGACGTCATCACGGGTGGAACGGGCTGCTCGCAGATAAGCGAGTATGTCTTTGACCTCTTTGCGCTCGTAGAAGGACATGCCACCGACAACGGCATACTTGAGTCGACGACGCACGAATTCTTCTTCGATCACCCTCGAAAGTGAGTTTACCCGATAGAGAACCGCGATCTCATCACTGGTGACTCCTTCTGCCATCCAGTCTTCTACGTGGTCTGCGATTCTGCGGGCTTCCGCCCTTTCATCATGGACTAACTGAACTCTGACTGAGGAACCGTCAGCATTTTCGGTGAACAATTCGCGGTGACCGAACTCGGTTCCGGAGAGTCGTGAAGCCACTTCAAGGATCTGGGGGGTGGAGCGATAGTTTTGTTCGAGTGTGACGACTTCGTGTTCAGGGAAGTCTTCCCTGAAGCGAAGGAAATTATCGGGGCTGGCCCCGCGCCAGGAATAGATCGACTGATCCGGATCTCCTGTGACACACAGATTACGGTGCTGGCCCGCGAGCAACTTGGCAATCAGGTATTGTGGGCGGTTGGTATCCTGAAACTCATCGATCATGACGTATCGAAAGTGTTGCTGCAGTCGCAGAAGAACATCTTCCTGTTCGGTGAGCAGGCGGACGACCAGCAGCAGCAAGTCATCAAAGTCCGCAGCGTCCTGCTCTTCGAGGAGTTCCTGATAGCGGGCGTAGATCTTGGCCAGTTCACGGTCCTTGAAAGTTCCTGCCTGATCGGCAGCCAACTCAGGACTGATCATCTGGTTTTTCCAGTGACTGATCGTTGATTGGGTTGCACGAGGAGGGAAGGAGGTCCGATCCAGTTTCATTTCTTTCATGACTTCGGTGACGACCTGTTTCTGGTCCGCCGAGTCATAGATGGAGAAACTGCTGGTGTAGGGCTCGAGACGATGAGCGTGCCTTCGAAGCAGCCTGGCGCAGAAGGAGTGAAAGGTTCTCAAGACCGGTCGATCATCCTCGAGGCCGAGAGCGGAGGATCCAAAGAAACCGTGACCGCTGAAATCGTTGGCTTCGGGAATCGCCAGAAGCTCAAGGGTTCTCCTGAGCATCTCTTCTGCAGCCTTGTTTGTGAAAGTGATCGCGAGAATGGAACTGGGTTCTATCCCTTCGCGGACCATGCTCGCAATACGGTGAGTCATGACGCGAGTCTTGCCACTGCCCGGTCCTGCGACCACAACCAATGGCCCTTCGTGGTGGGAGACCGCCTTTTCCTGTGCCGGATTCAGTCCGTTGCTCATGCGGGTCTGCCTCGCCTTTCAAACCTCAAACGGCTCTCACAATTGGGGGTGGAGGGGGCCTCACCGGGTTCCCTTGGGGTGTCACTGTTGGTGAATCTGCATGGTCACTCCCAAATTGGGCCTATACAAGGGAGATACACGGCTTCTGATCAAGTTGACGGGCACCGGCGTCCTATTTATGATTCCAGATTGCCAGCGCCCTGATTTCGGCAAGATCCCGTTTCCGACGAACCGGAAACGGGAATCCCACATCGAAGCGGGCGACAGTTCCCCGATCAGTTGACGAGTTTACCCGAGGAGCGGGTGAAGCAGTCCGGGGGCTGTAACTTGACTGGTGCCGTTCTTTCCCCTCAGGAGGCAAGTTGGAAGTTCAGGACGATTTCAACATTCGCGAATTGATTCTCAACAAAGAAACCCACGTCGACTTTTATCATGAAGTCCGTCAGGGCGTGACTTCCCGTCGTGAAGCGATCGACGAGTTGGAAAATCTGGTTGAAGAGATTCAGGACGATTTCCGCAGAGCGGTTGCCCAGGACCTTCTGGGTAACAGGGAGGAAGCCAAAAACCTCCTTCGCAACTGCAGTTCCAATCCCCTGTGCATCCATCTTCTTGGAAAACTCAGCCTTGAAGAGGGCAACTCCAAGGAAGCCCTTCAGGTTCTCGAGGGGGGATGGGCAGCCCATGGCGGAAACTACCCGCGCATCGGCATGCTCCTCTGTGAGGCCATGATTCATGAGCATCGTATTGAGGAGGCCAGAGAGCTTCTGGCGAAACTTCCGGATTCCGTCGATCACCCGCGCATCTGTTACCTCGAGGGTCTTTTGCATCAGCATGAGGGAGATTACGACGAGGCCCTGCAGTACTACTCCACTGCAGCAGAGGGTCGACCGGAAGAAACTCGCTTTCAATTCCGCCTGGGTTACATGCACTCCCTCTACGGTGATGAGGAATTGGCGATCGAGGCCTACCGTATGTGTCAACGAAGTGCGCCTCTCTACGCCCGTGCAATGATCAATCTGGGTGTTCTTTACGAAGATGCAGACCGTTATGAGGAAGCCATCACCTGCTACAGGATGGTGCTGCTTTCCAATCCGGATCACCGCAGGGCCCAGTTGTATCTGCGGGACGCCGAGGCTTCACAGTCGATGTTCTACGACCGTGACAAGGAAAAGGAAAAGGTCCGTATGGGTCAGGTCCTGCAGATTCCAGTCACTGAGTTTGAACTTTCGGTGCGCAGCCGTAACTGCCTGCAGAAGATGGGCATCCATACCCTCGGTGACCTCGTGTCCAAGACTGAGGCTGAACTGCTCTCCTACAAGAACTTTGGTGAAACCAGCCTTCAGGAGATTCGCAAGATTCTGAACCAGAAGAATCTTCGTCTTGGTGAGAGTTCCCAGCGCAGCGAGACCTCGCTTCTGGGAATGGACAGTGAGGCCCAGGCACTTCTCGGAGAGCCTGTCAGTATCCTCGAACTTTCCAGTCGCAGTCAGCGCTGTATGGACCGTCTGGGGATTGAAACCATCGCCGATCTGTTGCAGCGCAATGAACTCGAACTGGTGAGCCAGAAGAATTTCGGGGTCACTTCCCTGAATGAGGTCAAACGCAAACTCACCGAGCGGGGTCTGGATCTGACCAGAGGATAAGCAGGGGACGTGTACGAATACCTCTCCGGAGAAGTCATTCGAATTCTGGCCGACAGCGTCACACTTGACGTTGCAGGTGTCGGCTATTCATTGAAGGCTCCGTCGGCAACCCTGTCCAAGTTGCGAGAGGGCAGTTCGGCCAGGTTGTTCCTTTCTCATCGTATCCGTGATGACCAAATGCATTTTTATGGGTTCTCCCAACCGGAGGAGCGCGACCTCTTTGAGCGACTGTGTCAGGTCTCCGGAGTAGGCCCCGCTTCCGCATTGGCCCTGCTTTCCCATATTGAGCCCGACAATTTCAAGAACGCAGTTCTCGAAGGGGAGAGTGGCGTTCTGGAGAAGGTCAAAGGGATCGGCAAAAAGACTGCGCAGAGAATCGTCCTGGATCTTCGTGGGGCCCTCGAGAAAGAGGATCTTGTCGCTTCTGCCGGCAGCCCTGCCACGGTGGGGGTGCCGGAGGGACCGGCAGCCGACGCCGTGAGAGCGCTTCAGGTCCTCGGCTTTCCCCTCAATGAGGCCCAGGATCGGGTCCGCAGAATCGTCGCTGAGTCTCCCGACTCGGAATTGGTTGCCGAAGATCTGGTGCGTCTTGCCAGCCGCCGCAGTTAGACCCTGAACTTTTCCATTTCGAGCGCTATCATCGGACGTACTGGGCTGATTCCATGCCCACGCCCTCTTCCCCTGGCACACCGTTTTCTGACCCGCAACCGTTTGCCGGTGGCGAAACTAATTAGGTGTGCTCTTGTCTCCCCTGTCTCTCCTCTTGCTGATTTCACTGTTGCCGGCGCCCGCTTCGAACGGGTTGTTGCCCATTGAGTCGGTAACCATGAATGTGTCCGGTGCCCTGAGTCTGTCGCAGGAATACGACAGAATAGAGTCCCCGAGTTTCACAGCTTTGAGTGCATTGCCTCTCAATCTCTTTACCGAGTACCGTTTCCCGGAGGAATCCCGGGAGGAAACCCATTGGTCTCAATGGAGTTGGGCGATCGGTCAATATCTGACTCGGGATATTCACGGTGAGTCGAAGTCTGACCCGTGGTTGAACCGTGACGATCTGACAGAAATCCTGTTACAAAACATGACCATGATTCAGATTCAGAAGCTTCCTCTCGATGCTTCTTTCCTCCCTTTGGGTACAGACCCCCTGCTCCATGCTCCCGCATGGTGGAACCCCAGGAGATCGGGAGATTCGGCAAGTACCGTCAGTCTCTGGGCCTCTGATCGATCGGCTGATCTTCGATCGGAGCAGGGGCACCCAATCAGGGCAGGGCTGGGGTTGACCCTGGACCTTTCTTCCGGCTCCGAATGGGATTGCCGAATCACCGGAAATGTCGACCAGAGTGGAGAAGCGGGGATTTTGCTCCAGTTCTGTTGGCATTGAGAATCTGGTCTCCTTGACACACTCCTCCCATCACGCCACCATTGGCCTTCCTTCAGATCCGTTCGTCGGAGAAGAGGGAGTCGCGACCTTGATTGCTGTCGCCATACAGTTGTGAAATCGATGGTGGGTGTAGCTCAGTTGGTTAGAGCGCCAGTTTGTGGTATTGGAGGCCGAGGGTTCGAGTCCCTCCTCCCACCCCAGCTTTTTGAGGGAGTCCCATGAGGGGCTCCCTTTTTTCATATCCAGAGTTGTCAGAAATTCTCACGCTTGAGTTGTTTTCGATTCAATCGTGATCTCCACGAAATTTACCGCGGTCTTTTTTGATTTGTGATCGACGCTTTTTCTGGTCGAGTCGTTTCCTGCGGCTTGAGTGAGTGGGGCGGGTTGCGGTTCTGGATTTTTTTCGGCGGAGGGACATCTCCAGCCACTCAGCCAATCTTTCCAGGGCGCGCTCACGGTTTCTGGAAGCAGACCTTTCTTCACTGGCAACGATGCGCAGGTTTCCCTGGCTATCAAGGCGAGCGGCAGCGACTTCCAAAAGAGTTTCTTTTTCCATCGCATTCAGGGCACGACTTTCGCGTATCGACCAACGGATTTCGACAGCAGTGGCAGATCGGTTTGAATGTTGCCCACCGGGCCCACCCCGTGTCTGTTGTTTGAGTTGAATTTCACTCCATGGGATCCAGCGGTTTTCACGCCACTCCAATCCACGGGTTCCGTCCGGTGATTCCATCCAATTCCTTTCCCATGGGGCAGGATAGGGGGCTATGGGATGAGTTGCGAGACTCAAGGAGCCTTGCCAGATGGGGAATCGGGTGGGATGCTGTAACTCAGGAAGGGGAACAGGGATTCACATGCTGAGACGTTTACCGGCGAGACTTCTTCCAGAGACAGGTTTTCTGATCCTGGTTTTCCTGATTTCAGGGGTGGTTCTATCGACCGGGTCATCTCTGGCCCTGATTCAGAAAGGCACTGATCCGATTCCAATTGAGGAGTTGGAGCGATGGGGGAAATTCCGGGGGGAACAGAAATGGTCGATCCCACCTGCGGCCATCTGTGGCCTGCAGAACGGGGGATATGCGGTCATTCTGATCGACGGAACTCTGGAGCTTCGTCGAACGGGGGAGTCTTTTTTCGATTCTGTCCAACGTTTCTCTTTGAAGATTCCAGGTCAGCCGACCTGCCTGCTTCAGCTGACTGAGAACCGCTTTCTTGTGGGAACCGATCGCGGACAACTGTTCTCTTGTGCTGTGAATTCAGAGATATCACCCATGGAATGGGCGCCCCCAGCGGGAGGCTGGAAACCGGTGGCCCTCGCCCACCGAAGTTCCAACTCCCGGGTTCTGCTCGTCGATCAGCTCCACGGTCATATTTGGGAACTCGATTCTGAAAAAGGAAGCCAGCTCCAGTCATGGACCGGTTTCATCGATCCGACTGCCGTCACCGAAGCAGGAAATTCGATTTATGTGACGGATCGGGGATGGCAAAGGTTGATTCCCTGCGTCGATGGTGAAAAGAGCGGAAGGTTTGAGGAAGCACTGGGAGATCACGGTGCTGCCCCGGGACTTCTCGCTGGCCCGGGAGGATGCGCGGCCATCTCGGGCCGCTGGATTTTTGTCAGTGACACAGAAAATCACCGGGTTCAGATCTTTGGTACCCATGGGATAGCCCTGCATCATTGGGGCTTGCATGCCTTGCTGCCGCGGGAGTCTTCGGGTCGCCTCCATTATCCAACGGGTCTCGTCTACGATGCCGAATCGAGAGTGGTGATCGTTCTCGAGGTCAGCGAGTCACGGGTTCAATATTTTGGGGCTCGCGACGCAGAAAGTCGGCCTGACCCGGCAGAACTCTGGGCTCGGGTAGACCTGATTTCCCATTATGGAAAGCACTGGGCCCTCGATCGGGGGCCAGATGGTTTTTTGTTGGCAGTTTTGGAACCCGATTCCGAAAGGGTCGTGGTCCTCGACCGTCGAAGTGAGACCCCGGTGGAAATTGACGATGTCGGGGGGCATGGATCGAAGGCGGCCCTTTTCAGAACGCCAAGTGGTATCGATTTCCTGAACAGGTCGGGTTTTCAGCGATTCGTGGTTGCGGATCGTGGGAACCGGCGATTGCAAATGTTTGAAGTGCGCAGAAGGCCTGAGGCGCGTGTAATTCGCGAGTCCTGGATTATTGCCCTCGTTCGCAGTGTCGACCTTGGTGATCTGGCGAACACGATTCCAGAATGGAAGAGTCCTGCACCTCTGCGACCCGGAGCGTTGGCTTGTCTCGATTCCGGGACCATCGGAGTGATCGATGAATCCTCTGCAAGAGTTCTGCTTCTGAACGATCGTTTTCAACCGATGGGAGTTCTTGGAGGTTCCGGATCCCTGAAGCGTCCAGTGGCCATCGCTGCGGATGGGGATGGATTCCTGATTGCAGATGCAGGGGCTCGCCAGATTTTTCGGTGTAGGATCGATGGCTCCAGCAAGCAGATCGATCTTTCTGCAGTGAGCCAAGAGCCGGACGGTAAAATGGAAGCGATTCCGGCGGGGGTCGCACGCCATCCCGATGGAACGGTGATCTGGACGGATGCGTTGAAGGGGAGGCTCTTTCGCACCGACAGTAGCGGGCGCACCTTGCAGATTCTCGGATCAAAATCTCCGGAAGAGGTCAGTGGCACCCGAACGGGCGAACGAGAACTTTTCAATCCCGGCTCGTTGCAAATCGCAGGCGATGGTTCGATGTGGGTCGTCGATTTCGGAAACCACCGTGGGGTGGTGATCGAGAAGAATGGAAAGATTCGCCACTTCGGAAGTGGCAGTTACCTGCCAGCCGCCCAATCAGAGCCGAAACCTGCATCAGCGCAGGGGGGAGAGAGTTAATGGAACCTGAATACGAGGGTTCGGAAGGACCCGGGTGGTGGATATTGGGAGTGTGTGCCGTTTCCCTTGTTCTGGGATTGGTCATGCTGCTGATGATTGGTTGCCAGCCTGAGGTTCCAGCGATTCGGGGGGCTGAAGATGTTCCTGTCCAAAAAGAAAAACCACCCTTCTCTTCTATGCCCATGATTCAGGCGGATCAGTTATCGTTGGTGACCGCCGATGGAACATACCGGGTGATTCTCGATTTCCCCGAATCACCTCCGGAGAATCGCGAGTTCCAGGTCAGTGGTACCGTCTTTGACTCCAGTGGTCCCGTTGCCGAAAACGTGAAGGTGGTCTTCGACGCAGGAATGCCTCACCACGGCCACGGTCTCGCCCTGGAAGTGGAGACGACCCGCAAGCCTGATGGAGGATTTGTGACTCCAGGTGTGCGCTTTCACATGAAGGGGCGCTGGTTGTTGACGGTTGATATTCAAGAAGGCCCCCATCTCGAGCGTGCCCGGGCATGGGTGAGGGTTTACTGAAATGTATGGATTACTTCTCCTGGCGACTGTCGTGATTCAGGTGGAAGACCCGCTGTTGCCACAAAGCTGGCGGGAGCAGATCCTCGATCTGGCTCGTGAAGAGGTGATCGTCAATGCTCCGAAAGATTTCACACCCCTGCAAAAACTGGGAGAGGAGATCTTCTTCGCCGAAGAATTCAGTGGTGATGGTTCGACTTCTTGTGCGACCTGTCATGATCCGGGCCAGGCATTTCAGGATGGTTTGTCACACCCGCGCGGTGTTCAAAAGATTCATCGAGACACCCCTGGTCTCTGGGGGGTGGACCAGCAGCGCTGGTTTGGCTGGGACGGTCGCTGGGATTCTTTGTGGTCACAGGCTCTGGAGCCGATTGAAACTCCCGAGGAGTTGGACAGTGACCGACTGATCCTCTTGAGGTGGATCGACCAGAATCCCGATCGCCGAAAACTGTTTGAGGAATCATTCGGAGATTTTCCCCGCCTCGACGATCTTCCTGAAAGGGCTCGGGAAAACTCCGAATGGACTGCGGGATATCAACAACTTCCGGAAGAGCGACGTCAGCGACTCAATAGGGCCTTTTCTGATTTGGGGCGTGCGGTCGCGGCCTATGAAAAGACGCTGCAGGCTCCGAAGACAGACTTCGATCGATATTTGCAGGCCCTCGCAGATGAGAATCCCCAAGAGGCCAGAAAATATCCTGCGGAAGCGCGCTACGGTCTGGCCATTTTCCTGGATCAGGGGCGCTGCGTGTTTTGTCACAATGGACCGGCATTTTCAGATGGAGAGTTTCATGATACCGGTTTGATTTCTTCCGGTTCATCCTCCAGGGATTCAGGGAGATACGGCGGCATCCTCGATTTGAAACGCAGTCCCTTCAATCTTCTGGGTGAGTATTCGGAGGAGAGGACAGGAGCCGCTGCTGATCGAACACGCAGGCTCAGACGTGATTCGAAAATGTGGGGAGCCTTTCGCACCCCCGGGTTGAGAGGGCTCTCCCGGACAGCACCCTATTTTCATGACGGAAGCCGGGCGGATCTGTCCTCAGTGATCCGGTTTTATTCTCGCCGGGAAAATGCCCGCCCTGTCCATCAGGGAGCGGGTCATCATGGTGAGCGACTGGTTGAGCCGCTGAATCTGACACCGGACGAGGAAGCCATGCTGGTGGAGTTTCTCAAGACCCTTTGATTCAGCCCGCCTCAGTTAAAGGCAAGGGACTCTTGATATCTGACCTAATGGGTTCAGAGCACACTACTTGGGATGGGGTTTCTGGGGTATACTAGGGGTAGTCCGAATCGAATCTGGCAGCCCGCAAAGTATTCGGTACAGGCCTGACTCACAGAGATGAAGTTCCGTTTGAAACTGTGAAATGGCCTGCAATCTTGAACGGTACCCCTGACATGCAGGATCTGAATCGCCCCTTTAGGAAGCCCGAATCCTCTCCTCGCAATTTCGTGTTGCTGAGGCCTGTGGTGGTGTTCTTTGCTTTCATGATCCTGCTGGGAGTTTTTGCCGGGGATTCACTGCAACTTGCGGAGCTCTTCGGTCACGAGGATGACCCGAAAGCGCGCAATGTTCCTCCTCCGTACAATGGTACCGGTTACCGCCAGGGGGCTGGAGGTCCACAAACATTCGGACCCGTGGGGGGGATTGGTGACGGGGTTCAGCTCCTTTCGTGGGTGACCCTTCCTGAAATGCAGCCGGGTATCGCCAACGGCAATGACTGCTGGGGATACACTTCGCCTTCAGGACGTGAGTACGCTTTGATGGGCCATTCCTTGGGAACCACCGTCATCGAAGTGACCAATCCGGGCAATCCCCAGATTCTGACGACAATCTCGGGGCCCAATAGTCTTTGGCGCGATATCAAAACATATGACAGCTACGCTTACTCTGTAAGTGAGGGTGGTGGCGGAATCCAGATCATCGATTTGACAGATGTCGACAATGGAGTCGTTACCCTCGCCGGATCCATCAATGATGTGGGCTCTTCAGCTACCCATAATGTTGCACTCGATGAAGTCAGCGGATTTCTCTATCGCTGTGGCGGGGGCGGAGCGGGTCTGAGGATCTACTCACTGGCAAACCCCGCCCTTCCCACCTTTGTCGGCAGTTGGAATGAACGCTATGTCCACGACGCCCAGGTGAAGACACTTCCCCACCCGGTGACGCAGGAATTACGTCAGATTGCATTTGCCTGTTCGGGAAATAACCCTTCTCGTCTGGACATCGTCGATGTCACCGACAAGGTGAATCCGGTCGTTCTTTCCTCCACTTCCTACCCCGGATCCGCCTATGCCCATCAGGGGTGGTTGTCGTCAGACAACCAGTACTTCTATCTGGGGGATGAGTTGGATGAAAATGGGACCCAGGAGACGGAAACCTTTGTCATAGATGTCAGTGACTGGTCTTCTCCGAGTGTGGTGGCTGTTTACGGTAGTGGAAACACTTCGACCGATCACAATATGTACACTCTGGGAAATCGCATTTTTCAGGCGAACTATCGTTCCGGATTGCGGATCCTTGACGATTCTGATCCGTTGAACATCACCGAGGTCGCCTTCTTTGATACGGTTCCCGAAGATGACAATGACGGAACCAGTGGTCTCTGGAGTTGCTATCCGTACTTTCCCAGTGGGATTGTGATCGGCAGTGACTTTCAAAAGGGCCTCTATGTCTGGAGCGTCCAGCAGGCTCCTTTCAATTTCGCCTACCCCCAGGGAATCCCGAGCCTGATCAACCCTGCCGGAGCCACTCTGGCCGTGGAAATTGTTGTCGACCCCTCCTTTGCCATCGATCCGGATTCGCCGACGCTGTGGGTTTCCACGGGAAGCGGTTATTCGCCGGTACCCCTGCAGCTGGCACCCAGTGGGTTTTACGAAGCGGATTTCCCGGTTCTTCCCTGTGGCAGTGAAGTCCAGTGGTACGTCTCAGCGCAGACTTTGACGGGGGAGAGCCAGTTGGACCCTCCCGCTGCACCCGCAGGATTCTACGCCGCAACGGTCGGAGAAGGACTGACCGTCCTTGTGGAAGATGAGATGGAATTCGACAGTGGTTGGACGGTGGGAGCTCCCTCTGATACGGCAACGACAGGAGTGTGGGAGTTGGGTGATCCGAATGGAACCGGCGCACAGCCTGAAGACGATCAGACACCTGGTTCGGGAGTCTTCTGCTGGTTCACTGGCCAGACTCCTCCCGGAGGCGGTCTCGGAGACAACGACATCGATGGTGGTGCGACCACTCTCACTTCACCCGTCTACGATCTTTCGACGAGCGTCGATCCTTTGCTCAGTTTCTATCAGTGGTATTCGAACGACACGGGAGCGAGTCCGGGTGCAGACATTTTTCGTGTCGAAATCAGCTCGGATGGTGGCAACAACTGGTCCCTGCTTGAGGAAACCGGTCCTTCGGGACCCGGTACCGGAGGGGGATGGACCCTGCGAGAATTTACTCTCTCAGGCCTGATTCCCCTGACCTCTCAAGTGCGCCTGAGGTTTATTGCAAGTGATCAGGGATCGGCTTCAGTGGTCGAGGCGGCCATCGATGATTTGCAGATTTCCGATATCCAGTGCACGGATTGCAACGGCAACGGGATCAGTGATGCGGTGGATATTTCCAGCGGTTTGAGCGCCGATGCCAACGGTGATGGGATTCCGGATGAGTGCCAGTGCACTCCCTTTGTCAGAGGTGAGATCAATGTCGACGGCAGTGTCGATCTGTCCGATGCAATTGCCCTGTTGTTGCACCTGTTTGATGGAGGGCCTGCACCGGATCCTGTCGATCGTGGAGACGTCAACAGCAGTGGCGGGATCGATCTTTCTGACGTGGTCTACCTGGTGGAATACCTTTTCCAGGGTGGAGCTGCTCCGGGTTTCCCCTTCCCTGATCCGGACTGCAACTGAATCTATTCCAGGTGCAGATCATCCAGCCCGAAGCGGATATCAAAGGGTGCGCTGCCGTCGGTGATGAATTCCCAATCGAGCATACCCAATGACTGAAGATCCAGATTCGGCTCCTCGATCAGGAAATCTTCCAGGGGAATGACCACGTCGATAAAGCGTTGCTGTTTGAGTGGAACGGTACCCGCTCCGGATGTGGCTTCGGGGTGAAATCCGTTCTCTGGCAGGTAATCCCTGAGATTGAGGCTGGCCGCTCTCAAATCCGTATCGGAGAGGGTGATGGAGGCCTCAAAGAACCAGCCCATATTGTCGAGTCCCCCATGAACGTCATGGTTTTTGATCCTGAAGCGCAGGTTTTTGCGATTTCCGGCACTGAGGGGATCGATGACAAACCCCAAAGGCATATTGATAGAGGCCGTTCCCTGCGCAGGGAGGATGCAGATCAGATTGGTGATCTCCGGGAAGGGTTGCGGCAGGGGAAAAGGCCAGTCGTAGCAAGGACCTGACTGGAACATGATCATGTTGGTGGAACTGATCTCATACTGTCGGTCATTGATCGGGAACTGATCAAAGTTGTCGAGGGGGAGTATTCCCGACAGGTTCCTTTTGCTGGCGACACTCTCCAGATTTTGAACTTCATCAGAACCGCCGTAGAGCATCCCCTCGAGGCTCAAATCGTCATAGGCATGACGTTTGAGAAAGGCCAGTAACCATTTCCTGGAAAGATCTCGCTGCAGGGGGCGAGCGATGTAGGGGCAGGAATCCACGTCCGGTGAAACGGGAACCCAGTCACAGCTTCCGCAACCAAGACTGGAGGAATCGCTGCTGAATCCGTGACAGCCTCCGAGGATGCATATGGAAGTTGCGGATGCAGAAAAACGTTCCAGCAATCGCTCTGCATAGGGGTAAATCACGTCGGTATCCTGCTCAGCGGTCACACTGACGATGGGAATATCGGGTAACCGGTGCCAGCGATTGGTGTTGCCGATCCACGAATCCTGCTTGGCATCGGTCGGCTGCAGGAGCAACAACCCGCGGATATCTGAATCAGTTTCTGCGGCGGTGACAGCTGCAGAGGCTCCCCGTGAATGCCCACCAAAGAAGAACCTCTGGTGATCGACAATCCCTTCCAGAGGAGATCCGGGGAGAAGGGAAGTCTCCTCGATCACTTCACGGGTCCTCTGAATCAGGACAGCCGCGTCGTCGTGACCTCCCCAGCAATACCAGTCGGGGTAGAGATCGAAAGAGAAGGAATTACCGACAGAGACGCAAATGATCCCGTGAGTGGTCAGAAACCCGAGAATCCCGTCGTAGTCTTCCCAGGAGAAGCCTGTTCCATGGTGAAAGATCATGACCGGAGCCGGTTCTGTCAGTCCATTGGGAATCAGGATTCTCAGTGGTTTCAGTTCTGTGACCTCATCCGCTGGAGGAGGACTCGAGTTGCAGTTCCAAAGCGGATAGGGAGGAGGCCACGGGAGTGGATGGGTGTGATCAAAAAAGGTCTCAAAGACACTGACCGTGTGCGGCCCTGGCAAATTCAGATTCGGTGGGGGAGCAATGACCGACTCCGCTTCATCAAATGCGGCCAATCTGCATTTGAAGAGGACGAGTTCACCAAAGGGATCACGGGCAAAGATCTTGAACGAGTGCAGTCCCGGAGGGACAAGGGAACCTGTGACCTCCCCGTTGGCGGGATTCAATGACAGGTTTCCGGGCAGGGATTCACCCGGAAGTAACCCAAAGAGTTCAAAGGGAACCTTCTCCTGGATCAGTCCGCTTCCATTTCCCATCTGCCAGTGAACTTCGGGGATCCGGTCCCCGGGAAAGAAGGCGTGATAGGGGAGGCCGGATCGGAAGGTGGGCATCGTCCATTGCCGCTCCTCAGTGATTTCACCGATGGAACAGGGTGGAGACTGGCAGTCGAGAACAGCGGCAGGGTCAACCAGGCCGCAATCGGGGTAGGGGGCTGGAAGTGTGCTCGGTGATCCAGTGAAGATCAGACCGAGAAGGGCGATGGCATCATCCAGGAGAAGCTGTTGGTCTCCGTTGATATCCGCTGCAACAGCACAGGGAAGCCCACTGCCAGATCCGAAGAGTTCTTCCAGAAGCAGTACAGGGTCACTGAGATCGTGATTCAGATCGCCGTTGATATCCCCACGGACAAATCCGGGGACGGTTGCAGACGGGGTTTGGGCAGGGATGGAGTCACCGCTCAGGAAAAGCAGGATGACTGCGATTCCAGGGAGCAACCCTCGTATTAGGCCATTCACGATCGACCTGCCTTTCATGACTCAATCGCCCTTCAGATCAATCATAACCTTGTCTCATGATTTAACACCAGTGGAGGTATTCCCGGCATTTATTGCCGTTTGTAAATGATTATTTTGGGGAAAATGGACGTCGAAGTCGTCTGAAGTGTCCTCATTGGGCCAATGCGACATGTGTCGGAAATTGCATGGATTAACAAGCACGGTTGAGTTATCTCATTGTATTGATAGTATTGCGTGTTCAGGAAGCCGGAATTGTAAGCGCTTGTAATGTTTATCAGTTACAGCGTCTCGGTGGATTGAAACGCATTGGCACCTCAGAATTTCGGATTGTGTCTCCGGAATTCTCGATTTTTTGCCCCTGAGACAAGGGGCCATGGCTTCAGCGAGCCATTGGGAGGAGACACCATGTCAGACCTTCGTAAGAAGTCTGCAGGTCGAGCCTTACATGGGCGCAAGATGCTGTTCAGCATCCTCGCTCTCTTTACGGTTTTGACTGCACTGCTTTTCAGCAGTTCCTTGAGCGCACAGTCCGGCCCCGTTCCGCCGGCAGCACCGACCGATCTGGTCTGCACTGTGGAAGTCGCTCACGTCAATCTGGAATGGACCAACACAGGCCAGTACGACCAGGTCATCCTGCGTCGTAATGGTGTCATGTTGGTGATTCTGGAAGGAACCGCGACCAGTTATGTGGATATGGATGTACCGGCGAATTTTCACCTGTACTCAGTTCACGGGCTGACCACGGGTTCTGCCGGTCAGGCTGAAGGGGAGGGGATGGAGTGCACCGTCTTCCTGATTCCTCCTCCGTTGGAGCCGGAACTGGAAGTCCCTGCTGCACTCAACTTCCTTCCTGTGCCACTTCCGGACAACCTGTTCGATTTCATTGCCGATCCGGACATGGCCATCGCTCTCGGAAAAGCGTTGTTCTGGGACATGCAGGCTGGATCTGATGAAGAAGTGGCTTGTGCGACTTGTCACTACCATGCCGGTTCCGACAATCGCCGCACTCATCAGCTCTACAATGGTCATAACGAAGTTTTCGATGTCGCTCCTGCGAACCATGGTCTTTCTGCGGAAGATTTTCCCTTCCACAAGTTGACCAATCCGAATGATCACACCTCTGCAGTGATCTCCAGCAAGGATGACGTTGCCGGATCTTCAGGAATTCTTCACTCCAACTTCAATGGACTCATCGAAACAGTCGATGGAACCCTGACCGAGGATCTGACAGTACTGATCAACAATGACAGCATTAAGGTCAATGCTGATGGCACTCTGGTCCAGATGCGCAATACCACAAACCGTAACGCGCCGACCGTGATCAACTCCATCTACTTCCTGGAGACCTTCTGGGATGGAAGAGCCTCATTCTGGTTCAACGGACGTGACAACTGGGGCCCCCGCAATCCGGATGCCTTTGTTTACAAGGTCCAGCCGGGTGGAGAAGTCACCCAGGAGCAGATCCTTCTGGACAAGGCTTCTCTGGCCTCTCAGGCTGCTGCGCCTGTGACCAGTGGTGACGAAATGTCTGCCCATGGCAGGGATCTTCTTCGTACCGGTCAGAAGTTGCTCAGCAGGCAGCCTCTTGCCACTCAGGAAGTTCACCCCAACGACAGTGTTCTGGGCCCCATGCGTGACGGAACTGACGGCAAGGGTCTCGACATGACCTATCAGGAGATGATCCAGTCCGCCTTCGTCATGTCCTGGTGGAACAGTGACCGTCTCTTTGGTGCCGACCTGCAGCCTCTGCTGGATCCGGTGACCGGAGCTCCGTTGACCGGTGCTCCCAGCAATCTGGAGCAGTTCACCATGATGGAAGCCAACTTCTCCCTCTTCTGGGGACTGGCCATCATGATGTATGAGTCAACTCTCATCTCAGACGACTCTCCCTACGACCGCTGGTGGAGAGCACAGCGTAATCCCGCTGATCCGACCGGGGACATCAATGCCCTGACCGCTCAAGAGCATGAGGGCATGACCGTTCTCTCCAATGCGACCTGCATGTTTTGTCACACCACTTCCCTGTGGTCCAGTGCCGGAACCAGCAAGATCCTGACAGTGCTCGAGCCCGAGGCCTCCGAGATTGAGGCTCTTCTCGAGCGTATGCCGATGCGTGACATGCAGCTTTCCGTCTACGACGGTGGCTTCTACAACCTCGGTGTGACCCCGACGATTGAGGATATTGGCCGCGGTGGTATCGATCCCTTCGGTCACAGTTTCTCCATCGTCAAAACCTTCCAGGAGAAGGCCAATATCGGTGTTGGTGACCAGGATGGGGATGGAATCCCCAACCAGGCGGACCCGGACTTTGTTTTCCACGACTTCCAGCCGTTTGCGGATCACGTTCTCGTGGTGACGCCTCCTCCGGCTCCGTGGGAAGACACCAACATGGACGGAATGTTCAAGACTCCGACCTTGCGAAATGTCGAGTTGACCGGTCCCTACTTCCACAATGGTGGAGCTTCCACCCTTGAGCAGGTCGTGACCTTCTATGCCCGCGGTGGTAACTTCCCCGAGATCAACCTGGACACCCTTGCTCCGGAAATGATCCCGACGCCGTTCCTTTCCGTGGACGAGCAGCGCAAAAAGGCGATGGTCGCTTTCCTTGAGTCTCTGACCGATGACCGTGTTCGCTGGGAGCAGGCTCCCTTCGATCATCCGGAACTGCGGATTCCCGAGGGCGCCATCTTCAGTCCCATTAACGGAGATGTTCTTCATGGCAACGACAACATCGCCATCGATCGCTTCAAAACGATTCCGGCGGTCGGTGCTGAAGGCCGTGCAGTGGAGACGGACAGCGAAGGCCGTCCTCTCGATCCGCTGGTCAAGTTCCTTCAGCCGACTCGGGTCAAGGATCTCTCCTGTGTGACCGATGTCGATTCAGTCAGCCTCTCCTGGCTGCCCCAGGAGTTCCCGTTTGACGCAGCGACCAGCATCAAGGTCTTGCGCAACAATCAGGAGATTGGATTGCTTCCCCGCGAGGCCAGCTCTTTCGTGGACCCGAACGTTCCACCCGGAGAGCACATTTACACGGTCCGTGGTGAAGATGCCCATGAGGGCCTGAATGCAGAGTGCTCGGCGATCTTCCCGCCACCCGCTCCGCTCAATCTTTCTGTCAACGTCAATAACAATCAGGTGAGCCTACAGTGGACCAACCCCTGGCCTTACCACTCCTTCGACATTTACCGCAACGGAATCAAGGTTGCGGATGCTCTCTCCGGTGTTTCCGAGGTCTTCGTTGATTCCAACGTTCCTGCGGGAGTTCACCAGTATGAGATCGTCGGAAGAATCCTTTCCCTTCACACGGGTATCCTGATCTACAGCGATCCATCCCCGATCTCCGCAGAGCGTCATCCTCTGGCTCCCGAGATTCTTGGCTGCTCCCAGCCGTCTCAGGCACAGAACCAGTTGACCTGGATCAACACCGAGGTGTTTGAATCCCTGACCCTTTCCAGAAATGGTGAGGTGATCGCAGAGTTGGCAGGAGACGCCACCTCTTACACCGATCTTGATTCACTTCCGGGTGATTCCGAGTACAGCATTGAGGCTTCTGTGCAGGGGCTGACCTCCCCGACAGCCACTTGCCTGGTGCAGCGTGCTCCGCTTCCGGTGGATTCACTGAGTTGCAGCAACAATGGCGGAATCGGAATTCTCAGCTGGGTCAATCCGGAGCCTTGGCAGCAGGCCGAGATCCACAGGGATGGCCAGTTGATTGCCATTCTCACCGGTAATGAGAACACCTATCAGGACGACTTCCTTGGAAATGCCGGCTCAGGTCTGCATCAGTACGTGATCAGGACCTTCTTTGACGGTCTGACCCAGGGGGAATCTTCCTGCAGTCTGCTCGTCGAGCCGGATCCGGTGGTGATGTTCCAGTGCGAGCCGATCTCCGGTGGAATGCTCCTCTCATGGACCAATACCGACACCTACACCGCTATCGAAATCATGCGTGGCAGCGAGTTGATCATCACCCTCGGTGGTGGATCCAACTCGTACTTCGATGATCAGGCGGGTGGGGGCGTGGTCAGCTACACCATCACTGCAATCCGTGAGGGAGTTCCCTCAGATTCCGTTGGTTGTACTGCTGTGGTTCCCGCTGCTCCGATCACTGATCTGGGCTGCTCTCCGGAGGCTGCTGGCAACCAGTTGTCCTGGACCAATGGTGGGGCATACGACGAGATTGCCGTGATTCGTGACGGCTCACTCATTGCCACCATTGCCGGAACCGAAGCCGGTTACCTCGATACCACCGCCTCCGGTGGAACCTCACTCTACCAGCTTCAGCCGCAATTCGCGGGTGCACCTTCCGACGCTTCCAACATGTGCTCCACTTCCAGAGCTCCGCAAGCCATCAGTGGCCTGCAGGCGGTGGTTGTCGAGAACTGCCAGGGAGATGTCCAGCTTTCATGGACCAATGGTGAGACGTATGACTCGATTCGCGTTGAGCGTAATGGAATCGCATTGGTCACCCTTCCGGGCGACCTGACTTCGACTTCCATTGAGGTGATCGGAAATGGAATCCACCAGATTACTCTGGTTCCCAGCATCGACTTCATCGATGGTCTGGCTACGGGTGTCACCGCTGATACTTCAGTAGACCCGTTGGTGCTTCCGACCGATTTTGCCGGTTCCGTGGATCCGGATACCTGTCAGGCCAGTTTGACCTGGACCAACCAGGGCACCTACTCCGGTCTGAGACTGGTCTCCAATGGTCAGGTGCTGGCAGAGATCGCCGGTGCAGCGACTTCCGCCGTCATCACCTTGCCCAGCTCCGGAGTTCACTCCCTTGGCCTCGTGGCAGTGGGTGAGTGCGGAGAAGCCAGTATGGTTCCGCAGATGCTCGAGCTGGATTGCTCGCAGCGATTCCTCAGAGGTGACCACAACGGTGACGGAGCCGTCGATATCTCCGACGCCATGTCCCTCTTGAGTGCTCTCTTTGCCAATGGCGCCACGAACTGTGAAGACGCTGCCGACTCCAACGACGATGGGGCGATCGACGTCTCGGATGCGGTCAGGACTCTGCAGTACCTCTTCGGTGGTGGCACGATTCCGGCGCCGATCGATTCCTGCGGTTCGGACCAGACCGATGACGGACTGGGTTGTGTTCAGGGATCCAGCTGCCCCTAGGGGTAGTGGAGGATTTTGGGCTCCCTCGGGATCGAGGGGGCCTGAAATCCGGTTAGTCAAGTCTGTCAGGATTGACAGATGTTAAGATGTTGAAAAGTGCTGTTTTGGCGAAATGTCTAAAAAATGGCAACTAACGATGCTTGAACGGTTCAGAATTGTGAATAACATAAGGTCACGCTTGTTAGTCCTTTTGATAGGTTAAAAGCGTTTAGATCCCTCGGTAGGGGGTTCTATCCTTATGAAAAGACTAAGGGGCAGAAGCCTGCCCAGGTGGTGTGTAATGCATTTCTTGAATGAACAATGTAAATACAAAGAGGCTGTAATGGATAGGAGTTGTGCCTTGAAGACTCCATACAATCTCGTGAAATTCGTCCTCCTGGTGTTGTTTACTTTCACCTTCTCGCTGAGCGCTCATGCTCAGTTGGGAGTGGGAGATGGAACGATGGGGGTTACCGGTGCTGCGGTGAGTGGTGAGATCGAGTTCATGTCTGTCGATGACATGAATGATCCCTTCTCCAGTGGCATCATGATCGTTGCTGGTCAGGCATGGATTATCCCGAAAAACCTGATCGTCGGTCTTCCGGCCAACTACCTCACACTGCAGCAGATCTTCACCGAAGCGCCTCCGGAGGCTCTCGCCATGGGCGAGTCCGGACTGGTTCGCGGTGATGCTTCGCTCCGCGGCCGTGGTGGTGCAACCGCTCACATCCTGGGTAACCAGATGCCGGACGGACGCAACATTGCCGGTGACGTCTTCATTCAGAAGGATGTTGACACTGTCCAGGGAACCGTCACCTACATCGACTACGACCACGGATACTTCCGAATCAACGGAACCGAGGGAGCCGATCAGGGTGGAGTCATGATCCGACTCAATGACCCTGAGGGCGGACAGACCATCCAGAATGGCCCCGGTTGTAGTGTTGGCCCCAATTGCAGTCCTGACGTTCGATTCATGAACGACCCGGGAAGCTACACTGCCAACTACATCACCGGATATCCGATGTGCATTCCCAGTACCGTGACCGGTGGTAACAGAACCTCCGGTGCGGATGCCAATGGTGAAGGTGACGCCTTCTGCCCACATTGGAACCGAGAAGGTGTTGTACAGCCTGGTGGAACGGTTGTTCCGGATTCACGCTACTTTGCTCCCCTCATGTTGGGGGACAACATCGGTGCCGAGGGTAACAAGGAGATCATCGACGGAGTTCGTTTCTTCTCCTGTCACTCCCTGACGATCAACACGGCTCTCCTGACCCGTAACGCTCCAGACCAGCCGTCCTACATTCTTGCCGACGAGGCGGAGTGGGATGCACCCGGATTCGCCAATGAAAGAGCCAAGGCACTCTTCATCGGTTTCTCCACTCTGGTTGATGCACAGGTCGATATCTTTGGTCTTTACGTGGACCCTGCGACCGGTGAACAGCACGAGAGAATCGTTGCCAGTACTGTGAACAACCCCTTGACCATCAAACATGGAATCGGAGTCGGCAACTCTGGGGGAACCATCTTCAAGGTCACCTACGACGTGGACTTCCTGAAAGGGGCTCCCGTCGGACCCAAGATGTCACCCTGCACGCAGCTGCGAATCTCCGGCTATGACGTCTGCCCGAATCTGGGCACCATGGACGAAGAGTTCTCCATGCTTTCACCGATTGCCCAGGAAGCCATCTTCGTCTCAACCCATGAGGCAGAGCTGCTTCCCGGAATCCACCCTTTCAACATTCAGGGTGAGCCGGCCAACAGTGATCGCTATCTGACGGGTGTCGGATACGGCCACCCGGAATTCGGTGAGATTGACATGAACCGTCTTTGGTGGCCGATGGTCTTTGCAGGAGCCCCCTGGAACCTTGATCGTCGCCTGCATGCCGCCGGTTGTGTGGATACCAATGGCGACGAAGAGGTCGACTGCGAAGACATGACCGCCGTTCCCATGGGTGACCTTCGCCTCGATCCCTTCCCGTTCTCTGGTCTGAACCCGATTAATGGAGTTCAGGGTGGATTGAACATCGACCTTGTCGAGCCTCCTCTGGAGGATCCGATTCAGGGTGAGGTTTGTGGTAACGGTATCGACGACGAGGGTGACTTCCTGATCGACTGTGATGATCCGGAGTGTTCGCTGACCAACCTGTGTGTTCTTCTGGAGCAGGCGGGTGGAGAAATCGGTGAAGCCGGTTTCTGCGGCAACTTCCTCGACGACGACGGCGATGGACTTGCTGACTGCGCCGATCCCGAGTGTGCCTTCACCCTCGATTGTGCCGGAATCGGTGCAAATCTTGGACTTCAGTTTGTTCCGGGCAACATGGAGATCGCTTTCGGATACTGGCCCTTCACCATGGAGAACACTGACGGAGATCCGCTCACCGGAATCAATGGTGCCGAGAATATGACCACCCGAATCATTTGGGACAATCTCGCCCTGATGCCTTCTGGGCCTCACTCACCGATGGATATCCCGGATCTGGCGACCGCTTGCCAGAATCTGAATGGTGCGCCCCAACCGGCACTTCCCGGTGCTCTCGGAATCGATGTCTTGATGGACCAGCCTCTGACGGTGGCCCTGAGCAGCATCGTGACCGACCCCGATCAAGACAACATGACGGTGACCTTCGGCCCTGGATCGGCTGGAGGAACCCTGACGCAGGCCAATGGCAACTATGTCTATGTCCCTGCTGCAGGATTCACCGGACAAGAACTTTTCTCTTTTACTGCAACTGATCCTCACGGTGGTGTGACCTCCGGAACGCTCAGATTTGATGTTTCGCAGCCGTAGGTCAAAAGAACACCACAAAAGATTCAGGAGTGTGAACGCCATGTTCAACAACAATGAGAAAGCAATGAAGAGAGTACTGGCAGCAAGCCTGCTGCTCTTCATGGGATTGATCCTCGGGGCACCCAGTGTCCAGGGTCAGATCGCCAATATCTCCGACCCGACCTCGCAGGGCGTGGTGATTCTCGGAGAGATTGAGCACATTTTCGTCGACGACATGGATGACATGTGGTCTGCAGGGTGGATCGTTGCCGATGGTACGGCAGTGAGGATTCCCAGCGGATTGCTGATCGACCTGCCGATGAACCGACTCAGTCTCAGAGACATCATGGCAGGAGCTTCACCAGAGTGTGTGGCTCTTGGAGAGTCTGGAATGGCCAGCTCCGACGAGTGCCTTCGCAACAAGGGACTTCAGGGTGGTGGTGCACAGATTCTGGCCAACCGTCAAGCAGACGGACAGGTCATTGCCGGAGACGTGTTCCTCAACAAGTCGATGACCGGAAACGTGGCCGGTGGAATCGTGCCTCCCACTGTAGGCGGATATGTCTCCTTTATCGATTACGATCAGGGATACTTCGTCGTCAACGGTGTGATGGGTGAACGTCCTGTTGCTGATGGTGGTACCGATCGCAAAGGCGTGATTTGCCGAATCAACGACCCGGACACTGTACAGACGATTCAGCATGGCCTCGGTTGTATTGACGGTATGCCGAACTGCAGTGCGGATCCCCGATTCACCATCGATCCCGGAAGCTACAGTTTCGCATTCTCCACTGGAGTTCCCAGCTGCATCCCCAGTACCAACAACTCTATGGGTAACAGGGATGACGATGAGGGTGCAAACATCGTGACCGGTGAGGGTGACGAATTCTGCCCAATGTGGAACCGTGCATTTACCGGTTCTCTGAACAGAACTGTGCCAGATTCCCGTCGCTTTGTTCCCATGGTTTTGGGAGATCCGATCAGCCTTGAGGGTAACTTTGAGGTGGTTGATGGAGTGCGCTTCTTCTCAGCCTACGCCGCAGTGGTTCAGCTTGGTCTCAAGACCAAGCGTCAGAACAACCAGCCTGACTTCATGACCTGGGACGAAGTGGAATGCGATGTTCCTCCCTTCGACAATGCCCGGATCAAATCTCTTGCGATCGCCTTCACTTCCATTGATGACATTCACATCGATGCTTTCCGTCTTCACATCGATCCGGAAACCGGTGAGGGAATCGAGTACATCTGGGGAACCTCTCTTGGAAACCTGGGTGCACGTTTCAACGGTATCGCACCCAACGCCGGTCATATCACCAAGTTTGGTTATGACGTGGACTTCCTTTTGGGAGCCCCTTCCGCACATGGACCCTGCCTGAACCTGATCAACGGTGGACACAATGTTTGTCCGCAGGGTGGAACCATGGAAGAGGAAGTGGCCCTGATGGCTCCCGCCGCTCGCGAAGTCATCGGTCGTACCCACCACAGTTACACCCTCAATCCGGGAGTCTTCCCGAGGGATATCCTTGGAAACCCGGCTCAGCACGGTGAATACGTCGCTGGTGCAGGTCTTGGACACCCGGAATTCGTTGAGGTGAACCTGAACAGAAACTGGTTCCCCTTCGTCTTCGAGGGGATTCCGTGGAACCTTGATCGTCGTCTCGGCCCTGGTGGTTGTGATGAGGCGATCGGTTGTGAGAGTGCTGATCAGCTTCCTCTGGGCAGCTTGCCCCTCGATCCGTTCCCGTCTGCAGGAGATGCCGACTGGGTGACCCATTCGATTGGAAACGGAATTCCTCCGTTTGCCGCAGAGAGACTGACCGCTTACCACCCCTTTGGTGAGGGTGATTTTGTTCCGTTCTACCCGCCCGCACCTGGCCCAGCAGCGAGTCTTCCTGTGGGTGTTGCTGATGGACTGACCGGAGAGCACTGCGATATTACCAACAACATGCCGTTAGCCGCTGACGACACCTTCGCAGCAACCGAGGATTCTCCAGCGCTGATTTCAAACAACCTGTTGCTGTCCAACGACAGTGACCCTGATCTGGATGTTCTTTCCGTCTTCCATTACGAAGGCACCAGCCTCGAAGGCGGATCGGTGACTCCTTCCGGAAACGGTGTGATCTACCAGGGTGCAGCAGATTTCCATGGAACCGATGAGTTCCACTACAGCATCAGTGACGGCCACGGGGGAATCTCCCGCGGCAAGATCTCTCTTGTGGTGGCTTCACAAAACGATGCTCCGGTGGCACAGGACGATTTCCTGACCACGGATGCCACGCAGGCACTCAGCTTCACTTCTGATCTCCTGCTCGGCAACGATTCCGACGTTGACGGTGACGCGCTGACCCTGCAGGCGATCAACATGATCGACGCAACGGCCTCCACCGGTTCGGTTGAGTCGACCGGTGCTGACAGCTGGACCTTCACACCTGCGGGTATTGGTCCGAGCTCCTGGGAATACGTGATCGTTGATCCTTCAGGCTTGGCTGCTTCCGCAACGGTGACTTTCCATGCGGGTAACAGTGCACCTGTGACCGCAGTCGACTCAGTTCAGACTGACGAAGACTTCGAGTTGATCATCGACGTTTTGGCCAATGATTCCGATCCTGATGGCGATGCTCTTTCGGTTTCCGCTTTCACGGCTCCCAACTTTGGTTCTGTGAGCCTGCTCCCGAGTGGTGCACTGCTTTACACTCCGGACCTGGACCAGAACGGTATCGACACTTTCTTCTACACTGCCACTGACGGAAAAGGCACTTTCACAGAGGAGCAGGTCCTTGTGACTGTTCTTGCGGTCAATGACGCTCCGCGTCTGGGTGCTGATCTTGCTGTGACCCTTGAAGACCAGGCAGTGGAAGTCAACGTTCTTGCCAACGATTACGATCCTGAGGGCGACGACATGACCGTGTCCCTGCCGATCGTGAATGCCTTCAACGGTGCAGTCTCCCTGCTCCCCGGAGGTGTGATTCGATTCGTGCCATTCCCGGACATGTCCGTGGGTGTGGCCGACAACTTCATGTACATCGTGACTGATTCCCATGGTGCAGTTTCTACCGCCATGGTTTCGATTGAAGTCACGCCAGTGAACGATGCACCTGTCGCCAACCCGGACACGGCTGTGACCCTTGAGGATATTCCGACGGTGGTCAACGTTTTGGCCAACGACGGTGACGTGGACAACGATCTGTTGAAAGTGGTGTCCGTTGAGGTTCCAGAGGGATTCCCTGCAACCATCAACTGGGCAACCAATGGTTCGATCACCATCGATCCTGACCCGAACTACCACAGCATCATTCCTCAGGTCTTCACCTATGTCCTCAGTGACGGTTTCCTGACCGACGTGGGTCAGGTCAGTCTTCAGGTGATCTCTCTGAACGATGCTCCTGTGGCAGCGGATGACTTTGGTCACCAGGTGACAGAAGACGGTTCGGTTTCCATCGACGTTCTCGCCAACGATACTGACATCGACGGTGATACGATTCAGTTGGCAGCCGTCACAAATGGACTCCTCGGATTGGCAACCATTGAGTTGGGTGGAACGATTTCCTACACGCCTTTCCCGAACTCCAACGGTATCGACAACTTCACCTACACGGTGACCGACAATAACGGTGGCCAGTCCACCGCGACGGTTGAAGTCGAGATCGTTCCTGTCAACGACGCTCCTGTTGCCGGTACTTTGCCGATCTTCCCGCTTCCGGAAGACAGCCTGAAGACGATCTCTGCTTTGACGATCCTGCAGGCCGCCTCCGACGCCGATATGGACGATCTGATTCTTACCAACGTGGGACAGCCCGCAAATGGTCAGGTCACCGTCAACGTCGATGCCCAGGCCAACATTTCCAGCCTGGTTTACATTCCCGACCCGAACTTCTTCGGTATCGATGAGTTCACCTACGAGGTGACCGATCTCGAGTTGAGCGGTTCCGGATTGATTCGCCTGAATGTTCTTCCGGTGAACGACGTTCCGACTGCCAACAACGACTCTGGTCTGCTTGTCGAAGCCGGATCCAGCATCGACATCGCTCCGCTCCTCAATGACGAGGACGTGGACGGCGACGATCTGCTCCTGCTCGGTATTATCAGTGGTCCTTTCCATGGGTCCATGGCGATCCACCCGGATGGAACCCTGACCTACAACGCCGATGACAACTACGAGGGTGAAGATTCCATGATCTACCGAATCTCGGATAACCATGGAGGAATGGCCACCGCCAGTATCCTGATCGACGTGACTGCACCGATCTCCGCTGCGTCCACGATGATCCGTTCGGATGCCAATGCTGACGGCCAGCTCGATGTCTCCGATCCGGTCGAGACGGTACTTCACCTGTTCCAGGGACGTGGTGTCGTATGCCTTGCGGCTCTCGACTCCAATGACGACAACGCCATCGATATCGCTGACGTGGTCTTCACCCTGAATACGCTGTTTACCAATGGTCAGGTCCCGAGCGCTCCTTACCCCTTCTGCGGTGAGGATCCGACGGGTAACTCCCTGCCTTGTGACGGATTCGGTCTCTGCGACTGATCAGGTCAGGAACTGATCAAGAGAACCGGGTCTGTTGACCTTGAAACCGTGGCTCGCGAAGAGATTCGCGAGCCACGGTTTTTTTTACGAATGAGGCCAACGTCAGGGGACTATTCACAGTGTCTGATCGTTGAGTAGCGAGGACCTGCCCCACAGTCATGAGGTTCCGAAAATCGGACGGGGTGGACTCGGTCAGGCAGGGAAAAACAGATCTGAATCGGTGAGTTGGGCTGATTGAGGTTTTTCCCACGAATTTTTCAAAAATGTTATACTGTTTCAGAAGTTGAGGTCGTCTCGATAGAGGAGAGCGGCCTCAGGTGTACTGAATCAGGTGCAGTGAACTAGACATACAAAGTGTGGAAGAGGCATTCAACATGTTGCGCAGTGCAATGAGTGGGTCCCGCCGTTTGATCCTGTTGCTGGCTCTCGGATTGATTCCGTGGTTGAGCGTCAGGGATTCAGGGGCAGCCACCCACAACCAGGTGCCCGGTTCCCCGAGAATCGAGTGCGATGAACCTTTGGTCGAGTGGGGGGAGCTGATCAAGGAAACCCCGTTCACCCATGATTTCGAGATTCGCAATACCGGTGATGAAGTCCTGATCATCAAAAAGGTCAACGGGACCTGAGGTTGCACGGTCGCCGATCACGACGACCAGATCCCCCCCGGTGGGGTGGGAAAAGTAACGGTGAATCTCGACACCAAAAAGGTCAGAGGCAAAGGTGTTGCCAAGACCATGAAGGTTTTCTCCAATGACCCGGTGAATCCGGAGTTTTCACTGACCCTGAAGGGAACGATTCTCGAAATTCTCGAGACGCGGCCACTTCAGATCAAGTTGCAGGGACTCGCAGGAAAACCTCTTGAAGGCACTTTCGAGTTCAACGCCGGGTCTCCTCTCGATGTGGAGATCGTCGACGTCAGGACCGCAGGCAAGGGCTGGATTACCGCTGCAGAGCCGGTGGTGATCGAAGAGGGGCGCTCCTTTGAACTCAGTCTCTCTGCTTCGGCAAACTCCAAGCCCGCAGTCTTGCGTGAGAAGCTGATCCTCGATGTCAAAACCAGTGATGGTCAGGATCGCAGCCTGGAATTCAATGTGCAGTTGGATCACAGGGATCGAATCGTTCTTCAGCCCAAGAACAACATCAAGTTCATGGACAAGGAAACCCGAAACCTGCTCAATGCCGGTTCAAAGCCGATTGAGAAGAGCATTCTGGTGACGGGGGGAGATCCCGGGGTCAGCTTCGAAGTGACCGAGGTCAATCTGGATGATCGTATCCAGGGTGCGTTCACTACCCGGATCCAGGAAGTGGTTGCCGGTAAGAGTTATCGAGTCTGGATCACTCTTTCCGAGTATCAGCCAACCCCCACGGTTCTGGGAAAGATGACCATCAAGACCAGCGACGAGATCAAAAAAGAGATCTCCATGTGGGTCATGGGCCAGTTTCCGCAGAAGCGCCAGACCGCTCCCTGAGCGCAGTTTTCTTTTGAATCAAGAATGCCCCGAATCCACCGAGTGGATTCGGGGCATTTTTCATCGTCACCTTCCAGCCTGTTAATGGAGAGTCAGGTAAGTTCGACTGCAGGATGAGTGCATTGGTGGGCACGACAGGTGATAATAGGAGTCTTATAGCGTTCTTGAGGTATCTGGTCCTTATCATGGCTGGACACCCATCTTATTCAAAATCATGAACCTCGTGATTCTTCGAGGCGACTTAAACGGAGTATTCCTTTGTCGATCTCCCCATGCAGGGCTCTTCGTCTTTTGAGCACTGTCCTCTTGGCCTTCATGGCTTGCGAGAGAGGACTGGAAGCTCAATTTCAATTGAGCAGTCCTCTTCCCACTTCGGTCGGCCTGATCATTTCAGAACACTGTATCGCTGACGTGACAGGAGATGCCCTGCCGGATTTGATCGCCATCAATGGAGGGGGCACTCTTGCAATCGCACGTGGGATCGGTGCCGGACTTCATGGCGAGGTCGTCCATCATCCAAGAGGAGAAGGAATCGACGGACTGGTCCGAGGGCTGGCTGCCGGTGATTTGGATGGAGATGGAGACCAGGATCTGGTTTTCACGTGGTCGCACCCCATGGATCCGGGTGGATTTGTCTCCGTACTGGTATTTGAAAATGGTGTCCCCGGGGATCGAATCGATTTCATGCTCGATCCTCTGTTGAACCGGGTCCCTTTTGATCTCACTTTGAGTGATCTCAATGGGGATGGAAGGCTGGATATCGTTCTCTGTACGACCCTATTGGGGGAAGCATTTCAGCCCGCTGCTGTAACAGTACTCATCGGAGTGGCTAACTCCGCGATCCCTGATTATCTCATTCCGCAGCACTATCCCCGGTCTTCCATGGCCAGAGCTGTAGAGGTGGCAGATCTGGATCTGGACGGCGATCCGGATGTGGTGTTGTCCTGCAGGGAAGGGGACTCTCTTTCGATTTTTGAGAATGTCGGTAACGGTCAGTTGGCCTTGGCCTCAGAGTATCTTTTTCCGGAAGAGCCTCACCCCTATTCGGTAGTGGTCGGGGATCTGGACCAGAACGGTTTACCTGATCTGTTACTGGGGACCTGGATGACTCGTTCATTAATTCCTTTTCTCGCGACGGGCAGTCTCCAGTTTGATCGTCAGGCAGAGATTTCGGTGGGGCAGTTTGGTTGGGGGATCATGCACCGCATCCGACTTCACGACATGAATGCAGATGGTCATTCGGATGCGGTGATTCCCTTCTCCAGTGGATTGATCACCACTTTGTACGGAGATGGGCAGGGGGATTTCCCTGATCAGGATTGGTTTGTCACCTATCAGAGTGCCAAGGGAATCGGGTTCACTGATCTGGATGGCAATGGCAGTCTGGAAATGATTATCGAGCATACGGACATGCAGTTGTTCACCACCTTTTTCGGTGATCAGGAACTGCGTGGCAGGGTTTATTTCGAACCTGCCGCAGTCTCCGCTGGACTGAATCACGAGCTGCCATTAAAGGTCACCGCAAATCTGGGAATCAGGGGGGCCGATCTGACCTTTCACCTCGACCCTTCCATTCTGCAACCTCAATCTTTGGTCCCATCATCCCAATTGATGACAGCAACTGCTGGTAATGGCCCTGACTTCTGGTGGGTCGATCTGGGAGGGGCTTCAGGGGAGACGGTAACGTTGTCGACGATTATCGACGATACAGGGCTATATGGATTGGGAGCAGGCCTGGTCAATGATCTGGCACTCTTCTCGGTCTCGGTGAGTGACCTTTCACAGGACGCAGAGACCACCCTGACATTCGAATCCAGTACTGCCGGAGATCCGTTTCTGACGCTGACGGGCGGCCTTGAGGTGCCTGTCAGCCATGACGTCACCCCGATTCAGGTGGTTGTTCCCACCCGATTTCTTCGTGGTGACGTCAATGAGAACGGCAGTGTCAATGTGGGGGATGCGGTTGTGTTGTTGCGGCGCATGTTTGGACTGGATCCACCGGGGAACTGCCTTTCAGCAAGCGACACTGATGCCGATGGGAATCTGGATCTGAGTGATGCGATCCGCCTGCTGACCTTCCTCTTTTCTGGTGGTGAGGCTCCGGAAGCTCCTTATCCCGATTGCGGAATCGGTCTGGATCCCCTGTTGCTTCCCTGCGAGAGCCATTCGATCTGTCCATAGATGGCAGCTGGTCGATACAGAAAAACGCCCTCTGAAACAGTTCGTTTCAAAGGGCGTTCCGATTTTGCGTTCAGGGATGGGGCTAGGCGCGGAGGTCGCTGCCAGCCAGACGCACGACTCGTCGAGCGAGTTCTTCAGGATCAAAAGGCTTTGCGAGAATGTCATCTGCGCCCAGCAGGCGAGCTCTGTCGAGGTCAGCCTGGTCCATGGCGGAGATCACAAGGATTTTCGTCTTTGCAAGTTCCGGAGCAAGGCGCACGTACTCGATGACGTCGAATCCGCCGAGACCGGGGACGCGAAGATCGATGGTCATGACAGAGGGGAGGTGCTCTCTGAGGAGTGATCCAGCGGAGAAACCATCCTGGGCCATGTAGACATCGAAGTTGTGTTTTCTCAGGGTGATTTCAATGGCTTTGGCAACGGTCGGCTCTTTTTCGACGACCAGAACACGGCGGGCCAAGTGAAGGAAATCGCGTGGAATCGGAATGTTGTTCTCACGCAGGAATGAGATGAAGTTGTTCACCTCCACACGGTTGTCGCCACGACCAGGCAACTGATAGGCGCGCAACTGACCCCGCTGGATCCAGCGGATGACAGTACGGAAATTGACGCCGCAGTAGTTGGCGATTTCGCCGGTCGTCAGGGTCCTCTTGTCGTTCATCCCACACTCCTCGCAAAAAAGAACTCTTCCAAGAAAAGAAATCCGACTCGCAACGGACTTCTTCAGGGCCGGTAATCCAATCCGAAGGAGGATTGGGAGCAGGGTCCGGCTCTGTATGTAAATCAACTATACATACATTGTATGTTTGTTAGTCGTTTTGTCAACTTTCCTGAATGGTCTGGAGGTCATTGATTGTCAGATCGCCCATTATCTGCCGGAATCACTCTTTCTGGAATTCTATGGACAGTTAAGACCGTTTAGACAATCCAGCGAATCGGCAGGGCCGGGGTCTGTATCGCAGTTCAATGCGGGTGCCGGGGGAGGCAGTCCATTATCGAAGAGGAATAACAAAAGGAAAATAGGGTCTGATATGTCCAGAACTCCATCATCGTTGCAGTCGATCGCATCCTGACAACTTGCCGGAAGGGACTGGTGGAGATGCTCCAGTTGGAACAGCACGTCTGCCACATTGAGGATTGAATCCATGTTGGCATCGCCGCGAATGAACCGTGGTTCAGGTATCGGGCAGAGTAATTGACACTCCACAGCGGCCAGAATCGCTCCACAGCCTGTTTGGGGAATCAACTGCAGGGTGGTGGGCAAACCGGGGGTGAGGGGCAGGTTGGCACTGTTGACCGATCCGGGCAGCGACAGGCTCTGGCCATTGACGATCAGCTCGATGTTTGAATAGGTCGTCCCATTCGTCCAGGAGAGTTCCCCTGTACAGCTGAGTGGGTCGTAACTGCATTGAAGATCCAGGATCGTTATCTGTGGTGTGGGCACAGGAATGTCGATCTCACAACAGGTGGGACCCGATTCCGGGGTCAGCCCCCCGGTGACAGGCTCTACGCAAAGGATCATGAGCCCTGAAGACCCGGGGTCGAAAGTGTATCCGGATGCTGTCCCAGGCAAGGCTGCGAGGGGAACCAGTTGTGTGAGATCGGTTCCCACGGACAGTTGCAACGAATCGGGGATTTGCGTGCCCACATCCCAACTGATGCTGACGGTGGTCCCGCAGGGATCCACGAGCTGACAGGTCAGAGGCGGCAGTGCTGGCGGTCGTTGGTCAAAGTAATAGGCACCGAGATCGGGAGGAGTTCCATCGGGATCGGTGTACAGAAGACTGTCTCCGGTATCAATGCAGGGCGACGCTGGATCAAGGCTGAAGTTTTCTGCGGCAGAATTCTGGAAGAGGGGATCGGAAACGAGGACAGCAGTGCCCGGGTAGCCGGAAGAGACCACGCTGTGATCAACCTGCGATAAGGTGGGAATGTCGATTTCCAGGCCGGTGGGATTCCACAGGATGGAATGGCTCAACACCAGGGTTGAGATCGCCCCACCTGCACTCAGGGGAGGATAATAGACCCCTGGAGAGCCATTTGGTGAGGAATTGAAAGCCAGAGTACTGCGATGGATCTCAACGCTGACCAGATTGATGGTGGAAGCGACGGCAGCTCCGGCAGTCGTCGCGATATTACCGGTGAGCAAGCATTTTTCAATGATCAGAGTGCCACCATCGAGACCGATTCCGCCACCGTGATTGGCAGAGTTGGCGACAAAGACGGAATCGATGCAAGTGCTCGTCGATTGGTAAAGAGTGATTCCACCACCAAGGAGACTGGCTTCATTCGATCGGACTTCGTTGCTCTCCAAGAGGAGTCCACTCAATCTGCAATACACTCCTCCACCAATCAGGGCTGTGTTCGCGCTGAGAGAATTCTGTCGCAGATTTACTTGAGTGCAGGTATTGATGGAAATCGCTCCACCTGCGGTCATGGCCTGATTTCCCGATATATTGCATTGCTCAATGGAAACGATTCCACAATCAATCAGGTAGACCCCTGATCCCTCAAGACCGGAGTTGTTCATGATTTGCAAATTCTGGAGTGTCAACGACAGGGTTCCCTGAGCGTAAAAACCTGATCCAAAATCGGAGGAGTTATTGTTCAGCTGGCAGTTCTCGATGGTGGGAGATGCGGCTGAGACATGAATTCCGCCTCCTCGCCGATAGGTCCCCAGGGCATCGGTCAGGAGTGTTCCATTTCCACCTTGAACGGTGAAGCCGCTGAAGATGGCTGCGGCCGTTTCTCCTGAGGAAAAGGTGACGGTCGAGCCAAGGGTCGTTCCCTGGGTCAGGGCGGATCCATCGATGAAAGTGACAGCCGGCCCTGAAGTGGAGATGAGTGAGACATCTTTGCCGAGGAAGTTGATGTTCTCCTGATAGGTGCCCGGTTCGACGAGGATCTGATCTCCCGGGAGTGCCGAGTCGATGGCCTGTTGAATCGTGGGAATTTGTGAAGGCACGAGCCAATCGGCTCCAGAACAGGGGGAAGCCTGCCAGACGAGGTATCCCCAGATAATTCCGAGCAATAGAGCGGACTGTCTGGGCACGTTGAACCTCCTGAAGAACTGCTACTCGGCAATTCCGAAGTAACAGTCTTCCTCAACCATCTTCGGCATTGGGAATATGTACGTCGCATATTGTACTGTCATTTGTATGTTCAAGAAGGTGTGCACACCTGAGTTGGCCGGAAACGGCTAAACGGCAAAAGTGTCACAAATATCACCCTGGGTGTAGATTCGGTAAGTATTGCCGACTTCGCTGACGGACCTTTGCCGGGATAGACAAAAAAAGGCTTGTAGTTACAATGAGGAATACAAACTTTTGTAAACAACCCCTGTCATCCATCACTGTGTGTCCCTTTTCACTGGAGGTGGGTGAAAACCCTGAGGGCCGATGCCCTGCGGAGGAACGATGCCGAACTCAAGCCGCATCCTTGCCAAGTTCTGCCTGCTGGTTTGCGCCACCCTGATTCTGGGTGGTTGCTTTGGTCGAAGTACCAAAATTCAGGCGCCCGCACCTTTCAGCTATCCCCAGGTGGACTACACCTTGACTGTCGGTGAACCCGTCGACATCCCCGCACCACCGGTGCTGGGTGCAGCCATCGATAACTGGAGCGTTGAGCCCGAGCTTCCGGCAGGTCTGGAGTTCGATCCCACCAATGGTTCCATCAGTGGAATTCCGGCTGAGGCATGCCCGCGGCATTTCTTTGCGATCACGGCGACCAATTTTGGTGGTTCTTCCAGCTTTGGAATTTCCATTGCTGTTCTTCCCGAGCCTCCCTGTGACCTGGCTTACCCGGTCTCCGAGGTAACAGGTGTTTTGGCGTTTGACGCTTTTCCCACGCTTCTACCGACCGTCGGTTGTGGTGGATCCAACGATTTCACCATTGATCCAGCCTTGCCCGAGGGTCTTCAGTTGAACATGTACACCGGTGAAATCAGTGGTACTCCGTTGATCAGTCATGGGCCTCAGTTGCATCTCATTACTGCTGCCAATGAAAGTGGAGAATCCACCTTTGAGTTGCTGATCGAAATCCTTCCTGCTGGACCCTGTGATCTTGTTTATCAGGAGTCCGACAAGGTGGTTGCACCCAATGCAGAAATGGATCCGATCCTCCCCACAGTGGGCTGTGGTGAGGCTGAAGAGTGGATTATTGATCCTGCTCTGCCTGAAGGGGTCAGCCTGGATCCCGCAACCGGAGTGATCTCCGGAACACCGGCGATCGAAACTTCCCGCATCGTCTACACCGTGACCGCTTCCAACGAGCACGGTTCCGACAGTACGGAAATCGCCCTGAGAATCTCTCCGGTCTTCGTCTTTGAAATCGAGCAGTTGAGTGGCTCCTTTGACCCCTCAACGGGTGAGGGTGGTACCCAAACCCGTATCATCCTGACCGAGGGTGAAGATAACGAGACCTACCCGACCAAGATCCAGCTCCTTTCGCTGGCCCTCGCTCACAACTCCGAGCAGCTGGACATCACTTCAGTGGAGGCTGGCAGCGGGTTGTCTGATCTGAATGGTGGTGAGGGACCGGACTTCTTTGCTCCCTTCGAAACCTCCACCGGTTTCACGCTGGGTATCGTTTTCTCTTTCAGTCCTGATTTCACGGGATTGAGTGCAGAGGTGCCGGTCGAGATTGCGATTGTCAACTACGAGACCATTGCAGATTCCTTCTCTGGATCTGACGCTGATTCGATCACTTCCACGCTCAGCTGGGGAAATCCCCTTGCCGGTGAGGAAGGTGTGCCGACGGTGGAAAACACTGTCGTACTGAATGGTGTGACCGGAATCATTCCGGTGACCGTTGATTCAGCTTTGGAGTTGATCGCCAGCCCCGTCTCTGACTGATCCCGACAGATCTGAAGTACGGAGTATTAACCCCAGATATTTACAGCGCCGATTGCTGGACCGAGGAAGAGATGCCAGGGTATTCCCCGAAGATACTGTTGCCCCTTTTGATCTTGTTGTTGGCGCTCTCCGGTTGTGGTGGGGGCTCCGGTTCAGGAATCCAGGTGGAGGTCGTTCCACCTCAGTCTGTCGAGTATCTCGGATTGGGTGCTTTCCTTCTGGGTCATGAGATTGTCCCGGTCATCCCGCAGATCATCGGTGGTGATCCCAATGAATGGACCGTCTCTCCTGCCTTCCCCCAGGGTGTGTTGCTTGACAGTCAGACGGGTGTGATCTCTGGAATTCCAGAGCAGGTTCATTCGCCGACACCCCATACCATCGTAGCCCAAAATGGTACCGGAGCAGTGGTCGTGACTGTCATGATCAGTGTTCTCCCGACGACTCCCTGTCAACTTTCTTATGGAGATGAAATTCCTCTCCTGATCGTCGGAGAATCGATGGAGCCTCTGGTCCCCTCGTACGGTTGTGGTCCGATCCAATTGTGGACCATCGACCCGGAGTTGCCTGAGGGGCTGCAATTCAGTGGACTGACCGGCACGATCTCCGGCACTCCTGTATCGCTGGAATCCGCATCGACTCACATGATCAGCGGATTCAACCAGTTCGGTTCGACGACGACGACCATCACATTACAAATAGTAGAGGCTGCACCTTGTGATCTGGGGTATTCGGTTGATCTGATTCAGTTGAGCCATGGCGAAGAACTGGAACCCATGCAGCCAACAGTGGCTTGTGGAGCTCCGGATCAGTATGAGATCGAGCCCGCCCTTCCCGAAGGATTGCAGCTGAACCCGGTCAGTGGAGAACTTTCCGGTACAGGGCTCGCAGCACAGCCTCTCACGGATTACCAAATTGTGGCTTCCAATCTTGCCGGAGAGACGACTTTCAATATCCAGTTGGAAGTCTTCGTGGAAGCTCCATGCGATCTGCTCTACCCGCTTTCTGAAATCATGATTCAGGTGGGCGAGGAGATTCCTGCGGGCATGTTGCCCCAGGTGTCTTGTGGCCCAGTTTCTGAATATTCAGTAGAGCCGGCACTTCCATCAGGAATGATTCTGGACTCCAGCAGTGGATCGATCTCAGGTGTACCTGAAGAAGCAGTTCCATTGGGCACTTTCACCCTCAGGGCAGAAAACCCCAGCGGTTATGCCGAGTTCCAGCTGCAGCTGGAAGTGGTCCCGACGGCACCATGCGATCTGCAGTACGATCCTTCTGATCTGGTTTTGGAACAGGGCGCTGCCCTTAATTTGCTGGGGCCACAAATCGGCTGTGGCCAACCGTCCTTCTTTGAAATCACTCCGGAACTTCCTGCGGGTCTCGTTTTTGACGGTATGACTGGGGAGATTTCAGGAACCCCGGAAGTATTGCAGTCAGCGGTCAACTACACCGTTGCAGCTTCCAATGTTTCCGGAGCCACTGCGACCCAAATCTCCATCACAGTACTTCCACAGCCTCCTTGTGATTTGAGTTACCCGCAAAGCCTGCTTCAGCTGACAGTAGGATTGCCACTCTCAGCCATCTTGCCGGAAGTTGGCTGTGGGGGAGCGGACTCCTTCAATGCCTTGCCACCCCTCCCTGCCGGTTTGTATCTCGACTCAACCACCGGTTCCATCTCAGGGGTCCCACAATTTGTTGGAGGCCCGACACAACATGTGATTCTTGCCGGTAATCCTGCAGGTACAGTCAGTTTTCCCATCAGTATTGAGATCCTTGAAGAAGCACCCTGTGACTTGACCTACCCCTTACTGGAGATTGACGAGATCATCGGTCAGGAGATCGGGCCGTTACAGCCTCTGGTGGGTTGCGGTCAGGCATCCACCTGGACGGTCACTCCGCCCCTGCCTTCGGGCTTGAATCTGGATGCTGTCACAGGAATCCTTTCCGGCTCTGTGGAGTTTTCCTATCCGGAGACTCTTCACCAGATTGTCGCTGCCAACAGTGCTGGAACTTCAGTCATCGAGTTGCCGATTCTGATTCGTGAACCGGCTCCATGCGAGTTGGACTATGGAGTCTCCCTGATCCAGTTGCTTCCAGGGGAATCGCTGGGACCTCTCTTGCCGACAGTGGGGTGTGGTTCTGTGGCCAACTTCAGCGTCGACCCCGCGCTTCCTGCAGGAATCCTGCTGGATTCTGTCAGTGGTCAACTGTCGGGGTCTTCTGCCACCAATCAACCATTACAGAGCTATCTGATTACGGCAGCCAATGACACGGGATCCACCACCTTCTCGCTCCAATTGGAAGTGGAAGGGCTCGCTCCTTGTGACATCGCCTATCCCGTACTGCCGATTGCAATCCCTTCGGGGGTCGACCTCGTCGCACAGATTCCGCAACAGGGTTGCGGCCCCGTCGATTTCTGGAGCATCGATCCAGTACTCCCTGCAGGTCTGATTTTTGATCCTGTCACAGGAGAGATTTCCGGGTTGGCATTGGAAGAAAGTGACACGACCCATCTGGTCACCGCCGAGAACCAGTTTGGAAGTACCCAGACCGAAATCCGTGTTGTGATTCGATCGATTTATCACTATCGGGGTTCGGAGTTGGTGATTCCCTATTCCAGTGCCGATGGAATGGGCAGTGGAACGATGACTCTTTACGCAGAAGAAAGTTCGCTCAACCCAACCTATCCCACAGCGCTTTCCGGGCTGTCGATGGCAATCCAATACGATTCAGGAATTCTCCAGTTTGTAGAAGCCCAACAAAGTGGTGACATCGCTGGCCTCAACGGTGGATCGGGGCCCGATTTTTGGGCGATCAATCCGATCCAGGGCGGTGTCCTCGTCGGGATGCTGGTGTCCTTCAACTTTGGTGATTACCTCTCTTTGCCGATGGAAACCGCAATCGTGGAGCTTGAGTTTTCAACGGTCCCGGACACTTTTGTGGGGGACACGGAAGGATTGACGGGTGATTTGGTGTGGGGGAACCCCACAGCGATCCCTCTCGACAATCTGGTGGTCATCGATGGAGCGACCAGTTCTTTGCCATTGATGGAGAGTTTGCCATTTAGTGCTCAACCTCAATAGAGCATTGGGTTTATAGAGATATGGCCAGATGTGGGTGACCCTCATTTATCGGTACATCCCGCCATGTTTCAAAGGTAAAATACATGTCTATATGGTGTCATATTGACTGTATTGACCCCATTTGTCGGATTCTGAAGTTGTTTCGGATCCAGTCTATTTATTGATTGAACAGGTCGTTCAGGCACGGGTGTGTACTCGGGCTGTGGTCACTGTTCGGAAGAGAGACGTAGTATGAAGAATTCCGGTGTCCGGATTTTCCTTGGCCTCATTTTGGCAACCCTCTTGGGAAGCTCCTCCACTTTTGCTCAAACTCACAGTGTCAGTGTTGCTGACAATTCGGTGTTGCCGGGTGGGACCGTCGATGTTTCCATTTTGCTGACCAATGAAGAGGGAGCCCGTGGTTTCAGTATGGGCGTGGCTCACTCCGGTACTGATTTGACTTTGACTGCCATTACTCCAGGCCAGCAGACCGCAGCCGCCAATGGTGGTACGGGACCTGACTTCGAATTCGTGGATGTGAATGCCACTGATGGACCAGGTGGAACTTATGGCTGTATTCTCAGTACTTCGGCTCCGCTTGATGAAATCCCCATTGGCTCCGGCAATGAGATCGCGCTTTTCTCATACAGTTGCTCCTCAGCAGCTGCACCGGGTAGCGCCACCAGTCTGACCTTCTCGGATATTCTGGGAACACCCGATGTCCAGACCGTCATCAGCGTTGTTTCTGGCGGTACTTCCATCAGTCGTATTCCGACCAAGGTGGGGGGAAGCGTTACCGTTGCCACCCCTCCGGTTTCCGGATTGACCTGCGTGTTGTCTGATCCCTGCCTTTGTGATTTCAGCCTCTCCTGGACCAATGGCATGACCTACGATTCCATCGAGATTCTGGATGGGACAGGAGCCGTGATTCAGACCCTTGCCGGAAACGCAACGACCGCTCTGGTTTCCATCAGTGGAACGACCACCGGTGGACCCGCCAGCGACGATCTTTCCGTTCGCGGAATCACCAACGCGGTGGTCAGTGCTGTGACCTCCTGCACTGCCAACTGTCCTGTGGTCAACAATCCTTCTGCTCCCGCAAATCTGGGTTGTCAGGTCAATCAGGCGAATGGTGATACCTCCGTTTCCTGGACCAACACCTCCGCCTACTCCAGCATCGAAGTGAGACTGGACGGAACTCTCGTGGCAACTCTGGGTGGATCTGCCACCTCCACGACTGTGACCATCGGTGGTCCTGGCAGTTACACCATCAGTGTGGCCGGAACTAATGTTTGTGGATCCCTTTCCAATGCCGGGTCCTGCACCGCTGTGCGTGACAACTTCTTCATTCGCAACGACGTGAATCAGGATGGCACCGAAAATATTGCTGATCCGGTTCAGTTGCTGGACTTCCTTTTCGGTGGTGGAAGCATCGCCTGTCTCGATGCGGGTGACGTCAATGATGACGGAACCAACAACATCGCTGACGTGGTGTACAGCCTGAATGTGATCTTCGGCATCTCTGTCGGAGGCAGCGTTCCGGTGACCCCGGGACCGAATGGTGCTTGTGGAGGCGACCCCACTGCGGACAGCCTGAATTGTGCCAGCTTCAACGGTTGTTAGGATTCTCTGCGCCGTTTTGAGTAACGATAAAAAAACGCCCCGCAATCAATGATTGCGGGGCGTTTTTTCATGATTGAATGGGGCTTTGTGAAGTGAACCAGGACCGGGTTGCCTTGAGTTGATCCACGTCGATGCCGGTACTGATGCCCATATCCTCAAAGAGTTGAACCAGCGCTTCAGTCGCGACATTGCCTGTTGCCCCGGGGGCGAAGGGACAACCTCCGAGCCCACCTGCGGAAGCATCGAAGGAGGTGATTCCGTGATCCCAGGCTTCCCTTGCGCATTCGAGGGCTCGACCGTGAGTATCGTGTAAATGAAGAGCCAGCATCGACAGGGGGAGCAGTTCACCCAAAAGCCTGAACAGGGGAGAGATCTGTTCCGGCCTGGCACTGCCGATGGTGTCGGAGATCACGATTTCAGTGGCACCGGCTTTCTGCAGTTGCACCGCCATTCGGAGCACCTCCTCGGGATCCACCGGCCCGTCGTAGGGGCACTCAAAGCAGCAACTGAGATAGGCGCGCAGTGGCAAATCCCCCGACTCAGGAACCATTGCGTGAAATCTGTCGAGGGATTCTTCACGACTGCAGGCGGTGTTCTTCTGGCTGAAGCCTTCGGTTGCAGAGGTGAAAAAAGCGAGGGCGTCCGCCCCGGAATCGAGTGCCGATTGCAGTCCCCGGCGATTGGGTACCAGTGCCCACTTGCGGAACGGGGAATCGGCCAAAGATTGGAAGATCTGTTCACTGTTGGCCATCGCCGGTACCAGATCGGCTCTGACAAATGCGCCGCACTCGATCTCCTGAATTCCTGCAAGGGCCAATTTGCCGATCCATTCGAGACGGGTTTCCACGGAGTAGTGGGCATTGAGGCTCTGTAGACCATCCCGGGGACCCACTTCAACGATGCGGATCTTTGGCGACTCCTGTTCGGCCATGATCAGTCCTCTTCCAGAGCGATCAAAGTGTCACCGCGAGCAACTGCATCGCCCTGAGAGACTTCCACCTTGGCGATGATTCCTGCTTTCGGGGCTTTGACCGGGATTTCCATTTTCATCGCCTCGACGACGACAAGAGTTTGCCCTTCTTCGACTTCGTCACCGGGCTTGGCCCGCACTTCAAGGACGGTTCCCGGCATCGGTGACACCGTGGATCCATCGCTGACAGGTTGCCCTCCGGCGGAAGCGCCAGGTTGTAGTCCACTCTGGAAGGAACCCTTCCAACTCCAGCGGGGTCTGCGGGGAGAGCCGGTCAAAACCAACTGATGGGTTTCACCATCGACGGACAGGGTCAGGATGGGGGCATCCCAATCGAGAATCTTCCAATCGGGGGAGGGGTTCTTCATGGCCTCACCCCCTGTAACTGATCCCAGCAGGTTCCTCGTGGTCGCGCCTTGTTTCGTCCGGATCCAGTGGGTGAAAGAACCTTTTGGGCGCAAGCGGCAAGGATCGCAGTCCAATCACCCGGCACTTCCGGCATCTGCCAGTCACTCCAATCACCTTCGATGGAGCGGGTGTAAAACCGGCAATCGGAAAAATCTCTGGAGAGGACCAGATCCCTGCCCAGAGGGATCGAGGTCACCAGCGGTGAGATGGAAGTTTGTTCAATCGCCTCAACCAACTTCCGGGTAGCGTCTTCACGATCGGATCCGGTGACGATGATCTTGGCGATCATGGCATCATAATGGGGAGTCACTGTGGAGCCCGATTCGACTCCGGTATCGATGCGGATGCCTTCTCCCTGAGGCCACACGCAATCGAGTATCCGGCCGGTGCTCGGCATGAAGCCGGCGACAGGGTCTTCTGCATTCACACGGATCTCGATGGAATGGGCAATGGGGGAGCGACCGTCAGTCCCATCGGGAATCCCGGTCCCATTGGCCACCGACCATTGGAGTTTCACCATGTCGACGCCGAAGACTTCTTCAGTGACAGGGTGCTCGACCTGCAGGCGCGTATTCATTTCGAGGAAATAAAAGTGATCGCCACTGGCATCGAGCAGAAACTCGACGGTCCCTGCTCCCCGATAATCGACAGATCGTGCCAATGAGCGGGCCGCTCCCTGCATCGCTTTGCGCACTTCACTGCGAATATTCGCTGCCGGAGCTTCCTCAACCAGTTTCTGATGCCGTCGTTGGAGCGAGCATTCCCGGTCTCCGATAATGGCGACCTCGCCCTTTCCATCTCCCAGCACCTGAACCTCGATATGACGGGCAGGTTCCACAAACTTCTCCAGGAAGACTCGATCATCATTGAAGGATGAGAGGGCTTCCCTTCGGGCAGCAGGCAGAGCCTCTGTGAGCTCATCCGCATCACGGACGATGCGCATTCCCTTGCCTCCACCGCCGGAGACCGCTTTGACCAGTACTGGATAGCCGATCTCTTGTGCTTTCCGGTTCCAGGCGGTGCTTTCCTCTTCAGCGGAGAGATCCGGTTCCGGTGACCAGGCGGGAGTACAGGGCACACCTGCCTTGGAGGCAAGAGTCCTTGCTGTCACCTTGTCGCCGAGATCCCGTGCGTGTTCTGCGGTAGGCCCGATGAAGATCCAGCCTTCTGCTTCCACCGCTCGGGCGAACTCCGGATTTTCGGAGAGAAAGCCCCAGCCCGGGTGAATTGCAGTGGCCCCGAGATGTCTTCCCGCCTCGATCAGCCGATCGATACGCAGGTACGATTCACTCGCAGGGGAAGCTCCCAGGTGAAAAGAGTGGGTCGCTTCCCGGACGAAAGGGGCATCCCTGTCCGCTTCACTGAAGACGGCGATGGTTTCCAGCTGGAGTTCTGTGAAAGCGCGGATCAGTCGTGAAGCGCACTCACCGCGATTGGCGATCAGGATCCGGTGATCGGAAGCGGAGTCACTCATCGGAGGAGTCCGCAGGTTGTTTCCAGGGGGGAGGGGTTCGATCCAGGAAGGCCCGGAGTCCACCCTGACCCTCCGCCGTTGCTCTTCTTTCGGCAATGCGTCGACTGGTCAGATCCGTGACTTCAGAACGGGGTGAAGAGAGAACTTCACGGATCAGTTTTTTGGCTGCCCGAATCGCTTCAGGGCCGCCGGATTCCAATTCGGAGACCCAATTGTCGACGACGCTGTCGAGGTTCTCTGTTTCTGAGACCTCGTGAATCATGCCGATCCTTTGAGCGGTAGCAGCATCGAACCGTTCACCGGTCAAAAACCAGCGACGAGCCTCGCTGGCACCGATCTTTTCCAAAGCATGGGGTGAGATCACCGCTGGAATGATTCCGAGCCGAACTTCACTGAAACTGAAGATGCAATCGGAGCTTGCAACGGTCATGTCACCCGCACAAACGAGACCCGCTCCTCCTCCCATCGCTGCACCATGGGCACGAACGATGACCGGGAAGGGGGCTTCAGCGATGGCGTTGAACATGCGGGCCATCTTTGCAGCGTCCTGACGGTTCTGTTCCTCCGTCAACTCGATGGAATCTCGCATCCACTGGATGTCGGCCCCTGCGGAGAAGACCTTGCCATCTCCCGAGAGGACCACCACATGCACAGTCGGATCCCCTGCGAGACCTTCGAAGGCGTGGGTCAGCTCGTCGATCATGACACTGTCAAAGGCATTGCGAACTTCCGGACGCTGGAGGCGAACGTTGACCCGTTGCTGTTGACGCTCGAGATGCAGTGTTTGAAAATTCCACTCCATGTTGACCTACATTCGGTAGATGCCGACTTTACGCGGCTTGAGTGGTGCAACGGATGCGGCCTCGATACCGAGCCCCAGAACATCTCGTGTTTGTGCCGGTTCGATGATCCCGTCATCCCAGAGCCGGGCAGAGGAGTACCATGGACTGCCTTCATGAGCATACTTCTCGAGGATCGGTGCGGTGATCGCCTCTTCTTCTTCGGCAGTCAGTGATTGCCCCTTGGCAGCGAGTTGATCCTTTTTGATTTGCAGGAGAACCTGTGCGGCCTGATCCCCACCCATGACAGAAATTCGGGAGTTGGGCCAGGTCCACATTTGTCGCGGCTGGAAGGCGCGTCCACACATGCCATAGTTTCCGGCACCGTGAGAGCCTCCGATGATGACGGTGAATCGCGGTGAGGGAGAGTTGGCCACAGCGTGGACAAACTTGGCCCCGTCCTTGGCGATCCCACCCTGTTCATATTCCTTGCCGACCATGAAGCCGGTGATGTTCTGCAGGAAGACGATGGGAAAGCCTCGCATCGAACAGAGTTCGACAAAGTGGGCTCCCTTGAGAGAGGATTCGGAGAAGAGCACGCCATTGTTGGCAACGATACCAACCCGGTGACCGTGAATGCGTGCAAAACCACAGACGAGAGTGGTGCCATAGAGAGCCTTGAACTCATCAAACTCACTGCCATCAACGATACGGGCAATAATCTCACGAATATCAAAAGGCGTTCGGGGGTCAGCCGGTATCAGAGAGTTCAATTCTTCCGGATCGAAGGCTGGCGGAATCACTTCTTCCACATCGAAGCCGGGTCGATCCTGCTGGGGGAGGGTACGGAAGATGGATCGGGCCTGAGCCAATGCGTCTTCATCATTGGTTGCAAGGTGGTCGGTGACTCCACTGGTCCGGCAATGAACGTCGCCTCCTCCGAGGTCTTCTGCGGAAACCTCTTCGCCGGTTGCGGCTTTGACCAGGGGTGGCCCCCCGAGGAAGATGGTTCCCTGCTTTTGAACGATGATGGACTCATCGCTCATGGCAGGCACATAGGCTCCTCCTGCGGTGCAAGATCCGAGAACGACAGAGATCTGCGGGATGCCCAGAGCCGACATGCGTGCCTGATTGTAAAAGATCCGTCCAAAGTGATCACGATCCGGGAAAACTTCATCCTGCAGCGGCAGGAATGCTCCGCCGGAATCGACGAGGTAGACACAGGGGAGGTGGTTTTCCTCGGCGATCTCCTGGGCACGGAGGTGCTTCTTGACTGTCATGGGGTGATAACTGCCACCCTTGACTGTCGCATCATTGGCGATGATGACTGCCAACCGATCTTCAACTTTGCCGATGCCGGTCACGATTCCTGCTGCCGGCAGCGGGGAATCATAGACATCATGTGCACCGAAAGCGCCGATCTCCAGAAAGGGTGAGCCCGGATCGATCAGGCGGTCAATCCGGTCACGGACAAAGAGCTTGCCGCGAGAGGTATGACGTTCGACTGCGGATTCAGATCCTCCGGAACGAATGCGCTCGAGGTCGCTCCTGACCCGGTCGAGGAGGCTCTGCATCGCGGCTTTGCGCTCGCCGGATTCGGGATCTTCATTGATGGGGGTACCGATTTTGATGGTCACGGGAGTTCCTTCCCTAGGCGAGGATAGGCAGGGGATGGAAGGTGGGCAAGGGTTCCCCTCACTCCGACAGGGAGATCGTGAACCTTGCCGGCGCTTCTGTTACCATCTCCTCTGAATGGAGCGGCGGGAATGCGTCCACAGTGCCCCAGTTGTGACAGTTTCAACGAGCCGGAGGCCCTGCACTGTAACCAGTGTGGTCAGCCGATGGAGGGGATTGGACAGCACTCCAAAAATCCTGCAGGTCGCTGGAGTTGGCTACCGTGGACTCTTCCATTGGGGGTGGCCGCCTGGCTGTGGCTTCCATCCTTGTTGGAGGAAGAGCCAGAAGCTCCTTCAGTTCTTCCACCCGCGGAACCGAATCGTAAACAGAACCCTGCTCGACCACGCTTTCAATCCCCCGAGACGGACCCTGACCCGGCACTTCTGGAGTTCGATGAACCTCAGGAGACATTCGGAGTCAACAGCGGAAGTCGGGCCCGTTGGGGCTGGTTGCAGATGCAGGACCCCGCAGGGCTTTCTCTGGGGGTCAGCGCCGGGGCCATCTCTGCGGAAGGCTGGGTCGCACTCCCAAGGAAAGACCTTCTCGGAGCCGCTGAGATCGTCTTCCGAAAGGGAAGACCTGGCTCCGGTCAGATTCGTTCCGGCTTCTACCGCATCGGCGATCCTGTGGGATTGTGGAAGGTAGAACCCGCCGACTCTGCTGCATCCCTTCCGCTGGCGGCCTACGATCCTGAAATGCAGACATGGGGGATCGAGCCCGATGGCGCGACCCGTGAATGGCTGCCCCAATCCGGTTGGAAGGTGGTGGGGTCGTTTCTCCATATCCCTGAACCTGTCTCCACTGCAGAAGTGCTGGTTCAGGATGGAGCTGTGGTCGGCTGGTTACTGCCTGACGAGAGATCCAGTGAATCCGCCGGAGGTCAGGGATTGGCCGGGGCGTGGCTCTGGAATGGTCCTCCTGGTGATGAGTTGTCGGAGATCGCCACGCTGGCAGATTTCCAGCAATCGGAATTTGCGGGGGGAGTGGTGGAAGGATATCGACAGATCTTTGACAACGATTTGGAAGATCTTCCGGCGCTGTCCCTCCTCGACATCGCCCGTATCCGGCCCCTTCGTCTGAGCGAAGAGGAGATACCCCAGATCTACGACCGGGATTCGCTGCTGGTCAATGTTCGCGATCGGCTTTCCAATGGCCTTGGAAGAGATCCCCTGAACTACTTTTGGGGGATCTCTGCCGACTCTCTGCGCTGGTTGCAGGACCCCCTGACGACTCGCATCTGGATGGCCCTGGCTCTGGAGTCAGGTGACATCGACAGCTTGAGGCTCGCGATCGATACGACCAGTGATCTGGTTTTTGCAGAGGCTCAGCCACAGGCATTGAAGGATCTGGAAGATCTCCTGGCGGAGTTATGGGTAGCCGGGATCGAGGCTTACCGAAAAGCAGGGGATCAGGAGCTGGCGCATCAGTGGATCGAGCAGGGGAGAATTCGCTACCCGGGGAATGACACTCTGAGGCTCCTCGATGGGGAGCGGCTTCTCGACAATGGTGAGCTGACTGCGGCCGAGGTTGCGCTGGAACCGCCGGTCCTGAAAGCGGATCTGATTCCATTCAGAGACAGTTTGCTCAAGCGATTGAAAGCGGAAAGATCCATCGAGGGTCGGATTCTCGTTCGCTTTACTCCCGGTTCTCCCGTGATCGAAGCGACTGCACAGGTGGGAAATCTGCCGGTCGATTTTCTCGTCGATACCGGGGCGACCTCGACGACGATCCCGCACTCTGTCATCCAGCAGTTGGGGATCACCCTCGACGGACGTACCCAGCAAAGACGTATTCGTACCGCCAGTGACGAGTTCATGGCGCCGGTCGTGGAGTTGCCAGCACTCAATCTGGATGGCGCAGTGGTCTCTGGAATCCAGGCAACGGTGCTGGATCTTCCTGGGCAGCCCGGCGTCGGCCTGTTGGGCCTCGACTTTCTTTCAAACTTCCGACTCGATATCGATATCGAGCGGGGTTGGCTTCTTCTTGAGCCACGTTAGTCACCGCTCTTCTGTGATCTGAATTCACACCCGATCACGCTATTAATTTGTACACAAAAAAAAGTGCCCCGGAGAGAAGAACTCTCCGGGGCACTTCGGCAAAGGATCAACTGTGGATCTTACAGAGCACAGTCGATGCTGGTGCCGGCGATCGGAGGCGCACCACCCTGGAAGAGGTAGTACAGGCCGTAGATCACGTCACCCAGGTCAGCGCTGCCATCGTTGTTGATGTCATTCACACGCTCACACGGAGTGGCCGGGCCACCCTGGTACTGGTAGGCGAGCAGGTAGAGGATGTCTTCCAGTGCGGAAGCGGATCCACCCGAAGCCAGGTTACCGTTCGAGTCACCGACACCGTAAATCGTCACGGTATCGAGAGTGATCGTGTCGGAACCGACCAGGTTGGTCACGGTGATCACCGGGGTCACGACGACGCCCAGAAGGTCGTCACCGAGGTTGGCCGGTGCAGAGATACCCACGGTGTAGGGGGAGTTGTTGGCCGCACCCACGGTGAAGGTCTCGGCCGGAAGGCCCGATCCCTGCAGCTCGATGGTGTAAGTGGCAGCAGCGTCTCCACCGTTGTCGGAGGCATCGTCGATCTGGATGTTGAGGAAGTTGGCGAAGGCGTCGCCGGTCACCGCTCCACCCGCAAGATCAAGGTAGGTTGCCGTGGCACTAGCGGTCGGAGCAACAGCCAGCGGAGCAGTCGTGGCACTAAAGGTACCAGTTCCTGCTTCACCTGCGCCCCAGCCACCAATGCGGATCAGAACCGTGTCACCTGCGGAAACCGCAGTCTCAACAGTCGTCGTGAACCCGCCGCAACCAGCAGAGTCACCACCACAGGCGATCTGGGTCAGAGCGGTGCAGTCACCCGAGTAAAGGGCGATGTCACTGTCGAAGTCGATGGTGTCACAGGTCGAAACGGTCAGGGTGCCGTCGATCGGCGCGGTGTAGGTCCACCAGCCGTCCTGCAGCATCTGTCCGAAGGAGCCAGGATCGCAGACGCTGGCATCGACGGCGTCGGCACTGTCCGTGAACAGGGTCGTGTCGATGGCGTTGTCGCCTTCCATGGCCATGAGAGCGGTATCGCACTCGTCACCGGCAGCGGTGAAGTTGATGTTGAAGGTTCCCTCACCACCGGGGTCACTCTGCCAGGTACCGATACGAATGATGTAGGTCTCACCCGCATTGACGGCAATCGGAGCCGTCGTTCCGGTGAAGCCACCGCAACCGGCAGTGTCACAGGATCCACCGAGGGTCACGAGGGCAGAGCAGTCACCGGAGTAAACGCCGACGTTGGAGTCGAAGTTGATCAGGTCACAGGTGTCCACCACGATCGTACCGTCAGCGGCAGCGGTGTAGGTGTACCAGACGTCATTGGACAGTCCACCATTCGGTCCGCCAGCACAGCCGCCGGAGCCGTCATCGACGTCCCAGGGCTCGGCGCTCTCGGTTGCCGAAGCGTTGGCAACGGCGTTGGCGCCGTCCACTGCAACGAAGGCATCGAGACACTCGTCGTTGCCCGGAGGCGTCAGACAGAGGTTGCTGGCACCCGGAGAATCGGCCAGAAGGGTGTGGTCAAAGGTGCCCACGGCCCAAGGACCGGAAGTGTCCGGGCAACGCTCAACGTGGCCGGGGACGAAGGTGCCGTCGGGGCCAACGGTGTTGGCGCAGTAAACCAGCTCTCCGCCACTGGTCTGGCCGGTGGCCGGATCGATGGCGTTCTCAAGCATGGCAATACAGTCGACGATTGAAGTCCACGGCTCAAGGTCGAGAACTCCGTCGTCATCGGTGTCGAGGTCGGTCTGCAGCGGTGCAGTCACGTCGTCGTAGTCGGTCACCAGCAGGTGGGTGACGTTGTCACTGTTCTCGAAACCGAGGGTGGCCGTCAAGTCGGCGGTACCCAGGGTGAAGGCGGATTCAGCGACGACGAAGTAACCGGAGGCACCAATGGCGGAACCGGTCAGGTCGACGATCGACTCGACGACACCGGAAGCACCGGTACCGTCACCGATGGTGATCAGCCACATGCCATCGAGAGACTGGGGGAAACCAGCGAGCTCGATGAACTCGTCGTTGTCAGGACCCGGCTGGTCGATGCGAATCTCGTTCAGCACCGGCGGATCGGGAGTGACTTCGATGTTCAGGGTGGTGTCACCGGTTGCACCGTTCCAACCACCGACCTGAACGTAGTAAGTGTCGCCTGCGGTCACCTCAAGGGTCACTTCAGACATGAAGGCAGCACCACCGGCCACATTGGCACAGTCGTCATCACTGGAGGCCAGACAGGCATCGCCGGCTTGCGGGCAGGCAGCGCCGTCGTAGACGATCAGCACGGTGTCGTCGAGGGAGCGCCCGGCTTCACAGGTGTTGAGCGAGGCGGTTCCGGTCACCGTTGCGGTGTACAGGTACCACATGTCAGCGGCCATGTTGGTGTCACAGTCGTTCGGACCGTCAGTAACAGAGACGGTGTTGTCGACGGGGTGTGAACCCTCGCCCACCGCAATAGCACTGGGGCCACAGGTGTCGCCCGGAGCCGGAGGCTGTCCCAGACCCTGGTCGTCAAGAATGACGTTCAGAAGCGGGAAGGTGGCGACGCCGAGAGCACTCATCGGAGTAGGAGAACCGATACCGCAGGCACCGGCGATGATGAAGGAAGGTGCAACCTCACCGTTACCACCCATGCGCATGATGCTGCCAGTGGTCTGACCTTCCGGCATGAAGAAGGCCGGGATCAGGACATCGTCAGCATACAGGGCGACCGGCTCAGCAAAGGTCACGGTCTGCACGCCGGCCGTACCGTCAGCGATGGTCAGCGGTTCGGTGTGAAGCAGTTCACGCGGGGTGAACGGATCGTTGGCCAGAGAGCTGCCCGGTGCGCGGTAAATGCGGATTTCGGCAGGCTGGCTACCGGCTCCGCTACCTTCGGTAGCAGCGGCAATTCCGAACTCGACTCCGAGCACGCGAACACCGTTCGGGCAGTTCACGATGGCGTTGGTGGTCGGGTAAATGCGCAAGTACTCGTTATCGGTGTGGAATCCACTGCCGTCTGCACAAGCCGCCACAGCCGTGGAGGCATCCGCAGGATCAACGCTGTTGGATCCGAAGTCAGGACAGGCCTGGCAAACGAAATCGTTGGCGCAGTCCGGGTCGTCACAGTCGATCAGGGTGTCACCGTCGTCGTCCAGTCCGTCATCACAGATCGTCTCGGCGTTGCCGGCGGTCTCGGTGATGGTCAGATCGGTCGTTCCCTGAGCTCCATTCCAGCCACCGACCTGAATGAGGTAGGTGTTACCGGAGACGACCGGGATCGTCACCGTGGAACTGAAGTTGGGGTCGGTGCAGCCGTCGTCGTCAGATGCGAGACAGGGGTCACCGGCGACGGGGCAAGCGGCACCGTCGTAGACGATCAACACGGTGTCATCGAGGGTTCCTGCAGAACCGCAGGTCTCGATGGTGGCGTCACCGGTCAATGTGGCGGTGTAGGAGTACCACATGTCGGCGGCCATGTTGGAGTCACAGTCACTCGGGCCGTCAGCGGCCTGAGCGGAGTTGTCCACAGGAGTCGAACCCGGAGCAACGGCGATCGCAGTGTCGCAGGTGTCTCCCGGGATCGTCACGCTGATGTTGAGATCGGAAGTACCGAGAGCACCATTCCAGCCACCCACCTGAACGAGGTAAGTGGTACCGGCGGTCACCGGCATGGAGACGGTGGAGCTGAAGTTCGGGTCGGTGCAGCCGTCATCGTCAGACGCGAGGCAGGGGTCACCAGCGACGGGGCAGGCTGCGCCGTCGTAAACAATCAGCACGCTGTCATCGAGGGTTCCTGCGGTTCCGCAAGTCTCGATGGTGGCGTCACCGGAGATGGTGGCGGTGTAGGCGAACCACACGTCAGCCGCCATGTTGGTGTCACAGTCATTCGGTCCGTCCACTGCGGAGTTGGTGTTGTCGAAGGCAAAGGAACCTTCTCCAACGGCCACGGCAGTGGCGCACTCGTCACCGGCAGGAGCCTGGCACTGAGGCTCGGCTGCACAATCGGGGTCGTCACAGTCAGCCAGACCATCCAGATCCTCGTCACCGGGGGTGGCGCAATCCTCAGGATTGCCGGCACCGGTCTCGGTGATCGTGAGGGCGGAAGAACCGGTTGCACCGTTCCAACCACCGACCTGAATGTAGAACTGGGCACCCGGGGTCACCGGAATGTCGACAGTCGACATGAAGGCGGATCCACCGGCGGTGTTCGCACAGCCATCGTCGTTGGAAGCGAGTCCAAGATCACCGGCCACGGGGCAGGCTGCACCGTCGTAGACGATCAGCACGGTGTCATCGAGGCTGCCACCCGCAAGGCAGGTGCCGATGTTGGCGCTGCCGTCAACGGTGGCGGTGTAGAGGAACCAGACGTCGGCGGCCATGTTGGCGTCGGCGTCGTTCGGTCCATCGACCAGGCTCAGGGTGTTGTCGAAGGGGTGCACGCCGTCGCCGGTCACGGCGGTGGCAGTGGCACACTCGTCGTTCGGCAATGCAACGGAGATGTTCAGGTCGGAAGTACCGGTGGCACCGTTCCAACCACCCACCTGCACGTAGTAGGAGTCACCGGCGGTCACCGGGATCGTCACTGTCGAACTGAAGTTCGGGGTGGTGCAGCCGTCATCATCGGAAGCAAGACAGGCGTCGCCAGCCTGGGGGCAGGCAGCGCTGTCGTAGACGATCAGGACACTGTCATCGAGGGTTCCTGCGGTTCCGCAGGTCTCGATGGTGGCGTCACCGGTCGCGGTGGCGGTGTAAAGGAACCACATGTCGGCGCCCATGTTGGAGTCACAGTCACTCGGACCGTCTGACACGGAAGAACTGTTATCGAAGGGAGTGGAGCCTTCACCGATGGCAATTGCATCGGCGCAGGTGTCACCAGGCACACCAGGAGCGGCACAAGCCGGATCGGCGGAGCAATCCGGGTCGTCACAGTCGACGAGGGTGTCACCGTCGTCATCGAGTCCGTCGGTGCAGTTGGTCTCGGTTGCCGGAGCGGCACAGGCCGGATCGGCAGCGCAGTCCGGGTCGTCACAGTCGACGAGGGTGTCGCCGTCATCATCGAGTCCGTCGGTGCAGTTCGTCTCGGTCGTCGGACCTGCGGGGGTCTCAGTGATGTTCAGATCGGAAGTACCGGTGGCACCATTCCATCCACCGACCTGCACGTAGTAGGAACTTCCTGCGGTCACGGGGATTATCACCTTGGAGCTGAAGTTCGGGGTGGTGCAGCCGTCGTC